>DATNPH010000178.1:0-7464 GCA_036703315.1 Coleofasciculaceae cyanobacterium
GCTGCCGCAATGGTAGTGATGCAGCGCGGACTTGCAGCCGCAGGATATGCGGTCAAGCTGCTTGGCGAGGGGTTAAGCACTGGCTCCCCATTGACCCAAGAATCCCACGGTTTTAGCTAAGCGTAACCGTGGGAGTGTCAAAGTTGAAGTAGCCACCGGCAACTCATTGCATGGCGAACCTGCTAGATAAGCTCAAGCTAAGCAGGTGAACCTGAAAAGCGGATGTAAATAACAGCATGATCACAACAGCAGTCAATCCCTTTCTAGATGACAATTTTGCGCCGATTCATGAGGAACTTACGGCTAACGACCTCACAGTGATTGGCAACCTACCCGGTGATCTATCCGGGATGTTTGTACGTAATGGTTCTAATCCTCAGTTTTCACCCATTGGTCAATACCACTGGTTTGATGGGGATGGGATGTTGCACGGAGTGCGAATTAGCAACGGCAAAGCCTCCTATCGCAACCGCTATGTACGAACTAGAGGATTTAACATTGAGCGAGAAGCTGGTCATGCGATCTGGAGTGGGCTATTAGAACCGCCCCAGATGGACAACCCACACGGTCCAGGAAAAAATACGGCTAATACGGCTCTGGTCTGGCACGCGGGACAGTTTTTGGCGACATGGGAAGGAGGCGAGCCTCACGCGCTCAAGGTTCCTAGCTTAGAGACCATAGGCTCTTATACGTTTGAGGGCAAGCTGGTTTCTGCCTTCACCGCCCATCCCAAGGTAGACCCTAGCACGGGCGAGATGATGTTCTTTGGTTACTCTCCCGTTACACCCCCCTACCTGCAATATGGTGTCGTTTCAGCAGCAGGTGAGCTATTGCGGACGGTACCCATTGACCTGCCAATTGGCGTCATGATGCATGATTTCGCGATTACTGAGCATTACACCATTTTCATGGATTTGCCCCTAACTTTCAGCATGCAACGGGCACAACGGGGAGAGCCTGTCCTGATGTTTGAGCCAGACCGTCCCAGTCGCTTCGGCATTCTCCCACGTCACGGCGATAACAGCAGTATTCGCTGGTTCGAGAGTCCTGCTTGTTATGTCTTCCATACTCTCAACGCTTATGAGGAGGGAGATGAGGTAGTACTTGTCGCCTGCCGGATGAACTCCACCGCAGTCTTGATGTCACAAGATACGCCTGGTGAAACGGAAGGAGGTCATGGTCGCTTGTATCGGTGGCGGTTTAACCTTAGCCGTGGTACGGTGCGGGAAGAGGCTCTGGACGATCGCCCCTCCGACTTTCCCCGTGTGAATGAATTACTATTGGGACGACCCCTGCGATATGGCTACACAGCGCAGTTGGCACCTAGTCCGATGCCCCTATTCGAGGGTCTGATTAAATACGACTTGAGCAGTGGCAGTTCCCAGACGCATAAATTTGGTGCAGGACGCTATGGCGGTGAGGCTGTATTTGTCCCTCGTCCGGGTGCGACACAGGAGGATGACGGCTGGCTCGTCGCGTTTGTTTATGACACGGGTGAAGAGATTTCTGAACTGGTGGTAGTGAATGCCCAAGATGTGACAGCTGAACCTGTGGCGCGTGTCCTTATTCCTCAACGGGTGCCTTACGGCTTCCATGGTGCTTGGGTTTTTGAGGAACAGCTAACTAAGCAGTGAGTATAGGAGGGGAGTTTCTCCCCTTCTGTAGCGATCGCCTCAGTGCCATATGATCGTCACACTCCTGTCAAATCTGTGTGGTAGCTTTAGCCGAGCCTTATTGAAATCAGCCAAGGTCTAAGGACGTAATTGTCCTGACTGAGTGAAGCCTCAACTGCACGCTGAGTTTGACAAGCCTAGAGTGAGTGCTATCTTAATTGAGGCGATCACTACTTCCGGTCAAGGATCCGCTTGACTAACCCGAATAAAACTTAACCAGCTACCAAAAGATGGGAACTCGACAAAGACTATCTAACTGTAAGGATGACCCTTTAGAGGATTGTGACGCTCAAGTCATCCATCTTATGGTTGAATACATGAAGGAGTTTCTGGAAAAGCCCCATCCGATTCTTGGAGACATGCCACTTTGTCCTTTTGCCCGGAAAGCTCGTCTGGAGGATCGCATCTTATATAAGGTTGTCCGTTTTGGTGCTCGTGGAGACTTTCATCCTAATTCTCCAGTCATGAAGATAATTAGTGAGTTTTGTCAAGAGGGACGTTATGAAGTTTTGCTAGTCATCCATCCTGAAAAGCAAGCGATCACACAGTTCCAATTGCAAGAATTCATAGATAGCCTCAATAAACAGATATCTGACTCTGGTTTAGTAGCTTTCGGTGGTCATCCCGACGAGGATTTCAATATCCAGGATGTTTACACAAGGCAAGAACCGTTTCTAAACTTCACGGTTCAAACCAAGCAGCTGCTTAAGAAAGCTTCAGATTCATTATTGAAAACAGATTATTACAAGAACTGGACGCCAGACAATCTAAGATATGTTGGCATGCCAAGGGGAGATTAATAGCTCTTATATGATTATGAGTTTAGGGATAGTGCAGCAGGACGCATTAGCGTCCTTCGCCGGAACTATAGGACTTGCTGTTGGAGTCTCGGCTTTTCTACTGGCGTTAGGAGCGCTAGCGTTAGAAATACGCTATCGGCTTCGCCCTGGTAATGAATTGGAGTTGACGGCAGGAGACTGGAATTGGTCAGTCTCGGAAAAACACCAGTATTTACTAGTCGGTAACTTAGAGTTTTGCAACCGCAATCCATACCGAGAGGTAATGGTGCCGGAAGTCAAAGCGGAAGTAAAGCTGTTGGCAAAGGCAAGTTTAGAGGGTATTACTTGCAAAACTCAGGTGATTCCCCGTCATCGAGATGAGGCTCCAAGACCCGATGGGTATTGGTTTGCTTACATTATCAAGCCTGAAGAGAAAACTGGGCTAGAGATCGCGATTGATATTCAGGGAGAGAATCTTGAGGCTTTACAGACGGCTTGGCTCCAAGTTCACTACACAACGTATGGTCCTGAAGGGCGAATCGTCAAAGTTCGCCACATCGTACTTCCGCTGAAGTTTCCTGATACCAATACGCCACTAAACTGGCGGCATACGTCTTGTGCAGAAGTCTTACCGATCCCGACTCATATACTGACGCCTCTAGATAACCCGGTGGCAGTAGCTAAACGTTATGCTCTTCCCCATGCTAAGCCAGGTGATGTGGTAGCGCTCAGTGAGACACCTGTGGCAATTATGCAGGAGCAATGGCGTCACCATAGCCAGATCAAACCCGGATGGGTTGCCAAGCGGCTATGTCAATTTTTCTATCGCACCTCTAGTATGTCCACGGCTTGCGGTTTACAGTCACTGGTGGATATTAGTGGTCCGGTTCGGGTAATCTTTGCTCTAGCGGTGGGAGCGATCGCGAAAAAGTTTTTTGGCATACCGGGTGTCTTTTATCAGCTAGCCGGAGAGCAAGCGCGACTGATTGATGATGTTACGGGCACTCTCCCTCCCTACGATCAGTTCATCGTTTTGGGACCCAAAAATCCCCAACAGGTGGTCGATCAAATTCAACAGGAGACGGGACTGGCTGCGGCGATCGTTGATGCAAACGACTTGAAGGCTGTAAAAATTTTGGCAGCAAGCGCTGATGTTTCCATTGAGCTTTTAGAGCAAGCGTTGATTAGCAATCCGGCAGGAAATGCCAATGAGCAAACACCGTTGGTTCTGGTTCGTCCAACCCAGTCTCTATCAGATTATCAATTAGCTCCTGTAGAAGTGTTGGAAAGCAATAAGTCTCGCGCTGTTCCGTAAGCAGCCGTCCGGTTTTTGTTATAGGGGCCATCGGCGTCAATTTAAGAAAAATCAACCGCACCGAAGGTGAGGATTCTGAAACCCGCGCAGGCGGGTTTTGTTTGTGTAGCTACGGTTTTAACCGCCCAGTTGACGTTAAGCTGACGCCAATGATCGCATACACCCTCAAACCTATTGGGTAGAACCGGAATCTTTCAGGGCGTAAGGCTTACGCCCCGACAAGAATTTTGTAGTGAAACAGGCTCAATTACTTGGCAACAGAAATCGGCGGAACTTGGGTTCTAACAGTCAGTACCTGCGGCGGCGTCGAATCCGGAGGATAAATAAAGTCTACTTGCACGGGTCTGCGATCGCCTGGTGGCAGCACGAATGTCTCCAATGGCTCTAGCACCTGACCTGTTCGGTGCCATAAATGCACATAGCGAGTCTTCTCCTGGCCTTGGTCATCGGTATAGCGCAGTCGGACGGTGCCTCGGAAGAACGGAAAATCACGAGATGGTTTCTGAAAGAGTAACCCTCCTTTGCTCAGTCTGTCTTCCTTCAAAGGGGTTTCGATAGTTAGAGTAACTGTTTGGGGTTGGTTCGTGGGGTTGTAGAGAGGCAAACTTAGGTTATATTCAACTCCATAGTTTCCGTGAGCTTCGTAAGCCGTGTCCGAGTAGCGCACAAGCATCGGTGCTGTTTGCACTTGATTGGTACCTAGCCGACCCCCACGAAGAGTAGCGAGTGCGTAAGAAACGGCTTGACCCGGTTGAGGAATCGTGAAATTCTTTGCACCAGTATGATCTGTCAACAGTGCTTGCCATTTAGACCCTTGCTGCACACCCGCAACACGACCGTAAATCAGCTGACCACCGATTTGTTCTGGAGGAGTCGGGACTTTATCCCGTGGCCCTGCTAAACTGCCTGAATTTAGTAAAGTTTGCCATTCTTCCAGGGTAGGTGCTCTCTCACTTCCATCAGGATTTTTCTTAGCAAACATCTTCAAACTGGCAGCATAAACTTTGCCACTACTCCTTAACCGTATCAAGGCGGAGCGACCATTGATCGGCTTTTCTAGATTCCGTACTGGTGTGGCATGATTCAGCAACATCCGGCTTGCACCGGGTGGAATTACCAATTTGCCAGGAAAATCCTCCTGTCGTTTGCCTTGGAGGACATCATGCACGGCACGGTTACCTGGACCCGCATAGACGGTATTCTCTGGATTTTCCAAATAAGGTGGCAAGGTAATATAAGGTGCTTCCTGAGTGAGGTACGTCGCCGCCTGCAACACATCCACCGTAACGGGTTGTTTTCCTGGATTATGCAAAATCACCCCCAGATAAAAGGTTTGCAAGTCCTTGGGAGTGTGAGTCTGATGGTGGATAAATAAGTCAAATCGTCCCAGAAACGGGTAGTTGAGATGAGCCGCCGGGACAGCTTTTCCAGTTGGGGAAAACGTAGAAAGTAAAATCCCCTCATTCTTCACCCATTCTGGGCTATTGCTATTAAACATCGGCACAGTATCCAGCTGACCGGGCAAAGCTCTTACCTGCTGGGGTTGCACGATGATCTGGGGTGTCGGCTTCGATGTTGGTGTTGCTTGAGCCAAGGCTACTGAAGAAGGTGCAAATTTTTTCATTAAAAATAACCAGTAGCTGCTCCCACCTACAAGAGCAAGAACTAGAAGGTAAACGATAGGAAGAAGACTAATTTTCTTGTGAATCATAAGAACTGATGTGCGTCCGACTGTATCCTCTTTTGCCTCACCCAAAGCACCTTTACCAAACCGAGTGATAGCATTTGAATAAATATCTGTCACAACTCAACTGTTGTTTTTTTGCTAAGGGCTAATGGCTCCAACAGAAAATTAGTAATCAACTATTAGCAATTAGCGTTTACCTGTAGGTGACATTCATAAACCAAAATGATGTGAGCTGTCCCTCATGGCACCCTCATCGCTGAAAGATGACAATCTGTTGTCACTATAAGTTCCTGAAATTTGAAACCTGCACTTAATCAGCAGCTACTATTGCCTTTTTTGAAACGCCAAGGGACGCAGAGATACACCAAGTCTTTGGTGCCCCACGGCTAGTTAAACCTATGTTTTCGGGCTTGGTAGCCTTCTCTACTAGACTCTGTCTGCACAGCTAGCTTTGTAAATATATATTAAAAAAATATTAGGTTTGTATAAAACAGAGGGTTTATCCCTGAGTAATATTTAGCAACTCAAAGCACAGATTTTGCAATTAACAGACATAATCTGAACTTCTTGCATAAAAGGCAAAGAAAAGGTTGTAAATACTACAGATATATAGTAAAGATTAACTTTTCCAGACAGGTTAAGAGCGTAGATCTTAACAACACTGAAAATCTATTGTAAAGTAAGCTCGAATCGGAGGAAAGAAGCTGTGAAGAGGGTGTATGGAAAGTGGATAAGAGGTTGCCTGATAGTAGCAACGGCATTCCTAATCATAGCCTTGAACAATCCGAGAGACTGGGCGGCTTTACCGATAGTTGCGGCACGGGATAAAACTTCAAGCTCTCCAACTATTACAAATCCCACTGTTGCTACAACGGCTGGTGATGTTTTTGGTTACTCGGCTGCGTTTGATGAGGAACTTAAACAAATTGGGCAGATTTCACCACAAGACTTCGCACAACGATATGCCAGCAATGCCCAGTATCTGCCTCAAATTAGCTGGGACCCAACTACTGCCAAGTTTTGGGACAAATTTAATCTTTCCCCAAAGGAGGCTATTAGCGTAGATTTGAATGAATTACCTGCTGGTTTCAGACTTGATTTTCAGCTTAGTCCGGAAGAACTGGCAGTTTTCAAGCAGAACGGTTTCGTGGTGAGTGAGCGCATGAGTGCTCCAAGTTTTGCCAGCTTGTTCTACAGTATCTACAGTCGGGACTTGCCTGTTTTCGTTTCAAGCGATGCGTTACTTCATGCTTGGCACCGTTCCTATGATGCAATGCTTGAAGAACTGGAAGAGAATTATTTGGCGCGATCGCTTGAGGAAATCTTGCAAGGGATGGCAGAGAAAATCCCTCAAGCCCACAACCAGTATGGAAAGAGCATACTTAATTCCAGCGTGAGCGATGCCGACTATTTCCTGTCGGTTGCTCGTTCTCTGCTTAGGGGTAATGCCGTCAAGACCTACTTAAATCAGGATACCCGCGTCGCCCAAACCCTCAAAGCAATACAACATGAGCAACTCCAGGAATTCAACCTTTTTGGGCGCGATCGCCAAATAGATTTTTCTCAATTCAAGCCCCGTGGGCATTATGAGAAATCCGAAGCCCTGAAGAAATACTTTCGGGCGATGATGTGGTGCGGTAAAATTGACCTCCGCATCGCTGGCACGCCACAAGAAGCTTCTCCCCGAGAACTTGGCGCGGCTATAACTCTCCACAATCTCCTCCAAGAATCAGGCAAATTTGCGCAATGGCAGCAGTTCGACCAGTTGCTCCAAACCTTTGTAGGAAGGACTGATTCCATGACCTTTGCTCAATTGGGCAACCTTTTAGAGCAAGCCAAGATTAAATCTCCAGCAGACATCAAGAATTTGGAAACGCTAGCACAACTGCAAGCTGATATTTTGGCTAGCAAAATTGGTTTTCAGAACATCCGTAGTGATTACTATGAATCATCACCCTCTAAACCAGAAAAAGTACAATTACCAAGATCGTTCACCCTGTTAGGTCAAAA
>DATNPH010000180.1:0-8023 GCA_036703315.1 Coleofasciculaceae cyanobacterium
ACCTTGGGGATTTCAAGTTACGCGTCTCAATGAGACGAGGCGCTTCTGGGAAGTGCTGACGGCAACTGTGCCAGATCTGCTGGTTTTAGATCTGGAGATGCCTACTTTCAGTGGATTTGACTTGTGTCAGGTTGTGCGCCAAGACCCGCAGTGGGGAGATTTGCCGATTCTAGTTGTGACGGCTCACACAGATGCCAAGTCAATTCAACGGGTGTTTGCGGTTGGAGCGGATGACTTTATCAGTAAACCAGTAGTGGGACCGGAATTGGTCACGCGGGTGACAAGCCACATTGAGCGAGTCCGGTTGCGGCACAAGAGACTTTCTGGTTCCGATGTTGGGTAAAAACGGTAATAGGCATATTCAGTCATGCTTGACAGAAAACGGAGGGAAGTCCCCTTTAGCCTAGGCGACTAAAGTCGCGGCTATACAAACCAAGTCCGCCGTTGCGGACTAAATGAAAAAGGGGGTAGTTAACCCGGATTTGGGATGACTCGTTAGCATAGAACGGAAGAACTAAAATACGATTATTCTTGCTCAACCTACTAAGACACAACCATGATTACTCAAATGATGGTTCAACCCTCATCCTGGGTAGAGTCTGGCATAAAAATCAGCAAAGTTAGGAATCTCAATCTGTTCAAATTTACTGATGAACTACAGTTTCGGTTAGATGAGCTTGCAGAGAAAAAAAAAGCTGGTTTGCTGACTTCAGAAGAAGGAGCTGAATTGGCAGGACTTTTGGAACTCGATAGGATTTTTACCTTAATCAATGCCAGAATCATTGCTGAGTCATGACCGTTAATGAGGCGACTAGAAAATTAGTACGGGAGAGAGCCAAGTACCTTTGTGAATATTGCCATTCCTCCGAAGAAGCAAGCGCAGCCCAGTTCGCTATCGACCATATCATCCCCCAGTCGCTCGGTGGCTCGGATGAACCCGATAACCTAGCCTGAGCCTGCCAGCGTTGCAATGGGTATCGCTACAACTTTACGACTGGCATCGAGCCGCAAACCCAGGAAATTATCCCCCTGTTTAATCCTCGTCAGCAAAAGTGGTCAGATCATTTTATCTGGACAGTAGATGGTCTGCGAATTACAGGGATTACCCCCATCGGTCGAGCGACTTGTAATCGTTTAGACCTCAATGATGAACGTCACAATGAAGGCTCAATTGTTAAAGCACGTCGCTTGTGGATGCGGGGGGGCTGGCATCCACCAAATGAAGACCCACGACAAGGATAGCGCTCGCCCAGCATCCCAATAGGGTTATCGCCCTTTTCCCTTCTCAAGTGCTATCTGCGCTGACTTCTGGCGTGATTGAGAGTATCCTATTGCTCACCTCTGTTTGCTATGGCTTGCATCTGCCAGTTAAACAAGTCACACAAAAGCAAGGATTATAGAACCATTTCCTTAACTCTTGCACAACTACCTCTCAACACTAATTTTTATTCTACTCCTAGCTTTCTACGACCCTGCTGTATGAGTTGATTGTAACTGGAGACTACTTCCTTAGCTAACCCATTAATTTTGTCTGCCGCGTCCCAAAAACGCTCCCACTGTTTATGTTTCCACTCTTGAGGAATTCTATTGCGAAGTTTACCATCGTTTGAATCCTCATGAAAAGTATTACGACCAATTTCAATCAAAAAACTAAAGATGCAATGGTCAAGATTTGCCCTAAGTGTTTCAAGGTCTGCATCTATAAACTCAAATTCTGGAAATTCACAAGCGTTGTTAAAATTCTCTAAGTCTTCGAGGTACTCTAACGCAAACGAAGAGCCAGCAAAATCATGTTTCCTAAGAAAGAGAATAGAGTTATTACTTGGCAGCATTTGCCGGATTGTAATGAATAATTTCCGGTCTAACTCCATATGCTCTGGAGTTGTTGTAATAAACTGATTATTTCTTACTTTGCTGTACCATCTATCTCTATGTTGTTTTAACTCTGAGTTAGTGTATTGCCTTCCTTTAGGGTGTTTTGGATTATAAGCTTTTACCTCGGCATGGCAATCAAAACAAAGGGGTATGCAGTTGTCATAAGTATCAGCACCTCCCTCTGATTTTTGAATAATGTGGTGCAATTCCATTTTCATACCACGGAATCTATGGCATATACAGCAGCTTCTTCCACAGTCCAATAACGCTTTCTCTGCAACATCCGCTGAAAATCCCATTAACCTTCCTCTGTTTTAAAAACGTTGGCTGAACATAAGTAGCTTCCTTTGACTAAATATATAGGGTTGCCCATTAGACACATCACCGTACTGCCAGGGGTGAAGCCAATCATGCGGGTTATTGATATCTAGCTAACGTTTTCTGTATGTTCCACAGCTATCAGGAGAGTCTCGCTAAATCTTCAATCAAGCTTCACAACCATTGAAGCTACGTTATTCGAGGTGTTCTTACTAACCTTATAACACCTATCTGGCATCGGCAAAATAGCGCAAAAATTTTGGTAAGTATTACTGAGTCAAAATGGCTGTAGATGCGATCGCAAACTCTTCATGTAATTTCGCAGTTTTATGAACCTACTTAACATTTGAGTGGGTGATGATAATAAGCAACACAGCAACCTCAGCCAAAACCGCATTACATACTCTGAGGTTTCAGGGATGAAGCTACCAGCAAAGTAATTTCACAAAAAGGATAACCATGTCAGATGATGATGTGAAGGCTTTAGCCAGTATTGCAGGCACAGCCGCATCGGCTGTTGGTGCTGGCTCAATAGTCGTAGCCGAAGTTACGGCACCCGCAGCTGGGCTTTTAGGCTTTTTAGGAATGACCACAACAACTACTGTTGCATTACCAGTCGCAGGCATTGTAGCTGCTGGCGGTCTGCTTTGGTTTGGAGCTTGTAAAGCGCAGGAGTATTTGGAAAGTCAAAATAGTTAGGTCAACTACCTTTATCAAGGAGGAAAATATACCATGAAACCAGAAGAAATGTTGGCAGCTGGCACAGGTATTGTTAGTGGTACTGTTGCAGGCAGTGCAGCAGCCCTTGGAGCTGTTTCTGCTGCTGGAAGCGTAGCTGGTCTGAGTGCAGCGGGAATGACTTCAGGATTAGCGGCAATTGGTTCCTTAGTTGGTGGTGGTATGGCAACAGGCATCGCTATGACAGCAGCAGCACCTGTCGCAGGAGCCGTAGCTGGTGGTGTTGCTGTTTACCATGCATGGCACTGGTTGACGGGCGGTAATAAGTAATTAATCAAGCGTTCATGATTCGATCCAAGTAACAGCAAGCTCAAGCATTTTATTACTTAGTAAAAGCTAGGTGCTGAATGCAACTTCTACTAGAAACTAAAAGTTGAGAAGACAAATATGCTAATAAAAATAGCAGGTTTAGGTTGGGTAATCATCAAGGTAGTTGTTGGTGTTGGTGGTGTTGCTACATTGATCAATATCCTTGGAGTTACCGGATTGAGCGCTGCTGGCATCACCTCTGCACTTGCAGCAATTGGTTCTGTTGTTGGCATGGGAATGTTGGCTGGTATCGTCATGATTGCCGTTGGCGGTGTGATTGTGGGCAAGTTTTGCTTTTAGTGCTGAAGACAATTACTCAGCTTAGACAATCTGTTCATGAGCCATTGGTTTTCTAATGGCTCATTTTCTAGAAATATACTGCCCTCCAAACCGTTCCAACAACTCCTCACGGGAAAGGTTAAACAGCAGGCGAGTCAACTCCTCTGTCGGCAACTGTAATATTTGTGCGATCGCCTCAGACAATTCCTCATCAAGTTTGCCAAATCACACTCTTAGAAAATTTTCCACAGACCTGTAATAGACGCGATCACTCGCGACCCCAGCAACTTGCCTCGGTTTCACACCAATTTTAATCCCCACACAGAACTTGCCGCATTTTCCGCATATTTTCTGGCAATTCCATGTGCATCGCCTGTTGAATGAAAACTGTCGGTATCGGGATGTTAGGGGTTGCTTGCACGGAGTATGTAAGCAAAGTACCATTGCCGAAATCTTGCAGTTTTAGGTCTGCCGTAAAATCGGTAAAAGTGCCTTTTTCTAGCCGGAACTGAATGTGCTGCCCAAGCACCTCAAACACGTTCAAGTAGATTTCGACTTGAACGCTGAGAAACAGAAAGGTTTTTTTGGCAACTTGATACAGACGTTTTACCTCGCCTCGCTGCAAGACTTCGCTGTTGGTGAGATCGGGGAAGTATTGTACCCAACGGGGGTAATCGGTTAGTTGTTGCCAAGCGTGCGATCGCGCTATAGGTAAGTACATTTGTGCAGTAACAGCACCGCCCCAAGCTGAGTGTGATAGCGAAGCGCTGCTGCGTTCGTCCTTGGCGTTGCCGAAGGCTAGCGCAGATCGCGTTTCAACCAAAACCTCTCCTTGCAAAAGCGCCTTTTGCTGACTCCACGCTAAGTCTGGGGCTAGATTATTCAAGTCTGAACAAGAAAGTGTATTCATAATAGTTTAGCCACTCCTCAACCAATATGCCTAAAGTTTCACTTAGACATCTTTACATTTGAGTACACCCGGCAACTCCTCTAATTTACAAACTTACTGAAAACTCTTTAAAGAATTGATGAAGTTGCTGTAAAGCTTCCAACAATTTCATTTTATATTGTGAGCTTACTCAACCACAATTAACGGTATCAAAATAAATCGTATTTTTACTGATTTTTTAAGTGCTATACGACCAGCCTATTGTCCGTGTAACGTGTAACATGAATTGTATATTTTGAAGATATACATTAAGCAAACCTAGCGAAAACATAAACATAACAATTAGTATGTTAGTTCTTTTTTTTTACATTTTTTGCGATATTTTACCGAATCTTTATTGAAGCTTGATGCTTAAAATAAACTTCTAAAAAAACTTTGATTTAGTCTAGTAGTATACAAATTGAAACCAGGGAATTCGCTACTACGCTATGCAAACAACTCGTTTTGTGACTCAAAATGCGATCGAGCTACGTCATACACAAACTCGCACATCTATTGAATTATCAAAAAAACTCCTTGTTATTCACATTGGTAAAGTGAATGGGCTAATTCCCCTAGATGTTGATTTATCAGATTTTCCAAATTCGGATATGGTTTCTCGCCTTCAGGCGAGGATTCGGAGAGAGGGAAACATCTACTCCATTGAAGACATGAGAAGTGCAAAGGGTACGTATCTCAATCAGACGCGACTTGCGATGGGACAGCGTTACCGATTATATCCAGGTGACAAAATCTCCTTTGGTGAAGGTGACTTAGTCTCATTTGTTTTTGGATTATTTTAGGAATTTATTTAGAGTTTAGGAAAATTGATATAAGTTCAGTACTACTGGTAGATGCTAACCGTGTGCAACAGCTAGCCATATCAAAATGCTCTTGATTAGCAGCTTCAATGTAATTGTCGCTAATGATGGCATTGAGGCACTCAAAAAAGTTAATTGTTATCGTCCAACGCTTGTGATTTTGGACATGATTTTACCTAAAATGAACGGCTACGAAGTTTGCCGCCGCATCAAGAAAAACAAAGGGGCGCAGAGCATACCTGTGATAATGTTTAGCGCCAAGAGTGAAGAAATTGATTTCTACTGGGGTAGCAAGCAAGGTGCTGATGCTTATGTCTCTAAGCTATGCCACCCTCAACTGTTAATCGATACTGTTAATCGATACTGTTAATCAGCTTTTACAACCACTAAGGATAATGAGTCCTGCCAAAGATACCGAAATGCGCTTGTTGCTGGTTTAACTTTCGCAAACAGAAATTGTAGGGTGACTCTCTACCTTAGGGTAATCACTTCCTTAGGGTAATCACTTCAATTGTCGAGCTTTCGGATGAGGCAAACTATAAGTTAATGGGTTCCGGAGTTTTGCATCATCCTTCGGATAGTCTTTTTTGAGAGGTTTTTAAGATAGCCAGCATGGTATTAGCGGAATTCTTTATCCCCCACGGGCATTGCTATCTCTGGAAGCCAGGGTTAGTAGGGTTACACATTGTCTCCGATGCTTTGACAGCACTAGCGTATTACTCAATTCCGCTAACGCTAACCTATTTCGTTAGCAAGAGACGAGATGTACCCTTCAACTGGATTTTCCTGTTGTTTAGTGCCTTCATCATTTCCTGTGGCACAACCCACATCCTGGAAATCTGGACGCTTTGGCATCCTAACTACTGGCTATCGGGTTCTATAAAAGCGTTTACCGCCGTTGTTTCCTTATATACGGCTAGCGAACTAGTCTCGTTACTTCCCCAAGCACTGACAATTCCTAGCACTGCACAACTTGAGAAGGAAATTAAAGAACGCCAAAAAGCAGAAGCGGCACTCTTGAAGGAAAAAACCCACCTTGCCCAAGCTCAAAAGGTTGCTCACGTTGGGAGTTGGGAATTCGATTTAGCTACCGAAGAAATCGCTTGGTCAGATGAAACCTTCCGCATTTACGGACTTGCGACCAGGCAAGCCACGCCGACCATTACTGAACATCGGCAAAAAATTCATCCAGACGACACAACTGTATGGGATGGAGCAGTTAACCAGCTTGCTGAAGGAAAGCCTTGCGAATTGGAGTTTCGGATTGTGCGACCCGACGGTTCTATACGGCATCTATTGGGCCAGGGAGAACTAATTTTCAATGCCGACGGTCGGGTCTGTAAGTTATTCGGGACAGTGCGGGATATTACTGAACGTGTAGCAGCACAGGCAAGAGAACGGTTATTCGGAGCAATTGCTCTCAAGATCCATCAGTCGCTGGATCTCGATGAAATTCTCGATACCACCGTCACAGAAGTTCGACAGTTACTTCAGACTGACCGCGTACTAATTTACCAATTCAATAGCGACTGTAGTGGGGAGATTGTTGTGGAGTCCGTTGGTGCTGGCTTTCCAGCAGTTCTGGATACAACCATCCATGACCCCTGCTTTGGCTCATATTACGCCCAACTGTATCTGCAAGGTCGAGTCACAGCGATCGCTAATATTCACACCGCAGGTTTACAACCCTGTTACCTGGAATTACTCGCACCGTTCCAAGTCACTGCCAACTTAATCGTCCCCATTCTTGCGGGTGGAACCATTTGGGGACTTTTGATCGTCCATCACTGTCGGGGTGAAAGGCACTGGCAGTCCTACGAAATAGAACTATTGCAACAGTTGGCAACACAGGTGGCGATCGCTCTCCAGCAGTCGGAACTCTATTTTAGGGTGCAGGCGGAACTGATTGAGCGCCAACGCATAGAGCAAGAGCTACGAGTCAGTGAAGAGCGTTACCGTTCTGTCGTTACGGTAATGTCTGAGGGGATTGTACTCCAGCAGGCTGACGGTGAAATTACCGCCTGTAATGCCAGTGCCGAACGCATCCTGGGACTAACCGCCCAACAGATGCAAGCACTTACCTCAGTTGACCCTCACTGGCAAGCGATTCGCGAAGATGGTTCGCCCTTTCCTGGCGAACTGCATCCCGCGATGGTTACTTTACGGATGGGCAAACCCCAGTGTGATGTTATTATGGGCATCCACAAACCGGATGGGTCGCTCACCTGGATTTCCATTAATTCCCAACCGCTGATTCACCCCGGAGAAACTAGAGCTTACGCAGCCGTTACCTCATTTTCTGACATTACCCAACGCAGGGAAGCTGAGGAAAAACTCCGCAAAAGTGAAGCAAATCTTGCAACAGCTCAAAGAGTTGCCCATGTTGGTAACTGGGAATTTGACGTACTGACTCAGGAAATTATCTGGTCAGAGGAACTATTCCGCATCTTTGGTCTTGATCCAACCGAACCCGAACCAACCTTTGACGAACACCTCCAGCAGATTCATCCCGATGACCGAGCCTTGTGGCAACAAGTTGTCGGGCAAGCGCTTGCGTCGGGAAACTCCTACACACTTGACTTTCGGATTGTGCGTCCTAATGGTCAAGTCCGGTACGTTCAACTACTCCACCCTGCTACACTTCGCCTGACGGCTTCGTTTCGCTGAGGGTGGAGATTGCATCTATCGTCCAGCGCAGTTCCGAATACCTCAAAAGGCGTTCGGCTTTGCTTTCATCCGACGACGCATCAGGGTG
>DATNPH010000185.1:0-6908 GCA_036703315.1 Coleofasciculaceae cyanobacterium
GTTTTTCTTCTTCGGGGTCAAGGTGACTTTTTACCCAGAGGCGATCGGCTAAGGCAAGGGGATTGGCATTAATCTGTTGCTGAAATTGCTCAACTTGTTGCTTCAATGCGGCAGTACTGGTGTAGCAGGCATGATAGGTCATGTCCTCCCGTAGCCATTGCCAAAGATGTTCAACGGGCATATGGACGAGGTTTAGGTCTAGACGAAACATCAAATAAAAGGTAAAAACGAGTACTTGTTTTTGGAGACAACTGTATAGGATCTGATGGGTTTGCACTAACTTGCTGTGAATAAAATTTGCTTCCATTCTCATAAGGAGTATACTTCTTAACGTTTTTCTTCTTTAAAGCCTCTTTTAAAACAAAGCTATTCTTGTTAAAGACCGAAAAATTGATTGGATATTTTCCTAGATTTTCCCCCTCAATACCTACCATTAACCACTTGGTTTTATTGGCTTATATTGAACCGCTTTTAGTGCATAGTGATTGATGATCTATATTTGCCGATGTACTTACAGAATGGGGTTCACATGCTTGCTTGAACAGATCTCTTACAAATTTGTTCTTCAAAGACTTAGCCTCGATTACTCTAAACCTTAAGTCTTCAAAGCGATCTGTTTCCGTGGTATTGTTAGTATCCGTGTTTTTTTCACTAGAAGAGTCTGTATTCGTAGGCGCTTCTGTAGCGGGTGTAGGTTCTTTCCGGTTACGGTCTACCAATTCAGAGCCAGGATTATTCGGTTGCTCTTGTCGTGAAGGACGATTGTTATCTGAAAAATTTGGCTGACTTTCTACAGATATCTCTATAGCAGGTTTATTTCCGTTCAGTTCAACTGGGAGGTGGAATCCTACTACTAGGCTTTTCAAAAGCAAAAGCACTAACGGAACCCCCACAAAAACGGCAATTAAAAAAAAGCCAACCTTTAAAGCACTGCCAATTAGCTTTTTAATTAACTTGCTAATCAGACTGTTAAATACAGATATCAGATTACTGAAAAGATTTGCCTGTCTCTGATTTTGCTCTTGGTCGTTTTTCCTTATTCCACTGTTGTTAGTAGTTATGGGAATGCTGCTAATTGCCTTGGAAACAGGTGCCAGTCTTTTATTTTCTCTAAAAGTAGAACCGCTCCTCGTACTTGCACTGCTAACAGAAACCTGTTTAGCTTCTCGAAATATCAATGTGAACACCTCATCTTTACCCAGGTCTATCCTGTCTCCTACCCTGAGCTTGCATGGAGTAAAAGGAGTCAGACAGGAGGAATTGAGATAAGTACCATTGGAGCTTCCTAAGTCTTCAACAAAGTAATCATTCCCCTGAACACGAATTTCTAAATGAGAGCGGGAAACAACATCAGAGTTGGGTAAATCTGAAACATCAATATCAGGAAACCAATTAGAACCTGGTTTGCCGATACGAATTACTGTTTTTGGTGGTAATTCAATCAGAGTAGTTGTCTGAACGTGTATTAATCTTGGAATTATGGCTCCTTTCATGCTTACCTCTTACCTAAAACCGTGCGCTTCCAGAGGTAAACATTTTGTAGCCACCAAACAAGGCTGTGAAGGCTAAAAATAAATACCACAAAGTCGTAGCCTTCCAAACCAAAATGCCACTGATAGCTACCAGTACAATGCTTATTGCTATTAAAATCCAGCCTAAACTGCCTGTTTCACGACGGAAGAAGAGAAGGGATATGATGCCACTTAGTAGGGTAATAATAGTGCCTTTGGATGAAATGTTACACCACGACCGAAAGTAATAGTAGGCATGACTACAGCCTGCTGTAAGGACAATGTTTTTAGATAGGAAGTAGATTCCAAGCAACATCAGAACAAAACCAAAAAGCTTAGTTAGAAGACGCATCATGAATTTCTAGATAATTAGGTAAGTGTGTACTTGCAAGATTTAGAAGAGTTCAAAGACAAACGTCATCAACTCTCCTTTGGCAAAAGCTATAGAACTCCAGCATTTAGCCGATCTAATTTTTTAGAAACTGTAAGCTTACGGTTAACGTATGTTCCATTAGCACTTCCAGCATCTCCGATAAAGTAAATAGAACATTCTCTCCAATCTTGGCGTGACTTCGAGAGACAATATCAGCATTAGCCAACCCAGAAACATCAATATTTTGGGGTGTTAGTTATTCGATTTACCGATGTTAATCAAGGAATATAGTTAGAACTTGCTCTGGCTATACTACTTTACTTAGTCCTTCCTGTTGTTTGTATCTGGTATCCCGGACGATTGTACAAACGGCTCGTACCTGGACAGTCAGCAATTCTGTATTCGATGCAAGTACGCTGTTGGGTTGGAGGGGGTGGAGTATATTGACGAACTGTCGGTGAAGTTTGGGTCGTGACTCAACTAGGCTGACTCGATGAGTTGATGTTGACGCGCCTAATATAAGTGGTTTGAGCCGTAGCAGCCGAACTTAGTAGTAGAACGCTACCCACGGCGATTGTGAGATGTTTAAACTTCATCTTTGCTTGGTATTTTGTGTGAGAATTTTGTCCGGTAATCGGAAAAGAGTCTTTGCTTTCTCTTCCTTACTTAAAGTAATCCCTCTAGAGGAATAAAACTAACGGTCACATACAAATTTACGATGAAGTAAAGATGAAGTATGGGTAAATAATCGTAGTAAAAAACTTCCCTAGCAACATTTTTAAAAAAGTCAAACAGCAGAATTACTGAAGTATTTAACCTAGGTGCAAGTTCTTTCCGAGGAATTACAGTTGACAAAAAATTATAGAGATAACTCGCCTGCACTTAATTAAGAAAAGCACCTCGATCTTTGGGAAAATGCTTAGATAATGTCGGCTTCCAGAGATTGAAGTGAAAAATGACAGGCACGGCAAGGCAAAAATCCTTAGGCAGGCTGAGATACAACTACTCTTTAGTCAAGGATTCCAGCCAGACCGTGAGCGGGACTAGCTGCATAATTGCGTCGGGATTCTTTGGTATCACTGTCTTTCCCAGCTTCTTGGGAGTTAAACATGTCTTGCGATCGCTTTCCCACCGTCATCAACAATTTTTCTCGTCCATCTCAGCCTTCGCGTGTATTTGCTGTTGATTGCCTTTTTGGCTTGGGGTGGGTATAAGCCTTATTTCCCCATCTTCGGTGACGGTGATTCAGTGAATAAGCCACTCCGGGCGATCGCAACGTGAAAGGAGCCAATCCGGGTGAGTTTTTTGAACCACCAGCCCTAGTCATCAATGTTTCAATTCTCGGTCTATCTAACATTTGCTAGTAGCTGCCGTCTTGTGCTTTTACCGCTCTAGGGCTTTAAGCGTGCCGGAGTCGTTTGCCTGAAAATTTGTCCGAAGAATTTCTCAACTAATCAGCGGGTCATTGAACGCCTTATGGGGGGACAGGAAGGAGGACGCTTCTCTCTTTAGATTGATTTTGTAAAACAAGAAATGAGGATAACCTCCAAACAGGAACTCTTGAAACTCAGGATTTATGGATCTATGTCTATTAGATCTTTATTAAATATCCCGTTAAGCAGTTAAATTGCCCGCATAATTACTCACTACTAACCCCATTTCACTGTCACTGCATGTTTGTAGAAAACCTGTGTTTAAGTATCTTCCGCCCCTCAACGAGCATAACCTTCCTTATCCCGATACCATTCACCCAATCGTGGTGCATTTCGTGATTGCGATGGTGCTGTTTGCAGTGTTTTGCGATATCTTTGGGTATTTCACGAAAAATCCCAAATTGTATGAAGTCGCTTGGTGGAATCTGGCCTTTGCAACGGTTTCGATCTTCATTGCAATTATTTTTGGACAGATTGAAGCAGGTCTTGCAGAACCTTACGCTGCATCTGTTTCAACGCTGAATGTCCATACAATTTTGGGCTGGTCACTTTCAGGAATTCTGGCGATCGTCACCGCATGGCGGTATGTGATTCGGTTACAGGAAAGACCAGACTTACCCATTCCTTACCTTGCAGCAAGTGTGCTGCTAGTTGGGCTAGTTTGTATTCAGTCATACCTGGGCAGCTTACTCGTCTGGGTCTATGGTCTGCATACGATTCCTGTTGTAGATGCGATCAGAGGAGGTCTGTCATGAATCCAGACTTGCTGAAAGAGTGGGTGAGTTTGGGAGTTAATGGGTTGCCTTACATAATTCCCATCCATCCCAACCTGGTGCATCTAACGCTAGGGTTATTTATCGTAGCGATCGCCTTTGACATTGTAGGGGTGCTGTTTCCCGTCGAGAAAGCAGTTTTTAAGTTTCTGGCGATTCCCGTTACTCGCTCGTCGCTGTTTGATGTCGGTTGGTATAACCTGCTGGCATCAGCAATCATTACCTTTTTTACGGTCATGGCGGGTTTATTTGAAGTTTCTTTGGCTGTACCGCTTGCGGATGTCACCAGCGCCTGGGGGCTTCATGCCCTGGAAACGATGATTATACACGGCGTGGGGGGGGTGCTGATTTTGACCTTGATTGTAGGAATGACTGTTTGGCGAGGCTTTCAACGCTATAGCTGGCGCAAAGACATGGCAAGACAAGTGCAGTGGACTTATCTCGCTGCTGGTTTATTTGTTTTTGCTCTAATGTTTGTGCAGGGAACACTGGGCGCACATCTGGGTGCTGAGTTCGGCATTCACGTTACAGCGGATCAAATGCTGCACTTAGGCGAAAATCCTAATCAACTGTAGGGAAGGCAGAAGGCAAAGGGCAAAGGGCAGAAGTAACCCTTAGTTTTTCCTCCAACTGTAGGGAAGGCAGAAGGCAAAGGGCAAAAGGCAGAAAAACCCTTTCCTTTTTCCTCCTTCTACCTCCTGCCTCTCCTGCCTTCTGCCTTCTACCTCCTGCCTCTCCTGCCTTCTGTCTTCTACCTCCTGCCTCTCCTGCCTTCTGCCTTCTGCCTCTCCTGCCTCCTGCCTTCTACCTCCTGCCTTCTACCTCCTGCCTCTCCTGCCTTCTGCCTCCTGCCTCCTGCCTTCTGCCTTCTCCTCTCAGTTCGCTGTTCTAACTATGGTCTGATCGCTGTCATGCTCAAACTCCGTGCAATTCTAATAATGACGGTCTATGCCATCCTGGCCACGTTTGCTAGCTTGTGGATGGCGAAGCAATCCTATTCCTGGTTTCCGCCAGAAGCGGCAGCAGAAGCGAAGTTGCAGGATGATTTATTCAGTCTCTTCACTGGGTTAGGCACATTCATTTACTTAGGGGTGATTGGGCCTTTTCTCTACTCGTTAGTCTTTCATCGAGCCAGCAAGTATGACATGAGCGATGGTCCTCCAATTGAAGGCAATACTTGGCTGGAGGTTGTCTGGACGGCAGTGCCATTGGCTCTGGTGTTAACGCTTTCCTTTGTTAGCTATCGTACTTACGAAAAAATGGCAGTGCGGGGTCCGATGGAACTGGTGCATTTGCATATGCCTCAGGTGATGCAGCCGGCTTACGCTGAACCCTTTGATAGCACGCCTCAGCAGGAAATCCAGAATGCAGTGGAAACTGCTCCCATTGAGCAAATTGATGTGATCGCTAAGCAATGGGCATGGGTTTTCCATTATCCAAAACAGGATATCACCAGCACTGAGTTACATTTACCTGTCGATCGCCGGGTGCGCTTCACGTTGCGATCGGAGGATGTGTTGCATGGGTTTTACATTCCAGCATTTCGCCTGAAGCAAGATGTCGTTCCCAATCGCGAAATCGATTTTGAACTGACTCCCGTAAAAGAAGGAACCTATCGCCTGCGCGATTCCATGTTTAGTGGCACTTACTTTGCGGCTAATCAAACGGATGTGGTGGTGCAATCACCGAGCGATTATCAACAGTGGTTAGCAGATGCGGCTGCTCAAACACCCAGTCCTGCTTTTAATCAGGCTGCCTACGAGTACAGCCAGAGTTCTGAGCCAGGAGCAGGTAACACCAAGGATAAGGTTGCTGTTCGCGGTTGGGAAACAATTCCACCTGCGCCACCACCTGTAGTGAACTATGCCCCTAAGCATGAACCGGATAGTCCAGCCATCTAATACGGCTTGCTCCCATTTAGCGTTAGCGTAGCGTCCCGTAGGGAATCGAAGGATTAGCGAAGGATTAGTATTTTATGACGAACATCTCGATCGAGTCTCCAGAAGTCGTTCGTGGACAGCCGTACCCCGGTGCGCCCGACAACTGGAAGCGATTTTTTACCTTCAGCACCGATCACAAAGTCATCGGCATTCAATACATCGTCACGTCTTTTGTCTTTTTCCTGATTGGAGGCTTGTTGTCGATGGTGATGCGGGGTGAACTGATTACCCCCGATGCCGATCTGGTCGATCGCACCGTTTATAATGCGCTGTTCACGATGCATGGCTCGATCATGCTGTTTATGTGGACATTCCCCGTTTTAGTGGGACTGGGAAATTATCTAGTGCCGCTGATGATCGGGGCACGCGATATGGCATTTCCTCGCCTCAATGCAGTGTCCTTCTGGATGGTTCCGGTGGTGGGCATTTTGATGCTAGTCAGTTTTCTAGTGCCGGGAGGGGCATCGCAATCTGGATGGTGGGCATACCCGCCTGTGAGTTTGCAAAACCCAACCGGTAATTTGATTAACGGCCAGGTGTTATGGATTTTGGCAGTGGCAATTTCGGGCGTGTCTTCCATCATGGGCGCGGTGAATTTTGTCACCACCATCTTCCGGATGCGGGCACCGGGAATGACCTGGTTTAAAACACCTGCCTTTGTCTGGGCAGTGCTGGGGGCGCAGTTAATTCAACTATATGGGCTGCCTGCACTGACCGGAGGGGCAATCATGCTATTGCTCGATATCACGATTGGTACGAGCTTTTTTGCACCAGAGCGAGGCGGCAACCCCATCTTATATCAACACTTTTTCTGGTTTTATTCCCATCCGGCAGTCTATGTGATGATTCTGCCAGCGTTTGGGATGTTTTCTGAAATT
>DATNPH010000263.1:0-14462 GCA_036703315.1 Coleofasciculaceae cyanobacterium
TTAAACTCCGGGCTAATAGCCAAAGTCGTCTAAAGACGACTCAAATAGTGATTTTCAGTCCTCTTGAGAGGACTTGATTCTATGAGACAGGGGTTTTAACCCCTGGCGGACTCTGGCTTTGCGAGAATGAATCAGCCCTACTCTCAATTGGGAGCCACCAAATATGAAACATTTGGAAGAGGCTTCAAATCCTTGCTCCCTATCGGTTGCCAGAACGCAGAAGGCATAAAAACAAGCCCTCGTCCTTCTGCCTTTCTTGGTGAATTTCATCAGCAGGTAAACGCGCTAATAGAGCAACAGCACATCGCTTCACACCAATCGACCGGACTGAGTAAAAAACTTCTGGAAAAGGTATAACGGTAGCAGCAATCCTCTAGGTAATCAATTGCCCACTAGGCTAGCTGCTTGCACCAGCCACTTGAGCCATCTCCTCTGAAACTCAGTCAAATAGCTACAAGATGTTGCAACTGGAACAAGTCCTCCACAACCGTTATCAACTCAAACAAAAATTGGGCGACAATCCAATGCACCAAACTTGGTTAGCAAAGGATCTACAAGCCTCTGACGCAAAAAATTGCTGCGTTGTGGTCAAACTCTTGGTTGTTAGTGGTGATGTTCAGTGGGATGACCTCAAACTGTTTGAACGAGAAGCTCAAGTCCTCCGGCAACTCAACCACCCCCGTATTCCTAAGTACCGCGACTACTTCTGCATTGATGACCAACTCCTCTGGTTCGGATTAGTCGAAGAATTTATTCCCGGTACATCCCTCAAAGAAATACTGGCTCTAGGCAAAAAGTTTACACAACGCGAAGCTCGTCAAATTGCTGCTGATATTTTGAAAATCTTGATTTATCTGCATGGATTAAATCCACCTGTACTCCATCGGGATATCAAGCCCAGCAATCTAATCTTAGGTAAGGATAAGCGAGTCTATTTAGTAGACTTTGGCTCCGTGCAAGACCGAGCCGCCGCAGAGGGAGCCACGTTTACCGTAGTAGGAACCTATGGCTACATACCCCTAGAACAGTTCGGGGGTCGAGCCACCCCAGCCTCCGACTTATATGCTTTGGGAGCAACCTTAATTCATCTCCTGACAGGCATTGCCCCCGCTGATTTGCCTTATCATAATTCACGCCTTCAGTTTAGTGAGTTAGTCAGCCTCAATCCTGGCTTTATTCGTTGGCTTGAACAACTCACACAACCCAATCCAGAACAACGAATCAGTACAGCGAAACAAGCCTTAAAGACTCTTAAAGAAAACCACGCTGCTAGCACCTCCCTCATCCGCTCCCAGCCAAAGAAAAGTCGTATCCAACTCAAGAAATCTCCAGCGGTATTAGAAATTAAAATCCCTCCGCGAGGGATGCAAATTTTAGACGTATTCAAGCTACTTGGACTGATAGGTTTAGTGTATTTAAGCTCCCGGATGGTAATTAGTTCCTTCAATCCCTTGTCTGGTCTATTTTGGTTAATAGTTTCTCTTGTAGGCTTTGGCTGGTGGTTATTCCCTACTTTTAGGCATACTTATGTCTACTTCGACACTGACCATTTTGAGATTACGTGGAAAATATTTGGTCTAGTGGGTCGGCGGCAGCAGGGTCGAGTTTCAAGAATTGATCAAGTTTGTCGGAGTGAGATTCGTGGTGGCTCCTATCAAAAGGCTTTCCCTGGAGTAACCATTGCCGTTGGAGTTCAAGAATATACATTTACAGCTTTTGATCCAGCTTTGACAGAAGCTGAGTGCCATTGGCTCATACAGGAAATTAAAACTTGGCTAGGACTCAACTGAATTGAGTTTAGAGGCACAAAAAAAGCAATGCTGACAAATTGAAGTAAATCAGGCTCCAAGGAATTGTGAGACGATGCCGCAGGTAGGACAGATTTTACACAAGCGTTACCAACTCAAGCAAAAATTCGGACAAAATACTTCTCGTCAGACTTGGCTGGCGGCAGATTTGGCGACACAACCTTCTGAGCCAGTAATTATCAAACTATTGGCTCTCACTCCACAAATGCAGTGGGACAGTTGCAAACTATTTGAGCGTGAGGCTCAAGTTCTGAAGAATCTAAATCACCCGAGGATTCCGAAGTATCGAGATTATTTTGCTGCTGAACGCCAACCAGACGAGCGATTTCCTTGGTTTGGGTTGGTGCAAGACTATATTCCCGGTACATCCCTACAGCAACACCTCGCTCAGGGTCAACGCTTCACAGAAGAGCAGGTAATCAAAATTGCCACGGAGGTGCTGACGATTCTGGTTTACCTGCATGGACTCACTCCCCCGGTAATCCATCGTGACATCAAGCCCGGTAATTTGATCTGGGGTGATGATGAGCGTGTCTACTTGGTTGACTTTGGAGCCGTGCAAGACCAAGCTGTGGTAGAGGGAGCAACGTTTACCGTGGTGGGAACTTACGGCTACGTTCCAATGGAACAGTTTGGCGGTCGAGCTGTACCAGCTTCTGACCTTTATGCGTTGGGCGCAACGTTGATTCATCTGGTCACAGGCGTTACTCCTGCTGATTTGCCTTATCGTGACTCACGCATTCAATTTGCTGACCGGGTGACGCTTGACCTTGGTTTTGTCAATTGGATTGGAAAACTTACAGAACCCACTCTCACAGAACGCCTGAGCACTGCTCGCCAAGCACTCTCTGCTCTGAGAAATCGTCACACGCTTAGTCCCCCAGTCACTAACTGTAAGCCGACAGGTAGTCGTATTCAACTGAAGAAATCTTCTTCTCAGCTAGAGGTTAAAATTCCTCGACGAGGGCTTAAAGCTTTAAGTACACTTTACCTGCTTGGCTCGTCAACTGGCTTCTTGTGGCAACTACCAAACTTGCTGAATCATACCTCCTCCAATTTTTTCCTTCCTTTGCTTGCATGTTCTATGGCGCTGCTCGTGATTTGCTTTCTGTTGCCTGCGTTTCGACAGACTTATTTGTCCTTCAACCGTAACGACTTTGAAATTACTTGGAAATTGTTTGGATTACGCTACTGGTGGCGACGGGGTATAACTTCAAAGATTTACCGGATTGAGGAGGAAGACACGAAGGGAAGTAAAGGAGTGACTATCCAAGTGGGGACAAGAAAATATACTTCCAATCCTTTATCTGAAGTGGAGCGCCTCTGGTTAATACAGGAAATCAAGGATTGGTTGGGAATTCACAAGTAGTCTGTGTCAACTACTCTTATTTAGAGACGGATTGATGGATTAAGCAACGCTGTTTCTGGAACGAAAGCTTATTATTGATTAGAATTTATCTGCCCCGCCAGTTTCTAGCTTTATGGTTAAGTCAATCAGGAATTGAGCGAAGCGAATCGTATCTGCCAAACCTCTTTCGGTAACTGGGTAGCTATAACGAGCAAAATTTTCTTTGGGGTGCTGCCATCGCAACCATAGCTGTCTGCCAATCAGCTTAGTGCTGATTGACCAATCTCGATATCGAAGCGGCTGCAATTGCATGCCATTGTTAGAAGTAGATGTAGTTGCTGGCATTTTAACTATTTTTGTTGGTGTCTACTGATTTATCAAAGTTTCCATTGTAAGTAACCTGCGCAGCAATAATCTGTTCTGTTTATTTTTTTGATTATCTTTCTTTAAAATTATTGTAAAGCTATCTATTATCATAACCAATTTTTGTGATAACAATTATATAATTTTTAGTCTTTTTCTTTAGGTTCATGCTCCCAAGTCTCAATAAGCAAATAGATAAGGAAATATCTGTCGGTTTAAATCCTCTATAAACTGAAGGTCTAGGGTTATAAGAAAATTATCTGAGATTGATGCAATAGCTACTGAATGAAAAAAGTTAGCTTAATACTAGTAACCTTTGGGTTAGCCATAACCGTTACCCAAAAGCCATTGTATGCCCAAGCGATCGCACCAGCATCTGACAGTACTGGCACGGTTGTAACTCAAAACGGCAACCAAGTTAACATCCACGGTGGTTCCGTGTCTGGAGATGGTGCTAATTTATTCCACAGTTTCCAGTATTTTGGACTGGCTCCTGGTCAGATTGCCAATTTTCTGTCGAATCCCCAGATTCACAATATCTTGGGACGCGTTGTTGGGGGTGAACCGTCGCTTATTAATGGTTTGATTCAAGTCACTGGGGGCAACTCGAACTTATTGTTGATGAATCCTGCTGGGATTATCTTTGGTCGGAATGCAACTCTGAACGTCCCAGCCTCTTTTACTGCCACAACTGCTACCAGCGTGGGCTTTGCCAAGGATGATTGGTTCAATGCAACTGGTGAGAATAACTACCAGACTTTAATTGGTAACCCTAGCCAGTTTGGTTTTGACACTACACAACCTGGGGTAATTATCAATGCTGGAAATCTGGCAGTGCCAATAGGGCAGAATTTAAGCCTACTGGGCGGCAGTGCGATTAACACAGGGCAACTAACTGCACCGTCTGGAACTATCACCATTGCAGCTATTCCAGGTGAAAATCTAGTGCGGATTAGCCAAGCTGGACACCTGCTGAGTTTGGAGATTACATCGCCAAGGAACAAGCCTGAACAACAGCTACCATTTACTCCACTGAATTTACCAACGTTACTGACTGGAGCGGCTGGACGTGTGGAGACAGGACTGAGTGTTTCCAATACTGGCATAGTACAACTGAGTAACACCAGCAAGACTATTCCTGTTGCGGCAGGAACGACTATTGTTTCCGGCACTCTTGATGTCTCCAATGTAAGGGCGCAAAGCTTTGCGCTTTTACCACAGACTGGAGGTGCAGTAAATGTTTTGGGCAACAACGTTGGTCTGATTGGTATCAACATTAATGCCTCTGGCATCAATGGCGGTGGCATGGTACGGATTGGTGGGGATTACCAAGGCAGGGGGACAGTACCGAATGCGCTGGGCACGTTTGTCAGTAGCGACTCAGTAGTTAATGCTTCTGCACTGCTCAATGGCAATGGCGGTCGAGTGATTGTCTTTGCAACCGATACTGCCAGCATCTATGGAACGTTGATGGCACGAGGAGGAGTGTTTTCCGGCAAGGGCGGGTTGATTGAAACCTCTGGCAGGCAGTTTCTCAATCTCACCAGTACTCCGGATGCTTCAGCTCCTAATGGTAGTGCTGGCACTTGGCTGATTGATCCGACCAACATCACGATTGTAAATGGTGGTGGTGGCGCGATCGGCACTAACACCGTCGATGTCGCCAACATCAACGCTGTGCTCAATATTGGTACGAATGTCACCATCACAACGAGTATTGCAGCACCTGACATAGGCAACATCACCCAGAATGTTGGTGCTGATATCACCAAGACCAATGGTGGAGATGCTACCCTCACTTTGCAGGCAAATAATGACATTAACCTAAATGGGAACATTACTTCCTCTACTGGCAGGCTAAATTTGCAACTGTTTGCCGATAGTGACAATGCTAATGGCGGCGCTCTCAACATGACCAATGCCATGATTAGTACAAATGGTGGCAATTTCATAGGAAGTGGCAGGGGGAGCGCCTCTTCTGTCAATGGCATCACTCTGGATAATAGAAGTAGCATTAACGCTGGGAGTGGCAATATTAACCTGACCGGAACCGGAACGGGAGTATTCAATGGTCCTAACTCCACTGGTGTTAACGGCATTTCGATTAAAAACACAAGCCAGGTCAGCACGACCGGAACAGGCACGATTACCCTAAATGGCACCGCTGGAAATGGGACAGGAATCGATGACGGGATAGAGGTGTTTTCCGGCTCCAGTATTGTCTCCGAGAAAGGAGATATCAATTTGATAGGCATCGGTGGAGGCGGGTCTGGATCGGACAAACGCGGGGTAATGATCCAACTTAATTCCAGTGTCAGCTCACAGGATGGAAACATCAGCTTGACTGGCACTGGCGGAACAGGGACGGGTTACAACTTTGGCATTAGTATTTTCAACAATGGCCAGGTGCGAACAACGGGGATAGGGAACATTACTCTGACTGGCATGGGTGGCAATGGGATAGATTTTAATGCCGGGATAGCTATTCAAAATCAAGGTAGCAGCTTCATCCAACCTAAAATAAGCAGTTCAGCAATCCGTTCGAGCAATGGAACTATCAGCTTAACGGGGATCGGCAACGGTACTGGAAGAAGCAACTACGGTATTTTGCTGGATCCCGTGCTAAAGGTCGGTAGTGGTGGTAGTGTATTGCAATCGTCTGGCAGTGGAAATATTACGCTGATCGGCACAGGTAGTAGTAACGGAACAGATAGCAATCACGGGATACTGATTCAAAACATAGGTACCCACATCACTTCAGCAGATGGAAATATCAGCTTGAGGGGTACTGCTAACGGAACTGGAACTAACAACAGAGGCATTTGGCTGGTTAGTGGCAGCATCGTAGAATCGATCGCGACGGGAAGCATTACCCTAACAGGCACCGGAGCTAATGGTTTTGAAGGAATTCGTATTGAGGACAGTTCTATTAATCGGGCTGGGATAGGGGGCAGTGGTACACTCACACTCACAGCCGATAAGATTAACCTCCTGGGCACCACATCAATCCGAGGTACTGGCATTCTTCAGTTGCAGCCCCTTACCTCCAGTTTAGGCATTACCATCAGCGGCACTACTAACGATACTCGATTGAACCTTAACGACAGCCTCCTCAACACTCTACAAAATGGGTTTTCCCAAATTATCATCGGACGGGATAACGGTAGTGGTGCCCTTACCATCAACCCCATCACCTTCAATACTCCAGTTACGATTCAGGCTCCCAGTGGTAATGGCTCAATCAGTGCAACTGGGACAATTACCGGAACTTCCAACGCCTCAATTACCTTACTAGCCAACAGCAACATTACCACAGGCAACATCACGACCAATGGCGGCGGCTTAACTCTCACAAGCTTCTCAGGAAACATCACCAGTCGCAATCTCACCACCACTTCCCCTACAGGGGGCGGCGCAATTACTCTTAATGCCCGAGATAGCATCACGACTGGGATACTCAACTCCAGTTCTACCGTTGGTAATGGCGGTAACATCTCCCTTGACTCCGTTGGTGACATTCAGGTGAGATACATTAACGCTGAGGGTGGCAGAAACGGCAGAGGCGGCAACGTAGACATCACCACTGGGAGATTTTTCCGTTCTACAGGCATTTTCACAGACCGTAATGGTATTTTGGCTAGTATCTCCAGTGCTGGTGGTAACGGCGGTGGGGACATTACCATTCGACATGGAGGGAATGGATTGGCTCCCTTTGTTGTCGGCAACGCTACTACTAACGGTACAGTTGGTGCGATCGCCACCGATGATTACAGGATCGTCCCTATCCGCTCCTTTCCCTACACCTACACCCTAGGCAATATTCAGATCATTAGTGTTGACCCGCCTTCATTTACTCCTAACCCACCGCCTTCATTTACTCCTAACCCACCGCCTACTCCTAACCCACCTCCCCAGCTTAATAACCCAACTATCAATCCCATTGATCTAAGCAAACCACGGAAACTGAGAGAGCCACTACCGTCAATTCAAAACACTAATGTTGATACTTTGGGAATTGACAGGTTACTCAGCAACGATTTTGCCCAATTTCTTGGACTCGGTGAAACCTCACCCATCACTCTTGCCCAAGCGCGTGACATTTTACGCCAAATTGAGAGCGCCACAGGCGTCAAACCAGCGCTTATTTATGCGGTGTTTGTTCCCTCTACCCTTACCCCAGTCCCTGGTTCTGACAATCGCCTCGCCTTAGATGCTTCAGGGATAGTTCACTCTTCCTTATTGCGTGCCCAATCTCCTAGCAAAAGCGATCGCCTAGAACTCATTTTAGTAACAGCCGAAGGAAAGCCGATTCGTCGTTCCGTTAATGCTACCAGAGCTGAAGTCATCTCAAAAGCCAAGGAATTTCGCACTACTGTGACCGAAGTATTCAGGTCTCATCGCTATCTCGCCCCAGCCAAAAAGATGTATCAATGGCTTACGGCTCCTCTAGAACAAGACTTACAACAGCTGGGTATCAAAAATTTAGTCTATATCATGGACACTGGGTTACGCAGCATTCCCTTGTCAGCTCTCCATAATGGCAAGACGTTTATCGTAGAAAACTACAGTGTTGGCTTAATGCCCAGCCTCAGCCTCACTGATACTCGCTACGTAGATGTGAAGAACTCCTCTGTCTTAGCCATGGGGGCTTCAGAATTCACTGACCTAAACTCCTTACCGTTTGTACCTACAGAATTATCTGTAATTACAGGTCAGTTGTGGCAAGGAAAGTCCTTGCTCAATGACGCCTTTACCCTGTCCAATCTCGAAGCCGCTCGCAACTCACAGCCTTATGGCATTATTCATTTAGCCAGTCATGCCGAATATCAACCCAGTGATCCGAGTAACTCTTACATCCGGCTGTGGGATAGTAAAATGCGACTTGAGCAGCTACGGCGGATCGGGTTGAATAAGCCGCCTGTAGAACTATTGGTTTTGAGTGCCTGTCGCACGGCTTTAGGCGATGAAGATGCAGAATTGGGATTTGCAGGGTTAGCCGTGCAAGCTGGAGCCAAGTCAGTCTTGGGGAGTTTGTGGTACGTCAGTGATGAAGGGACACTGGGGTTAATGACTGAATTTTACAATCAATTGAAACACGCTCCGATTAAAGCGGAGGCGTTGCGGCAAGCACAGTTGGCAATGCTCAAGGGTGAGGTGCGATTGCACTCTCGGCAGCTTATAACAAGTCGTGGCAATTTCCCCTTACCGCCACAACTGGAGCAGTTGAAAGACAGCAACTTTACCCATCCCTACTACTGGAGTGCTTTTACAATGATTGGTAGTCCTTGGTAAGCTGATGTGCCTTCAAAAATTGCATGTTGAGATCGCTGGCAAGCAGAGGGACAGGGGAGAAACAGTACGCAACTTAGATGCCGATTTGCTTAGCACGACAAGAGCACACAATATTCGTCAGCTTCTTTATTAGATAGACTATAAACTGATTTTGTATTTAAAATTTGCATTTACAAAGAACCAGGGCATCTCAAATTCCAAGTTAATGCAATAACTTAACTGACTGATAAACAAGATAGCTAGGCACTGGGTACATGGTAAATCACGCTTGCATTGCAATTGGTATCAATCGCTATCAGTTTTTCCCGCCTCTGAACTATGGGCAAGCGGATGCACAAGAGCTGCGGCAGTTTTTGGTACACCAAGCTGATTTGCCGTCCAGCCAGTGTCTGTTGTTGACTGATACCTCAGCACTAAACGATGATCAGTCAACTTATCCTAGTCGAGACAATATTTGGCGTTGGCTTGAGGCAGATCATCAAAATTCAAGGCACTCGGAGAATTGGCGTTGGTTCTTTTTCAGTGGCTACGGCGTCAATTGGGAACAAGCTGACTACCTAATGCCTATTGATGGAAACCCAGATGACATTCCTGGCACGGGTATCCCTGTGCGATCGCTGTTTGAATCTCTCAAGGCTCAAGGCGGTGACAACATCCTGGTACTGTTAGACATCAACCGCTCACAGGGGATTTTTGAAACCCCTGTTGGTGCCCAAACAGTGGAATTAGCAAGCCAGATGGGAATTGCTCTAGTGCTTTCCAGTCAACTCGACGAATTTTCTCACGAAGCGGCTGCGTTGGGTCGTGGCTTATTTACGGAGGCGCTTCTAGAAGCACTGCGCTATTATCAAGCCGACATCACCTTAGAGCATCTTACCCAGTATCTACACGCTCGTTTGCCGGAGTTGAGTCAACACCACTGGCGTCCTGTTCAGACACCTTTAACGGTGATTCCTTTAGAAGAAGCTAGGCAACAGCTGATTTTGCCTACAGCTAAAAACTCATTGGTCAGCCAGCAAGCCGCCCTCGAAATCCCAAAAGAGTTTATTCCCAATACAAGGCTACAGGATAAAAATAGCTACGGTGAGAATGGCTCCAACGGTACAGCGGTACCTGCACACAGAACCGCTGGATCGGCGGTAGGAACACAAGCGATTAAAGTTTCCATCCCAACAACAACTACTACCTCAAACCAGGCGATACCTGCATCAGGAGCAATGATTCATTATCCAAATAGGGAGCCTGAACCTGAAAACAATAAGACACCCTTGTGGCAACAAATACTCCTGTGGGGTGGTGGTGCTGTGTTAGTTTTGGTATTGATGATTGCGCCTGTGATACTCCGCAACCGGGACGCTTTTATCAGTAAGCAACCAGTAAAGCCACCAGCAACGAAAGAATCACCAATTACGCCGCCCCTTTCAAGCACAAATCCCTCCTCTGCAAATCGACCTAATCCCACGGGTAAGCCGCTAGTAGCATCACCCCAGCCTTCACCGATGAGCCGCCTCCAGGCTAATCAAGCCACATTGGATCAAGCAAAGCGATTGCTCCGACCTAATCAGGCGTCTCTATTTAATAAGGCAATCATCCAAGCCCGTAGCATCAAATCAGGTGACCCTCTTTATCAGCAGGCACAGCAAGACATAAAGCGCTGGAGTGAGGTGATTTTAGATGTAGCTGAGGGACGCGCCGAGAGGGGAGAGTTTGAGGCGGCGATCGCAGCGGCTCAACTGGTACCTACAGATAATCAGTCTGTTTATACTAAGGCTCAGCAGACTATTAACCAGTGGACGGTTCTAAGAACCCAGCAGCAGCAAAATCAAAGCATCATCGAAACGGCGAAAAAACAAATTCGACCGAATCAAGCTTGGTCTTATGATCGTGCTATCACAACGCTGAATAAAATTCCATCTGGGCAACCAGGGTATGTTGAAGGACAACAGTTAATTGCTCAGTGGAGCCAAGAAATTTATCGGATTGCTCAATTGCGAGGGTCGCAACGTAGGTTCCAGCAGGCGATTAAAGCCGCTTCCTTAATTCCAGCCGGTACACCCTCCTATGGGATGGCTCAGGAGGCGATCGCAAAGTGGCGTCAGGGTAAGCGATAATTATGCCATTTTCTAATGCCTGCTATAGCTAATGGGAATAGGGAATAGGGTAGTTAATGTTGATTTCTTATTTCCAAATTTTGTTTTGGTAGAAACGACTATGCAATACATTAACAAAATTCATCCGAGTGCTTACTTAGATCGGCTGGAGAAATTAATTGCAGAACGATTGGAGCCGGGAGCTAATAAAGACGAAATTGACGCGCGTATTTGGGATTTATTTGGAGAAAATTGGGCGGTGATGTTGACTGATTTGTCCGGGTTTTCCCGCTCAGTTGAGCAATTTGGTATCATTCATTTTTTACAAATTATTTACGAATCTCAGCGTCTGTTTGTTCCCTGTATTGACAAGTATGATGGCATTTTGATTAAGACAGAAGCGGATAGCCTATTAGTTCTGTTTCGCTCAGTTTCTAAAGCTATTCAATGTGCAATAGCCATGCAACAGGCTGCTAAAGCCTACAATCAGGATAGACCTGATACAGACAAAATTCTGCCCTGCCTCGGTATCGGTTACGGCAAAATCCTTACAATCGGTGACCAAGATGTTTTTGGTTCGGAAGTGAATGCCGCAAGTAAATTGGGGGAGGATACGGCTAAAGCTTGGGAAATTTTAGTAACGGATTCTGTGGCGGCTCACATTCAGGATATACCCGATATTAGTTTGGAGAAGATATCAACTATTCCTCCGGGTGCGAAAGAGGCATTCAAACTGATTTATACCTTATAGAACTTACAAATATTATTCCCAACCTTTATTGAGCAACTTTCTGAGTTTTAACCCCATCGCACAGAGTGCGTGAAGCGAAGCTATCCCGTAGGGAATCACTCTTTTCCACCTCAGCATTCGTCCGCAGATAATCCCGCACGCGATAGCAAGCATAAGCCAGTTCATCTAATTTGAGAATACGCTCCACATCCCACAAAATCACCGTGTGATCGTCTCCAGCAGAGGCAATCTGTTTACCATCGGGGCTAAATGCTACCCCCCAAACGTTCCCCTCATGTCCGGTTAGCGAGGTTATTTCTGTACCGTCGGTTTTCCAAAGTTTGAGTGTACCAGTTGCGCCTCCTGCCACCAGCATTTGACCGTCTGGACTAAAATCAACTGCCATCATCCCTCTAGTATTTCCCTTGAGGGTTTTGAGCAACGTGCCATCGCTCGTCCAGAGTTTAATCGTGTCATCCATGCTGGCCGTTGCCAAGGTGCGACCGTCTGGACTGATGGCAACTTCCCAAATTCCACTGCCATGACCTTTCAACGTCTTGGAAAATTTACCGTCCAAACTCCACAACCGAACTGTACCATCTGCACTGACGGAAACCAGCCTCTTTCCGTCCGGGGTAAAGTCCACATCGTAAACCCTAGCCCGATGTCCTCGAAAAGTTCTCAGCAAACTGCCGTCCGGCTTCCATAGTTTCACGGTTTTATCGTCGCTAGCAGAAGCGAGTAGCTGACCATCTGGACTTGGGGAAATATCCCAAACGCCTGCCTTATGTCCTGTTATGGTTTTCAGCAAAGTCCCGTCGAACTGCCAGAATTTAATCGTTTTATCGTCACTGGTGGTAGCAAGGATGAGCGCGTTTGCAGGATTGGCAAAGTTCGCTCCCGATAGGAAAGCAACGGAGTAAACGGCAGCCTTGTATCCAGCAAAAGACTTCAGCAACGTACCGTCTCGCGCCCACAGTCTGAAGCTGCGATCCGAACCGGCTGAAGCTAGCATCTCACCGTCGGGGGAGAAATCCACATCCCAAATCGTGCCGCGATGTCCATGCAGAACTTTCGAGAAGGGGTTGATCGGATTCCAGACTCGAACGGTATTGTCGTCACTGGCGGAGACAACGATTTCACTGTTGGGAATAAAGGTAACGCCTCGAATTCCAGATTGATGTCCTTTGAGGGTTTTCAAAAGTGTCCCGTCCGGCTTCCAGAGGTTGATGGTTTGGTCGGCGCTGGCGGAAGCAATGACATCGCCTGCTGTGCTGATGGCGACTTCAAACACTTCCGAACTGTGACCGCTAAGAGTTCGTAGCAGCGTTCCGTCGGGTTGCCAGAGTTTGATAGTGTTGTCAGCGCTGGCAGAGACGATGGTGGGACGTTTTGTGCCGCTCTTGTCTGCAAGCAAGGCGAACTCAACGTCCCAAACGGCAGCGCTATGCCCTTCCAGGGTTCTCACCAGTTCGCCGTCGAGAGTCCAGACCTTGACCGTACCGTCGGCGCTGCTAGAGGCGAGCAAGTTTCCATCCGGACTAAAGGCAACACCCCAAACCCCACCTTGATGTCCTGTCAGAGTCTCGATGGGTTTGCCATCAACGCTCCACAGACGAATGGTGCTGTCTTCGCTGGCAGAGGCAATGCGCTGCCCGTCTGGACTCACGGCGATGTCCCAAATAGCTGCGCTGTGTCCCTGAAAGGTTTTGAGGAGCTTGCCCTCCCGACTGCACAGATAAATGCTGCCGTCTAGGCTGGATGTCACTAGGCGCTGGCTGTCGGGACTAAAACTGAGCGCGTGAACAGTGGCAGTGTGCTGGAGGGTTTGGCGCAGGATGCCATCGGGCTTCCAAAGCTTAACGGTTTGGTCGTTGCTGCCGGTGGCGATGAGTTGACCGTCTGGACTGGCGTCAACCGCCAGAACCCAACCGCGATGACCCGACAGGCGATTCAGCTCTACCGTTCCGTAGATGGCTTGTTGCAGCACTTGTCGAACTTGAGATTGCAACTGGGGGCTGGAATGAGCGAGACTCTCAAGCCTGCGTTTTGGTTTGATAGCAGTCACGAGGGCATCTAATCGCTGTTGGGAGGCGAATTGCCCTGCGGAGGAGGAGGTTAGGGCTTGGATTTCGCTGATGCGGGCTTGCTGTTCGCTCCTGACGGCGCGACTATATTGCCAAAGGGCGAGAATGCCAAATGCGATCGCAACCATTAATACCCCACTCAGCGCCCCAATAAACCTTCGCTGTCGCTTTGCCGTCTCTCGCTCTAAAACTAACCGCTTGCGTTCTTCTGCGAGTCGGGCTTCTACTTCTTTAAGCCGTTCTGCTTCCAGCGCCTGCTGCACTTCCAGCCTGTCTAATTCTTGAGAAGCGGCTAAAAATTGATAGTCCAAATCGCTCAAACTTTTCCCCTGCGCCCAGATTTGGGCATCTCTCAGGGCTTGTCCTCTCAGAAGGCGCGACGCATCCTGCTGTAGGGAAGCTATCCAAGCATCGAAGGCTTGAGAGTAGGGTCGCACAGATGCTAATTGTTCTTCTACCCATTCCAAATCGAATACGTTCTGATAGATGGGGTTTTTCACCTTCAGGAAACCCTGCTGTTTCTCCACCAAACCAGACAGCAGAAGTTCCATTTGCTCTGGCGAGTCATCGGTTGGCACCCCCCCTTGGTAAGGGAGTTGTAAGATTTGTTGATAGATGCCGAGTAATCTAGCAGCACGTTGGGAATTTCTCAAAATGCGATCGCGAATTGTCCTCAAATGCTCTGGTTCATCTTGACTTTCCCAGTTGTCAATGATGCGCCGGAACACCAACTCTTCCACCCAA
>DATNPH010000264.1:0-55405 GCA_036703315.1 Coleofasciculaceae cyanobacterium
CGTTGTGAAAGGTTACGGGAACAATGGCAAGGATGGTACAGAAGGGGCATTTTATCGGAATGCGATCGCTACCTATTCCCATGGCCCCTTGTTACCCAAAAATCCTTTTCTCGCAGATTGGCTCATTCAGACAGCACTGACTGAAAAATATCAGACACTTGTGTCTCTGGAGCCGTTGGATGATAGTTTAGCTACGCAGGCGCGGAAAGCGATGTTTAAACGCCTTGCCCTTACCCACTTGAGCGCAGAACCTGCTTAACTGAAGAAGTGTGAAGTGTAAAGAATGTGAGCGCAGTGGGGCGTTAGCCCGGTAATTTCATACTTGATACTTCAGCCTTCTAATTGACATCCTCTTAAAGGTGATGAGTTTTTCCGAGGATTCTATAGACTGTTGAAATAAGCTACTCGCTGCTAAACTACGTGGTTATTGACTCCGCAGTTTCATGACACCTGAAAAAGAATCCCCTAGCACAAGAGCTGTGGGGAGAAAGTCACAAGAAGAAACTCTTGGGTGTCAGTAGAGGGGTAGCTCTTCTGCAATCTCACACCCAGCAACAAATTATCGACCGCAATCTTTGCAATCATTAAGTATGGTTTGCCATAGAGTAAATTCGCAAGAAGGGATATGACTGGAAAAGTAATTGATCGCAGCGCCACTGGTCTCATTCTCATACTCCCATTCGCGTTTTTGTGTGTCTTGCTATTTAAGGCTTGGCCCGCGTTACTGGCGCTGTTCGTTTTCATGATTAGTTTTAGGATTTGGCAGCAATATCAATGGAAGCAGTGGACCAAGCAAGTCAACCCCTTTTTTAATGAGCTGATCAGAGAAAACCAAGGTTGCCTGACACCAATGGACTTGTCACTGAAGGCAAACCTATCAGGGCCAGACGCGCAGTGGTACCTAGAGAAAAAGGCAGAAGAATTTGGTGCCCAGCGTCGAGACTATGAAGGCAAAGGCACGGTGTATTACTTTCTCACGGCTAGCGCTCTCGGTAGTATCTTTGAGGATAGTGAACCACCGCCTGAGCTAGAGAGTGAATCGTTGATCACTCAAAGCCTAACCTTGCCCGAACCCCTGATAGATAAGGAGTCGCTGCCTTCTCCTGAGGATAGTGAACCGTCGCCTGAGCTAGAGAGTGAACCGTTGATCACTCAAAGCCCAACCTTGCCCGAACCCCTGATAGACAAGGAGTCACTGCCTTCTCCTGAGGATAGTGAACCGCCGCCTGAGCTAGAGAGTGAATCGTTGATCACTCAAAGCCCAACCTTGCCCGAACCCCTGATAGATAAGGAGTCACTGCCTTCTCCTGATGAAGCCTCTACTAGTGAACCCCCAAAACCTCTAGAAGCCTCTGAACAACAACAGCCAAGCTTATCTGATAGTGCATTATCAACGGCTGAGAAAGAAGTAGCTCTCGAACCACCGCCACAACCGAAGCAGGAGCAGACGGAAGCGTTCAATGAAACAGAGGACTTGTGGGCAGATTCACCTGAAAAGGAACAGAAAACATCTCAAGCTCTAATCCAAGCTGAACTTGCCAAGCGGCTCGATGTGCATACCAGTACGGTTGGGAAGCGTAAATCTGACCCCGACTTCCCAGAATGGAGTCAAAGTAGAGACCCTGAGGGAATGGCTTGGGTATACTCACCGGAGACCAAAGAGTTTTTCCCGACGGAGAATCCACCACAATTCGAAGAATAGAATAACTTTAGGCGTTTGGGGGAAATCAGCTAGACCAAGTGGATACCGTTCGTAAGGTAATCGCTGAGTTTTGATTTTAGCAAGGCTGTCAATATGGCCGGCGATCGCGTTTGGCTCTTAAGTTTGGATTAGGTGACTTAAGCGGTTCGCTGATACGAGGTGAAACTATAAGTCCAAGAGAAGATTTAAGGATTCAGGATGCTTGTCAAATCGAGGACGAATCCAGGCAAAACGTCTTCGCCAGAAAGTGTAGGCGGTTTATCAACAGAGAAATTGATAGTTTCTGCTTCCTGAGCAGGTCGGTAGATTTCAACTAAGGGCGTTTGGGGGTCAATCAGCCAACCCAAGCGAGCACCGTTAGCCTGGTACTCTTGCATTTTTGCTCGTAGATCTTTCAATGAATCCGTTTCAGAACGAAGTTCGATGACAAAGTCTGGACACAGAGGAGGAAAGCGCTTCCTGTCCTCAAGGGATAAAGCTTCCCATCTTTCCAGTTTCACCCAGGAAACATCGGGGGAACGCTTGGCACCATTGGGTAATCGGAACTCAGTGGAGGAGTCAAAGACTTTCCCCAACCTAGTTTGGCGATTCCACAAGCTCAAGTCTGTCGTCAAGTCAGCATTTCTAATCCCGCTTTCGCCGCCAGTTGGGGGCATGATTATCAGTTCTCCCTCAGCAGTAAGTTCCAAGCGCCATTGTTCATTAGCCACACACAGTTGATAAAACTGCTCGTCTGTTAGACCTACAGCAGGGGGTACTTTTAGCGTCAGAGTTTCCATCGGTAATGCGGATCGCTAACAGGGTTAATTTAATTATGGGCGAACGACTCTGCTGATCTAGGAGAAAAAGCGATCGCTAGTTCCTACAGCTTTACGGACGGTTTAACAAATCGGCGTATCGTTGCTGCCAAAGGGTTTCAAGTCGGGCTAATGCATTGGTGACAAGTTAAGGCAGAGTGATTATTGTCAATAAGAGAATATACTTAATGGTTCTCCTGATGATAATGATAATCAATGAGAGAGGAGAGGCGAGCGCTGCTCGCCTCTCCTCTCCGCACGATTATCATTATCAATAATTTATCGGGTAACAGTTACACTCGGGAAAAATCATGTGACACTCAGGAGGCAACAAGTAATTGACCAATTGTGGGCAACCAACCGTGAGTGTTAACCGCAAAACTAACCGAGACCACGCCAAAAAGACTGCAAGACCAATGGTGGAAGATGAAGTAATTGCATCTCAACTAGAAGCGTTACTAACACCAGCCATCACTGCCCAAGAAAACTACTATCGTCAACTCGGACTAAGAGACAGAATTCTCAACTTACCATTGATGGTAGCGGCGGTATTAACTTTACTGTGGCGAGACGTAGCAGGAGTCACTGAGCTGACAAGAATTTTAGCCAGAGAAGGTTTTCTGTGGTGTAGTCCCAAGACGGTCAGTCAACAAGCGATATCTCAACGGTTTTTGACGTTTCCAGCTTGCTTATTCGAGAAAGTTTTCAAGGATTTATTGCCTCATTTGAAAGCTGCTTGGCACACCAGGACTAGTCGCCCAATACCTGAAAGTGTGCAATTTACTCTCGGCTTGTTTGAGAAGATTTGGATAGTAGATTGTTCAACTTTAGAAGCCTTGTTTCGGAAGCTCCGTAGTCTAGAAGATGCTCCTCAGGGACAATTAGCTGGGAAAATGGGGACAGTAATAGATTTAATCACCCGACTGCCTGTAGAGATTTGGTTCCAAGAAAATCCCCGATCTTCTGACACTAAATTTGAAGAAGATATTTTAAAGTTAGTAAAAGCCAAAACTCTGCTCTTGCTGGACAGAGGCTTTTATCATTTTAGTTTTTGGCTAAAGTTAATTGAACACAAAGTAGATTTTATTACTCGGCTAAAGAAAGGAGCCTCAATTCAGGTTGAGCAAGTTTTTACGGATAGTTATGCTCTGCGAGACCGAATGATACGTCTGGGGTCTGGAACGAAAAAAACTCCATTTATTACCTTACGTCTGATTGAGGTTCGTTCGGGCAAAGCTTGGCATTCTTATTTAACGAGTGTCCTTGACCCGACGATATTACCTCCTTACCTAGTGGCAGACCTCTATCGACGGCGTTGGAGAATTGAGGACGCTTTTAATACAGTTAAACGACTCTTGGGTCTGAGTTATTTATGGACGGGTTCCCTCAATGGGATTCAGCTTCAAATCTGGGGAACTTGGTTATTTTCTGCTGTTTTGATCGATTTGGGTGATGCTGTAGCACAGGAACTCTCTTTACCTTTTGACCACATTTCTTTAGAGATGATTTATCGCGGTCTTTATCATTTTTCGGTCGCTCATCAAAAAGGTCAGGCAACTGACCCGGTTAAGTATTTCGCTGCCCCAGAAAATCAAGATTTAGGTATTGTTAAACAGCAACGAAAACCCAACATTAAGTTAATTGTCGCACCCTTTCCTGAACAACAACGCGGCTCTGACCAGTTTTTTTTTCAAGCCTCTTCTCAAATCCCCTTGACAACTGCCAGAAAGCCTTAACTTGTCACCAATGGGCTAATGCGTCTTCTGTGTAACGCTCAGCTTCTTGCAGAATGGTTGACCAAAGGGTGTTGAGCGCTTCTAGGTTTGGGCAGAAGCGAATCAGGGTGCGACAAGCGGCAATCCACTGTTCTAATTTGCGGTAACTGACAAAGTAGCCTCCGAGTCCTTCGATATGCACCCAAAGGACGTTATGCCATTTTTGCCAGTTGAGGATGCGCTCTTGACTAATTTTTAGGTGTTTGGCAATTTGCCGGAGGGTGATAACAAAACTTTGGGGGTTGATACAGTGGCGTAGTGGTTGCATAGCGGTTGGCGATCGGAACGGCATTGTATTGGAAAACCCCTCCCTAACCCTGTCCGATGCGAAGCTACTGTTTACGAACAAGTCTTTCTCGCCCCCTAAATCCCCCAATTCTGGGGGACTTTGAGGACAGGGTTCCCCCTTTGCGTTGGGGGCTAAGGGGGCTGTGTGAGGTTGTTAGCTCATCAGAGATTCAGCTTGGTTCTTTTGTTGTTCCTCGTTGGGAGGGTCAAAGATGACCTCAAATTCCGCTGCTGGCATGAACCGACGCAAAACTCGCTTGTGGTCATCGGCGTCTCGGCGGTTGCGGAAACGAGCGACGATATAGCGTTGGGCTTTTGGCAAAAGCCGCACGATCGCCCAAGGGGAGTCGCTTCGATAGCTCAATCGTTTTACCATTGGTAGAGTCTCCTTTTATCTGGAGCCAGAAGCCAGCGTCAGCTGTAGGAAGGTTGGACGCTGGCTTTAGCTTTAGGCAATATAGCACAAAAACAAAATAGCAAAATAGCAAAAGAAGACGAAAGATTTATAGCAATGAGAAAATGGAAGTGAGCATTTATGAGCGGTAATCTGTGTCTGAACCTGAAAAGCCAGTGTTTGTTAGAGGACGTGTTCCCGAATCAGTGAGAGCACGATTTAAGGCAACGTGTGCCTTAGAAGGGCGTGATATGGGTGATGTGTTGAGGGAACTCATTGAAAAGTGGTTAGAAGAATACGAAAACCCCTCACCGGCTAAGAAGGGTAAGGGGGATTAAAGGCGCGATCGCAGATGACATGGCAAAGGTAACCGTAACCCTCTATATGGATGAGGAAGACAAAGAGGCACTGCAAGAATTGGCAGATGTAGAGGAGCGCTCTTTGTCTCAGATGGCAGTGCTAATCCTTAAACGAGCGATTAGAAAAGCAGAAGAGGAAGGAAAAATCCCGCCCAAAAAGTAACTCCCTTAGTTGATGAGCGGAGAAAGGGAGACTAATAACGCGATCGCATCTCCTCAACACTTCTGTCTTGGGCGATCGCATTCATTCAAGGGCAGGGTAAGAGCGATCGCGCTCGACCGATGAAGCTTTACAAAGCTACACAATTTTACCGGAATGAAGTCGAGGTGCATTGAAGGATGAAGTAAGTGCCACGTCAACCGTCAGCACATTACTGCAATATGAACATCATGTCTTAGCTGACTCCATGAACGAAGAACGCCATAACCTCTACAATCAGCTGGTTGACGTACTACTGGCTTTTGACAGTGGCGGCGAGCAATCGATTTTGAGTCGCTTCCCAAATTTGCTGGATGCTGGCTTGGTGGAGACAATGGGAATACGAGCCAAGCTATTAGCACAGGAGGGCGACCAAGATAAAGCTAATCGATTGGAACATTTATCAGTGCAACTTGGCACCGCTATCAGCAATGTGGAAGCAAATCGGCTGCTGAAACAAGGTATAGACCAGTATCAGACCAGTCAATTTGAAGCTGCGTTGCAATCTTGGCAACAGGCGCTGATACTTTATCACCAAATTGAAAATCGCCAAGGAGAAGCCGATTGTCTAGGCAACTTAGGTGCTGCTTATGAGTCCCTAGGGCAATACCAGCTTGCCATTGATTACTATCAGCGGACTTTGGTAATTGCACAGGAGATGGGCGATCACCACGGAGAAGTCAATTCCCTGAACAATCTGGGCAATACCTACCATAGCTTAGGGCAGTATCAGCTAGCTATTCATCACTACCATCAAGCCCTGAGCCTTGCACAACAGATTGAGGAGCGCCGGAGGGAAGCCTTGATCTTAGGTAATCTGGGCACTGCTTACAATTGCTTGGGGCAATATCAAAAAGCTATTGAATACTATCAGCAGTCGCTGACCATTCAACGGGAGATTAATGATCGCTGGGGAGAAGCTAGTTCCCTAAACAATCTAGGCATTGCTTACCAAGACCTAGGGCAATACGAGGAAGCTATTGAAAATTGTCAGCAGTCCCTAGCCATTCAACGAGAAATAGGCAATCGCTATGGGGAAGCTAAATCTCTAGGTAGTCTGGGTAATGCTTATTATTCCTTGGGGCAATATCAACGGGCGATAGATTACCATCAACAGTCCTTGGTTATTAAACAGGAGATTGGCGCTCGTCCGGGGGAAGCTGTTTCCTTGGGCAATCTGGGCATAGCTTACCGTTCTTTAGGGGAATATCAGAGGGCGATAGATTACCATCAGCAGTCCCTGTCCATCACACGAGAGATTGGAGATCGTGCTGGGGAAGCTACATCCCTTATCAATATAGGTGAGGCTTACCGATGCCTAGGGCAATACCAGCTAGCGATAAATTATGCTCAGCAGTCACTGACCATTAAACGGGAGATTGGAGATCGCACTGGGGAAGCCAACTCTCTAGGTAGTCTGGGAAATGCTTACAATTTCTTAGCGCAATACCAACTTGCGATTAATTACTATCAGCAACAGCTGACCATAGCACGGGAAATTGGACAGCGCCAAGGGGAAGCCAACTCCTTGGGTAATCTAGGCACTACTTACAATTTTCTAGGGCAATACCAGAAAGCGATTCAATACCATCAGCAGTACTTGGTCATCGCACGGGAGATTGGAGATCGTCGGGGGGAAGCTAATTCCCTTGGTAATCTTGGCAATGCTTGTGATTCTCTGAGGCAATACCAACTAGCCATTGATTACTATCAGCAGTCCCTGTGCATTAAACGGGAGATTGGAGATCAGCATGGAGAAGCCACAATTTTAGGCAATCTTGGCAATACTTACAACTCTCTAGGGCAATACCCGCTGGCGATTGAGTACCATCAGCAGTCTTTAGTCATTAAGCGAAAAATTGGTGATCGGCTTGGAGAAGCCCAATCACTGGACGGTGTAGGCAGTACATACAAAAGGCTAGGGCAATACCAAAGGGCGATTGAGTATCATCAACAGTCCTTAGCAATTGGACGGAAGATTGGCGCTCGCTTTGAGGAAGGAGTATGTCTAAACAATTTGGGGCTGGCTCTCCTGAAATCTGGCAAGCTTGCAGAATCAGAACAGACACTCCTTGCTGGAATTAAGGTTTGGGAATCTATACGAACACATTTAGGTAGCAATGATGCTAATAAGGTGTCAATTTTTGAAACGCAAGCGACTACTTATCGTCTGCTGCAAGCAGTCTTAGTTGCTCAGAAAAAAACAGAAGATGCCTTGGAAATTGCTGAACGAGGTCGCGCTCGTGCGTTCGTTGAATTATTGTCTGAGCGCTTATCCGCTAACCCCGCAGAAGCAACTCATGAATTGCCCTTGCCAGCCACTATCGAGCCACTTACCCTTGAGCAAATTCAACAAATCGCACAAGCGCAAAATGCCACACTTGTTGAATACTCGATTATTTATTCAGACAACCTCTTTATTTGGGTCATTAAACCAACTCATAAAATTGAATTTTGCCAAGTTGACCTCAAACCCCTACAGCAACAAAGCACCTCGCTGTCAAAGCTAGTTATTCAAGCTCGTGAATTTTTGGGAGTTGAGGAACACACACGAGGGGGTACAGAAACTATCAACTCCGAAATTCCCCTACCTATTAGACACATCTCCCAACCATTACGGCAGCTGCATCAATACCTAATTGAACCGATCTCACACCACCTCCCGTCTGACCCTAATACCCCTGTCATCTTTATCCCACAAGGAACTCTATTCCTAGGTCCCTTCTCAGCACTGCAAGACGCTACGGGCAAATTCTTAATCGAACAACACACCATTCTGACTGCTCCTTCCATCCAGGTACTGGAATTAACCCGCAAGCAACAACAACGGATAGAGACAATTCATGAATTACCCCTATCAAATCAGAATGCATTGGTTGTAGGCAATCCAACGATGCCAACAATTCCCTTGATAGATCCGCCTCAACCATTAAACCCGCTACCAGGTGCGGAAGCAGAAGCTAATGCGATCGCATCTCTCCTCAACACCCAAGCGATCATCGGCGACCAAGCCACTAAAGTAGACATTGTGCAGCAGATGCCCAAAGCGCGACTGATTCATCTGGCGACACACGGACTATTAGATGACATCAAGCAGTTGGGTGTACCGGGTGCGATCGCGCTTGCTCCATCTGATAACGATAATGGTTTCCTCACAGCAGGCGAAATCTTAGAAATGAAGTTAAATGCGGAACTCGTTGTCCTGAGTGCCTGTAGTAGTGGGAGAGGCAAAATCACTGGCGATGGTGTTATTGGCTTGTCCCGTTGTCTGTTTGCGGCTGGTGTACCCAGTGTGATTGTATCCCTTTGGTCTGTGGGAGATAAATCGACCCAATTTCTGATGACCGAGTTTTATCAAAATCTTCAGCACGGCATGAACAAAGCTCAAGCCTTACGCCAAGCTATACTCACCACAATGAATCGATACAAAAGACCCAAATCATGGGCAGGATTTACTCTCATTGGTGAAGCCGAGTGAGCTGTTGCGTCGAGAAATAGTTTCATAACAAGGCGCTATGTCCTGATCAGCAGAATCTTCTCAGGAATTAAATATAAGCGTCTTGCTCCGGGAGGTTCACAATGCCATTAACACTGGAAACGGCTCCACCTGAAATCCTTGTAGAAACTTTTGCTGACCTGTTATCAGATCGTTTCCTATTTACGCCTGATTATGGGCCAGCTCTTGATGAGCTAATTTACAACCTGCCCAACGATAACGTTAACGCGATCGCTTCATCAATCAAAACGTGGTGCCAAGCTCGACCAGAAATCTGGGAAGCTCTAGAGGATGAACTGGGCAAGCGAGGGCCAGCTCAGTCCGTTCCGCCTCCTCGACCTGAAGATTACAAAAGTCTCCTAAAAAATAGGCTGCGAGAGAGCTTCCCCGTATCCGCCCAAAAGCCGTCAGACTCTAGCCAATGAACGAGACACCCGCAGCTTGGAGAGTAGAAGCTCCCAGCCTCACTCTCTATGCCTTCCATCTCCGCAACGACATCACTAAAGGCACCCAGCAGGTGATGAACAATGCCGATCAGCTGTGGGAGCAATGCGTTGCCTTTGGCGAACACCACAACATCGTCATTCTCAAATCTCTCAAACAAGAACTCCGCAGCTACAACTACAACTCAGTAGAGCGTCAATACCACTACACTCCAGCCAACGAAGATAAAGAAGCTACATTGGCTGAGAAGCCATACCTAGATGACTGGCTGGAATTGTTGAGGAAAGACCCGAAAGCCCACAAAGCTCGTCATCTGCGTTTTCATGTAGAGACGCGACATCTGCCGTCTCTACAAAATGTTCTTCTGCTGGGTGAAATTTATCCTCTGCGAATTCATGACACCTATGCTGTTGACCTGACGCTGCGTTACCGTCAACAGATAGACATTCCCCACCTACGCTTACTCAATCCGTCAGAAGTTATCAAAGCCTCCCTTGGACAGACACTGCTGTTGTTTGCCAAGCCAGTTAATGTCCCAGAATCTGCCTATCAAGACTTTGCTAATCAGTGTGTCACAGCTTTGCTAGGGGAAGATGTGGCGAGGCAAAATTTTCCGTCTCAAATTCAGCCAACAGCGAAAGGGCAACTCTTCGGCAGTCCAATCTTTGAGTATGACAACCACAGAGGGAACCCTGCGAAACGTCGTCATATCCTAGTTTGGTTAGACTCGCACCCTGAAACATTACAGCGAATTGGGCAAAGCGAGGCTTATCACGCTCTGTTGAATCTGTTGTGTTGTCGCAGCAAAATCCTGTACGCCTATCACCAATCTCGTTTGTGCGATCGCGCTGCACGGGAAATCTATAGCGAGCTTGAAGGGCAAATCAACACGTTGGCAACACCATCTCAAGAGACACTCGAACAACTCAAACAATGGCTCAAGCAGACGCCCTTAAGATTGCTTAACTACAGTCAGTTGCTGCGCGATATCGAAGACCATCACAGTGCGATCGCCATCAACACCCAGAATTATCGCTTTATCCTTGACAAAATTAAATCTATATGTATTGAAAAAGACGATTTGAGGTTTTTAGAATTTTTTCTCAACTCCACTAGCAAGCGGTGTCAAACTCAGATTCAAGTAGACTTACGCTACCTTACTCCAGCCGAAGGACTATTCCAGCAGACAATTGACACGATTCGGGGCATCGTGGCGATTGAAGCTGAGGAACAAGCGCAGATGTATGAGCACAAACAAAAAGAACGCGATCGTAAACTACAAGATACAATTCAATGCCTCGGTGTCGGCATAGGTGCAGCATCAATTGTTGCCTCCTCCACTGAGTACTTGACGCAAAAAGAGCAGATTCCCATGCCTTTTAGCTCCTACTCTCTCAATCCCTTCGCCTTATCTCTCATCCTCAGTGTTGTTGCTTTCGGGGTTTTCTATGCCGGAACCTGGTGGATTAGTGGGTTAATTAATCCTCGCCGCAATCATACGGCAAAACTTAAAGGCAGCAGTAACAAGCAGTATCTCAACCCAGTGAATACAGCGATCATAGGACAAGTTAATGGAGCGCAAAGCAAGGTAGACTTTCTAACCTTCTCACAAGAAAATAGTATTCCTAAAAAAGTAGGAAGCAGCCGTAATAGGCACTAATCATAATAAGCACTAATCATAATAGGCATGTTCAAGAATTTAGCCTAATCATTGATGAGTCAGGTCATAGCAACAGTGGCAATTTTAAGCAGGGAATAGGACGGCAATACATTGGAGAAAGCGGAAAAACCGATAACGCCATAGTAGTAGTAACCGCTCATCTGTATGAGGGTGCCCAAAGTTTGCCCTGAGATATAGAGTTATATCAACATGCCAGTTCCTTTGCCCGAAGGAAACAAAGACGCAGAAATTAAGAAGAAGCCGGAGTTAGCGTTAAGTTTGATTGAGTGCCGTTTATCGAGAGGATATCGACTCGGGCTGGTGCTGATAGATGAAGGCTATCGAAATAACACAGCCTTTGTGCTTGAACGAGAAAAAAGGCAGTCTTGCAATCAGTGTAGGTTTGAAGCCTACAGTGTATTGTAGTCCTTCTGCCCTCTGCCCTCTGCATAAGAGCCTTCTTCATAGGAGTTCTCCCCTTCTAGCATCAGGTCAGCGATCGCTTCATAGGCATCTGTCCACGCCTGCTTGACCTCGGGCGTCCAGTCCGCCCCTAAATAAGATTCCAAAGTTTTAAGGAGCGTCGCACCCACCATTGGATAATTTTCCCGCCTAGCGCCATACCTCACATGCCTTTCTCCCAGATCCCTCAGTAGAATTTTCAAGTAAGTAAGGTTGCGTAGATTGTTGAGCACAAGCACCAAAGACATCATTAACTTCTGCTCCTGAAACTGCATTGTGGTATGGGCAAACAACTGCCGAAGCTGGGGATAGTCAGTAAATAAATTCTTATAGAAGCTGGATGCAAACTCTGTTGAGCGAGGTTTGACGTGAGCAAAACTTTGTTCTATAACTGTGACATTTAAAGGCTTAGTCGTTTTGACTGATTGACCACCAATAAAATTTGCACTTGCTTCTGGTTTGCGTTCGGCTCCAACTGGCTCCCGCTTTTCCAAGCAATCTTTCATTTGCTGCCACACTCCTTCTTTCTGCCAGCGACGGAAGTAGAAACAGACAGTTGAATGGTGAGGCAAGTCATCAGGCAGTTTTTCCCAAGGGCAGCTCGTGCGCCACACATAGAAGATTGCATTGACAATCTCACGCCTAAAGTCGCTAGCAGAGCCTTCACCAGCTTGGGCTGAGGGAATCAGTGGTTCAACTAGTTGCCACTCGGCATCCGTTAGATCACTGGAATAGGATTTTCTCGTCATCGCTGAACCTCATCCTTAGGGAGAATGCCATTACTTTTCCTTTGTATTTATTAATGTGTTTTTCGAGGTTATCCGGAAAATATCAATGGCTTATAAAATAAGATTAACGAGCGGCTACTGAACAAATCTTCAATTAGCATTTCTGAAAGCAATTTACTTTCTACAAAGCTATTATTAAAACTTTACAAAAAACTGAGATTTTTACCTCTATTTTTCCTACAGGCAAGTTTTATAGTCTCTAAAAACGAAAACTATTTCAGTAAAGTCAATCTGAAGGTGGATGACAAACAAAGTTAAATTTAATCTAGTTATTAAGTAATGTCACTATTTATAGAGAAAATATACAGTTTATCAAGCACATCTTAAAGAACCGATGAAGTTCACTTTAATTTGTAGCTGCTGGCAATCAAGTCAAATAATATGTATCTAAGTAAGACACATAATCCTTAGGTCTTGAAAGCTCAGATGTCTCACTCAATAAAAGCAATAGGCTAGCAATCTTAGTCCTCTAGCTTCAGCTTTCATAAAGTCTGAATACACCAAGATCATCTATTTTCTAGCTTGAATTTAAAATTCTTTCAGGTGTAGAACTACTAAGATTTCATTCTTGAAACTCAAAACTTTACTCGCCAGATTAGGCCGTTTTCCACTGGCTTGATGTGGAGTGACTACAGTTTGTGAAGCATTGTTTGCATAGCATGAGCGTATTGTGAAGAACCTTATCACTTACGAGCTTATAAGCTCTAGTGGGCATCTTGTTGTCATGCTAGTTTTCTAGATTGTTCTTCTGTTTCGCAATAGTGAAAAGCCTTGCGTCATTCGTGTTAAGACACTCACAGAAATTATCAAATTCCGAGGAGTGATTTTTGATGACTGCTAAAAATAATTCAGCTGTTCTAGAAGTGGCAAGAGCAAGTTTTTGCAAATTTCGAGCTTATATAGCAACAATCCATGTTTTTGAAGAAATGCTGTCGAAGTCTGAGTGTAATAAGTTCGCTATAAAGCATGTTTAGAAAGCTTGGTTCGAAACTGTAACAACTTTCAGAGATTGCATAGAAAATTTCACCAAAAGATAGGCAACATGAGTGATTATTATCTTCAGCTTGTAGAAAAACTTTCTCCTATCCGTGATGCACTTCTAAGTCATCCTGTTTATCAAGAGTTGGGTACTCTGGTACCTTTGCAGGTATTTATGGAATCCCACATATTCGCTGTTTGGGATTTTATGGCTCTAATTAAAACCCTACAACAGCGATTAACTTGTTTGGATGTGCCGTGGCTTCCACCGACAGATATTATTTCAGCACGGTTAGTTAACGAGATTGTTCTGGCTGAAGAGACTGATGAAGTTGCTCCAGGCTGTTACACAAGTCATTTTGATCTCTATCTAAAAGCGATGGTAGAAATTGGTGCTGATATCAGTCAAATCCAAAATTTTCTCTACACTCTTCGCCAAGGTGATCCGGCTGACAAAGCGCTAGCTCCTCTTGACATTCCTGAATCTACAAAAGCTTTTGTCTGTTCCACTTTGGAAGCTACAAGCAAGTCAACCCACGAAGTAGCTGCAGCTTTCCTACTGGGACGAGAGGACATCATTCCTGCTATGTTTAGGCAGATACTGGACAAGCTGGAAGGCGAACAGGGATTTACTTGCGACTCGTTGCGTCTTTATCTAGATCGGCACACTCATCTTGATGAGGAGCAGCATGCCCCAATGGGGCAGCAGCTTTTGAAAAATCTTTGTGGTAATGATCCTCTGAAGTGGGAACAAGCTCTACACTCTGCACTCAATGCTCTCAAAGCGCGTCAGTCTTTGTGGAATGGCGTAGTATTGCAGGCGCTCCGCCAGAACGCATATCCACTGCCAGATGCTCCAGTTCTGCAATCAAGGACTGAAAGTTTGAATCTCTCAGGTGATAAACATGAAAAATGCCACCGTAATTAGACACTTAGCTTTTGATTGCGTGAGGATACAGCCCGTTATGCCAAACAATTGGAAGTCCAGGCTGCCAAATGCTGGCGAGCATGGTTAGAATCATCCATCCAAATTGCTAGTGGATTGCCTCAACAACGCGTCTGATGTGAATGACAAAGTGTGGTTCCCTACCCAAAGGGTAGGGTAAAACTGTCATTACGCATCGTATGAGATTAAGAAACGGAGACTTAGAGATTAAGAGCGATCGCCTCCTTAAGAGCTGCAACATGCAATAGATGCACAGACTTGAGGCCTTGAAAAACTGGGCGTAAGCTGGGACGCCCAGTTTACAGAAACAACCTATATGACCTATTAGGAGATAAGCACCTATTGGACAGGAGAGGTTTAATCCCGATGAAAGGAAGAGATGCTCACTTATCTCCTGAGTAGAAAAAAATAACCTTTCTACTTGGCGTTCATGACCAATAGCAAAAGCGAAGGAGTTAGAGCGCCGATTCCGTATCCAATTTATGTAAAGTTTTTATATTTTTCTTTAAAATTACTTATGACTAATCAGCCAGTTGGCTAAAAACATCTGTGAATTTACGGAATTATTAGTTATTCTTTATAAAAATTCCAGAGAAACCCCCTGGCAATCTCAAAATTAGAAGATTAGTATTGATTTGGCATCAGCGATAACACGAATTGCTTCTACCTCTACCACAAGGTCATCTGAGCCGTCTCTTCTGCACAACATCAAAAATTACAGTACTAATCCAATAGCAGCAGAGTGAGCTTGAATGTTTCTACGGAACGCGCACCACAAGCAGGGTGTGATTTTTTACCTTATATATTAAGACAAATATGTAGGGAAAAACATAGAAATAGGCAGTTAATAGTCCATGCCTTTATCTTCGCAGCGCACTCTTTTCAACTCAGTCAACACCTTTGCAAACACGCACCAATAGAGGTTTATAAGGATGGGTATGTTCGGAAAAGAAGCTCTATGGAAATGGTTATATTCACAGTGGCGAACGTCAGTTGATAAACCAATTCCTGGTTATTCCATACTAATGTTGGTTCCGGCTGATTTACCATTTTTTCTTAAAATTGCCCTAGAGGTGTGTGCTACCCAGAACCCGACGCATCTTGTGGAAACCCTTATCATCCCAGATCAGTTAGTACCGGGTTTCGCGGAAGTCCTAGAAACGTATGCCAAGAGCTACTCCCTCAGTCCGATACGCCTAGTACAGCCTCCGCTCCTTGACCAGTTAATTATCCGCCAAGGCAATGCACATAACAATTGCTGGCTCCAGATGGTTAGGGGAGTTGAAGCATTACGTACAACTCATGGACTTTGGCATGACGTTGATTTGTTCATCACTGAACCGGATTTCATGAAAACCCATTACGAAGCCTGCGCTGAATCACATCTGGCTTGTATGGGTGTCAGTAAAGCTTGGGATAGGGCGTTTGAGGAGAAGGGGATCAACCACCTGACCGCAACTTGGGAAATGATGTTCGACACCAACTGGGTGCGGAGCTTCCGACCTTGGGAACACCGTGGTCATGATGCAATGCTAAACGGAAAACCGTATTTGTTTGATATTACGTATTGGCCTCAATACAAGACCCCGCCGGAAAAAGTCGGTCGTTACGAAGAAGAATTGGGATTCATTCATTTCAACTACGTCACCGGTACATACCGTCTGTTCCAAAAGAGTAAAGGATCTCATGAGGATGACTCTTTCCGACTATTACTGGTCAGGCTGCTAATCGATGCCTATGATCAGTCAGGGTGGGTCTATGAAATCCCACCAGTGGATGGACTAGCTAAGGGAATCACTGACCCGTCAAACCGGATTACCTACGTGCAGGAAGAGACTCGACAGCGGTATCCAGAATTCCGTTCAATGCTACAGAAGTTGCTGGACTGCGGACTTCTTAACGATGAGAAAGTTTCGATCATAAACAAGGATTTGCATCCGTTCGATCAAGCATTTGGGTGGAATCCTTCTTTAGTTACAGCCTCCATTCCCCAGTCCTGAAGAAGCGACTAAATTTATCCGGTGAGCATCTAGTGTAGAGTGGTTTCGCAAGCACGCTGAAACATGAATAACAGCAAAAACCTCTCTACACACTATTTAGCATTGATTGGGGTCATTGTTCTAGGAACCATTCTGCGGTTTTGGAATCTTGACCTCAAGCCTCTTTGGCTAGATGAGGTGCTTACAGCTTTGCTGAGCCTAGGACGCCGCTACAAAGACGTACCTTTAGAGGTGGTGCTTCCTATCTCAAATTTGCAGCACCTGTTTACGCTACAGCCAGATATCAGCAATTCTGGGATTGCCCAATCTGTTGCGACTCAATCCACCCATCCTCCTCTGTTTTTTGGCTTAATGCACCAGTGGTTGAATTGGGTGGAACCCTTAGCCAAACCCCTGTACTGGAAATTGCGATCGCTACCCGCTTTGTTTGGAGTTGCTGCGATCGCAGCAATTTACTGCCTCAATCGTATCGCCTTTTCCCCAGCCGCCGGTTTAATGGCAGGCGCCCTCATGGCTGTTTCTCCCTTCGGGGTCTACCTGTCCCAGGAAGCGCGTCATTATACTGTGCCGATGCTATTCATCACCCTGGCGCTGTTGGGATTAATTCAAATTCAGCAGGCTCTTCATATCAAGCGCCAACTGCCACACCCCTTGGTTTGGGTGTTATGGGGAATCGTCAACAGCATTGGTTGCTATATCCACTACTTTTTCTTTTTGGCTTTCATTGCCCAGCTGCTTACACTAATCGGGCTAATGTACTGGCGTCGTCGGATGCTACCACGAGGCAGCTTCTTAGCTGTGGGTCTTGTGGTCATCGCTGTGGCAGTGAGCTATCTGCCTTGGCTATCAGTGTTGTTGGGAAGTTTTGGACGTGCCGAAACAGGCTGGCTCCCAAAACCTCAACACATCGCGCCCCTATTCCAAACTCTGGTGGGTTGGTTCAGTATGGTGATTGCTCTACCTGTAGAGGGTCAGCCATTAGCGATTCAGGTGCCAGTAGTGTTGTTGACGATTGGATTTGGTGGCTGGGTAGGTTGGCAAGCTTGGAGAGGACTCAAGCAGCTCTGGCAGCAGCCAGAAACACATGTTGCAACTTTGACACTTTTGTGTTTCACACTGTGTGTCCTGCTACAATTTTTTGCACTCATTTATTTGCTGGGCAAGGACATCACTGTCGCGCCTCGGTATAACTTTGTCTACTACCCGGCGATATTCGCCCTACTAGGAGCCAGCTTCATCTTTACTAAAGGGCGCAGGAGGCAATGGCAAAAAAACCTCCCCCGCTCCCTTGCTCCCTTGCTCCCTTTCTCTCTTTCCCTGTTGAGTTGTGTCTTTGTAGTTTCTAACTTGGTATTTATAAAGCCATTCCATCCTCAGCAGGTGGCACAGGAGATGAAAGTTGAGCCAGCTGTTCCCGTAATGATGGTGATGGGATACCACAGCTTTCAGGATGTCGCTTTGGGAGTAAGCTTTGCCCTAGCGATTGATAATTTAAATCAGAACGTTTCTAATAGCGCAGCCGCGTCACGCCCTCGTGGCACGGGTACTGCCAATGACTATGTTACTTTTCTAGATCCAGAACAATCTTATGAGATAGTCTGGCAGAAACTCTCCAAGCTTCCAGCTTTGCCAGTACCTCGTTTAAATCTCTGGGTGGTTGCTCCTGGGTTGAGGGATGAAGAGTTTCCACCACAACTTGCGATCGCGGGTAAAACAAGTTGCACTAATGACCCCACCCAGCACCACCGCATTGGAGTTCCCTATCAGCTGTATCGGTGTAACTGAGGGAGTGGGGAGTAGGGCGTGGGGGATGGATAAAGTCTCGAGAGCATAGGTTCATACCGTTTTTATTTGGACTGACATCTTGCACCACCCCCTAACCCTGCTAACCCTCCTTGGTAAGGGGGGAAGATAAGGAGAAACTTTGGTTCTTGGCAGGGCTGAGGTGGGGGTAACAGTAACTTGCTGCAAGATCTAAATTGAGGAACTTTGAGGAGCTACACATAATTCTTGAATAGGGAATAGAGCAGGAAGAGAGAAAAACTCTCTTCTGTTACTCCTCACTCCCTACTCCCTATTTATTCATCAATTTGCCAAACATCATGGCTCAATGCTTCATCCAGAATTTTTTTCGGGCGTAGCACTAGGATGAGGCGTCCCAATAAGGTGACATCAGGAGCGTCTGGAAACCACTTAATTTCTAGCTGTCCTGACTCGTTAACCACAAAATAGTTGTCCTCCTTCCATTCCTGGTCTGCTCGGTCAATAATCAGTAGAAGCTCTTCAGGCTTGTTATTTAGCTGATTAGGCAACTGGCTACTGTTACACAAAATCCCCACAGGGTCTTGTGCTTTCCAAATAACTTGCCAGCCTGGTATTGGTACTATCGTTTGCGTTTCGGATACTTGAACCAGTTGGAAGGAACCAGTATTTTTAACAGTAGGAACATCTTTTAGAGCCTCTGCTGTTAGGGGCAGCTGACCCGCCACTGGTAATAGCCGGGGCTGTTGTTCGTCAGCTTCAAGGCGGTAGAAGGGCAATATGGGTGCCCGACGCGGCTTGCCACCTGCGAATTCGGTCAGCAACGTCTCGATTTGTTGCCGCGCCTCTTGACTATGAGCAAACATTAAGCCGCGTGCAATTAAACGCGATCGCTCTGGCAACTGATTTTGTTGTCGAGCCAGTTTCCAATACTCATAGGCAATAGCGTCACCGGGATGATTAGAAAAACCTTGGGGTGGGGTGCCTCGACGGGAGAACTCTTTGACGGCTTTGGCAACCTCACGCGCTCCCTCAGAGTCAATGTTTCTAGCGACGATATATTCAGCCGTGGCAGCGCGTTCAGCTTGGGTAAGAATGCGCAACTCATACAAAATATCACTACCAGTCCGCTCAAAGCGCGATCGCGCCTCCTCGGATATCCCAGCATTTACTAATGTTGTGTAAACCTGAGAGGCTACAATGATTTGATTCTGTTGGATTGGCTCAAACCCAGTTTGTTCAAAAATTGCTTGGGCACTATAGCCTGCTTTTAGTAACTGCTGGCAAGCTTGCCCCCACTTAATCCAATTGCTTTCTTTACGCCGCAGCAATTGTAGTAATTCTTCAATATTTACAGTCACTGAGTCGGATTGCGGGTTACGCTCAGGAGTACCGGGTGGTAAGTCAGTCATGATTTCGTAAAATTCGTAAAAATTAAGAGTGCGAGCCAGTGGCAAATGGTTATGGAGAATGCTATTCCTAATCTTGATAGTATCAGCCGTCAGTTAATGAGCTTAGAGCCACCGAAAAAACCCAAAATGTTGGTAGTAGATGATGAACCAGATAATCTGGATCTGCTCTACCGAACTTTCCGGCGAGAGTTTAATGTACTCAGAGCTGAAAGCGGCGTTAATGCTCTATCTGTACTGGCAGCAGAGGGAGAAGTAGCCGTGATTATTTCTGATCAACGGATGCCAGAAATGAAAGGAACGGAGTTTTTGAGCAAAACTGTTCCCCAATTTCCAGACACCGTGAGAATAATCCTGACGGGTTTTACTGATGTTGAAGATTTGGTCGAGGCAATTAATGCTGGACAAGTCTATAAGTACATTACTAAGCCTTGGGATCCCCATGAGTTGAGAGCAGTGGTGCATCGTGCTGCTGAAACGTATGAACTGCTCAAGCAACGGACAGAAGAACTAAACCGAGCACAAGCGCAAACAGAACTACTGGCAACAATTGTGCAGGTGGCTCAGGAGTCGGATAATTTAGAAGCCTGCCTTGAACCAATTGCGCAAGCTTTTGCTAACAGCTTTTGGGCAGATTGCTGTATTTTACAGCTAGTTGAAAACAATACTCTGACAGAGATTCAGGGGACCTACACAACATCTGAGGCAATTGAAAACCCCTTGGATGAAGACCCTCTGGCTCAGGAGGCGATCGCTAATCATAGTCTTCAGGTTTGGGTAAATGCTCCCAAAGCACCGCTCTCAGCGGGTGCCGAACACTACCAGACTTTGGGAATCCAGGCGCATCTAGTTGTTCCCATTCTCTACCGAGGGTCATTGCTGGCAGTTGTGTCGCTCCAGTGGAAGCAAAGAACAACACCCATGCGAGAGGATGAGCTGAAACTAATTCATATGTCAGCACAACAGGTGGGTTTAGTGCTCACCAGTACCCGTTGTCAGGCAAAATGACAAAAAAGGATGAAGGATGAAGTAACAGAATTTATTGATCGCAACCCCCGGAATTTTTTCTGGAAAAGAAATAGCACAGTCGCGAAGCAGAACGCTCTCGCGTACACGGGGTACGTCCTTGTTTCAAGCCTCTAGATTTATCTATGGGGTATTTTCATACCTCATCCTTCATACCTGATCCTTCATAACTTCATCCTTCAGATGACTAATAGCCTGATAACGCCACCTGCCTCAGAAATCCGCGATTTGTTTAACCGTATTGCACCTGTTTACGACCAGCTGAACAATTGGTTAAGTCTGGGTCAGCACCGAATTTGGAAGCTGATGGCACTAAAGTGGAGCAACCCGAGTCCGGGTGACATTTGTTTGGATTTATGCTGTGGCAGTGGTGATTTAGCACAGTTGCTGGCGCGGCAGGTTGGAGTGAACGGTCACGTTTATGGGGTAGATTTTTCACCAGCGCAGTTAGCGATCGCACATCAACGCATTGAAAGTCGGTATCCACCTCTCCCCATCAGCTGGGTTGAGGCAGATGCCCTCAATTTACCGTTTCCAGATAATTATTTTGACGCCGCGACAATGGGTTATGGACTCCGTAACGTAACGGATATTCCCCATTGTCTGAAGGAGTTATACCGCGTTCTTAAACCCGGAGCCAAAGCGGCTGTCTTAGACTTTAATCACCCTACTCAGCAGTATTTGCGTGACTTTCAGCAGTGGTATCTTGAAGCTATCGTTGTGCCAGTTGCTGAGCATTTAGGCTTGACCGAAGAATATGCCTACATTGCTCCTAGCTTAGAGCGGTTTCCAACCGGATCCGAGCAAGTGAATTTAGCCCAAAACGCCGGATTTGCTGCTGCTACCCACTATCCCATTGCAAGCGGCATGATGGGAGTTCTAGTTTTAACAAAACACTAGTGCCGCGCCCTTGGAAGTCAAGGGCGCTACTTAAGCTCAATAGTGTCAATCTCACAGAGCCAGTGTCAATAGTACCCAATACACAAATTAAGATGAGGATTAGGGGATACAAGTAAAAGGTAAAAAGTAAAAGAAAAAGATAAGTATTTTGACTTTTTTCCTTCTAATTATTCCTTTATCTACGCGTATTGGATTATTGCTGCCTTGGATTTGGATCTAGCTACACTCTGGATTTACATTGCTCCTCCCGTAGCGGGTGCGATTATTGGCTATTTCACCAACGATATAGCCATTAAAATGCTATTTCGCCCCTACAAGCCTATTTACATCGGAAAGCGACAGCTGCCTTTTACACCGGGTTTGATTCCGCGTAATCAAGAACGCCTTGCTAAGCGGATTGCTGACACGATCATGGGTTCCCTGCTGACACCTGGGGAGTTGCAACGCCTGGCGGGGCGTTTGTTGCAAACGGAGCGAGTTCAGGGAGCTATTCTCTGGCTATTACAGCTGGCGTTGGAGCAAGTCGAGCTGGATAGAGAACAGAAAACTGCCAAAATTCTCGCCAATATTCTTCGCGATTTACTGGGTGAGTCGTTACCCCGCTTGCTGAAGGTGCTGGCTCGGCGTGAAGATTTCTTGGAAGCTCAGATTAACCAAATTTTTGATCAGGTTTTGTTGGACTTCCAGCTGAGTGAAGAGCAAGCCCGAAAGCTTTCCGACTGGCTATTGCAGGTGGTGTTGCCACCCGATGTACTGCGGCAGGCGATCGTTGACTTCCTGACTGACCGAAATATTCAGATTATTGATGAGGGCTTTCGGGAGAAGTCGAGTGGGACGTATTGGGTGGTAGCGAATTTGTTTGGTCTACGCAACAGCTTGACTCGCCTGCGAACATTTTGTCTGGATGAGAAGGAGGCGGCGAATGCCCGTCTTTCCGAGTTAATTTTTTCTCTGTCAGTTCGAGAACGTTTGCAGCGATGGCTACAAAATGTCTCGCTGGAAAATTTGCCCCTATCAACGGTGCGACAGCTGCGTAAAACTACGCGGGACACGGTTCGCAGCTATGTTCAAGAGCGTGGTGCAGACCTACTTAAGGGATTAGGCCAATCGATAGACTGGAATAATGTGGCGGGACTCATCCTTAACCGACTACGGAGTTCCTCTGCTGTGACATCGTCGCTGGGACTCATTAGTCAGGAATTGGCGTTGATTCTAGAGCGCTACTTGGAGAAAGATTTAGAAAAAATTGTTGCTCAGACCATTCCGATTTTATCGATCGATCAGGTGATTGTTGACCGGGTTAGGGCAACATCTGCTGAGGAACTTGAGCTGACAATTCAAGGGATCGTGAAGAATGAGTTGCAAGCGATTGTTAATTTAGGTGGCATCTTAGGCTTTGTTGTCGGATTATTACAGACAGCCCTACTCCTGCTTCGCTGACTTATCTCAACTCACCAGATTTATCCATAGGATATTAATTTTGAATTTTGAATTGTTATGACCATTGAAGTTGACTATCGCTTTCCGCCAGGTATTGATGCCGAAAAGCAAGCTAAAGTTATTGCTGTGGGGCAAACAGTGGGTACCTGGGATGCTCGTTTTTCCCACCGGGAGGAGGTACTGCGATCGCATTTGGGTGAAGTCATCAAAGCTTGTACCGAACCCGATGGTTATAGCCTTGCCACAATTCTTTTTCCCCAAGCCAATGTGGAGAACGACATCTCCAGTCTGCTAACGATGATTTTTGGTAAATACTCAATGGCAGGGGCGGCGAAGGTAACGGCAGTGCGTCTTCCAGACTACTACGGCAGGCGTCCTAAACTCGGAATTATAGGGATTCGGGAACGTCTGGGCGTCTTTGACCGCCCTGTGATTATGGCAATTTTCAAGCCAGCCCTAGGACTCTCGGCTGATGACCATGCGGCAGTTTTGAAAGAGGTTGCTCATGCAGGACTCGACATTATTAAAGATGATGAGATTATGGGGGACTTAGACGTTGCCCCGACTTTAAAACGCCTGGAATCCTGCCGCCAAGTACTTGATGAGGTCAAGCAGCAAACGGGTCGCACGGTGCTGTATGCCATCAATATCACAGGTTCTGCTGAGAAATTAATCGAAAAAGCGCGTCTTTTAGTACGCGAAGGGGCGAATGCACTACTCCTTAACGTCCTTACCTATGGCTTCTCAGTACTGGATGCTTTAGCGGCTGATCCACAGATTAATGTACCGATTTTTGCCCATCCTGCTTTAGCAGGGGCACTTTGTGCCGCCCCTGATCACGGAATGGCATACTCTGTGGTTTTAGGTACACTGATGGCTTATGGTGGAGCAGATGCGGTGCTATATCCCGCCCATTATGGTAGTTTGCCGTTTGACCCAGTGGAGGAAGCGCGGATTCGTGATAGTTTGCGATCGCGTAATGTCTTCCCTGTACCCTCAGCAGGGATTCACCCTGGCATGGTATCCAAAGCACTGGCAGATTATGGTCAAGATGTTATTCTCAACGCTGGTACTGGGATTATGGATCACCCCGATGGTCCAGCCGCAGGTGTTAAAGCTTTCTTTGAAGCCCTAGAACGAGTCAAGCAAGGAGCGTCTTTTGAACCGGAAGCACTGCCAGCTAGTGCCCTACGCCGCGCCGTTGAGAAATGGGGAGCTAAATAAGCAAATTTCTTGAATATTTAAATAAACCACTTACTATTTTAAAGTTAGATTTCAGCTTGCAACTGTCGGTACCTCTGAAAGAATATTAATTGAACAGTACTGATTTAGAGCTGTTAAAGGTACGCTTAAACCAGTCATTTCCCGCGTCGGTATTTTCACATTCTGGTAAAACGCAAATTGACCATCCGAGATTTGAAACAAAGGACAGATTTGTTGCAATACTTGAATCTTGAAGAGTTGCTTCAGTTGTTTGGCTTCTAAAACCAATCGATTTTTGAGGCACAAACCCAATGGTTGACCAAGCGGACACGACTGGATTAGCTCGGTGACTAGGCGCTCTCTAACCCCCTGGTGTCGTGCAATCAGAGAAACTAAACCTTGCTGATCTAACTGATTAGCTACAGCCACAATCCGACCCTGACGCACCCAAATATAATAGATGATTGGTGGTGAGCCTCGGCTTTCTGACGAAGCACAAAGCTGGAGTAAGCCAGTTTTTTTTCCTTTGTCAATTAACTGAAAAATTTCTGGTAAGGAACAATCGGTTAGAAAACCTTTAATAGACACAATAGTTTAATTTAAGGCTAAAAGACTAATTTAGAAAGCGTATCAAATATAGCTTATGTTCCTAAAGCTATTGGTATTTTTTAATGTTTTTTAACCGTAACAATAAACAGTAAGTGAGCGTAAATGAATTTAATATCGAATAAAAACTCTTCCCCCTATTTATTCCGCTTCAACAAAATATTGTGTTAAATTTTGTCTATCTAACGATAGAATTTCATAGGGTTTAACTAACGTTTTGTTAGAGTACATTGACAATTGGTGCCTGAATTTGAAAGCCATGACAGACTGGTAGCTGGATGAAGTTCCTTTGTATCCTGTATTCTGTTGTCTGTATTTTCGCGCCTGCGATCGCCTCATCGTGTTCTCAATACCCTCACCCTCAATCCAAAATTACATGAAACGAGTTGTCTTCTGCGACTTCGACGGCACAATCACAGCAGAAGAAACTTTCGTAGGAATGCTCAAGAAACTTGCACCAGAACTGTCTGAACAACTGATGCCTGAAATGTACGCAAGGCGTCTGACGTTGCGGGAAGGAGTGCGGCAACTTTTAGAGTCGATTCCCTCGACACGGTATTCCGAAATCATTGACTATGCAAAACCTAAGCCAATTCGTCCAGGATTAGTTGAACTACTGGATTTTCTGGATGCTGAGGGGGTTCCCTTGGTTGTCGTTTCCGGTGGTTTGCGGGGCATGGTAGAGACGGTATTGAGTCAGCCCAGTACAGGTACACCGCCTTTACTAGAACGGGTGGCAGCCATCTATGCCGTTGATGTCGATACGACAGGCGAATTTATGGGAGTACAGTCTCAGTTTGAGGGGGGTACGGAACTCGTCTCTAAGGTAAAGGTGATGGCACAACACCCCGCCAATGAGCAGATTGCAATTGGGGATTCGGTGACAGACTTAGAGATCGCACTTCATGCCCCTATCGTGTTTGCACGCGATCGCCTAATCCAATACCTTGACGAACACAACAAGCCCTACATCCCGTGGAATGACTTCTTTGACATCCGCCAACACCTATCCCAACAATGGCAAGACGATTAACATCGCGGTACAAGAATTTTCCATCTTCCGCAGGCAGAGGCATGACATTGTCGTGCTCCTCGAAAATTCTGTAAAGCCGATTACACATTGTATGTAAAGAGTGCGTAAGTCGTAACGAATAAAACCCTGCCACGCAAATTTTTGAGGTTAAAATGAAGACCGATCCAAGACCAACGTTAATTACAGCCGCTGGTCACTTTTACCAGTTGGGCTGGATGGTGGGGACAGCTGGTAATCTCTCTGCTCGGCTGTCCGATGGCAGTTTCTGGATTACTGCCAGTGGACGCAATAAAGGGCAGCTAACTGATGGTGACTTCATCCGCATTGCGCCGGATGGCACGGTGTTGGAGCAACCCGCACCAGATGTTCGCCCTTCAGCGGAAACCAGTATTCATCAGGTAATCTACTCACTGTTCCCCGATGCCAAAGCCTGCTATCACGTTCACTCCATCGAGGCAAATCTAGTTTCTAAGTTTACCGATGGGGATATCCTACCTTTGCCACCCTTGGAAATGCTCAAGGGGCTAGGAATATGGGAAGACAACCCCAACGTGGCAATATCGGTGTTTGCCAATCATCTAGAGGTACCTCAGATTGCTAGTGATATCTATAAGCGCTTTCAGGTGGCACCGCCGCCAATGAGTGTCTTACTCATCCGGAATCACGGTGTCACGGTTTGGGCGTCTTCGCTGGAAACTGCTCACAACTACTTAGAGGTAGCCGAGTACATTTTCCGCTATATGGTAGCAGCCCGTAACATTGGCATTGTGGAGTGATTTGAAAAAAAATACAAAGCGTTTGCTTCTGAAGCAAGAGGACACAGAAGAGTCAATGACCATACAAACCAACATCGTGCAAAGCGATATCATCGCAGAAGCTTGGAAGGCTCTTGAAGAATCTGTTATCTACTATTATGGACGCCCAGTTGGGACAGTAGCAGCGCGTGACCCAGATGTAGAAGCGCTCAACTATAACCAGTGCTTTGTTCGTGATTTTGTCTCTTCAGCGCTGATCTATCTGATGAACGGCAAAACGGAAATTGTTCGCAATTTCCTGATAGAAACCTTGGCGCTACAAAATGAACCCAAGCAAATGGATTATTTTAATGCGGGTCAAGGGTTGATGCCAGCTAGCTTTAAGGTGGCATCAAGCTATGGCGAACAATATTTGACGGCGGATTTTGGGGAACATGCGATCGCTAGAGTTACACCCGTTGATTCCAGCCTTTGGTGGCTTATCCTGTTGCGAGCGTATGTGAGGAAGACTGGAGATATTGAGCTAGCTCATCAAGCGGAGTTTCAACAGGGGATTATCTACATTCTCAAGCTTTGCTTGGCGGATCGCTTTGATATGTTCCCAACGATGTTGGTGCCAGATGGGGCATTTATGATTGACCGTCGTATGGGAGTTTCTGGGCATCCTTTAGAAATCCAAGCCTTATTTTATGCAGCACTGAGATCGGCGCGTGAACTCCTTGCGCCTAGTCGTCAAGGAGAGATCTATACCTTGGTTGTCAATCAGCGCTTAAATACTCTTAACCATCATATTCGACAGTACTATTGGCTGGATATTAAACGTCTGAACGACATTTATCGGTATCGGGGTGAAGAATTTGGCGAATCAGCGATTAATAAGTTCAATATTTATCCAGATTCTATTCCCTACTGGTTGACTGAATGGATGCCAGAAACAGGAGGTTATCTAGCTGGTAATCTCGGTCCCTCACAGATGGATTTTCGCTTTTTTGCCCTGGGTAACTTGATGGCAATCATTTGTTCCCTTGCCTCTGCTCAAGAATCACAGGGAATTATGGATCTGATCGAACAACGATGGGATGATTTGGTCGGAAATATGCCCATGAAAATCTGTTTTCCGGCTGTAGAAGGTCTGGAGTGGAAGATTCTGACAGGCTGTGATCCCAAAAATGTACCATGGTCTTACCACAATGGCGGCAATTGGCCTGTTCTACTTTGGTTATTAGTAGCGGCGGCTGTGAAAACGGATCGGACAGAGATTGCGCGAAGAGCGATCGCACTAGTTGAAAAACGCTTATATCAGGATCAATGGCCGGAATACTACGATGGGAAAAATGGCCGACTGATTGGCAAACAATCACGGAAATATCAAACCTGGACAATCGCTGGGTTCTTAGTGTCAAAACACCTGATGGAGAAACCCGATGATTTAAAGCTGTTCAGTTTTGATGACGACTTGGAATTCCAAGATTGGAGCCACTATTAGGTTATCTGCTGATTTACCAAAATAACTAGCCTTGATGGGGAACAAGCTATCAGGGCTATATAATCGGGGGAGTTTGCCTGACAAAGAAATGTCGCGCTTTCATCCTGCTGCCTAAGGACAGGGAGCTTCAACTAACATACGGAGAAAAAACCTTGGGTGTAGAACTGCGTAGTTACGTATTTCTAGACAGCTTGCAGCCTCAGCACGCGGCTTACATAGGGACGGTAGCGCTGGGGTTCTTGCCCTTGCCGGGAGATGCGTCGCTGTGGATTGAAATCGCACCAGGCATCGCGATTAACCGGATTACTGACATCGCCCTAAAATCTGCCTCTGTACGTCCTGGGGTACAGGTTGTCGAACGACTTTACGGTCTTCTAGAAGTTCACTCTAGTAAACAGGGCGAGACACGAGCTGCTGGTAAAGCGATTCTGGAGGCACTTGGAGTCCGTAAAGAGGAAGGTCTAAAGCCGCGTGTCGTTTCGACACAGATTATCCGCAATATTGATGCTCACCAAACCCAACTGATCAATCGCACGCGACGAGGTCAGTTGCTTCTGGCAGGGCAAACGCTTTATGTATTAGAAGTTCAGCCTGCCGCTTATGCGGCACTGGCAGCGAACGAGGCAGAGAAGGCGGCTTCGATAAATATTCTAGAGGTTCAGGCTGTTGGAAGCTTCGGACGTCTCTACCTGGGTGGAGAAGAACGGGATATTCTGGCGGGTTCTAGAGCCGCATTGATGGCAATTGAAAGTGTGGCTGGTCGTGAAGAGCTTGCTAACGGACGTAAGGAATAGCCGACCGATGTTCATCTTTACATCCCAGATTGGGCACTAGTCAAGTATCACACTACTTGCGAGTGGGCAATGGGCAATGGGCAATGGGAAGACTATTCTATGTACTTTATGTATTATTAATTACCAATTACCCATTCCCTCTAAACCGATGTCAAAGAGCTAACAGGCGCTCATTTGAGTACATCGGGAATCTCTGCGATGATTCGTGATGCCAGCTGTTCTGGTGTGTCAGTGGCAGTTACATGAATGTGTAGGTCTGCTTCGGCATAGCGACGAAGTCGCTCGTCGAGCAGCTTTTGCAGCGCTTGTGCGGGATTAGCGCCTTGCAAGAGGGGGCGAGTGGTATCGTTTTGGAGGCGAGCAATTAATACTTCAACTGGTGCATCCAGCCAGACAACTAAACCGTGATGCAGATAACTCCAGTTAAATTGTCGCAGTACGATGCCGCCGCCTGTGGCGATTGTCAATTTGGTATACGCTGATAATTCAGATAGTACTTGAGCTTCCAGCTGTCGAAAGTGGTCTTCACCGTCATCGGCAAAAATTTCGTTAATCGTTTTACCAGCAATTTTCTCAATCAAGGCATCTGTGTCAACAAAAGTGTAGCCCAGCTTTTTGGCGAGTACATCTCCTACGGTTGTTTTACCGGTACCCATCAAGCCAATGAGAAATATATTAATTCCCTTTAACAAATCATCCACTTGAGAAAACACCTCGACTAGCTATCAGCTATGTAGCATGAAATATTGGACAAGGAGCGAGGATGAAACCCCGCTTTAATAAAACTAGCAACTATAATCCTTCCACTGTTAGCTGCAAAAAGTTAATTCTTTAGTTATGCTAAATTTCAGCAATACTCTTTCTCAATTTCATCTAAGCTCTGCATAATTTCATCAATCGCTGATGATACACGAACGCATGGAGTGACTGTTTCCGTATGGTTTAAGGGGGAAGCTTTACTCAAGGGGGTTGGAGCTCTCTACAAATTTCCCTCAAAGGCTCTCAAGATTCAGAAGTTTTACATTGCTGTCGATTAGGGTGACAAGGCACATGATCTTCATTCGTAACGTTGTCCAAGAGGCGCTCTCTACGGGGTACTTGACGGTAGAAGCGGAAGAGCAATTGCGACAAATGCTCACCAAAAAGTACGAGCGAGAAGACTTACACGCTTTTATGGCTTTACAGCAAGCTGCAATGGCGGGTCAGGTAAAGCAGCAATCTCGTGAACTACTTCACTCTTGAGGAAGTAGTCATTATTAACTTAGTTTGACATCCTCCCCTGCTAACCTAACGGTATAGCAGGGAATTCTACAGATTCCTGTAAGGGGTCAGCGACGGGAGAAACATGTGATAAGCTAGCCCCGCCTTGGCTTACCCTTACCTTCATCAAAATCCTCATCCTCCTCAAAACCCCAGTCATCATCGTCCTCCGGTTCAGGGGGTTTCTGATGGGGTGGCGCAATCACGCGGTAGTTGGCATCGTACACTTGATCAGTTTGTCCGATGCCTGACTCCTTTTTGTCTCGCTCTCGATAGCTGTAGGAGTAGACAGAACCGGTTTGGGAGCCAGTTTTTGGCTCCTGTTTCGCTTCAAAGCTTGTTCGTTCTGTCTGAGGAGTGCTCCTTGGAGGTTGCCGGTTAAAATCTTCCTGACTCGATTTTGATGTCACTGGCTCTTCGTCAAAGTCCCAATTCTCATCATTACTCTCCTCCCAATCCGATTGAGTTCTGTCTCTGGGCGTTTCTGATGGTGGTGGCGGAGTATAAGGAATTTGGGGTTCAGGTTCAGGGGGTCGGCGACTTTCACGACGAGCAGCATAACGGCTTCGAGGTGGAATGTCGTCTGGTTCTTCAAAACTCTGAGAAGAACCAGGCGAGTAACCGCTTTGTAAGTAGCTTAAAAGTTGTAAGAAGAAGCTAGTTATTGCTCCAGCAGCGATCGCAATTCCAATCCATCCCGCTATCGGTAGCGCAGGTGTCTTCATACCCAAAAACACTAGCGACAGCGTTGGCGACAAATTAGACAAGGCAAACAAGGTTAGTCCGCCTACCACCAGCAATAACATTACAATCCGCATTACAGGCATTTTTAGAGTTCTAAGTAATGAGTTTTGAATTTTGAGTTAGTCGTGAGCTGATGAGTAATACGTTTCTTTGAGAATTGTGAGAGCTAGTTACTACTTCTACGTTACTTCTTTACCTAAAAACTCATAACTCAAAACACACAACTCTTTAACCAGTGATTAACCCCCCTGCCATCGGTTAATAGGAATGCAGTCAATGTCCAGTTGGTCGAAAGTCCGCGCCACAACAAAATCTACTAAATCTTCAATGGTTTGAGGATTGTGATACCAAGCAGGAATAGCTGGCACAATTCTGGCACCAGCTTCTGCCAGGGTAGTGAGGTTACGTAGGTGAATCAAGCTAAAGGGCGTCTCCCGTGGCACAATGACCAATTGACGCCCTTCTTTAAGTTGAACATCAGCTGAGCGCTCCAGCAGGTCAGAACTTAACCCCGTCGCAATTTTTGCCACAGTACTCATACTACACGGGATAATAATCATCCCTAATGTACGGAATGAGCCACTGGCAATACCTGCTCCGACATCCCCCCAACGGTGACAAACTAGCTTGCCGCCTTTAGACACCCCAGCTTGCTGACGCCAGAATTGTTCCTGTTGGTCGGGTTCTAGAGGCATCCGAATAGTGTTCTCTGCCTGCCAGACCATATAAGCCGATTTTGAGGCAACAAGCTCAATGGCATAGTCAGCCTCTAGGAGAAATTTCAAGGCACGCACAGCATAGATTAAGCCAGAGGCACCAGTAATGCCCAGAATTAGAGGTTTGTTCATTGCTAATTGCTAATTGTTCATCATTGATTGTTGATTGCGCTACAAACCATTAGCCATTAGCCATTAGCCATTAGCTATTAGCTATTTCACTTACTCCTCTAAATCTTCGTTACGAGCAATACTACCGCCGCTGACGGTTACAAGGTCAATTTGTTGACGATAGTAATCGACACTCTTGACTTGGACTTCTACGCGATCGCCTAGCCGATAGGCAGTACGGTTTTTGCGACCCACGAGGCAAGCGTGACGGGAACGGTACTCATACCAGTCATCCTTAAGAGAGCTAACGTGAACGAGTCCTTCCACCAGCAAGTCTTCTATTTCTACAAAGAAGCCGTAGGACTGGACACCAGTAATCAGACCACTGAAAACCTCACCAGTACGCTCTTTCATCTGTTCGGCTTTCTTCAAGCCTTGCAAATCGATTTCAGCATCGGCCGTGAGCTTCTCGCGGTCATTGAGGTGGGGAACCAATGACATTACTTGAGCTTCCAGCTCTTGCTGCGTCTCTGTCGGCAAAATATTCCAGTTAACATTGCCGTGGCTGCTGCTATGACCCAGATTAACGCGATCTTTGGAACGGGTAGAGCGGCGATCGCGCCCTTTATCAAAGAGTGTCATTAGCACCCGTTGCACGAATAAATCTCCATAGCGCCTTGCTGGTGATACACAGTGGGTATAAGGCGTATCCAATGCTAGACCAAAGTGAACGCCTGGTTTAGAGCTGTACCCCACTGGCTTTAAGGTTGACTGTAACAAATACGTCAACACTTTAGCAGCTGTCGATTTGGCAAATATCTGGGTAAGGTGTTGATAGTCTTGAGGAGTAACATCCTCTTCCGGCTCAAACTCCACGTCTAGCTGGAGATTGTTAGCCAACTTGATCAAATCCTGAAGCTCCTCGACATCCGGTAGAGGCTGCACACAGTAAATCCCTGGTAAGGACAGAGCTTGTAAATGGGAAGCCACAACTTGATTAGCCAACAGTACTAATTCTGTTAATAGCGCTCGCACCGGGAGATAAGGGGAAACGACCAGCGCTCCGATACGTCCTTCATCTTTATAGGGATTCTCAGTCTCCGACAGATTCAAGTCAAAAGCTCCCCGCTGCTGTCGGTGTGCTTTGAGTGCCGAACTCAAGGTAAAAAATAGCTGAGTGAGCATCTCTACTACCGTTGGTTCAACATCTGGACTACTACCATCCTGATGTCCTCCCAAAAGCGACTGTGCCTGCTCGTAAGTCAGCTGGTGGTCTACTTGAATCACTGAGGGGTGAATCTCAAACTCTACCAGTTGACCTGCATTGTTGAGGGTTAACAGCACAGAGATCGTCAATCGGTCTTCACCAGCTACCAGAGAACAACGGTTCGTAACCGCCTCAGGTAGCAACGGCAACACCGTATCTCCCAGATAAACGGCTGTGCCTCGCTTTCTAGCTTCTTTATCCAAGGGGGAATCAGGCGCTACAAAAAAAGCCACATCAGCAATGTGAACACCTAGCCGCCAGTGTCCTGTCTGCGTTTTTTCAAGAGTGAAGGCATTTTCTATCGCCCCGCCACTATGGATTTCTGAACCCTCCTCGATGGCTACAGTTAGAAGCGATCGCAAATCAAGGCGTTTCTTTAAGTCTGTTTTGCGTAGTTGTTTGGGTAAGGTAGCCGTGGCTTTGAGAACGTCATCGGGGAAGTCACGCCGCAGATCGTGTTTACAACAGACAATGTCAGTATCAGCAGCGTCTTCCGCGTCACTTCCTAAAACGCGTGCTACTTTCCCAAGGGGAGGGTTTTGTCCCAGAGGGTAGCGTAGCACTTCGACATGCACCAGATAATCGACCGCCTGATCTAGGCTGTTTTTATTTGTCTGGAGGTCAAGTTCAAAGAGGAGTCGATCATCTAGGGGAACGGCTCGATAACCATTTTCAGCTTTTCTGACTCGCGCTAGCACCGAAGGATTGACCCGTTCGAGAATTAATCGCACCTGTCCTTCGGGACTACGGCGTCGGCTACCTTCTTTGGTAATTTTTACTAAGACGCGATCGCCATTCCAGGCTGTACTCAGATGACTCTTCTGGATATAAATATCATCGGCGTCCTCGACATCTTGGATAGCAAAGCAAAATCCCTTACTGGAACATCGCAGCTTGGCTTCCACCACGTCTTCTTCATAGACACGTCGATACCTGCCGCGATCTTTGACCAAAATTCCGATTCTTTCGAGTGCATCTAGAGCTATCTGGAGTTTTTGCAGACACGCCTCATCGTGGCAACCGAGTTTCTTTTCCAAAACTTTGGGAGCCACTAATTTGTCATCTGTGAAATTGGAAAGCAATGTAGCGATTGAAAATTCCATCCAACAATCCTTCTTGTCTGATCGTGGTTTTGTTGCTCTTTCTCTAGTTGGTAATGTGCTTACATAATGTGACAGTACCTAGAAGAGCACTAACCAAGGGCATCACCCGTGGCGGTGCGAACATTTACACAAACTGGCTTGCCGACTGTATCGATTGTGTTCCGAAGCGAGACTGAGCCTTAAGCCACTCTTTATCAGATGGATGACTCGCCCTTGAGAGTTGCCGAAACCCTGGGAAAGTAGCTGATTTGCACCAGTGTTTCAACGGCAGTGGCACATTCAACAGGCAATCCTCCTACCTAGGATGACTACTTCTCAAGGAACTGTCAGAAAACTGAACTAAGGATGCAGCTACCTGATGAGAAGTAACCAATACCGAGTTAGAGTGCTTGAGCCACCCAGTGTCTTGCTAAGGGACACGTACTTTGACACACTGCCTTCTACGGATAGTTACCGCTCTTCGTTCTGACTCGCTTTGCGGCAATGGCAATGGGTTACAGTGACAATGGATAGTCTTTTATTATTTTAAGTTCTAGAAGTCTGTTCACAAAACTGTTTTTCCGAAGAGCGTCTATACTTTTGTTTATGTTCACTCAGTTCCGAGTTCGTTATCCCAAAGGCAGCTTACTCACCGAACTATCAGCAATCGATCATGGTAAGTACATCGTGCGTTGCTTGGTTCAAGATGAGGGAACAACCCTAGTGACGAGTCTTGCTGCTGCTGAAACAGTTGAATTAGCAGAAGACAAAGCTAGAAGCCGAGCTTTAGCCATTCTAGGCATTTCCTCCACAATCGCCACGGAGGAAAAGGAAATGCCAGTTGTCACTCGTGAAATATCTCTACCGATGACACCAACGCCTAACGCTTCCCCAGTATTCTCAGACACTCCTAGCGTTGCTAGCGCTACGCTATCAGAGAATTTCGAACAAAGCCAACCCCAGCCGATTCCAGAAGTCGTTAAAGCCAGTGATCCCAGCAGCGTATCCTTTGGCGAGCCAAGGTATGAGGAGGTTGCTGACCCTGTTGCCACAACACCACTGGTATCCAAGTCAAGGTATGAGGAAGTTGCTGACCCTGTTGCTACAACACCACTGGTAGCTGAAGAAATTCCATTTACCGATGACTTTTCCCCGACTGAAGTCGAAACTTCTCAGGAGATGGAAGTTCCCCTCTGGGCAACAGAAACGATACCCTCGGATCAGCTCAATAACTTGCCAGCTCCAGATTCACCGCCAAAGAAACCTAAGAAAGATACACCAAAGACAGCTTCAACTGACAAACCCATTGACTTTTCTGATGTTATTGCCAGAACCAATGTAGAACTCAAGCGTTTGGGTTGGACAAATCAGCAAGGACGCGATTATCTTGTACAAACCTACGGAAAGCGATCGCGCCAGTTGCTAACTGATTCCGAATTACTTGATTTCCTACATCATCTAGAATCTGAGCCGACACCAGAATAACCATTAGACGGTTGAAGTTTGGAAGATTTAACAGTGATTTATACGTTTAACCTGCCAACCTTCAACCTGTCAATCTGTAACCCTTAGGCGGCGCTAACTGGAGTGCGTATGGCTGAAGGGCGTCGATCAATCACCTGATCGATTAAGCCATAGTCTTTCGCTTCCGTCGGCGACATAAAGAAGTCACGCTCAGTATCTTCCTCTATCCGCTCAATAGGTTGACCCGTATGTTGGGCTAAAAACTCGTTGAGCCGCTGCTTGTGATAGAGGATTTCCTTTGCCTGAATTTCAATATCAGTCGCTTGTCCTTGTGCCCCGCCTAGTGGCTGGTGAATCATAATTCGGGAATGAGGCAAGCTCATCCGCTTACCTTTAGCACCGGCGCTGAGCAAGAAAGCTCCCATACTGGCAGCCAAGCCCACACAGATTGTACAAACATCCGGACGAACTTGATTCATCGTATCGAAAATGCCCATTCCAGCCGTCACCGAACCCCCCGGAGAGTTGATGTAAAGGTAAATGTCTTTTTCGGGGTCATCTGCTTCCAAAAATAGCAGCTGGGCAACGATTAAGTTGGCTAGGTCAGAATCAACTTGCTGTCCTAGAAAGATAATACGCTCTCGCAACAAACGAGAGTAAATGTCAAAGGCGCGTTCGCCACGACCAGATTGTTCAATAACTGTAGGAATCATGCGGTGCAGCTGTGTTTGTATTTTTTTTGATTGTAGCGATTGGTACGGCTGGCTGTTGATCACAGTCCCTAGCCCTGAGTGCTGAGAAGCTTTTATCGTCTTCGTGCTTAGCACTTAGGATTCTCCAACTCAGTACTTTGTTTGTCACTAATATCACCCAAAAATGGGAGTGCTGAGTAGAACTACCATTGTGTGCCAGTTGAAAAGGCGGAACGTGGAGTTTTGGTAAGAAGTTAAGCCTTCGGTAGTATTACCAACAAACCACCCAATGGGGTGACTCAATCAGATGAAGTGTTATTGTCAGCGCAATTGTAATCTGAGAATGAAGATCGAGAGTGAGGAGAGCCTGCTATGCTCAGAAGACTCCTTCAAGCCGCCACCATCACATTCTTGCTTAACCTACTGGCACACCTAAGTCCGCCAAATGGTTCTCAGCCTACTGCTGAATCATCCTCGCAGGTAACGCCAAAGATACTGATGGGTTTTCGATAGTACATCGCCGCAGAAGGATAAACTAAGTTTCCAGATACTCCAGAGGCTTCAGGACAAGTAAGCCTCTATACTCTCCCCTGCTTTGAAAACTCTAGGAGTTGATAAGTGTCGTTTATTTCTGCAAGCCTACAGTAGTCTCCTCCCCAAGTACTTTTGACTATTTATTGTATTAGGCGACTGGATTTCTTCAGTTCTCGTAGCAGGGATTCAGCTTGTTGGATGCCTTCGTTTCTCCCCTGACGCTGGTAGAGGTCACGGGCTTTTTCAAGAGCCGCGATCGCTTCAGTCGTGCGATCGCGTCCTGTTAAGGCTACCCCTAGGTTGTAGTAAGCTTGTGGCTCTTGGGGAGCCAGTTCAACTAGGCGTCGATAGGCAACAATGGCTTCCAGGTAATTTTGCTGTGCTAGCAAAATCTCCCCGATAGCTGCTTGTGCTTCTACAGAATTGGGTTGTACAGAAGCCGCTTTTTGAAAAGCTTGCAGAGCACCCGGTAAATCCTTTCGGGCTTGGAGGATTTTACCAATCTGGAAATGAATTTGAGCATTGCCAGGTGCTAACCGTGCTGCCTGCTCAAATGCAGCAAGTCCGGCAGTGGTATTACCTTGCTTCAGCAAAGCGGTTCCTAAACTCAGCTGCACACTGCCTTGTTGGGGAGCGAGTGTTGCTGCTTGTTGGAGTGCTTTAACTGCATCTTGAGTACGCTCCTGCTGTAAAAGCACTGAACCCATCAGTTCATAGGCTTTGGCATTTCGTGGCTCAAGCTCAACGACTTTTCGATAAGCATTAATCGCTCCGTCATAGTCTTTCTGACGCAGCAGCACGGTACCTAAACCCAAATAGGCATTGACATTTTTGTTGTTGAGTTCAGCAGCACGGCGATAGGCGGCGGCGGCAGTAGCATTGTCTCCAGCATTGGCGAGACTGTAGCCTAGCGCGTACTGAAAATCGGCATTGTTAGGGTCAAGCGCGATCGCCTGTTGATACGCTTTGACGGCTTCTTGGAAGTTACCCTGACGTGCCTGTAAATAGCCGATTGCAGAAAAAACCTTGGAGTTTTGCCGATCTAGGTCAGCAGCTTGTTGATAAATGGCGATCGCCTGTGCATAATTACCAGCATCCACCAACTGTCGCCCCTTGCGCAGGAGTTCATCCAATTGTTGGTTGGGCTGCTGCTGGCTCAACAGTAGAGGTTGAGCGGCTTGAGTAGTTGGTGACACTATGCTGAAAAGCCCAGTTAACAACAGGCTACTAACTAGAAATAAAGTCTGTTTTTGCACAGTCAATTTTCTGGCTTGTAGTCGGTGCAATTTCTCAGTGCTACGATCACTGAAGCCTTTAATCAGGAAGCAATCGTCCTGGGAAATGGCATTGATCATTACAGTTCTCTCTTAGCAATTTTTAATAAAGGACAGTTGATGATTGTAACAACAACTGATGTCATTCAAGGCGCTATCATTGAAAGTTATTTAGGGATTGTGACGGCGGAGGTCGTCTATGGCACTAACGCCTTGCGAGATTTTTTCGCTGGGATTCGCGATGTAATAGGTGGGCGGACAGGCAGTTATGAGCGGGTATTTGAGAAAGGTCAGCAGGATGCGCTGTCCGAACTACAACAACGCGCTTCTCGCCTAGGAGCAGACGCTATCATCGGCATCGAAATCGACACAGGTACAATTAATATTGACCAAAAAGGCGCTCTACTGCTTATTACCGCGACTGGCACAGCCGTGAAGTTGGCAAGCCGTTAGGAGTTAGCCACCCTTTGTTTTAAATGACTAATCTGACTCAACCAAGTCCTAAAATCTCCGATGAAAATAGGAGTAGCGAATAGGGGAAGAGTATTATTTTCATTTTCGGTAACGGCAATTCTGCCATGCCAGACTGTCTTGAAAATAGGCAGTGGTGAGTGGGGAAGAGAAATTTTCAGGGCAACGTTGGTGCACTCGCGTTCGTGGGCGGTCTGACTAATTTAAGAGCGCGCATAGCGTCCGATGAGTTCGCCAGCAGCAAGAATATGACCACTCATTGCTGCTTCCAGCTGAGCTTTAGTGGCACCAGGTTTTAGCCCTAGTTCTCGATTGAGGGCATAGAGTTTAAAAAAGTAGCGATGAAGTCCGCTAGGTGGACAAGGACCGCCATAACCCAATTTGCCAAAATCATTTCTTCCTTGTGTACCGCCGTCCGATAATGTAGCTTCGTTGCCAGCGCCTTGGGGCAGCTGATGGATTTCAGGTGGTAAGTCGTAGAGAACCCAATGGACAAAGATTTGTCCTGGAGCATCTGGGTCATCGACAATTAAAGCGAGGCTCTGTGTTCCGGTCGGGGGAGCATTCCAGCTAAGAGCTGGAGAGATATCTTGACCATCGCAAGTGTATAGGAACGGAATCATCCCGTTTTCTATAAAAGCCGTACTTTCAAGTTTCATGGTCTTACTGGCAGGTGTAGGTTGTTGCTGCGTTAAGCCTGAGCGATCGCTGACAAAATTACAACTCACCAGCGACAGTCCTGTTAACTCAAGCAGATTAACACTCTGCCGTAGAAAGACTCTTCTACCGATAGGGTTAGGCACAGAAAGTTTTATCTCCCAACGCTCCTACGGTAAGGCAATTTTACTAGAACACCGATTCAGTAATCGGACAAATTAGAGAGATAGGGAAGTTGGGGAAGCTAGGGAAGTTGGGGAAGACACAGAATTTATCTCCCCCTGCTCCCCCATCTCCCTAGATTTCAGGCCAAGCTGACTTCAAAGCCGCTTGAGCTTCCTGAGCTACTTCCTCTTTTTCATCCTTCACCAAAGCTTCTAGTGTTGCTCGCGCCTCTGCACCTCCCAACCTGCCGAGTGCTTGCACCAATCGGTAGCGAATTTGCCAGTCTGGGTTTTCGGCAAAGGGAATTAACAAAGATACAGCACGCGCATCACCCAATTCTCCAAGTGAACTAATGGCAGCCGTTTGTATAAGGCTGGTACCAGACTTAAGCGCTTCCTGTAAAAGTTCAAAAGAGCGTGGTTCGCCAAGTTCGCCTAAGGTAGCAATAATACTGAACTGAACTAGCCACTCACTAGTCTGGTAATATGTCCGCTGCAAATCATCGTAGGCTTCTGTAAGCTTTAGCGCTCCTAAGGCATCAGCGGCGGCTGCCTGGACATCGGGTTCTTCGTCATGGAGGAGGCGATCGCGCAATATCGTCAAAGTCGTTTGTAAATCCTGATTCCCCAATGTATCAAACTGACTTACCGCTGCATATCGAACACGAGTATTCTTATCATTTACAACAGGCTGGATTAACTCAAACGCCACTGATGGCTCCAGTTGACGTAGTTGGATGACCCCGCTGATGCGCTTACCAAAGTCTTCTGAACTTAGTAGCTGTTGGATAGACTCACGAGTAACACTCATTTTCAGTTTTTGCTTATTGTATGGTTGTAGATAATTGCTCATAAAGAGTTGAAGGTTGCAGATTAGCCACTTAGCCGATTACAGCGTATGATTTCTAACCTTCAACCCCATCACTAATCCAGCCCAGCCGCCATTGCCCGTACAATATCTCCAGGCGTAAGGATGCCAACCACCTTACCCTGATCGTCAGTCACCCCTAACCGCCGGATTGATTTTTCCTGCATCAGCTTGGCGGCTTTACGCAAGGGTTGATCGGGAGTTACGGTAATTGGATCGCTGCTCATCACTTCCCCAACCGTTTGCCCTAGAGCTTTGTGGAGTTCTTGTTCATGACGAGCTGGATTTTCTAAGTAAATCACGCTGTCCAGAAACGTGATGTAGAGTGGCGGCTCTACTCCTGTCTCTTGCCACAATAAATCTGTTTGTGAAATGACGCCCACTAATTTGCCTGCGTCATCTACCACCGGCAAACCACTAATGCGTTGTTCTGCAAGAATCTTTATTGCCTCCTTGATCGGCGTTTGCGGTTTCACCGTGATGGGGTCACGGCTCATGACATCGGCAACAGTTTTCGCCATACTCAGGCTTCTAGCTCTTTACTAGGTACTGAATTAATTGTAGGAAATTGCAGGGATCAATTATCAATTAGAAATTCTTCTTCCCCAACTTACTCTTTGTTGAGATATCGCCCCCACCTACTATGGCTTTTCGATACACTGACGCTTTTGTCACCCTTGCCAGCACTCATATCGATAGTCTGGTTCTGTTTTATAGCCAACTACTGAATCAACAACCCAAGCTCTACTTGTCAAATGTCTATGCGGAGTTTCAGCTTTCTGGGTTGCGGCTGGGAATCTTCAAGCCAAAAGAGAACCACTGTAGCGAGTTTAAGAATCCTGCCCAAAGTGGGATGAGCTTGTGTTTAGAAGTCGATGACTTGGAAGAAGCGATCGCTCACTTGACGAACTTGGGATATCCGCCCCGAGGAGAAATTATCACAGCCTCTCACGGGAGAGAAATTTATGCCTATGACCCCAATGGTAATCGCTTAATTCTGCACGAATCTAATTGAAAAGCAACTCAAGATGGCGCTGGGAGGATGTCATAAAGAATTAGCTACCTCAACAAAGGCATGGAAACTGTAGAGGAGCAACAGAATAGCCAGTAGCTTCACTACACGCGGATGGGGCGAAGGTGCAATCGCCTCTCGTACCCACATTGATACTGCTGCTCCCAGCGCCAAGCTTGAACTGAGTACCAGGTAAGGCCAATCACGAGTAAATTCCCAGCTCACGAGTAAAGCCATCGTCAATGAAGTCATCATTAATTCGACGAACTCAGGTGGATTGTATTGCGTCGAAAAAAGTAAAGATCGCCACCAAAACTGCCAAAGTCTCATTGCTAATTGTTAGTTATTAGTTATTAGTTGCCAGTATTTCGAGCAAGACCAACAACTAATTGTCAAAGTCACGCCTACTCGCTAGGATAGTTCAGCCTCACCAGTTTGGCTACCCCAGACTGGAAGGTCAAGAGTTTAGCTTCCCGTATTAATGGCGGTTGGAATACGGGGTTAGAAGTTGGTCTGTCTCGACTCCCAACCCCTAACCCTTATTTGAGAGGAAATGATTGTGTTGTTGTAAATAGATGAGAGCGTCTTGAGTTTCAATCTGAGGAAAGTTGCCATAGAAGCGGCTCACACTCAAGAAAAGGTCTGGTGCCTGTAGGACAACGACGCGATCGCACCACTGAGAAAGCCACTTGATCAATCCTGCTGGTGCCATCGGCGCACAAATCCAGACTTGTGCTGGGGCTTGTGCTTTTAACGCTTGCGTTGCCGCTGCCATTGTCATCCCCGTGGCAATTCCATCATCAACCAGGAGTGCTAAAGCACCTTCGGGATTAGTCTTAGGGCAACCAATCGAGAGTTGATCAAGTTGAGCTTGAGCTTTTTCTTGAGCTTGATGCATGGCAACTTGCAACAAGTTAGAATTTCTTCGGGTAATTAGCCTTTGTCGTGCCCAAAGAATATGTCCTGTTGAAGTTACCGCACCAATGGCTAATTCTGGGTTTTTGGGCGTTGTAATTTTTTTGGCCACCACAATATCAAGAGGACAACTCAGTAGACGCGCTACTGGCGCTGCTACAGGGATGCCTCCTCGCGGGAGTGCATACACAATTGGCACAATAGAAACACCTGTTTCTTTCAGCTGAGTTATGTGCGTGAGAATCATTTGAGCTAGCTGCTCACCAGCATCGGCGCGATCGCTAAACAGCGGTGCAGATGACATCGTTTCCTCCGGCACTTAACAGCTCGCTTGCCCTTATCATGACCGATTTTGCTTAAGCCCCATTGTCCTAAAGGGATGTTTCTTTACAAAAATACTTACTCTTGCTCATTGGTTCTGTAGCGAGTGAATCCACTCTAGAATTTAGAGGGCTTTCATGTTTGTTCTACTGCCAGTTTGTGCATCCAAGGCTACGCCACTTTTAGATTCATGTCCAACGAAGAACAATTGAGCTTATTTGACCAGTCAGCCTTGACGCCGTCAACGCCTGCTAACTTTCAATTTGATCGAATTCCTACCGACGCCAAAATTCCCATTCCCCCCGGCACTTACGACTCAATAGTACCGATCGCACAACACTGCAATGTTTGCCATCGATGTGACTTAGGGACTACTCGCACTCATGCTGTCGTTGGACGTGGCAACCTCAAAGCCCCAATCATGGTTATTGGGGAAGGACCTGGTCAAAACGAAGACGAGACAGGTTTGCCCTTTGTGGGTAAGGCAGGACAACTGCTAGAGAAAATCCTGGCATCCGTAAAGCTCGATACTGAACAGGATGTCTACATTTCTAATATTGTTAAGTGCCGACCACCAGGTAATCGGGTTCCCACCACTGAAGAAATCGCGGCTTGTAAACCTTATTTAATGGAACAAATTCGCCTGGTAGACCCAAAGATGATTCTGTTGACTGGTGCCACAGCGGTCAAAGGGTTGATTGGTGATAAGCGTGGCATCACCAAAATTCGAGGTACCTGGATAGAGTGGGAAGGGCGTATGTGTATGCCAATTCTTCACCCTGCTTACCTGCTGCGGAATCCTTCACGGGAGTCGGGCAGTCCTAAGTGGCTAATGTGGCAAGATATCCAGGCAGTACGTGCCAAATTAGATGAAATCCGTGCTGGTGGTTGATAAATTCAAGTAAGGTGGAGAATCTAAAAACTGATTCAACGCTGTCGTGGCTGTGTGGCGCAGCCGTCAAGGTTTGATCTTGAGAAGCTCGTCACTCTCATCTGCGGGTTCATACCACGAATGCGGTTAGGCGTGGAGTACGTCACAAAGTTAAACAGCTATACTTTACACATCTAAAAGCCACTAAAATCAAGATGTCAGCCCAACTTCCAGCTACAGGGGTTACAGTCAGTTCTCTTCAGGACGTTGAAAATCTAAACTGTCATCCGCCACACCCAGTTGAGATTGATCATGTCCAGCCGCTTCAGAGTCAAATTCTCAATGCAGAAAAAGCTCAGCGGATGGCTGAATTCTTCAGCCTCTTAGGAGATACAAACCGTCTACGGATTGTCTCACTCTTGGCAATCAAAGAACTTTGTGTTTGCGACCTTGCCGCAGCACTCGACATGAGCGAATCAGCGGTTTCTCATCAGCTACGGGCTTTGCGCGCCATGCGGCTGGTGCGGTATCACAAGCGGGGCCGCAAGGTTTTCTACCGTCTCCAGGATAATCATGTTCTCGCTCTCTACCGTTCTGTCGCAGAGCACCTGGATGAGCCTGTCGAGTAATATCTGTTATTTGCTTCAGCTGTTTGTCTGTCGTTCATCACAGGTCAGTAAGGGAAGCGTTGTAGCATCCTGACTATTGCTAGTAAATCGCATTAATTGCTTTTTAATTTCCCATCATAGGCTGAGCACTCATCTCTGTCAAAAGACAAGCTGTCAAACTTGGCTCAGATAATAACTGGTCTTTAATGTTGCTTTCACGCCAATTTTTCTGTAATAGACTGATAAGCCTGCACAAAAGACCGCAAATTTCCTGACAGTCCCCGCCTAGGGGATTTTTTTTCCGGGAAAACTTGTTTTGTGTTTCTTATCTATCTTTTTGTCTTCTCAGGAATTATTCTTAATTCTTGAAGTGATGGCAAGGCTCCTGATCATAGCTGAGCTGACGCTGTGCTATTGACAAGGACTCTCCTAAAGCCAAACAGTGATTTGAGAATGATATTCAAAATTTTTTGTGTCTGCAAATCACGAATTTCTGAGAATCTTGAACGGGTGTGAGGATAACAAATGTATAAAAATTTTTGGAATTCGCTGCTAGGTAATTCAGCGATTTTGGGAGCGGCTTTGGTTGTATCAGCTAGTGCGAGCGCAAGGGAAACGCCAGCAGCTAAGGAAGAAGCTCAGCCCCAAATTGTAGAGGCTCACGTTCAGGAGGTGGGTCGCGATACCTCATCTGTTACAACCACAGCAGGGGGTGCAACTATCTGGGCAACTCAGCGGGAGGGACTAACTGTTAATGACATTGAGAGTTCAGTACCAATGACAGTAAGCGATCGCATACCAGCTATTGCTGACTCAACTCAACCATCAACAGTGAGCACTGTCATCCCCCCCGATACTCCAACAGCTGAGACACCGCTATCAGCACCAAGTTTGGTTGCTCAAATGCCTTCGGATACCAGCAATACCAGTGTCCTAGAGCAAATTAATGACTACAGCAACGAAAGCAGCAGTGACCCCCTCGACCCCTTCGACCAAGTCACCAATGTTACCCAGCTCACTGATGTCAGACCCACTGACTGGGCTTATGAAGCGCTGCGGAGTCTGGTAGAGCGCTATGGCTGTATCGTTGGCTATCCCGATCGCACCTATCGTGGTAATCAAGCACTAAGTCGTTACGAATTTGCTGCCGGATTAAATGCTTGTTTAAATCAGATTGAGCGACTAATTGCTTCTAGCACCGCAGACTTTGTTAGGAAACAGGACTTAGAGACTCTACAGCGGTTGGTTCAGGAATTTAGAACAGAATTGACTGCTCTGGGAGCACGAGTGGATAAGCTGGAGGGTCGTGTCGCTTTTCTGGAAGACCATCAGTTCTCTACCACTACCAAACTCAACGCAGCAGTTATCTTTGCGCTAACTGGTGTCGCGAGGGGGCAAAATGCTTTTACAGAAGACATAGACAGCGAAACTGCTTTTGGCGATCGCATTCGTCTCAACTTTGATACGAGCTTTACTGGCAAGGATTTACTCAGAACTCGACTCCAGGCATTAAACCTGAGTGCCTTCTCTGCTAACACCACACGTACACCAGAAGGTGATTTGCGATTTGCTGCTGGAACTTATAGCACTAGCGACAATAATCAGGTCGCTATAGATGCGCTGTTGTATCAGTTCCCCATCGGTGAGAAGACAACAGTTGTCATTGAAGCTAATGCTGGCGCACCTGATGACTTTACCAATACGGTCAATCCTCGTATTGATGGTGACGGTGATAATGGTGCACTTTCTAACTTTGGTACTCGTAACCCAATTTATAACTTGGTTACGGGTGCTGGAATCGGGATCAGGCACGAATTCAGCGACGCCATTGAACTGAGCTTGGGCTATTTAGCGAGTGACGCCGCTACCCCAAACAGCGGTGCCGGGTTGTTCAACGGTGCCTATGGTGCTTTGGCACAGCTAACCATCAAGCCAATCGACAAGCTTACCCTGGGCTTGACTTACGTTCACTCATACAAAAACGACCTTACAGCTGGCAGCAATCGCGCCAATCTAAGTTCGTTCGTGGCAAGCATCACCGCCCCTGTGCCACCGACTAGCAGTTCCCCCGGTTCCACTCAGCTTGTAGATCGTTTGGGACCTGTCGGAGGGTTTACTCTGCCGACTTCTAGCAATTCCTACGGCTTAGAGGCAGTCTTTGAGTTCAACCCTAACTTCACTCTTGGTGGTTGGGTTGGCTACACTACCACTCGTACCCTATCTTCACTTGGAGACACAATTGGTCGAGGTGACCTGAGCATCTGGAACTGGGCAGTTACCCTTGCTGTTTCTGACTTAGGTAAGAAAGGCAGCGTGGCAGGCATCATCGTGGGGATGGAGCCTAAGGTCACTAGTGTCAGTGATTCTTTAAGCAGTGCAATCGGCGAAGATCCAGACACTTCACTACATATTGAAGGTTTCTACCAGTTTCAGCTGACGGAAAACATCGCCATCACGCCAGGAGTTATTTGGCTGACGGCTCCCGACCACAACGCGAACAACGATGACATTGTGATTGGCGTCATCCGAACCACATTTACTTTCTAGACCGAAGTTAGGGTAGGCGACACGAGCAGCCAAAACTTCAGGGAGGTAGGATGCCCACCCCACAAGAACATTATTTCTGATCTCATTGGGATGCATCCTACTGTCACAGAGTTATCAAGGAGATAAAGCGACCTTGGTATAAAAATCCCTTACTATAGTCAGGATGAAAATGACAACGCTGTTGAGGCAAACAGATGTCTGGAACTGTGTGGAATGTGAGGCTAATTACTCCAGCAATTTTGGGAGCAGTTTTAGTTGTATCAGCGGGTGTGGAAGGCTGCTTTAGATCAACCAATGCGATCGCAACGGAAACGATAAAAGCTACTGAACCAACAAACAGCCCAACACCAAACTCCCCAGTGCTCAGTACTGCACACCCAGTTGCAACGATCTCAGTAACTGAGCTAGATGGACCAAGTGTTGCAGAGCTGGAAGCACGAGCATCAGTAACAATCAGCAAACCTTCGCTAGCGGTTGGTGAGCGAACGGGATTTGGGAAAGGGCAAAATACACTCACGGTTAATCATAATCAGTCAGATGCCCCCGAATTTATTCGTGCAGAAGAAAAAATATTTAATGGGAGCGAAGCTTCGAGCGGAGCATCCCAAACAGGAAGTGATAACTGGGTAATTACAAGTAAAGATAATTCCTCCCCCGCTCTCTCTCCATCACCTCAAGCCCCCCTTATTACAGGGAACACAGGGGAAGAGGGGGCAATAATTCAAAATTTAACATCGCCTGAGAGTTCATCGACATCGCCATCGGTACCAACCGACGCTACTGTTCTTCAACAGATTGAGCACTACTCTAACGATAGCCCTGCTGAAGACACTATCGAGCAAGTGACCAACGTCTCTCAACTACGGGATGTTTCTCCTAGTGATTGGGCATTTGAAGCGTTGCGATCGCTTGTGGAACGCTACGGCTGTATTGCTGGTTACCCAGATCGCACCTATCGTGGCAATCGATCAATGACCCGATATGAATTTGCAGCCGGTCTGAATGCCTGTGTGCAACAGATGGAACGCTTAATCGCAGCCAGTGGCGAAGGAGCTGCAACTAAAAAAGATTTAACGACACTACAGCGACTCATCGAGGAATTTGGTCCAGAACTGGCTATCCTGCGAGGTAGAGTAGACGCTCTAGAAGCACGCACAACAGAACTGGAACTGACTCAATTCTCTACCACCACAAAACTAGATGGAGAAGTCGTCTTAGGGCTGACAGGTATTTTTTCAGGACAAAACTTCTTCGGTCAAGATCTCGATAATATAAACATTCTCGGGACGCGAACCCGTCTTAGTTTTGATACCAGCTTCACGGGTCGAGACTTGTTAAGAACACGACTTCAAGCCTCCGGTCTGACAACCTTCACCAGCAGAACACAAACATTTGAAGGCAATCTCGCTTTTGCAGACGAAGATGCCAACAATAATCTCAAGATTGATGCACTGCTCTATCGTTTTCCCATCGGTCAAAGCACAGAAGTTGTCATTGCCGCCAATGGAGGTAGAGTTTATGACTTTGCCAATACCCTCAATTACCTAGACGGTGACGGTGCTTTTGGTGCCTTGTCTCGCTTTGGTACGCGCAATCCTATCTACTACCTAGCTGAGGGGTCTGGGATCGGAATCAGACAGCAGTTAGGTAATACCTTAGAACTGAGTCTGGGTTATTTAGCGGGTGACACGGCCAACCCCAGACGTAACGGTGGTTTGTTCGGTGGTCCTTACGGTGCTTTGGCACAGTTAGTCTACAAACCTACGAGCCGATTCCAGATTGGCTTTACTTACATTAACTCCTACAATCGCGAAACCCTTACAGGTAGTCCTTTTTCTAACCCCCGGACGTTTCTTCGTAACATTGCCAATCAACCCGTTAACATCAACTTTCAACCCCCTGCTGTACCGGGAACTCCAAGATTTTTTCCAGCCAACCAACCCATTCCAGCTGGAGAAGTGCTTCCAGTAGGAACACAGCTTCCACCTGGAACTCGGCTGACGGCAACAACAACTCTTCCATTTCCCATCACAGTACCAAGACCTGGAGGATTGCCAGGAACAATAACGATTCCAGCAGGAACTAGGATTCCAGCGGGAACAACGTTGCCAACACCAGTAACGCTTCCACTCGACCTAGTGCTTCCAGTACCAATAACGATTCCACTCGACCTGACAATTCCAGCAGCCGTAACGCCACCGCTTCCACCCATTGTTTTCAATGGCACTATAGGTCAATTACTCAGTCAGCCGGAGTTTGCTGGAGTTCCCCTTGGGTTTAACCTCGATATTCCAATCATTAGTAATTCTTATGGAATACAGCTATCCTGGCAGGTTAATGATGGATTTGTTCTGGGAGGCTGGGTTGGCTACACGACAAATACGACTCTATCCACAGGAAATGGACTGTTTAGCCGAGGCAATGCTAACACTATTAACGGAGCGCTTACCCTAGCCTTCCCCGATCTGGGTAAACGAGGCAACCTAGGGGGTATCATCGTTGGGGTAGAGCCATTCGTGCTGGACACGAATATACAAGTTAATCAAAACTTCGTAAATCCAACGTCCCTAAATCCAGCCTTGATTCCTGCTGGACTAGCCTTATTAAACTCCACACCAGTAATTACAAGGCTTGTAGACATTTTTAACAATCCAGATCCCGATGTTTCTTTACATATAGAAGCGTTTTATCAGATGCAGCTAACCGATAATATCTCGGTCACGCCTGGGGTTATTTGGATTACTGCTCCTGGCTCTGTTGGTCGCAACTCTGACCTTGTGATTGGCACCATTCGCACCACCTTTAGTTTCTAGTTAAGCTGGGCGATTGTGTGCTGACAAAAAACCAGCTGCCTCAACAGCTGGTCTGACATAGTTACTATTTGTGTTGTCTCTCTACGTTAGACCCCTTGCCAAAGTCAGTTTGAATTCTATCTTGAACAGCACAATTGAGCTAGCTCCAGCTTTTTGCTGTGCTATTTATGCTAGGGGTCTATGGAGGAAATCCAAGCTGCGCGTTCCCAAATCGGCAGCCAAAGGATTTCTTTGTATTTATCGTAACAGGAAATACCATTTTTCTGTCATCAAAATTTACACTTTAGGAGGAGGTATCTTCCATAGGATAGTTGCAGCCTTGTTGAGGACGCCCCCAAAGGATTCGTTCTTGTTTATAAATAGCCATACCGGGTTTAGCGCCTTTTGGCTTGTAGACGTACTTGGGTTTAGTGTAAACAACTGGCACTTGCTCACTGTGACGCGCTTGGCTGTAGTGAGCAGCAAGGTCAGCGGCAAACTGCAAATCTGTTTCGTCTGGCACACTTCCTGGCTCTAGGCGGAGCAGGACGTGGCTACCAGCAATCTCTTGAGTATGAAACCACAGGTCATAATCTCCAGCTGTGCGAAACGTCAGTTGGTCATTCTGCCGATTGTTGCGACCAATCAATAATTCAAAACCACTGGGTGTTCGATATCGGTATGGCTCAGAGACATCGGAGACATTACGGCTGCGTTGTTCTGGCGCGTCTAGATACCTTTGTTGAATTAGCTCCTCACGGATTTCCTGTAGCGTTTGTAAATCTTCTGGAGTCTTGTAGGTGTCTAGCTGAGCTAAAGATGCCTCTACCTGCTCTAAATACTGAATTTCTTCTTGTACGTCTTTGAGTAAGGGTTCAACCGCATTGCGGGCACGTTTGAGTTTCTGATGACGCTTGTAAAGAGCTTGGGCATTTTGGACAGCATTCTTCTCTGGATTCAAGGGAATCGTGATTGGCTCGCTAGTCTCAAAGTCAACCAGTGTGATGGCTTTCATTCCCGGTTCCCAATTGTGGAGGTGCGCCATCAATAAATCGGCTTGTTGTCGGTACTGATCTGCCTGGTCAGATTGCTGTAAGCGTTCTTCAAAGGTAGAACCTTTCTGACGAAGTTTTGCTAGAACATTGCCCAGCTTCTGAGTGAGTTGGTGACGCAACTGGGCAAACTCTTGTTGATTCAGCTCGGCAGTGTAGTACTCATCGAGTAAGGCTTGGACATTGTTTGCTGGCTTAATCACACCCCAGCCTAGTACAGTGTATCCTTGGTCTGTCCAGCCAGGTTGAAAGGGTGATTCTCCTTTATCCTTTTGTCCTTTGTCTATTATTTGTAGCCATTCTTGCCAACGTTGAAATAACTGCTGCCAATCGGATGCCTGAAGGCTCTCAGTGGACTGGTTAGGGTCTAAGCCAGCAGCTTGCACCATTAAGCGCACAAGTACTGGACTCAAACCTCGATAACTCTTGAGCAGCTGACGCGGCAAGGCTCCTGGTACCAAACTGACTCGTTCTTGCCAACGCTCTTGGGATTCAGTCAGGCTGGGAGTAGTACCAGTAAGGGTAGGGGGGGGTTCATAAGGTTGTCCGGTTTGAATGGGACGGACACTTGATTGCTGCGAACTCACTTGATGGGCAGCCGTGATAATCAGATTGTCGGCACCGGTGAGGATGACGTTACTGTATTTGCTCATAATTTCGACATACAGGTGAAAACTCGCTGGATCTCCTGGTCGTCGGGCAAATTGCAAATCTAATACACGTTCCCAAGGCGCTATAGCCTCGATCGCAACTAGAGCAAGACCGCTTAACTGGTGCCGTAGTTGGTCACTGAAGGTAAAGGTATCGGGTGTCTTGGGAGGTGGGTCACCTATGCAAATTCGAGCGGCTTGGGGCTGCCAGCAAATCGTCAGCCAACCCCGATGTTTCAGGGTGCGTAAGCAGAGCGCTATGGTGTAGCGATCGCGTTGATAAACCTGTTCAGTTCGTCCTGGAACCCATTCAGCACGCAGCTCACAACAAGCAGCCGTTAGGGTAGTAAAGTCAACCGGTTGCATGTATAAGCCGCCTTTTTGATAATCACGTCAAGTATTAAAGTACTTCTATCCTCTCAGATCAACGTTAACAAGTGTTTCATGCCGTTCGTATTGCTTGAATCAATTAAAGGCAAATTTAAGGCACACTCCTATGAACACGAGTAGACTGACAATTTCAAAAGTGGCACATATATCTACCTACAGACTGTTTCCACAAAATAGGCAAATTGAGCAAGATAAATCCTAAAATCCAGCTTTTGTGTGGTTTTTAGCTTGTAAGCCGAAATTATTGTGGATACCATAAAGATTAAGTCTGTCTTAATCGCTCCTCATTCGGCGCTCGCCGCTAGCTCTTCATGGACATTCAGCTAATTAATATCGGTTTCGGTAATATCGTGTCGGCAAACCGAGTCGTTGCGATTGTCTCTCCAGAGTCTGCCCCCATTAAGCGTATCATTACTGATGCTCGCGATCGCGGACAGCTCATTGATGCCACTTACGGGCGTCGTACCAGAGCTGTTATTATTACCGATTCTAGCCACATCATTCTATCGGCAATTCAGCCGGAAACTGTTGCTCATCGCTTCGTGATCGGAAAAGATGGTCAAAACACTAATTAAGCCTTTCCTCCACTCAAAATGCAAACAGCCAGACTCATTGTATTAACCGGTCCAAGTGGTGTTGGTAAGGGGACTTTGCTGCGCTCACTGATTCGACGCCACCCAGAACTGTATGTTTGTGTCTCAGCAACAACACGCCAACCCCGTTTGGGCGAAATTGACGGACAGCATTATTACTTTGTCAGTCGTGACAAGTTTGAACAAATGGTGGCAGCTGGTGAGCTTCTAGAGTGGGCAGAATATACTGGTAATTATTACGGAACGCCTCGCTTGCAAGTAGAGCGGCAAATTCAACAAAATCGCTCAGTGATTTTAGAAATTGAAGTGGTTGGAGCTAGGAAAATTCATGATACCTTCCCAACTGCTCTGCGTATTTTTATTCTGCCTCCAAGCCTAACCGAACTAGAACAGCGAATTCGTAGTCGGGGTCAGGATACTGAAGAAGCGATCGTCCGACGGTTAACGCGTGCTAAAGTCGAAATCGATGCGGCTGATGAATTCGATGTCAAAATTGTCAATGACGACCTAGAAAAAGCACTTTTTAGCATCGAAGCTACAATTTTCGAATCAGCAAGCTAAGAGTGTAACAACCACTTAAACTAGGTTCCAATTCCGTGGGTCTTTGAGTTGCTGTAAAAAGCCTCGTGTAATTAATAAAGTAGAAGTCCGTGTTTTCAAGCTGGCTTTCACTAGATAATATCCTGGTTTCGCTTCCACTCCTTCAAATCCGGTTTCAACCCTCTCAATTCCGCCACAGTAGTTTCCAGCTGATGGTAAGCTTACGATGAGACTTTTATTGGGCTTTACGTCATTAGCTAACATAAAAACGGCATAAACATTATGCCGACCATCCCAAGGCTTAACAACTACTTTCTCAGGAAAGCCATAAGTTTTCCCTTGTTTTAAATTAGCTAAAACTGGTTCAGCGCAGTAGGATTGATACTGGAATTTTTTTCTGTATAGGAAAAAAGCTGTCAACAAACCTAATAAGAGTAGGCTTAGAGTAAGAAGTTTTAGGGGCATCTTCATTTCTAATCTGCTATCTTCCTTTCTCGGGGTTTGGCTAATTATCTGGGTTTTTGGAATTTATTTCTTTAGAAGTCATAGCACCCTGTTTCAGTACGGATTGGAAATAGATACACAACTAAGCTAGAGCTATCCGGATTGAGCTAGTTTCTAATAAGACTAACTAAACAACTACTATAAATAGTCTAGAAGGTAATTGAAAAGGTTAAAAATTTTAAAGTGTCAGTAAAATTTAGAAAAAACAATATGAAGAGTCTGTGAGCGCTCTCGAAGAGTTAGAAATTTAGTGAGCTGCTCCCTGACCAAACGTTTGTTCTGATTGAGGCGATCGCCCAGAGCCTCCTGAATTGTATACAAATCGTGGGCAAATGAGGACATTGAGTCATTTTTGGCTTGGCGAGCACTTGCCTAAATCGCATTCATTCGATACAACTGACAGAGGATTTTAGATCTTGGATGATCGATTGCCACCTAATCTGGCAGCACAGCAGGAACGAAATCATTACAAGATATCCTTGAAATCCAAGACAAATCCGGGTAGTGCATCTTATCCTGAGAAAGTGGCAGGAGATGGGGCGCGAAAGCTTCGGTTGAGGAGCGATCAGCTTCGAGTAAAGCCGTAGGCAATCGCAATCCACAACGAATGTCTAACTGTTAGACATTGGCGAAATATCGTCAAGTTCCCCGACCTAAGAAGATAGAAAACGAAAATCGATTACCTCTCTATGCCCAAGAAAAAAACTAGCAAAAAATTTGACCTTTCCCATCTCGCCTCACTCAGCCAGAGTGTTGCCCGTGAACCTTTAGAAACACCCCTAGAACCCCCCAAAGCTCCAACTCAGGACATTCCTCCTGTCTCAGCTCAAGAGGAACCCCCCAACAGTCCTGCCCCGGTTATTATCTCTGCACAACCTGAAGAAGAACCAGAACAGATACCTATACCTGTAGAAGAAACTCCTGCACCACCTCAAGAGGAAGCTCCTACTAACCGCCGCTACTTCGACAAGAAACCTTACAGGAAAGAAATCAAACCCGTAAAGACTCTTGAGAGTGCTACAAATACTGAAGAAGAAGTCTTCCAACCCGGAGATAAAATTCTGGTTAAGGCACCTTGGGGAGGAAACGCACTTGCCGAAATTACCGTTATCTACCAAGATGAATCCGGTAACGCTTGGGCACACTACCTTCCCCTTGAGTCTGTACCCTCTGACTGGAGTTGGCTTGGAGGTTGTAGTCGTAGCAGCTTGCTGATGAAAGCTTAGAGTCAACAAACACTAAGCAGTGACCAGGGGTTAGTTTTTTCTAGCTCCTGAAGGAACTGCCTGTCTACCCGCGTTCAAACAATTAATCGAGCCGGTGAGGTCAGTCGGGACGATAGCGTAGTGTTATTTAATACAGGGTCAGGACTCAAATATCTAGATAAACTATTCCATATTTAACTTGCCATCTCATCGTTTGGGGAAAAGGGGAAAGGGTAAGGGGAAAAGGTTTTTAAATCAACCTTTACCCATTCCCTAGTCACAATGCAACTTAAGTGACCGACAGCTTACCTTAGGAGTGAGTTAACTAAAGGTTGAAGTATGAAGTATGACGAAGCCCCCTGGAAGCAAAACCAAAGCTCAAGTCTGGGTGGTGGAAAATGGTAAAGTGCGATCGCGCTCTGACCAGTTGGCGACCGAGGAACCCTTAGAAATTCGTCTAGTTTCTCCGCACAAGACAGTGGCTGTTACCATGCGAACACCAGGGGCTGACTTTGAACTGGCAGCAGGTTTCCTCTACAGCGAGGGAGTGGTGAACACTCGAGAGGATATCGAGCGCATCAGCTACTGTGTAGAGCCCGATGTTGATGGTGAGCAGCGCTACAACATCGTGAATGTGAAACTCAGAGAGGGGCTGAGTCTAGATTTGCAGCCTCTGGAACGCCACTTTTTTACCACAAGTGCCTGTGGAGTTTGTGGAAAAGCAAGTCTGGAAGCCTTGCGCTTACGAGGATGCCCGGTAATATCAGACATCCTAAATGTGCCAGTAGAAGTGATTTACAGCCTGCCGGATCAGTTACATTCAGCTCAGCAAATCTTTTCAACTACTGGGGGGTTACATGCGGCAGCTCTTTTCGATGCCCAAGGACAGTTGCTGTCTGTGCGAGAGGATGTTGGGCGTCACAATGCACTGGATAAGTTAGTCGGTTCAGCATTAATCAGTGACCAGTTGCCATTAAATAACCACATTGTGATGGTAAGTGGACGCTCTAGCTTTGAGATTTTACAGAAATGTTTGGCAGCGGGAGTGCCGATTGTCTGTGCCGTTTCAGCCCCTAGCAGTCTAGCTGTGGCAGTGGCGAGGGAGTTTGGTATTACCCTAGTAGGATTTCTGCGTGGAGAACGGTTCAATGTCTATGCAGGGATGGAACGCTTACGCATCGCGCAGGGTTGATGCTCTCATTACAAAGTCGTGAAGAAGGCAGATGGCAGGAGGCAGATGGCAGAAGGTAGAAATGTAAGGAGAGGCTTTTATTCTGGGAGTTGGGGGTTAATAGCTGTAGCGGACAAATCTATGAATTGTATCACGGCGACTTGCATAAATTGTCAGCGATCGGGCGATAGGTAAAACAGATACCCAGCTTCATTTAACTGTTGCTGAG
>DATNPH010000269.1:0-19264 GCA_036703315.1 Coleofasciculaceae cyanobacterium
ACAAGAGGGAGTGCAATCTCCTGAACATGCCGCATTTGTCCAGAAATTAGGTTCACTTCCCCCAACCATGAGCCATGAACCATGAACTATGAACCATGACCAAACGAATTTTAGTGATTGACGATGAATTGAGAATTTTAGAACGACACCATCCCCCACAGCTACATGACTACCTGAGGCTCTTGGGCGTTCACCCAAATTTTCAAAGCGAAGGATACGCTCGCGCTCTGCTTGAGGCACTTCATGCACGTTCAGAAGCACATCCCACATCAATTGGTGTGTATCTGGAAACAGCAAATCCCAAAAATGTGGGATTGTACAAATACTTTGGGTATCACCTAACAGCACGAGTTAATATCAATGGTGTGGAAAATTTCATTATGTTTCGCCCAAATTCTAGAGCATAAAAATAAAAGTCTAGAGCTATTTGGAGCTATTCTTGCGCTCTAGTAGTTTTAGCAGAATTTCTCCATGCACAGAGCGAGTAATTGGATAGAAGTAGGCGCAAATCAAGCCAAAAACTAACACTAAAGCTGGCACGGGACCGATCAGCAAACGGATTGCTAAAAGAGCTGATTCAGGTTGAGAAGGAAGTGGCTGTCCGGGAGTTGTGGGGATGAATCCAGCCGAGTCTAAAATTTTACCCACTAGGAAAAGTGCGATCGCCACCGCAATTTTTTGCAGCTGCACGACCAAGCCGCAAAAAATCCCCTCTCGCCGCTGTCCTGTATTGAGTTCATCCAGATCCAGCACATCTGGCAGCATCGACCAAGGTACCAGGTAGGCTGTGGACAAACCAATCCCTACCATCACGGCTAAGACGTACATCAGTCCCACTTGACCCGGTTGTAAGAAACGCAGTCCGACTAAAGCGCAAATAGTCAAGGGAATCCCCATCCAGTAAATGGCTCTTTTTCCCAATCGCTGACCGACTGCACTCCAGAAAAACATCATTGTTAGGGCTGTACCCTGAACGGCGATCGCTGTTTGGGTAAAGTGATGGTCTGGCAGTCTCATCCAGTTAATCACAAAGTAGGGCAAGATTGCTGCCGTTAGCTGTAGACCCAACCAGGAACACAGATAGATACCAATGATGCACAAAAATGGGAAATTGCTGAAGGCAATCTGGAGCTGTTGCCTTATTGGTAGGGATAGCTGAGAAATTTGAATTCGTTGGGTTTGGATTGCCTTGTAGCGTTTATAGGTACCCCAAACACATAGGTAGATTGCAGATATGGCGATAATCCCACACACGGCTCCCAGAATCAAATACTTCTTGGAAGGGTCAGCAATCTTGGCAAAGATTATTTGAGCCAAAGTCAGGGAGAGGATACTAGCACCAATGCTAAAGGCAGCTTTAAAACTAACCAGGCTCGTGCGTTCGTCATAACCAGTCGTCAGTTCGGCAGCCAGGGTACTATAGGGAACAGCAACGACTGTAAAGGCTGTGTCTGACAGCAGAGCTATCCCACAGAAGTAGGCAAACAGTAGCCACTGGTTGGTGGTGGGTGGAACAAACCACTGCAAGAAGAAGCACACACCTAGGGGAATAGCACCTACAAGTATCCAGGGGTAGCGTCTGCCTAGAGGGGAACGGGTGCGTTAGCGTAGCGGCGCGTTAGCGCTTCGCTCAAGATTCCAATCAAGGGGTCGTTAATGGCATCCCAAACTTTACCAATTAGCAAGACGCTGCCAGCTAGGGTAGGATTTAACCCGGCTACTGAGGTGAGAAAAAACAGCAGGAAAAACACCAAGATGTTGTTAGGAATCTCCCCTCCGAGTTCTCCAACTCCATAGGCAAGTTTAGTTCTCAAACTCAGGCTTTCGCTACGAGGCTTCAGGGGAATAGCATCCGGAGAATGATTCATTGGGAAAGATTGTCAACTAGACCGAGCCAAACCTAGCACAACTTCTCCAGCCGCCTCTAAATATCAATTGGTTTTAACAATGACATCCTTAGTAAGGTTCATAAGCATCTTTATAAGTTCCTTATTTTCTTTATTTAGTCTTGAGAGAAAGCCACTTCAGCGCACTACCTGAACGACGCTGGGATGGCTGAGACTTGCTTGTTAACGCTCACAGACTAAAAACCATGAATACAGCTTGCATTCAATCAGGGAAGATGACTGTTAACTTTAGAGATCTAGAAGCTTTAGCTTTTAAAAGTCTTGATTTGCCGCTGTTTAACGTTTTGGCGAGTCGGCAAAAGCAGTATCAGGATGTAACTCCAGCACAAATTCTTGATTTGCTTGAGGAAGCCACACAAACCTATGTGATTGTGGCTCCGACACTCCCATCTTGCCTGAAAAACAGCGCTAAAAAAGAAATTGCGTTTTTTCTTGAACTCTATCTTGACACGCTGACAAATTCTCCGACTAGACAAAATCCGCAGCTTGCTGAGACTATGCTAATCGCAGCCTCCTGAGAAGATGCTGATACGGAAGTTACCGGATGACCGAGCAGGATTTGCACGCGATGGGCGTAACCGGGGTCATGACTAAGCCCTTTAGCCCCGTAATCACTCCTGAACAGACCGCTGAAATATTGAGTTGAAGCTTGTAAGCAGCCACTGCGAAATTATTTTCTCAAAATCTTTCTGTCCTTATAAGTTCCTTATTTTCTTTCTTTAGTCTTGAGACATAGCAACCTCAGCACACGACCTGAACTAGCCTAGGATGACTGAGACTTGCTGGTTAACGCTCGCAGACTAAAGACCATGAATACAGCACACTGGAAGTCTCCACAAACGCTGGAGCGATCGAGCCAAGCCATGCAAAATTCAAACGCTGCCTTCTTGGAAAGCTATTGCCAGCCCACCATTTGCGTTGAAAGTTTTGCAAGTCTCAAGCCAGTGCAGAAATTCAGGTTCAACCCCAAAGTCAGTGAGATTGACTGGAACTGTATGAACGCACTGGAGGTGGCGATGACCACCAAACTAGTTTTGCTGGTTGATAACGAAGCCAATGTTCGGGAAATAGTACAAGCCTGCCTACAAGATCTGGGCGGTTGGGATGTGCAGTCAGTTGCCTCCGCTCAGGAAGGGTTGGACAGAGCAGTGGCAGTGCAACCGGATGCCATTGTTTTAGATATCTCCATGCTAGAAATAGACGGCTTTGCGTTTCTCCAAAAGTTAAGAGCCAATCCGGTTACGCAACTGATTCCAGTCGTGTTATTGACGGCAAAAGCGCGTTGGTTCTCTCCACAACAGCTCCAGCCGTTTGGTGTGGCAGGAGCGATCGCTAAACCTTTCAATCCTATCTCCCTGACTAACCAGATAGCCAACGCTCTCGGCTGGTAAGCGAGAAAAATATTCACTGACTTAATGAATGAACGCTTTTTCAGAAGTTCTTCATTTTTTCTGACCAGTACTTTGTCTCAACTAAATATCAACTTCGCGTCATTAATAATGTTTCAAATAAATCAATCAGGGTTGCGTGTTCAGTCAACTTCTAAAAATGCCACAAAGAAATCAATTTTAGTAATTGAACATGATGAGGCTATGCGTTCAGCCATTTGCCGATTACTCTACTCCGAGAAATTTAAGGTCATGAGTGCTCAAGATGGTTGCCTCGGCTTCCTGTTAGCTAAAGAATTCCAACCTGACTTGATTCTTTGTGACATTAACTTGCCTAAGCTTGATGGATATGGGGTTTTAAATAAATTACGTGAGAATTTGCTTACAGCCAAGACACCTTTTATTTTTATCTCACCCAACATTGACAGGTTCAGCCACCGTCGCGCCCTACAGCTAGGGGCTAATGACTGCCTAGCGGAACCACTAGACAAGCGTGAATTACTGGAGGCGATCGCTAATCAACTCAAACTTTTATTGGCTAACCAAGGATAGGTGTATAGTTCTCATAATCACCTAGAGAGAACATTAGCAATCAAACAAGTTTAATCTTGAAATTATTTGTTCTAAAAACGGGCGCATCTTAACCAGTTCAAAAGCTACCTGTTAAAGAGTCAGAACAATGAGCGTCCTGTTAGGCTACCAGATTCTTGCCAAAATCTATGAAAGTTCCAAATCCCTAGTCTATCGGGCCATCCGAGAGGAAGATAATAAATCAGTTATCCTCAAGTTTCTGAAGGAAGACTACCCCACACCGGAAGAAATCGTCAGGTACAAACAGGAATATGAAATCACCCATAGGCTTAGTATTGAAGGAGTTGTCAGAGCTTATGGGTTAGAAAAGTATCGAAATAGTCCGGTAATAATCTTTGAGGATTTTGGGGGCGAATCCTTAAAGATTTTGATGAATAACAATGCGTTCGCACTCAAAGAATTTCTCTTCCTTGCCATAAAGATTGCTGAGACTCTAGGAGAAATTCACAGTAGCCATATTATCCATAAAGACATCAACCCATCTAATATCGTTTTCAATCCATATACAAAGCAGCTTAAACTCATCGACTTTGGTCTTTCCACCATCTTATCCCGCGAAAACCCCATCCTCACTAAAGCTCAGGTTAAAAACCCGAATATTTTAGAGGGAACTTTAGCTTATATTTCACCGGAACAAACGGGTAGAATGAACCGTTTGCTGGATTACCGGACGGATTTTTATTCTCTCGGTGCTACCTTTTATGAACTACTCACCAATCAATTGCCTTTTGATACCACTGATGCAGTGGAGTTAGTTCATTGTCACATCGCTAAACAACCCGTACCACCTCACGAACTAAATCTAGAAATTCCCAAAGCTGTTTCAGATATCGTTATGAAGTTGTTAGCAAAAACAGCTGAGGAGCGATATCAAAGTGCTTGGGGAATTAAAGCGGATTTAGAAGAATGTCTTTTGCAATTACAAAATAACAGCCAGATTTCAGAGTTTCCGCTTGGTCTATACGATATTTTTGACAAGTTTCAAATTCCGCAAAAACTGTATGGACGTGAGGCAGAAGTAGAAACTCTCCTAGCGGCATTTGTTCGCGTAGCGTGCGCGGAGCGCAAACGAGTCAGTGGAGAGGGATTAGGGAGAGAAGAAGGTACGGCGACAGAGGGACACGGGGATGTGGGGAATGAAAAACTCTCTGCATCTGTTTCCCCACTCACTACTCCCCATTGCTCATTGCTCACTAAAAGCGAAATGATGCTGGTATCGGGTTATTCTGGCATCGGTAAGTCAGCACTGGTGCAGGAAATTTATAAACCCATTACTAAGCGTCGAGGGTATTTTATCTCAGGTAAGTTCGACCAGCTTCAGCGCAATATACCCTACTCAGCGGTTGTCAACGCCTTCTCGAATTTAGTACGGCAACTTTTAACTGAAACTGAAGCATCTCTTGCCCAATGGCGAGAAAAACTTTTAGCTGCCTTTGGTGCCAATGGTCAAGTGATTATTGATGTGATTCCTGAAGTGGAATTGATTGTAGGCAAGCAACCGGAGGTGCCAGAGTTAGCAGCAGCTGAGGCTCAAAACCGCTTCAATCTTGTATTTCAAAACTTCATCCGGGTGTTTACCCAACCCGAACATCCCTTAGTGATGTTTATCGATGATTTGCAGTGGGCAGATGTCGCTTCACTAAAGCTGATTAAGTTGCTGATGAGTGCGCCCGATAGCCAATATTTATTCTTCATTGGTGCCTACCGTGACAACGAAGTGAGTACAGCTCATCCGTTAATGTTAACGGTTGACGAGATAAGAGAAGCTGGGGTTAGAGTCGAGCGTATTTTCCTTTCACCTCTAGACCTATCCAACGTCAATCAGTTAATTTCCGACACTCTCAACTGCTCTCCAAACAAGACAAATCTTCTTGCTGAATTGGTGCTGTCAAAAACGGGTGGTAATCCTTTCTTCCTTCAAGAGTTTTTGAAAGCCCTTTATGCCGAAAATCTGATAAAGTTTGACTTTACTCCCTCTAGTAAGAATGGAAGAAGTCAAGGAACGTGGCAGTGGAATTTAGAGCAGATTAAAGCGCAGGGCATCACCGATAATGTTGTGGAGCTAATGGCTAGCAAGATTCAAAAGTTGAGTGCTTCTACACAACGGGTATTACAGCTAGCTGCTGCAATAGGCAATCAGTTTGACCTCGAAACGCTAGCAATAGTTTATGAAAAGTCTCAAAGAGAAACAGCAGCTGAGTTGCAAGAAGCGATCGCAATTAATCTAATCTTGCCCCTGAGCGATGCCCACAAGTTAATTGAGCTAGATATCGTCGGTAATTCATCATTAGAAATAAACCAACCAACAACTATTGAATACAAGTTTGCCCATGACCGGATACAGCAAGCAGCATATTCCCTAATTCCCCCAGAAGACAAGCAAGCCGTTCACTGGAAAATCGGGCAACTCCTGTTACAAAATACTTCGCAACAGTTACGAGAACAAAAGATTTTTGATGTCGTCAATCAGCTAAACTTTGGTATTGAATTAATCACTGCCCCGTCAGAACGCGATTTCCTAGCTCAATTAAATCTCATTGCTGGTAAAAAAGCCAAGGTATCAGCCGCTTATGAATCAGCATGGAATTACTTAAAACTTGGTATTAATTGCCTCAGTGCAGATAGCTGGCAAAACCAGTATGACCTCACCCTAGCACTTTATGTGGAAGCAGCAGAGGCAGCTAGCTTGAGTGGTAACTTTGAGGAAATGGAGAGATTGGCTTCTGTTGTGCTGCAACAAGGCAAGACGTTGTTAGACAAAGTAAAAGTCTATGAAGTAAAAATCCAAGACTATACGGCGCATAACAAACCATTGGAAGCTGTTAAGACTGCACTATCCGTATTGACAATGTTGGGAATTCGCTTTCCCAAAAAGCCAAATAAATTAGATATTATCTTTGGTCTCATGAGGACAAAGATAAGGCTAGCAGGGAAACAAATCGAGGACTTAATCGGAGCAGAAAATAAGTGTCGTTTAATTGGGGAAAGCTATGATGAAATAAAAATGCTACCCATTCATTTGGAAGCAAATACTAAAAATATTTGTCACTCTCTCTATTTTTTTAAACTATACCTAGGCTATCTTTTTCAAGACTATCAACAAGCTCTTGAAAATGCCGCCTTGGTAGAAGAAAATATCGACAATGCCATAGGAGCTTTTCCTCTTTCCCATTTCTACAATTCTCTTGTTCATCTTGCTATATATTTTGATGTTTCTAAGTTTGAGCAAAAACGAATTCTTGAAAAGGTTGAATCTAATCAAAAAAAGATAAAAAAATGGGCGAGTTCTGCCCCAATGAATCACCTCAATAAATTTTATTTAGTAGAGGCAGAGCGATATCGAGTTCTTGGTCACAAAGATAAGGCAACAGACTGTTACGATCGCGCTATCGAACTAGCGAAAGAACACGAATACATCAATGACGAAGCGCTGGCTCATGAACTAGCGGCGAAGTTTTATCTAGCTTTAGGTAAAGCCAAAATCGCACAAGTCTATATGCTGGATGCTCGTCATTGCTATCGCCAATGGGGAGCAGTTGCTAAAGTCAAGGATTTGGAAGCGCGATATCCCCAGTTGCTTTCCAGGAAGTCTGATAGCAAAGTTACCAGTCAGTCAAGAGTCACGGAAAGTGGCAGTGAGAGTTCAGAAGTACTGGATTTAGCCAGCGTGATGAAAGCTAGCCAAGTAATTTCCGGCGAAATGATGCTAGATAAATTACTGGCAAAATTGATGAAGATTCTGATTGAGAATGCTGGAGCGCAAAAAGGCTTTTTGATTTTGGAACAAGCGGGTAAACTGCTGATTGAAGCAGAAGGTGCAGCGAAGGAGGATAGCATCACCGTATTGCAGTCGGTTCCAATTGAATCTGTAGGAGTATATGGCTCGACTGGGCTACTTTCATCAGCAATTATTAACTATGTTGCCCGCACTAAGGAAAGTGTCGTTTTAAATGATGCTACTCGTGAGGGACAATTTACCAAGGATTCCTACATCACCCAAAATCAACCCAAGTCGATTCTGTGCGTTCCCCTGATTAATCAAGACAAACTAATCAGTATTGTTTACTTGGAGAATAATCTTGCCGCAGGAGCTTTTACCCCCGACAGATTAGAAGTAATCAAGCTCTTATCCGCCCAAGCTGCAATTGCGATCGCTAATGCCAAACTCTACTCGGAAGTCAAGGAAAGTGAGAGCAAGCTAACTCAGTTCAATGAAGCTTCTTCACGCTTTGTCCCCTCTCAATTTCTCCAGTTTTTAGAAAAGGAAAGCATTGTAGATATCAAATTAGGCGACTCTGTGCAGAAGGAGATGTCGGTGCTATTTTCCGATATTCGAGATTTCACCACTCTATCGGAAAGCATGACCCCAGAAGACAATTTTAAATTTATTAATGCCTATCTCAGTCGCATGGAGCCTGCGATCGTCGCTCATCAAGGTTTTATTGATAAATATATTGGTGATGCGATTATGGCTCTATTTGGCAGTAATGCTGATGATGCTCTTTTAGCAGGAATTGCCATGCTGCACCGACTTGCCGAATACAATCAGCATCGCGCTAATTCTGGCTATATGCCGATTCAGATTGGTATTGGCATCAATACAGGTTCTTTGATGTTGGGTACAGTCGGGGGACAAAACCGAATGGATAGTACCGTCATCAGTGATGCTGTCAATTTAGCCTCTCGCCTTGAAGGATTAACGAAAAAGTATGGCGTATCGCTGTTAATCTCTCACCATACTTTTGCTCAATTAGAAGATGTGAATCAATATGTCTTTCGCATCATCGACCGGGTTCAGGTTAAGGGAAAATCAACAGAAGTGAGTGTTTACGAGGTATTTGATGCCGATCCACCTAAACTCCGAGAGGGCAAGTTAATTACGAAAACGGTATTTGAGGAAGCCTTATTGCATTACAATCGGCATTCATTTACGTATGCGGAAAGACTGTTTGAAGAAGTGTTGAGGCTTAACCCAGAAGATAGAGCCGCTCAAATCTATCTCGAGCGCTGTCAAAGTATTAAGCCGATGGACATAAATAACTTTAAATTGGACAAATTTGTCCAATTAAAAAATACAAAGGATGCTGTGGATGATGTCGTGCCTGTTTTTCCAGCCCAACTCCCGCAGTGATCGCCTGTTACGTCAGGTTAATAGGCTAAGTATAATTGCTTAAATCATTTGGCATCAGCTTTAGCTGCATGCACGGTTACGCCATCAACCCAGCTCGTGATTTTGGACCGCATCTGTTCAGTGTTGTTGCTGGCTTGAAGAACAATGGTCTAATCGGCAGCACTATCAGGATCGTTCCGATCCTGGTTCCCCTGCTGGGTGGGCTGCTAGGAGCTTTTAGCTACGATTTTCTGATTGGTCGCGTCCTCAGCCGAGAACAGCTTAAACAATTCTATCGGCAAGAGATGCAGCGTTCAGAGTTTTAGCGATCGGGCTCTGTTGCATTGAGCACCAAGCCTGCTCCGACCATTCTTTAACTAACTTCATTTAGCACAAACCGATGACTCAATACATTCTCGCGTTCGATCAAGGCACCACCAGTTCCCGCGCTATTGTTTTCGATCGCCAGGGCAACATCCTCTCCCTAGCCCAGAAGGAATTCCAGCAAATCTTTCCCCAGTCGGGTTGGGTAGAGCACGATGCGGATGAGATCTGGTCGTCTCAGATTGAGGTTGCAAACGTTGCCCTAGCAAGAATCGGAATTGAAGCCAGTGACATTGCGGCGATTGGCATCACCAACCAACGGGAAACTACTATTGTTTGGGATAGAAAAACGGGTCGCCCGATTCACAACGCTATTGTCTGGCAGGATCGCCGCACCGCCGACTTTGCCGATGAACTGAAAGCGGCTGGTCACGAAGCCTTGTTCCAGAGTAAGACCGGACTGGTAATTGATGCCTACTTCAGTGGCACCAAATTGAAGTGGCTGCTGGATAACGTACCCGGTGCGCGAGAGAAAGCCGATAGAGGTGAGTTAGCCTTTGGCACAGTAGATAGCTGGCTAGTTTGGAAGCTGACCCATGGAGCGCTCCACATTACCGATGTCACAAACGCCTGCCGCACCATGCTCTACAACATCCACACAGGTGGCTGGGATGAGGAACTGCTAACTCTGCTAGATATTCCCCGTAACCTGCTGCCTGAGGTACGCAGTTCCTCCGAAATCTACGGACACACAGCAGAAGGGTTACTCGGTGCTCAGATTCCCATCGCTGGCATCGCCGGAGACCAGCAAGCGGCGACCTTTGGTCAGGCTTCTCTGGAAATCGGCATGGCCAAGAATACTTACGGCACGGGCTGCTTCATGCTGCTCAACACGGGTGAAAAGCCTATCACTTCTTACCATAAGCTGCTAACCACCGTTGCTTGGCAGGTAAACGGTCGTACCGACTATGCGTTGGAGGGTAGCGTCTTTGTTGCCGGAGCGGTCGTGCAGTGGCTGCGAGATGGTCTTGGCATCATCAAGCGCAGTGAAGATGTAGAACCGCTTGCCTGTAGCGTTTCGGATAACGGCGGCGTGTACTTCGTGCCGGCTTTTGTAGGTTTAGGTGCGCCCTACTGGGACAGCTATGCTCGGGGTACCATTGTCGGACTGTCTCGTGGTTCGACGGCAGCCCATATTGCCCGCGCTGCCCTGGAAAGTATCGCCTACCAAACGGCAGATGTGATCGATGCCATGCGTCAGGATTCAAAACTTTATCTATCTGAACTGCGGGTGGATGGGGGCGCATCTCGCAACGACCTGCTGATGCAGTTCCAGGCAGATATTTTGGGTGTGCCCGTGGTTCGACCCAAGGTGACTGAAACCACTGCCCTGGGAGCAGCTTACCTGGCAGGTCTGGCTGTGGGCTACTGGGAGAGCGAGCAGGAAATTGTTCAACTGTGGCAAATGGACAAGCGCTTTGAGCCAACTATTAGCGCTGACCAGCGGCAAACCTTGCGGGACGCATGGCGACGTGCGGTGTCCCAAGCCCGCCACAGATAGGGGAAAGGCGAGAGAGTACTGCTCGCCCTGGGGTTCACTCTTCAACCATCGCCCCAACAATCCGCAACAGAGCAACTATGAACTATGAACAAAACGGCTGGCGACTTTCCTCCCCACCCTAGGAAGGATGGGAATCCAGCCGTTTTTAGGTTGATTTTTGCATCACAACTGCTCCTGCTACACCAAAATTGTCAGGGGATGACAGAGCTAGAGAACACTCTGAGGCTCTTACCATCTCTATGAAAGCAAAGATAGGTGGAGGTAAAGGAGCCGTTGACATTACAGCAACGCGAATGACTCTGAAAAAGGGAGTAGGCAAACTATACACTTGTACGTTAGTCGGTATTGGTTCAGCTGCTAGACGAGGAAGAATGGCTGCTCCCAATCCCTGGGCTACCATATTGACAATGGTTGAATCAGACTTGGCATAGTATTCGGTATGAATAGTTTTGCAGAATGCCTGGCAATGGGCATAAGCTTGTTTGTCAGATGTAAATCCATTAGCAGCTACGATTAATGGATAAGTTTTCAACTGCTCCCAACTTAGTTTGGAGCCTGCCTCTTGAAAGGAGAGCGGAAGTAATACTACGTACTCATCCCGTAAAAACTCCCAAGTCTCAAACTCGTCACTCATTAGATCGTCAGTAAAGCCAATATCAGCACGTCCCTTGCGTAGATCTTCTTCAATACTCTCTTCATCGAATTGTTCTACGACACTGACACAGAGCGCAGGAAATCGCTGCTGAAACCGAGCAATGATTCCTGGTAAAATGTGCGTTGCCACACTTCGGATTGAGGTAAGGCGAACTTTACCCCCTTGAAGGCTCTTGGTCAGATTCGCTTCTTTGAGGATCTGCTCTTGGAAATGTACGATCTGCCTTGCATGAGCAAGCACTTTCTCTCCGGTTGGAGTAAGGTCAGCACCATGACGACCTCGCAAGAATAGAACTATCCCTAAGTCAGTTTCTAGAGCAGCGATCGCATTACTGACAGCAGACTGGGACATCTCTAGCTGCAAAGCTGCCTCACTGAAACTGTTATACTCCGCAGCTGCAATCAACACATGTAGTTGCGATAGCTTCATTTGGCTGTGGTGCTTGCGTTTCATAGATTCTGGACAGTGCTTCTAACCTTAGTACAGAAGATTCTTCCAAAAATACACAAAGAAGAGAGTATCGTATCTATCGGTTTTAGTGATGGATGACATATGAAAACCGTTTTGATTCCTACTCCCCTATCCAATAATCTGAGTACACCGTTAATTCAACCTAACCAACTTCAATTTCCTTGATTAGGGATTGAGCCCTGTTTCAATTTGGGATATGAATCAGTTTTCTAGGCATATTTAAGTCATAAATGAGTTGAATAGCCACTAATCTAAATCTCTAATCTGAGTACTCAATAAGCTAGTGAAGATTACATCTTTATTTGATTATGATGATTAACTCCATTCCTGTTACTGTAATTACGGGCTACTTAGGCTCTGGTAAAACTACTTTACTAAACCGTATTCTAACCCATGAACATGGCAAAAAAGTTGCCGTAATCGTAAATGAATTTGGTGATGTAGGAATTGATAGCCAACTCGTCGTTAATGCTGATGAAGAAATTTTGGAAATGAATAACGGCTGTATCTGCTGTACAGTCCGAGGGGATTTGATTCGCATCATTGGCAACCTTATAGAAAAACGAGAAAGGTTTGATCATTTGGTAATTGAGACGACTGGATTAGCCGACCCAGCTCCAGTTATTCAATCCTTCTTTGTAGACGAAATCATGCGTTCTAAAACAGAATTAGATGCTGTGGTAACAGTCGTTGATGCTAGGCATATCTGGGAGCATTGGAACAGTAGTGAGGCTCAAGAACAGATTGCTTTTGCTGACGTAATTTTGCTTAACAAACTAGATCTTGTTTCATCAGAGCAGCTCCAAGACCTAGAAAACCGTATTCAAACGATCAATGCATTTGCCAAGATCTACCGTACCCAAAATTGTGATGTAGCTATTGATTCAATTCTAAGTGTCAAAGCATTTGATCTGAAAAATGCTCTATCAATAGATCCAGAATTCTTAAGTGAAAGCGCCCATGACCATGATGAGACAGTCTATTCAATTTCGATCGTTGAGACTGGAGCTATAAATAGTGACAAACTTACGACCTGGCTAAATCAGTTAGTGCAGGCTCAAGGGCGTAATATCTTTCGGATGAAAGGCATCTTGAATGTTGACGATGAAGACCGTCGGTTTGTCCTCCAAGGAGTGCATATGCTGTTGGAAGGTAGACCAGGTAAACCATGGAAACCGGATGAGAATCGCAGAAATGAAATGGTCTTTATTGGTCGCGATCTGCATGAGGCAACGCTCAAAAAAGGCTTTCAATCTTGCCTGGTCTAGGTTCTGTTAATAGAACTTCGGCTAGGGTCGGTTCTGCCCCCTAACCCCCCAGCTTTGGGGGGAACCAGAATCTCAAAGTCCCCCAGAATTGGGGAGCCAGTGCGGTCTTGGGGTCTCCCCAAGTTGAGCAACTGGCGTGGATTTAGGGGGCAAGATCACCTCAGACGCCAACTGGGAAACTTCTGTGTACACAGTAGCTTACTAAGGGGGGTCAACAAGGATGCAGAGGCAAGATGTGAGCCAATCTACACACGACGAGGAGGTTATCTAATGAGAAAACTAGATGCATACAGTGTCAGCATTGGAGTTTTGGGTGCCGTTGACACTTACCTCACGGCAACGCTAATTCTAGTGCCAGTATGGGTCACTTTTATTGCCTGGGCATCCTTTTTCATCCTGGGTGGAAAGTCTTCAGGCTTGAAGCAGAGTATCGCCTCTAACCTGACGGGAATTGCGATCGCATCCCTAACGCTATTATCTATTTCTGCTTTAGGTGGAAATCCTATCGCTGCGGCAATCTGTGTTGGCATTGGTAGTGCTGCTATGGTGCAGGCATCAAAAATTCCGTTGCTGGCAGCAATCCCTGCGATTGTTTGGGGGTTTGCTTCCACAGTCGGAACAACTATTGCAACAGGCAAGCCAATTACAACGCTCGGTATTGATAATCCAGCGCTGGTGGCAGCAGCCGCGATGATTTTGGGCGGAGTATTTGGATATCTTTCAGAAGTTTGGGGAGATGCGATGAGCAGAGAAAATATCTCGAATAGAGCACGTACCCGTGTCTAAGCCCAAAGCGTAGACACTAAATTCATAATCGCGAATTGCTCAGAGGGAAAGGAATGAAACTACAGCACTACATTGGTGGAATCGAGGGACTTGAGCCTTCTAGTTTTGAGAAACGAGTCTTTGTACAGCCTTGGGAAGAGCGGATTTTTGGTATTCATGTAGCCATGATGGCTCTGAGCAACCACCTGGAAGCCGTTAAAACAGTGCCCACTCAGTTTAAGAGTTTCTGGAGTTGGGGACATCTTCGCAAGGGCGCTGAGGGAATGAATCCTTTTGACTACTTCAAGTATCGTTACTACGAAAAGTGGTTGGGTGGAATCTCTGGATTTTTTGTTGAATCGGGGTACGTCTCCAAGGAAGAACTCGATGCAAAAACTACCGCCTATTTGGAGAACCTAGATGCACCCCTACCGGAAGGGGGGGAGCCTGCAATTGATCATCAGGTGATTGAGTATCTTCGGGTTGGAGATTCGCCCAAGTGCGAGGTAGATATCAAGCATAAGTTCAAGGTGGGTGACACGGTGGTTGTGAGAAATCCACCTCCTGTCGAGCATTGCAAGTTACCGGGATACTTGCGAACGAAGAAAGGGGTTGTGGATGTTGTCTATGAAGGTGCTTACAACTATTTCTTTCCAACGGGTGATGGAGTTGGAGATCCAATGCCCGTATACAGCGTAAAATTTGATTCTCATGAGATCTGGGGAAATCTGACAGAACCCAAGACATGGATTTACGTTGATGTCTTTGAAGCCTATCTCGAAGATCCAGCTTGACCCTTTTATCAGAGATTTTGACGTACCCAGGAGATGAAATTATGAGTGAAAACGTCGATCGCGAAACCTATAGCGCAGCCCGTGTTAGGGCTTTGGAATCTCTTTTAATTGAGAAAGGACTGATCACGGGTGAAACCGTAGACAAGGTAATCGAGTTTTTTGAGAAGGATATGGGCCCGTTTAATGGTGCCAAAATTGTTGCTAAGGCATGGATTGACCCAGAGTTCAAGCAGCGATTGTTGGAAGACACACCGTCTGCGATCGCTCAAATGAACTTTCCTCGCGGTATGGCAGGGGCAGAAGGTGAACACATGAAAGCTGTGGCAAACACGCCAGAGGTTCATAACTTGATTGTTTGTACCATGTGTTCTTGCTATCCTTGGCCCGTTTTAGGCTTACCGCCCTATTGGTTTAAAGATCCAACGTTTCGGGCTAGAGCGATTCGGGAACCCCGAAAAGTGTTGAAGGAATTTGGTCTAGATGTTCCCGAATCGACCGAGGTTCGGGTATGGGATACTAGCGCTCAGACTCGCTGGTTTGTTTTGCCAGAACGCCCTGCCGGAACGGATGGATGGACAGAAGAACAACTAGCTGCTATTGTCACGCCTGAAGCTATGCAAGGTGCAGCGAAAGTTGTCGTGCCAGCTTAGGCATTAAGTTGAGTAGGAGACTGTTATGCAGATTAAATTTGAGCAGTTTGCTGCGGCAAGTATGCTGGGGAGTGAAGATGCTCCTCCTCGCAGTAATGGAGAACTTTTGTTTCAAAGACCTTGGGAAGGTCGAGCATTTGGTATAGCGATCGCCCTTTCCAAAAAAGGACATTATGAGTGGGAAGACTTCCGCCAGGGGTTGATCGGTTCAATTGCAGAATGGGAGGCAACCCACTGTAAGGATGACCCAGACTGGGACTACTATCAACGCTGGCTTCTGGCTCTAGAGCGCTTAACATTGGAATCCAATTTAGTTGAGCCTGAGGAATTGGAAAAGCGAACGGCTGAATTCCTGGCTCCAGAAAAAGACAAGACATCAACAACGCATTAATGTTTTACCCGATGAGGTTTGGATGATTCATCAAGGCAAAATTTCTGCATCAACTCACTTCAGAAAATTCTGGCAAGCCAAACTATTGGTTGCTATCACAGGCATCAGCCTGCTGCTGTTTGCTTCCCCTGCAATGGCTCATCATGCGATGGGAGGCAAAATGCCTAGCAACTTTTTTGAGGGCTTTTTGTCAGGACTGGCACACCCGCTTATCGGTCTCGATCACTTCGCATTCATCGTATCAATCGGGTTACTCGCTGCAATAAAACGGCAAGGAATTTGGATTCCAGTTGCCTTTATTGTGTCAGCAATGCTGGGAACGGGGCTTCATCTTATGGGGCTAAATCTGCCAGGAGTTGAGTTATTCGTTTCGGGGTCAATCCTGCTGTTTGGAACGTTGCTAGTGCTGAAGGATAGTCCTAACACAACGACTATCATTGCACTTGCCGCGATCGCGGGTGTGTTTCATGGGTATGCATACGGTGAGTCAATTTTTGGTGCACAGATGTCTCCCTTATTGGCATATCTGTTAGGCTTCACTAGTATTCAACTTGTTGTGGCAACAGGTACTTTTAAAATTAGCCAATCATTTATTCAGCGAAATTCTCAACAGCAACTGCCTTATAATTTACGTTCGGCTGGCTTAGTCATCTGCGGTATTGGCTTGGCATTTCTATCCTCCCAAGTTGTAAATACGTTATTTGCATTGCAAGGTTAATTCAGACAGTTGAGATCCTTGACTTCTTTCGAGAAGTTGGGGATCTGGTGATGCGTTTGCCCTAAAGCTGAAGCAATCCGTCAGAAGGACAACAGTAATCAAGGTAGAAAGCCTTCAGAATCATTTTTATCTAAAAGCTGTAAATCCTTTGCTTCAACATACGGAGATAAAAGCATGCAAATTGCCCGTGATGTGACTAACCTGATTGGTTGCACACCCCTAGTACAACTCAACCGGATTCCTCAGACAGAGGGATGTATTGCACGGATTGTTGTCAAGCTGGAAGGGATGAATCCAGCCGCTTCTGTCAAAGATCGGATTGGTATCAGCATGGTGGAAGCTGCCGAAGCCGCAGGAGTGATCCAACCGGGGAAGACTGTATTGGTGGAACCGACTACAGGAAATACCGGGATTGCTCTGGCAATGGTGGCGGCAGCGAAAGGCTATCGGTTAATTGTGGCAATGCCTGAGACTATGAGTTTGGAACGGCGGGCGATGTTAAGAGCTTACGGTGCAGAGTTAGAGTTAACACCGGGACATTTGTTTAGTCAGGGGGCAGTTGATCGCGCTGAGGAATTGGTGGCGACAATTCCAAATGCTTTCATGCTGAATCAGTTTAAGAACCCAGCGAATCCAAAAATCCATCGTGAAACAACTGCAACAGAAATTTGGGCAGACACGGAGGGTCAGGTCGATATTGTCATCGCTGGGGTAGGAACAGGTGGCACGATTACCGGACTTGCCGAGGCACTTAAGCAACGCAAGCCTGAAGTTCGAGCGATCGCAGTTGAGCCAAAAAATAGTCCTGTGTTATCCGGTGGTGACCCTGGAATGCACAAAATTCAAGGGATTGGGGCAGGGTTTGTACCAGCCGTGATGCGCCTGGATTTGGTTGATGAAGTGATTCAGGTTAGGGACGAAGATGCGATCGCTTACAGTCGCCGATTAGCCCGTGAGGAAGGATTACTATCAGGAATTTCTACTGGGGCAAATCTTTGTGCTGCAATTGAGTTGGCAAAACGTCCCGAGAATTCTGGAAAGTTAATTGTCATGATTCAGCCCAGCTTTGGTGAACGGTACCTGAGCACAGTTCTGTTTCAAGAACCCCAATTAACGTGAACCTCGGTTTTGTACGGAGTGAGAATAAAGGGTCAAGGTTAGATATGGTGGCTTCCAAAGCAATTGACTTAAACCACTATCTGCATCAAAAGAAACCTCTGTGGAATATCCTAGCTATCCTCTACACGTTGAGTAGTTATGGGATAGCTATTGGACTGATTCTGTTACAAAATGGATGGCTTAATGTAATAGGCGTAATTCTTCTGACTCATAGCTTAACAATATCTGCCTACTTGGCGCATGAGTTTATGCATGGCAATGTTTTTTCCAACATGCTGTGGAATGCAGTAGGAGGCAACTTGATGCTTTGGCTCAATGGGGGTTGCTACATCCGCTTCCAAGAGTTAATGCGAATGCACATTGCCCACCATGTGAACCGAATTGATTACTGCCGATTTGATATAGCCGCATTCCTCCAGTCAATTCCTGCGCCGCTACGGCTAACTTTTTTGGGGTTAGAGTGGCTCTACTTCCCATCTCTGGCATTTCTATTGCGAATCCGCTTAATGCTAGCCCCTTTCCGACAACTAGAGCGTAAGGATGAACGTCTAAGAGTCACCCTGATTGCTCTGGTACGAGGTTTCTTATTTACACTTCTAGGAATAGTGTCTTTCAAAGCACTCGTACTGTACTTCTTGGCCTATATTGGCATGACCCATATTCTGCGGTTTATGGATGCCTTTCAACACACTTATGAATCTCTTCCCGTGGGAGTCCCCTTGCCGAAGTACATCCAAGAAGTCTCTCCAGAGGAAGCTCGTGCTTACGAACAGGCCAACACATTCTCAAATATTATTTCCAAGCGCTACAGATGGCTTAATTTGCTATTGCTCAATTTTGGCTACCATAATGCTCATCATGAGTTGATGAAATGCCCCTGGTATTACCTCCCTGAACTGGATCGGCAACTCTATTTTAATAAGGAAAATCACTACATTACCTTACCTGAACTCTTGATAAACTATCACCGCTTTCGTCTATCGCGAATTTTTACGGGTCAGGGAGAAGCCGTTGACAATCATGGAAATCGTCAATTAGAGACATTTTATGGGGCTATAGAAGTTTCATTTCTAGTAGTTCCATTTTAGGTTGTAATAGACAAGGGAATACAGAGGAGTACAGCTTCAAAGCCCACTAAAAACGAGGCAAAAATGTATCAATGGTTAGTACCATAACTTTCAAAGACATGTTGACCTTCTTCAATAAACCTCCTGCATGAATCATGAAATGCCGCCTCGCATCCCCCAATTGTGGGAGACTTTAAGTCTTATTCCCCCCAGAATTGGGGGGCAGGGGGGAGTAAGGGGCGAAAATTCTATTCATGCAGGAGGTCTAATGTATTGGGACTAACAGATGGGATAACGTTTGAAGCTTTCATTGTGCAAAAGTTGGTGCAAAAGCTGTGGAAGTAAACCGATACTTTTTTGCTAACATTGGCTAACAAACACATAAGTTGAGATATTCTCTCAACCAAGGCGTATCAACCAATGCCCGAAGGAAAATCCCACGGGCACCATTTAGATCCCGATTCATTTTCAACCCAGTGGAGAGA
>DATNPH010000031.1:0-36653 GCA_036703315.1 Coleofasciculaceae cyanobacterium
TTAAACTCCGGGCTAATAGCCAAAGTCGTCTTTAGACGACTCAAATAGTGATTTTCAGTCCTCTTGAGAGGACTTGATTCTATGAGACAGGGGTTTTAACCCCTGGCGGACTCTGGCTTTGCGAGAATGAATCAGCCCTACTTGACAAGGGAGGTAGCCAATTCCCACCTTACTAAGGGAGCTTAGCGGGGTGGTGCAAGATCTCAGCAGTCAAGCCTTAAGCTTTGCAAGAGTACAATCTGCTTGGCAGCAGCGCTGACGTGAGCACATCTCAATCCTCAGGTAGTTACATCACGCTGAAGTTCTTTCTATGGTTAGAGTTAATAATATAGATTTCTCAAACAATACAGTCAAGTAATAAAAGATTTGATAAAGTCATTGAGTTTTGGAAACCATTAATTGAACCGGGTGTCAATATTGAAAGCAGATTGTTTCTAAGCTGTCACCTATTTAACTGGCATATTTGCTCTGACAATAGGACTTCCCCCAAGGGAGCCTCTTACCAGAATGCAAATTAGATGTACACTAGCTTACTGATTAGACATAACAGCTTCGTCTAACAGAGGTTTCAGATAAACGAGCATCTCTCAAGCCTGCAAATTGTAAAAGGGAGCAGCCAAACCCCATGCTTAGCTAACGCATTCACGAACACATCGGTAGCGATTTTGCATTCAAATATCTTCATGGGTAGGTAATTTAGCGTAATATTATGTAAATTCTTGTAAATGTGTCGAGTTGTTAACAATCAACTGACTAATAACTATTAGCCTATGCAGACACTTGTTGCTCCTAGCTTTCAACCGTCTTGTCAAACCTACCGACAGCCCCTAAAGCTAGTTGTTCTAGGAGATAGCATCATTTACGGATATGGTGACCCGGAAGGCGGTGGCTGGGTAGAGCGGCTGCGACGCCAGTGGATGATGCCAGATACACCTGGTCATGTTCTTTACAATCTAGGTGTCCGGGGTGACGGGGTGAAACAAGTACAAGAGCGTATCGAGCAAGAGTTCCGCCATCGTGGTGAACTTAGGAATCGCGTACCAGATGCCATCATTCTTTCTGTAGGCGTTAATGATTCTGCGCGTTTGGGTCGTCCCGATGGACGGAATTTTACAAATTTTGATACGTTCCAAGCAGAACTGGCAAACTTACTAGACCAAGCGCAGGGACTGTGTCCAGTGCTGTTCGTGGGTATGGTGCCAGTAGATGAAGCGAAGATGCCGTTCCTAGATTGTTTTTATTACAACCATGCGGATCAGTACCGTTACAAAGAAGCCATACGCCTTGCTTGTTTGAGGCGTCAGATTCCCTATCTAGATATTTTTGATACCTGGATGGAGCTTGGTTCTGATTGGTTGCACAAACACATGTGCAAAGACGGTCTTCATCCCAACGTCGCGGGCTACCAGAGATTATTACAAGATGTCCTGAATTGGGAACCCTTTACTCAGTTGGCTACGCTAAACTTAGCGGCATCCTAAGCTATCCCTTGTCGAGACGCCAGTCACTGGATTAACCCCGTTGGCGCGATCGCATAATAGTTTCACTTGATAGCGATCGATGATTGCATCTGTAAAATCAGCACCAGTGATATTGGCGTCGTAGAAGCGAGTGCGTATCAGAGTTGCTTCGGTAAACACCGCGTTAGTCAGATTAGCATTGTCTAACGTCACCTGGTCTACTAAAGCGCCAGTAAGATTCGCTCCTTCCAAATTGGCTCCCAACATCACTCCCTTGGTCAGGATCGCGTTAGCTAAATCAGCTCCCTGGAAGTTTGCTCCCCGCATCTCAGCCGCTACAAAAACAGCTCCTACTAAATTTTTGTTGGAGAAGTCACGATTGGTTAGATTTGTACTGCTGTAGTTAATAGTGCTGTCCTGTGCATAAGCCGTAGGAGTAGCACTTAGCATTACCCAAAACCATGCTAAAGCAAGAACTATAACTAGTCTTAGTAAACGTATTAAATGAATTCTAAGCGCTTTTAAATCAACAACTTGCATCTTAACTTACGCCCTTGGCGCTATAAGATTATCGATTGGGATGGGGAGGTGAGGGAAAAATACTAGTAGATGATCCTTGTGATCGGAGAGTAAAACTTTAAACTTAGACGTGAGCCAAGCATTCTTTTAAATACACATTTTATCTCACACGAGAGAGTTTAAAAAGAGCCGATTCAGCGCCAATCTTCACCCACTCGAATTGTCAGGTCAGAATCCACATCACCAGTAGACGATGCCTCTACTTTACCGAGTCTTAAGGCTTTTTTGAGAGTATTGGCTGCCTCTAAGTCACCTTGCTGGACAATAATCTGAGTTTGGCGCAGCTTGTCAGGCCAATCTTGAACAAAATAAATATTACGAAAGCCTTTTTCTGCTAAAACTTGGGCAACGCGACGACTGAGTTCTGGATTATCCGTAGCATTTTGAACAGCAATTCGTAAACTAGCGGGTGAACGACTCGCATCTAATGCACTCCACCCTTGAGTTTGCTGGAAATATTCACGCATAACGCGATCGCGCCCTGTTGAATCCATAATCCAGTAGCTGCCAATGTACTCATTTGGAGCGCTAAATCGACCGGGCAAGAGTACCATTTTGAAATCATCTTGCTCTAGCTTAAGACCGAAGCCGACGATCGCCAGCATTTCTTCCAGGCTGAGATTCGTGTCCACATACCTCTGCATCACCCGAATGATCTCTGGTAAACGAGGCAGCACAGTTGGGTTGACAAGGCGCTGTCGCAGTGACTTGAGGAGAGCCTGCTGCCGCTGCACTCGACCGATATCGCCATTCTGGTCTTTGCGGAACCGAGCAAACTGTTCAGATTGGTCTCCATTTAAAGTTTGCCAACCTGGCTCTAAATCAATTTTTAAATTTTGAGTGACATCTACATATTGCATCGGGTAAGGGACAAAAACCTCAACCCCTCCTACGAGGTCTACCAATTCCCGAAAAGCCTCCGTAGTAATGCGCACATACCTATCAATTGGCACATCATTCAAGGTGCGGCTGGCAACCCGTGCGGCTAAGGCAGGACCCCCTTCAACATTGGCATCGTTGATTTTGGCAATCCCGATACCCGGTATGTCTACTTGTGTATCCCGTGGGATTGAGAGCATCCTCACCGAGTTATCTGTGGGGTCTAGTCGTATGAGCAGCATCGTATCACTGCGACCAGCAAACACTGCCGCAGACCCCTTTGGGGCATCATTAACCCGGTCTATCCCCATGACCAGGATATTGACGGGTCGTGCGATGTCGTAGGCAAATCCTTTACCCCACAATTTCCCTTTGGCACCCGTCCGTTGGGTGAGAGGTGCGATGAACGGCGACAAGGGTGTAAACAGTGCCAGCGTTGCTCCCAAGGTGGCAGATATCGTTGCTGTAAGGATAAAAGCGCCACTCCAGAAAAACCACCAAACATAACGACGGCGGGGTCGCGTGTCCGCCTTTGAACTAGGATGGGAGTTTTGCACTTCAGGTTCTTTGGCAGACGGTGGTGAGCCAGAGGCATCATCAACGACGTTGGGATTGAAATTCACCGGAGAATCGCTAGAACCTTGGGATGATTTGATTCCCCAACTAGTTGGGGATGGTTCGATGCTTTCTTTCACCCTCACCTCACCGAGTTAACTGTCGTCTACACGTACAGTTGTTTATTCTGAAATCTCATGCAGGATTATAACCTCAGCGACTCAATACCTGCTTCTCAAAAAGTACAATTCCATGGGATTAATTGACTATCAGCAGAAATTTAATTGGAAAAGGCAAAGTTAGGATAAAGCAGAAAATTAAGTAGGCACACCGAACCCATGGATAAATCGTTGATACCCGTGATTCTTGCCGGTGGTAAGGGAGAACGTTTTTGGCCGTTGAGCCGCAAGCACCGACCCAAGCAGTTTTTGAGTTTAGATGGGAGTGGTAAGAGTCTTTTGCAGGCAACCGCCAACCGACTCAGTGAGCCAGCAGGTAACCTGGAGAACGTGTGGGTTGTGACCTCAGCTCAACTGGCTGAGGGAGTCAGAGAACAGCTACCCCAACTTCCAGAAAAGAATTTGTTGTTGGAGCCTGAGGGGCGCGATACAGCGCCAGCTGTTGCCTGGGCAACACTGGAGATTGCAAGGGTGTATGGGGAAGATGCCGTGGTGGGTTTTTTTCCAGCTGACCCCTGGATTGAAGATTTAGTGGCGTTTCAAGATACTATCGACGCTGCTGCTCAGATGGCGTCAGCTAAACCCTCTATTGTCACGCTTGGGATTACTCCCAGCTATCCATCTACGGGTTATGGGTACATTGAGCAAGGGGAGCAAACAGGAAGCTTTGGTGGCTTGCCAGTTTATAAGGTTACTCGGTTTACAGAAAAGCCCGATCGCGAAACAGCGCAAAACTTTATTGCAACGGGGCGATTTAGCTGGAATAGTGGAATATTTATTTTCCGGGCTGGGGTGGTTTTAGACGAACTTCGTACCCACGCGCCAGAAATTATTGGTGCTTTGGAAGAAAAAGGTGTGGCGGCGTATCCAGAACTTCAGAAGAAAAGTATCGACTATGCGTTGATGGAAAAGACACAGCTAGCTTATGTCTTACCAGCATCCTTTGGTTGGGATGATTTGGGGGACTGGAATGCGATCGAGCGGTTGTTAAAAGGCGATGCTGCTAATGTGGAACTGGCAAAGCATGTGGGGCTGGATACTCAAGGAACGATTCTTTATGCTAGTGGAGAGGATGAGGTGATTGTGACGATTGGTTTAGAGGATGTCGTGGTTGTACGCGATCGCAACGTCACATTAATCGTGAAAAAAGACCGGACACAGGAAATTAAGCAGGTACTCAAAGTTATCCAAGATGACCCAAAATTGAGCGACTTGCTGTAACGAGTCCTGATCAAACAGCAGCGTACAATCTCCTACCTGGGGTACTTTTCACTGATCAGGGTTTAGCGTTAGAACATTCAATGAACGGTGCTAGCTCACCTGGCTGCATTCTAATACCTATTCACTAATTACCTTGAATATAAGCAGTAGGGGCACGGCACTGCCGTGTCTTTATTACAAAGGGATAGAGCGAAACGGTATCAGAACGCTAAAAGGCAAAAGAATTTTTGCTTTCTAGTCCTAGTTTTTACGTCTTAGTTTTTACTGTTCAACTCCTAAAAGATGTTTGCTCTAACCCAAACCAGTTCCCGGCAACGCGAAATCCTCGAAGTCGTCTTCCGCAACGGCTGGGACTACATGCGAGGACTCCTGACAGGAGGCAAAACCGACGAACCGCAACTACCAACTCCTGCTGTCCTGCGTAATATCCTTGTCGATTTGGGACCCGTCTATGTCAAACTCGGGCAACTACTGAGTACCCGCCCCGACCTATTGCCAGGAGAATATGTTGAAACCCTAACTGACCTGCAAGCTAATGTGCCACCAGTGCCATGGAGTCAAGTAGAAATCCTAATTCGGCAACAACTGCGACAGCCACTAGAAGAAGTTTTTGCCGCCATCAATCCTCAAGCCGTTGCAGCGGGTTCAATTGCCCAAACTCACCGAGCAACTTTAAAAAATGGTCAGGAAGTTGCTCTAAAGGTGCAGCGTCCTGGGATTGACCTTGTTGTTGCTCAGGATATTTCGTTGATTAAGACTCTGGCAGAGTTAGTGTCTCGCACTAGCTTGGGGCAGGACTACGACATTGTAGCGATAGCTGATGAGTTCGTCACTGCCCTACAAGCCGAACTAGATTTCACCAAGGAAGCTAGCTACACTGACCAACTGCGCCGCAACTTATCGACTAGTCGCTGGTTTGACCCCACTCAGCTAGTCGTGCCAACGATTTACTGGGATGTAACCACTGAAAAGCTGTTAGTCATGGAATGGCTGGATGGGGTACCGATTCTGTTAGGGAAGTTACCGGCCATCCGGGATGAGAAGGATGCTGATACTCAGCGCAAAGAAATCACTACACTTTTATTTCGCGCTTTCTTTCAGCAGCTTTATATTGACGGCTTTTTCCATGCAGACCCCCATCCGGGCAATTTGTTTTATCTCAATGATGGTCGGATTGCGCTCTTAGACTGTGGGATGGTGGGTCGATTAGATCCGCGTACCCAACAGATTTTAACCGAGATGTTGTTAGCGATCGTGGACTTAGACGCTCAGCGGTGTGCTCAGCTGACTATAGAACTAGCTGAGTCGGGTCAGCCTATGAGTTTATCGCGACTAGTGAATGACTACGATCGCATGTTGCGAAAGTATTACAATCTCAGCCTGTCACAAATTAACTTCAGCCAGGTATTTTATGAAATCCTGCAAGTCGCCCGGAACAACAAAATTCGCTTGCCTAGTAATATGGGCTTGTATGCGAAAACCATGGCTAACTTAGAGGGCGTTGCTCGTAGTTTCAACCCAGAGATTAACCTCTTAGACGAACTTAAGCCACTGATGACAGATTTATTTCGGCGTCAGTTGTTGGGAGATAATCCATTGCAAACGTTCCTGAGAACAGCGCTTGATCTCAAAAGTCTCTCCTTACAATCTCCGCGTCAGGTAGAGTTACTGTTAGACCGAGTGACTTCAGAAACTTTAAGGTGGAATATAACGATACCTGACCTTGACCCTCTACGGCGGAGTATGGATGACTCGGCAAATCGGCTGTCATTTAGTGTTGTGGTTGGCTCGTTGATTATCGGTGCAGCGATTATCTCGGCTAATGCGCAGACAAATCAGCTGTCTTTTATTAGTAATATCCTATTTGCTACTGCGAGTTTTTTAGGTTTGTGGCTGGCAATTAGTATCCTTAGGTCAGGGCGGCTAAGGTGAAGTGACTGCGCACTCAATGACTTGAGAATAGCGTTTTGAATTTGATCGGGGTTGCTGTTTTAGCTGGGGCTTTAGCTCCTGATGTTATTTTACAGCGCCCTAACTGTAGTAGGTGGGCAATTATATTGGTTTATAGGCTTCAAGAAAACTACCGCTTCTGATGTTTGATTAGCTAGCTCTTTTGGCCCAATTGCCGGAATTTTAGCCAGTGTTTTGATTTTAGGAGAAGCACCTACCTTAGCTCAATATATTGGTGGTAGTGTGATTCTCTGCGGCATTGTATTAAACCAGATTGGAATTTCTCACCAAGGTACCGAACTATCAATGTATCGCAGAATCCTAGCGATAAACAAATGGATATAGAAGTCGGCTTTAAAGGAATCTAGGCTGTCAGGCGTTAAGAAAAAAAACTTAGGATACCTGTTTGAGCCGAACTATTGAGGAAATGCATAAGGCAGTTTGAGTTTTCATAGGGAGAAATTCAGACTTAGGTACAAGAAAAAAAAAACAAAAATTCCTTATCCTAAGATGACTCGGACTTCTCCTAAAATATTTTCATGCTTAAGCACAAGCTGCTCTCCTGGTTACCGCAATTCAGTTACCAGGTTTGGATTCTCGCTACGGGTCGATGGTTATCCCAAATTGGTAGTGGTTTTACTCTGTTCTATGCACCAATATTTTTCGTCAATCAGGTTGGTTTATCAGCAACGGCGGTAGGAATTGGTCTGGGTAGTGGTTCCATCTCTGGAGTCGTTGGTCGCTTCCTGGGGGGGTCTTTTGCTGACTCTAAATACTGGGGTCGTAGGCGGACACTATTGCTTTCTTTAGTGGTTTCTGCCATAGCTTCGGTTGTGTTGGCATTAACCTCTAACTTTCCCATCTTCGTGGTGGGGAATCTACTTATGGGTTTGGGGATTGGTCTTTATTGGCCTGCAACGGAAGCAGCAGTAGCAGATTTAACGACGATTGATCAGCGCAACGAAGCTTTTGCAATTACTCGGTTGGCGGATAGTCTCGGCTTAGGAATGGGGGTAGTTTTAGGAGGGGCACTGATTGGAGTAACTGGCAACTACCGCGCTTTATTTGTGATTGATGCAATTTCTTTTGTGGTGTTCTTTGCGATTGTGTATGCCGCGATCGCAGAAACTCGTCAGGTTGAGGAGCATCATTCTAGACAAGCGGGTAAGGGTTGGGCTGTGGCACTGGGCGATCGCTACCTCATGGTCTATGTTTTGGTCAATATCCTGTTCACAACTTACCTGGCTCAAGTTCAGAGTACAATGCCGCTGTATTTTACTAACTTCGTGTCAGGCGGAACTTCAAAAGGAGGATTCTCGCCACGGCTCATTAGTGCCCTATTCACCTGGCATGTTATGTTTGCCGCACTGTGTCAGTTGCCTGTTGCCCGCGCTCTAAATCGGTTCAGCCGTCCGCGTGCCCTAACTTTGTCAATGTTGTTGTGGGGGGCAGGATTTCTCCTAATTTGGGTAACAGGAGTCGCCTCAACAGGTCATCTGGTTTGGGCAATTTTGGCTTTAGGCGTTTTAGCGATCGCGACTGTTGCTTACACTCCCTCCGCCTCTGCCCTTGTTGTGGAGTTAGCCCCTGAATCTCTTCGAGGTATTTACCTGTCGATTAACTCCCAATGTTGGGCAGTTGGTTACTTCATCGGTCCCCCTCTGGGCGGTTGGGTGTTAGATCACTCGCCGGCGATCGCTCATGGCTTTTGGTTAGCTGCGGCTGCCAGCACCAGCATCGGCATCCTGATTTTGCAGTCCCTCAACCGAATGCTGCCTCATAATCATCCCAACTGAGTATAATTTTTTTCAGACTTAATTCTCATAGCAGACTAAGTAGCCGCAACTCTAGACACTCGCACCGTGGTATCCTGATGTTTGCGACCTGCTCCCCAGCGTATTTTCACGATGAGGTTGGCAGTTTCCCCCTACCCTTTTGAGCATTGTATAGAAGCATGGCTGCCATGTTCTCATCTGAATTTCCCCAAGATAATGGGTCATCCGGTAACGGCAGTGTCACGCTGACGGATGAAGCTGGGCGATCGCTCAACTGTTACATTGAGCATTCTTTAGAAGTGGAAGGTTCTGAATACCTTCTCCTGATGCCTGTAGATTCCCCCGTAGAAATTGTTGTTTGGGACGACGAAGACGACGAAGACGAAGCAGACGCTACTCTGCTCGAAGACGACGATGAGATTGATTTGATCTTCTCAGACGCCCAAGCCGTTCTAGCTGAGCAAAATCTCACCCTCAAACGCACCGCCTATACTCTGACGGTTGCTGGCGAACTACCACCTGTGGACGAGGATGAAATTCTCACGATTGAAATTGAAGAGGATAACCTAGAACTAGAGCCTGAGCAATTTCAGCTGCTTGCCAGCTTCTATCACGAAGAACAGGAGTACGGAATTTACACGCCCCTGGATCCTTTACTATTTTTTGCTCAGAGAAACAAAGCAGGTCAACCTGAACTGCTTACCCCAGAGGAATTTAAGAAAGTACAGCCGCTCTTGGAAGAATTACTATTTGATCAGCTCGATTAAGGTTGAATCATCCCCAATACTGCTTAAATATTGGATTTTAGAGAAGAGCAGTTGCTGAGTGTACTTCACTACATATGAAAGCTGTCAGAAGTCTTTTCAATTGGTCGTATTATCTTCTCCTCCTACCCGTGACACTGGGTTTTTGTGCATGGCAGGGCTGGGGATGGTGGAGTTGGGCACAGTCACCACCAGCTCTAGAACGCTCCCAAAGCCCTGCGACCGAGAAAGCGGTTCAAATTCAGATTCCTCCAGGAACGGGGGCGCAGCAGATTGGTCACGAACTGGAGGCAGCCGGTGTAATTCGCTCAGCTTATGCCTGGAGGCTATGGACGTACTGGATGAGATTCCAAGATCGTGCGGGTGGCTATAAAGCGGGCACTTACAAGCTGTCGCCGACTCAGCCGCTATCAGTGATTGCCGACAAAATTTGGACGGGTGAGGTAATGCAGCTCTCGTTCACCATTCCCGAAGGGTGGTCGCGACAACAGATGGCGACTTACTTTGAATCTTTGGGATATTTCAAGGCGCAAGACTTTCTTACGGCGGCTAACCAGATTCCCCAAGACCAATTCCCCTGGCTACCCAATGGCTTGCCTCACTTGGAAGGGTTTTTGTATCCAGACACCTATCAGTTGGGGAGTGATCGCGTGTCGCCCCAGATAGTGATACAACAAATGCTCCGTCGATTTGAGCAAGTAGCGCTGCCTGTGTATCAACAGGGCCAAAACCAAACGAAGCTCAGCCTTGTTCAGTGGGTAATATTAGGGAGTATTGTCGAAAAAGAAGCCGTAGTTCCTACCGAACGCCCTCGCATAGCTGGTGTCTTTGCCAATCGCATGCGGCGAGGCATGAAACTAGAAACTGATCCAACCGTTGAGTATGGACTGGGGATTCGGCAAACTGTTGAGCAACCTCTGACTTTTGCTCAGGTGAGGACACCCTCTCCCTACAACACCTACCTCAACCCCGGATTGCCACCCACTGCAATTGCCAGTCCAGGTGTAGCCAGTTTGAAAGCCGCTCTCTATCCTGAAAATACAGATTATCTCTTTTTCGTCGCCCGCTACGATGGCACTCACGTTTTTAGTAAAACAGTAGAAGCGCACGAAGCGGCTAAAGTGGCGATCGGCAAACAAGTGGAAGCCCAGAAAAAGAAATCTCCTTAACGCGTAACCGAGGGTTAATCAACAGTAGCTACTTTGCTAATAATCATTAACAATGGTTCACTGATGCTGTTAAGGTTCAAAACACAATTAAAACTACATAGCGGACAGCGCACTGAAAGTAGGGCTAAAAATCCGAAGTAGGGGCAGTAATCTGTTGATTGCCACTTGATATAAAACGCTTCAAACTGCCAACTTTTCAATCGGCAAAAATTAGCTGATAACGAATAACTGATTATGTCTTGGCTATCAAAGTTACAACCGGATTTAATTCTAGGAGGCTCCATATTGAGCCTGACACCAGATATCCTACAGCAGTATCAGCTTAAGGGGCTAGTGCTAGATGTTGATGAAACTTTGGTACCACTGAGAGCAGCTCAGGCGTCTGAAGAACTTAAGCAATGGGTGGAGCAAGTCAGACAAGTAGTAGCACTGTGGTTAGTGAGTAATAATCTCAGTGAGGCTCGGATTAGTAATATTGCTAAGTCACTAAATTTGCCTTATATAGTGGGGGCTCGTAAGCCGTCCCGACGAAAGCTCTCAAAAGCAACTGAGGCTATGAGGCTACCAGTGGAACAAGTAGCTATGGTAGGCGATCGCTTATTCACGGATGTCTTGGCAGGTAATCGACTAGGAATGTTCACTATTCTCGTAGAACCAATGATCGATCCAGCCATCACTGTGACGTCCAACCCGACTCGTGATTTTGAAGTTTGGATTTCTCAAGCCTTGGGAGTTTCACTCCCAGATCTGCAACAAAACTTAAAAAAAACTAATAAATAAGAACAAACTGAAATATAAAGAAAACATTATGAGAGTGAAACTTTTCAAAAAGTTATGGGATTCTAATAATAGTTCAAATGGGGTCAGCCAATATAAAGACCCTAATTATATTAAAACCAATAACTATTCCCTCTAGAGCGCCAAGCCTATCCTGATTAGGCACTTGGCGCTCTAAAATTTTGTAGGGTAAGGGTTGCAGGTTAAGAGGTTGAAGTTTGGGAGGTTCGTAGGCTGCAACTTGGTAGGTTGGCAGCTTACAGGGTATCTTCATAAAGCTTCAAAATTCCAACCTTCAGCTCTTGGCAAGCTTGAACTCTCCAACTCCTGACCAATATCGCCTCATGCTCCAAACAATAGTTGTCAAAGTTGGCACGTCTAGTCTGACCCAACCTTCAACAGGTCAGCTTGCGCTCTCGACAATTGCTAAGTTAGTAGAAACTCTTACTCAGCTGCGCTCCTCAGGTCATCAGGTTGTACTGGTCACCTCGGGTGCAGTGGGAATTGGCTGTGCGCGGCTGGGGTTAAAGTCACGACCCCAAACAATGGCTCTAAAACAAGCCGTGGCAGCTGTAGGTCAGGGACGCCTGATGCGGATATACGACGATTTTTTTACCAGTCTGCAACAACCAATCGCCCAGGTACTCCTAAGCCGCCGTGATTTTATACAGCGTAGCTCCTACGTCAATGCCTACGGTACCTTCCGGGAACTGCTTGGGCTAGGAATCATTCCAATAGTGAATGAAAATGACACCGTAGCAGTAGAGGAACTGAAGTTTGGAGATAACGATACACTAAGCGCACTCGTAGCAAGTTTAATTGAAGCAGACTGGTTGTTTTTATTAACTGATGTAGACAGGCTGTACTCAGCCGACCCGCGTGCGGTGCCCGATGCTCAGCCAATTACGCTGGTGAATCGCATTGAGGAACTAGCAGAACTACAGGTTCAAACAGGCGACTCAGGCTCACAGTGGGGTACTGGTGGCATGGTTACAAAAATTGCGGCCGCTCGTATCGCCACCAGCGCTGGTGTAAGGACAGCAATCACTGAAGGACGACGCCCTGAAACAATTGAAAAAATCCTACAGGGAGAACCTCTCGGTACTCAGTTTGAACCCCAGCCTCGAACTGAAAATGCCCGCAAGCGTTGGATTGCTCACAGTTTAATTCCCGCAGGAAGGCTTTATCTCGATAGTGGAGCCGTAACAGCAATTTGTCAGGCGGGTAAGTCCCTATTAGCAGCTGGAATTATCGGCATTGAAGGAAATTTTCACCCCTCAGAGGCAGTACAACTATGTGACAAAAGTGGCTTAGAAGTTGCTAGAGGGCTTGTCAATTACAGCAGCACCGAATTACAGAAAATTCAGGGACGGCAATCGGACGAAATTCCTAGGATTTTAGGCTATGCGGGTGCAGAAACGGTTGTCCATCGAGATAACCTGGTTCTCACTTGAAAATAGGGAGTGGTGAGTGGTGATCCCATTTCGGTTTATGAATGTCACATACAGGTATACACAAATTGCTAATCGTTGATGGCTAATTGTCTGTTGCCTATGAGCCATAAGCAAAAAACCAACATTTGAGTTGTGCGGATATTTACCCAAATGGTAGGAGTGGGTGGCTCTCTGGCAAACTTCCTAGAACCTTACTAATCTAAAACCTGTAGTCTCTTTAAAATGGCAGGGCTTCGGGTGGGGCAATATCTTTTCCAGCTTTTACACCAGTTTTGCTAGATTTTAACCCAGGTTTATTAGTAGATTGGGCACGATCCGCTTTAGGAGAGGCTGATACCTGGGGGGGAGTAGTAGGCTGAGGTTTAACGGATGCATCTGGTGTAGATTGCTTCGACATCCAGCTCAGTCCTCCCACTGCTCCTGCAATTAGGGCTGTGTAACCGAGATACAGATGAACTGAACTTAGTTGAAATCCTGGTACGCTTGTAGAGTTATACCAAGAGGGAACCACAGATTTCACCGGATCGGGTTCCGGCAGGGAAGCTGCCATCGTTACACCATTCAAGCCTAAGGCAAAGCCAAGGCGACGGATAAAACCCCGAATATAAACATCTTCTGGCAGTTGCTCTAGGCGACCGACTTCCAAAGCCTCAATGTGATGGACTGGCACCAAGGTTTGCCTATGAAGTTGATCAAGACTAAGCGATCGCGCTTCGCGTGCCTGTCGCAGTTCTTGACCAATTTGATGCAGAAGTTCCTCTCGCTCTTGTTCCACCTTTTGCTGAGTTAGTTCTGTCTTTGTGAGTTTTTTGCTTTGTTTTGTATCACCAATCACTTTGTGAACTCGAGTGGTTGGTTTAGTTGTCTCAACTGAACTGATGACTTCTTCCACAGCCGTGACACACAAGTGTGACTCTACCTCTACTGGATTATCTTCTACTCTTTGGGAAAAATCGAATTGCTGCTGTTTAGCTTGATTCGTCTCAGAAGTGACAGGAATGACCTTATACTGCTTGCTAACCTGCTGGAAAGTCAACCGAACGGCTTCTCGCCCCACTGCCTTGACTAGAATTTGAGCCGTGCTAGACGCCTCTCCCAACATTGTCTGTAAGCCAGCCATTGTGCGGCGATAAACTTCACTATCGACTAGTTCAGCTTCTATCTGATCCAGAATAGACCGCAATCCTTCGTGAGAAATTTCAATGGTTGGGTTATCAATAACACCATTACCAGGGGTTGCTTGGAATACCATAGCTTTCTCTTATTTACGTGGTTGAGTAAAACTACTTGGATTGAGCCACACAAGGAGTGAAATGGGAGTGCGATATGCCATCCACAACAGTTGCCGGTGAAATTACACCGCTTGGGCTATCTCAGTAACCTCTTCTGACAACTTCAGTACAAATCCGGACAGTGGTTTCAAAAAAGCCTATGTGGAATCAGGATTTAGGAAACGTGGAATCAGGATTTAGGAAACGATGAGCCAGACTAGCGCCGCTCCCTTCTCCCTGCTCCTCTGCTTCTGGGTTGACCAATTTCCCATTCCCAAAAGCCCGATTACCGGGTCGGAGTTTTCGTTTCCATAGGCTGACTAGGCGGAATTCGCTCGATCGCAATCAGCGCTTCGCTCACCGATTTAACAATTGGCGCTGCCACAGTCGAACCAAAAGCATCTGCCCCTTTTGGTTCATCTACCACAGCTAACACCACGTAGCGAGGAGACTCTACTGGAAAAACTCCAACAAAGCTCGTTATTTTAGCATTGTTGTAATACCCGCCTGTGGGACTGGCTTTCTGAGCCGTGCCTGTTTTACCAGCAATCCGATAACCTTTAATTTGAGCGATTTTCCCAGTGCCTTCATTGACAACACTTTCCATCATTGTGAGCACTGTTTGGGTGGTTGTTGGTGAAAATAACTGTCGCGGTGCTGGGAGGCGTGGCTGCCAGTACAACTGACCTTGTGTATCAAATAGCCCTTGAACAACATGGGGAGTCACCAGCTTGCCACCGTTTGCTAGAGTGGCGTGCATCTGAGTCAACTGAAGGGGTGTCAAGGAAAAGCCCTGACCGAAAGCCGTCGTTGCGGCTTCAACAGGTGATGCTGTAAACTTCTGTTGGCTTTTTATCTGTCCTGGTGTTTCGAAGGGTAAGTCAATCCCAACCTTCTGCCCCAACCCTAACCGTTCTAGCCAGCTATAGTAAACATCCGACTTCATTTGTTGGATGAGCCGAACCATGCCGATATTGCTAGAATATTGCAGAATCTGGGGCACCGTAAGAAGACCGTGAGCACCTTTGGTTTCAAAGTCGTAGTTGGCAATTGACCACTGACCGATTTGAATCTGACCTGTATCGTTGAACCGACTATCGGGTTGAATGGCACCCGTTTCCAGAGCGATCGCCACGTTCAACGGCTTGAATGTCGAACCCGGTTCATATAAGTCTGCTAGCGCCCAGTTTTTAAATAAACCCACATCAAAGTTGTAGTACTGATTGGGATTGTAGGTTGGCTCTGTCACCAGGGCTAACATAGCACCATCCTGCGCATCCATGACAATGACAGTGCCACGCTTTGCACTATATTCCTCGATTTTCTGCTTCAGGGCAAAACGAGCTGCTCTTTGGATGCGACTATCAAGCGTTAGCTGCAACCGCAGCTCATCAAAGTGTAGAAATCCTTCTGGAACATGATCAGGCATCAGTGCTCCATTCCCAGCCCGACTGAGTCGGAGCGTGCGAACAGCACGTTCTAGTAAATTCTGCTGAGAGTATTCCAGCCCTGCCTGACCGCGATGATCGACATCAACATATCCCACAACATCTGCTGCCAAATCCTGCTGAGGATATAAGCGGGAGTACTGTTGAATCAGCTCTAGACCATCGGAGTTGAGCTTTGCAACGCGATCGGCTACTTCTTCTGTGAGGATAGAGCCTACTCGCACTCCACTCGTTTTTTGCTGGAACAGCTCCTCCAACTCAGTTGGCGCTTTCGCCAGAATTGGAGCCAACAACTGAGCCATTTTCTGCTTGGAAAGCTTGAACAGCTTCGGGTGAGCATACAGCGTATAGACGCGCTGGTCAACAGCTAAAACATTGCCATTTCGGTCAACAATTGGACGCCGAGGGACAAAGGGACGCAGAGATACCATCTGTTGCTGGCGTGCTTTTCCCTCTAGCACAGGTGCCTGTGTCACTTGCAGCCGATACAAATTTATCAATAGCCCTACTGTACCTGCGATCATGACTCCCCAAACAAGCAGTAGTCTAAAACGGGACGTCCGGTTTCGGAGCCCAGGCTTGGGATTTGGGGTTGGGGAGTGCTGGTCAGGATTTAGAGATTGTCGAACCATAGTTCATCTCTCATGGCTCCAAAATCCTTTCTAGAGAATAAGGAGTAGTGAGTGGCGAGTGGAGAAAGAAAGAGTTTCATTCTTCGTTGTGAGCCACAGCTTGTGCTGTCTGTCTTGGAAGTGGAAAGTAGGGGAAAGAGGCTTTCACTAGATTTGTGTGTAGCTCCTGAAGGTCTTGTATCCAAAATCCGAAGTTTTAGTACCCTAGAGGTGACTTGGCGGCTGGCTCTGGGTTAGCTGTTTGGGTCGGTGGTGGAGAAGATGGGCGATGAGGTGCTGGTGGTAGAACAATAGCGTTGGCTCCGGTTGGATTAACCAGACCCGTAGCTGGCTTTTCAGCTTGTTGAGCCAGCTGATCTTTCATCACTTCATTCGCCATCGTTATGTTTCGCTCATGGCGTTGCAGGATCTCTAGTTTACGGTACTCTTGTGACCACTGTTGCTGGGTATAAACGGTCCAAGAATAGATAGTCAGAGTAGCGGCAACCAGTAAGAACGTAACAATGTCTGAGCTGCGCCGAAGGAATAGTAGCGACGAGAGCCAACTGGGTGTCACCTGCCCTAGGGTATTAAGCCTTTCTACCTTTTGTCCAGCAGGTTTAGACGGCATGCTGGTTTCAGTTGATAAGAGCACTGCCCTTGAGCGCGTTACCCTTGAGTTAGCTGCTGGTTTTCTAGACCGATGTCTTTGGGGCAGAACTGAGCGACGGGCAGCATTCATAGGCGTTTTGAAGTTCTATATGGTTAGCACTTAGTTAATACCGCATAGCGATTAACTAAAAAGTTGATAATCGACCTCATCCTAGCATCAGCTGTTGCTTGCAGCAGCTATTGATTGGGCTTTCGGTATCAAGGTATTTGCCTGAGATTCAGTAGTCATTGGTATATAGGCAAACGGCTCAGCTGTCAAGGGTCTGGAATGCCTAATCGGAATTGTGAGCAGAAACTCAGCACCTCGGCCAGGTTGGGACACAACCTCGATTTGACCCATATGTTGATTGACAATGGCTTGATAACTCACGGTTAGTCCCAAGCCTCTGCCTTGACCAACATCTTTAGTCGTGAAGAAAGGCTCAAAAATTTTGGGTTGAATTTCCAGTGGAATTCCTGAACCGTTGTCTCGGATTGCAATCTGCACTTGACCCTCATCTCCAATTTTGTGGCTCCCTATCCATGTTGTGTGCAGCGTAATTATTTTGTTCGGGTCAGGTGAGCGGTTAAGAGCTTCAATGGCATTGGTCAAAATACTCAGAAAAGCTTGATTAATCGGTTTTGGGTAACACTCTACTGGCGGTAAGTTATCGTAATGCCGTTCTACCTTGATGGTGCTAGTCATCTGGTTATGCAGAATCAACAGCGTACTTTCCAAAGCCGCATTGATATCTATCACTTTCAATGGCGAAACCTTGCTGCCAGCAAATTTCTGTAGTAGCTGAACAATTTCATGAATGCGCTCTGCTCCAGATTCCATGGACTTGAGAATCTTTGGTAAATCTCTAAGTAAGAAATCTACATCCGTTTCCTCAGCAAGTTTCTGGATTTGAGAGGAGGGATGAGGATATTGAGCCTGGTAAGCTCGCACTAGCTCGATCAGGTCATTGACGTACTTTTCAACGTAAGGAATATTGCCGTAGATAAAGTTAACGGGATTATTAATTTCGTGAGCGACTCCGGCAACTATCCGACCTAGACTCGACATTTTTTCACTCTGAATCAGCTGAGCTTGTGTAAGTCTCAGTTCTTCGAGCATTTCAGACATCTTCTGAGCCTGCATGTCACTCATGCGGGCTTGCTGTTGGGTGCGAGCGTATAAATGAGCTTGTTGCAGAGAAATTGCCAGCTGATCAGCTACAGCTTGGGCGAGTTGTTGGTCATTTTTTGACCAGTACCGGGTATGTGAACACTGATTAAGATAAAGTAGGGCGTGCAGGGTACCGTTAGCTTGAACGGGTACCACGAGAGACGATTGTATCTGTGCCTTTTGGTATTCTTCGTTAGCTTTACCAATTCGCTCATCTTGGGCAATATCTGGAATCATCACCAGCTGTCGGTGCTGGATTATCCACTGAGTTAGTGGTCCATGAGTGTCAAAATTATCAATAGAAGGGGGGAAAGGTGGGCGACAAACTTCATAGAGATGTTTCCGTCGGAAAGCATTACAACTGTTAGTAGTACTTGCATTTTGTGCGTTGATTTCCACACCCTCGAGACTGTTCAAGTCATCAACAAGATGAACAAGACACCGATCTGCCTGTAAGGCTTCCAATAACTGGGCGATCGCTTCTGTTAATATTGTCTCTTGGTCAAAACTCTGGCGGGTATGATTTGTGATCTGATTGACTAATCGTTCACGAGTAGCCTGTTGTTGGGTCTGTTTGTAAAGTTGAGCTTGGTGGATTGCCACCTCTAGGGGTTCAGCAATGGACTCAAGGAACTCAATTTCGGCTGCTGACCAAGAACGCGGCTGTTCTGCAAGACAGGCAAGAAAGCCAATCGCACCTTCTTTGCCAGTGACGGGAATCAGTAAACTAGCACTGTACCCTAATATTTGGGAATTTTCCGTTAACGGGCGAGTCCTAGGCTTCAGCCAGTAAGATACAGTCGGTTGTAGCCAGGGAAATGCTTTAGCTAGCACACCCCACCAGATGGGCGTCGATGTCATCATCCCACTGTTAATAATCAGCTCCCCGGCTATGAGTGCAGGAGCCTTAGCTCCAAAGCTCTCTAGAAGGTGATCTCCCAGATGAGATGTCTTGTGAGTGCCATAGTTCCGTTCGCAAACCAGCTGAACTTTCTGTGTATCATTGAAGTACCATAAGAAACTACAGCAATCCACCGCTAGCAGTGCCGCCACCTCGTCTACAGCTGTTTGAAGCACTATCTGTAACTCTAAGGAGTTACGAATGCGATCAACGATCTTGCGTATTAGTACGGTTTGCCGTTGGGGATACTTGTTCCAGGCTCGGAACCATGAAAACATTCGATTGACTGTAGGGAACACTGTGCCTCCCTTAACGATACTCGGCACCCCTGTCACTTCTAAATTTTAAGCATTTAATCAGCCATCCGAGTTTAAAGTCATCCTAAACTCATCCTAAAGATACTACTCAATTAGCAATTTTTATGTAAATTACTGTTTTTTTTTTCGAAAAGGATAGCCGTCACGATGACGCAAGACCTATAGAATCGGGGGTGCGTGCCAAGTAAGCGGCTCTGCCAGCCCTTGTGCAAAGCATAAGCTTTAAAAAAGTCTATCGTTCCATAGGAATTGCGGAAAAAAAAATTTTTCATGTTAAAACTGTAGAGTTGTGATGGGCTAGCGTAACATCTCTTTATAACGCCGTCCTTGAAAATAGAGGAGTGTATGAACAAAAAATTAATGGGTTTGGCTCTCATACTGACATTGGCAACCACTTTGGGAGCCTGTAACAGTAAAGGTAGCGACAGCGCTCCTGGTAGTTCACCTGCTGGAGCTCCCACTACATCACCTAGCTAAGAAGCGCGATCGCGTTGTCATAAATAGGAAATAGCTCCTTACTTCCTTGCGACATCAGACAAAAAGTTTTGATGTCGCATTACGATTAGAAATAAAAAAAATCTTTAAAAGTTATATCCGTGCAGGTTGACACGTTAGCCGATTAGAGGTGGTGATTTCCAACTTTCAACTCTTTGACCAATGGCCAAATCTAGATTCTTATATCTTTTGGTGGGACTTACTGTTATTGTTGTGGCTAAGCCAGCTCTGTGTTTGCCACCACTGGAGGACATGCCAGAAGAGGTGTTAAGGACAGAAATTATCACAGAGGCGCGATCGCCAATTGATGGTACCCCCTTGACAGCGGCTGAGTACGCACAATTGCAAGCTCAGCTAGCCGAGGGTTCAATAACGCCTGAACTTAACCCAAAAATCCGACAATTGATTCTTCTGCTGCGCCTGCGCCGACTGCTGCGAACAATTGTTCCTTTGTGAAGAGGAACGAAATTTCTGGTTGGACAGATCGAGAATAGGGAAAAATTCCAGTCCCTTGTCCCTAATGCTTAGACTCAATAGCGATGTCTCTCATCCGTCTATAGGATGAGGAATTATCGTTGAGCCTCTTAGCAAGCCTCAACTGAGGAAGTACGCTGTAAGCCGCTATTTTAAGGATATAAGGATATTTCGTTTACTATTTATGGAAAATGTATAGAAAAAAATAAAATTATATATAAATATTAAAATTAAGGTAAATATTAAAGTGAAGCGGCTCGCATTTCCTAATTGATTGAGGTAGATCTAGCTTGATGTCTCTGATGATTGCCCCTGAACAAATTGACCGGATTGTCTGGAATCAACATCACGATCCGTTTGAAGTCCTCGGTCCCCACCGATTTGAGGAGAATGGCAAAGCTGGCTGGGTGGTAAGGGCTTATCTACCAAGTGCAGACGCAGCGTGGGTAGTTCGTCCAGAAGAACGGATGGAATACCCGATGCAAGCGGTGCATCATCCTCACTTTTTTGAAGCCAAAATTGAGACACCTGAACTCGCTAATTATCAGCTGCGGGTTAAGGAAGGAGATCATGAGCGGGTTATATATGACCCTTACGGCTTTCGCTCTCCCCTCGTGACAGATTTTGACCTGCATTTGTTTTCTGAAGGCAATCATCACCGCATCTATGAGAAATTAGGGGCGCACCTGACGGAAATAGAAGGGGTTAAGGGAGTCTACTTTGCTGTCTGGGCACCCAATGCGCGTAATGTTTCGGTTTTAGGCGACTTCAACTACTGGGACGGGCGCAAACACCAAATGCGTAAAGGAGCCACTGGCATTTGGGAACTATTTATTCCCGGACTTGATGTCGGAGAACACTACAAGTACGAAATCAAGAACTATGAGGGTCACATCTATGAAAAATCTGACCCTTATGGCTTTCAGCAAGAAGTCAGACCAAAAACGGCGTCTATTGTTACTAACTTGGATGCTTATGAGTGGAATGATACTGACTGGATGGAACGTCGGCGTCACACCGAGCCTCTAAGTCACCCAATTTCGGTCTATGAAGTTCACCTGGGATCCTGGCTTCATTCCTCCTCAGCAGAACCGGCTAAGTTACCCGATGGTGAATCTGAACCCGTGGTAGTAGTTTCTGAACTTAGACCAGGAGCGCGTTTCCTAACCTATCGTGAGCTTGCAGCGCGGCTAATTCCTTATGTCAAGGAGTTAGGATTTACTCACATTGAGCTGCTACCGATCGCAGAACATCCTTTTGATGGCTCTTGGGGGTATCAGGTCACAGGCTACTATGCCTGTACTTCCCGCTTTGGGACGCCAGAAGACTTTATGTATTTCATTGACCAGTGCCACCAAAATGGTATTGGGGTGATTGTAGACTGGGTGCCAGGTCACTTTCCTAAGGATGGACATGGCTTAGCCTTCTTTGATGGTACTCACCTCTATGAACATGCAGACCCTCGTAAGGGCGAACATAAAGAGTGGGGAACATTGGTGTTCAACTACAACCGCAACGAAGTCCGTAACTTCCTGGTTGCCAATGCCTTGTTCTGGTTCGACAAGTACCACATCGATGGAATGCGGGTGGATGCAGTAGCTTCGATGCTCTACCTTGACTATTGCCGCAAGGAGGGAGAATGGGTAACCAACCAGTACGGGGGTAGAGAAAACATTGAGGCAGCTGATTTCCTGCGTCAGACGAATCATTTGATTTTTAGCTACTATCCTGGAGTCCTCTCGATCGCAGAAGAGTCAACGGACTGGCCGATGGTGTCTTGGCCTACTTATGTAGGAGGCTTGGGCTTCAATTTGAAGTGGAACATGGGCTGGATGCATGACATGTTGGACTACTTCCACATGGATCCCTGGTTCCGTCAGTTCCACCAAAACAATATTACGTTCAGTATGTGGTACAACCACAGCGAGAACTACATGCTGGCTCTTTCTCATGACGAAGTTGTCCATGGTAAGAGCAATATAGTAGGTAAGATGCCAGGGGATGAGTGGCAAAAGCTTGCCAATGTCCGTTGCTTATTTACATATATGTTCACTCACCCTGGTAAGAAGACTTTATTCATGAGCATGGAGTTTGGTCAGTGGAGTGAGTGGAATGTCTGGAGCGATTTAGAGTGGCATTTGTTGCAGTATGAGCCGCATCAAAAGTTGAAGCAGTTTATGACTGACCTCAACCAACTTTATCGCAGCGAATCGGCTCTCTATACCCAGGATTTCGGACAAGAGGGGTTTCAGTGGATTGATTGTAGTGACAATCGCCACAGTGTGGTTTCCTTCATTCGTCGCTCTAAAGATTCTGACGAATTTATTGTCACAGTTTGCAATTTCACGCCTCAGCCTCATAGTCACTACCGTGTAGGGGTTCCAGAGGTGGGATTTTACACGGAACTGTTTAACAGTGATGCCCGTGAGTACGGCGGTAGCAATATGGGGAATCTAGGGGGCAAGTGGACGGATGAGTGGTCGTTCCACAACCAGCCTTACTCCCTAGATTTATGTTTGCCACCCCTTGGAGTATTGATTCTCAAGCTAGACCGAGAGAAGACTAAGGCAGCCCTGCAACCAGGGGAAGGTTAATCACATAACTGTGGTGCACAGGAGCGATCGCTTCTGTGCCATTTCCCTGATTTGCCCTTAGTAACAATATTTGTTGCTTTGATTGGGTTTGGAATTCTCTTGACCCATCCGCAGCGTGCCAATCAGGGTTGAAACGTAGACGCAGCGCTTTACATGGCTAGACTCATCTGTTGTTAGAGTGAGCTGTCCGAGTTGAGCGTTGGTGTTGCCGATGTAGTTGAACTGAACTCTCTGGATGCCATTTTTCTTGTCTTTGTGTAAAGTGGTTTCTTGGGTATAAAGGCGGATACCAGAGTCTAGGTTGTGCCAGGGAGCGATCGCAGGATTAATACTTTCAGGATGAACAGCCCACTGAACAACAGGTTTACCGCTTACGGTTACTTCCCGAACGCTGAATTGCCAGGTTATTTTTTGTAGCGTTGCGTTGCTTTTTGCTTCTTGCATCCCTCGGTAAACTTGGTCTTGAGCCGTGTTTAGGCGCAGGCGATTAACAAAAGCCATCCAATTCGGGGCAGCGATCGCACTTAATATACCAATCATCCCTACCATGATTAGGAGTTCGAGTAGCGTAAATCCAGAAGTTGATAGAGATGCTTCTTTGTCAGTGCATTGCCTATTGACTCGCATCTGAACTCACCCTGATTAAATAAGTTTGTGTTGTGGCTAGTTACCTTTTGAAATTTAAATGGATTGTTTGAATCAAAAACATCGTAAAAACCTTGAACAACAAAAGCCCCGACTCAATAAAAGTCAGGGCTTTCTCGGATGTATTTAGTTGTGCTTTACAGTAGTAATTTAAGCGATCGCTAGCGGTTCATATCCCCGACTTCTTAGAGAAGTCGGGGATCTTGTCTTCAGTTGTGTACAGCACACGGTAGAAGCGCATGGCTGTACTCCTTTACGACATCTTGTAAAGCACCCATTGCAAACCGCTATATAGAAGTAAAATTTAGCCAACCCAGGCACAGAAACAATCCTAAATAAAATCCTTAAATAGGTTTACACTCATCCGCTGAACCTGTTGAGTCTATTTTACCAGCTTGAATTGAACCGATAAGGGTAGATACTTTAACACATCGCCGGGTTACGGGATTCGGAGCATTAGGGTCATCTGATTTAGTCGCTGCCACAGCAATGATTAAACCCTGACTCTTACTGCCCAAATTAGGAGTAGGAGCATTGGGCGTAACTTGTAAAGCTCCCATGTAGTCAAAGGTAACTACTGTTACCCCATTATCAGGAGCTGCCTGAATCTTGTCATTACCTGCATTGTTGCTGTTCGCCGCGTTTGTCCCTAACCAGATTTGCCCAGGTCTGAGATCTAAGTCTTGACCCAAACTTCTCCACTCACTATCGCTAAGGTCATTAGGCTTGACATCTATCTGCTTATCAGGATTGACAGGATCAGACCTTTTAGCCTGGTAAACAGCAATTGCTGGAACTCTATCTTTGGTTCGCACACTAATGCTATAGCTAACTTTTTTGTTTTTCGCCTGACTTTGTGCTTCCTGTATCGCTCCCAAAACTACGTCGTTGGCTTTATTGGCTCGGCGCTGTTCCACAAAACCTAGCCAACCTGGAGCGGCGATCACTGCAATTATACCTATCATGAGCGCTACGACTAGCATTTCAATCAGGGTAAATCCAGCTGCCGTTTTTGGGGAATTTCCCTTTATGGCTAGTTTCTGATATAAATACTGTTTAAATTTCAAGTTTGAAACTGGATTTTTCATTATCCCCTCCCCTTGACTTTTTGCCTGCCGTTTTTAAACTACAACGAACGTGAAAAGCTTATGGACTGGCTTGATTTTGATTAAGTAATCCACGTCCTTGTGCCTGAATATTTGCCCTTGGAAAAAAGGCAGGCTTATTAGCCTGGTAAGTTGGAGGGCTGCCTTTCGATAGAGTGCGGGCTAGGGCATTTCCTCTAATGAAGACTTGTGCTACCGTTTTGTCTGTGTCAACACAAGCATAAAAGCCGGTTAAGGCAGGGGTTTGAGGAATTGTTCGGCCTTCATATGGGATTGTACCTTTGAGGTCAATAACTCCATCAGGTCGAAAAGCTCCTGGAGCGCGTGGATTATCTGGACAAGTGGCTTGAGGAACCCCAGGGTCTTTACTTGTACTTTGGTCGATATAATCAATCAATGTATCGATCGATTCCCCGGCTCCAGTGTATGTCCAACTATTCAACTTTTCTTCCAGCGACGCACCCTTTAGTTTGTCGAATTTATCCGATGTAAATAAGTCAAAGCCTGAAGGCCTCGCTGGTCTTATTTGGCTGTTTGGATTGTTATTGAGATCATATAAAGCCTCAGTTAGCTGCATTCTACCAATTCGAGCAGTACAAGACCAATTCTGGTTAGTACAGTTCGGTGGTGAATTTGGGATCAGATAGTAAACAACGAGGGAGTAGACAAAGGTGTCATCACAATTTTTAGTATCTGCACTATTGCAATCACCTGGACCTTTACTGTTAATTGGCAGAGCTTTTGGTAAAAACTGCCGCTTCCAAAAGACCAGTACTGGTTCTGCTGTGCCCCCGGCAATATTTTTTAATGAACCTTTAATATTAGCCAGTCCCAATCCATCATAGATAAAGAAAGATTGATCTAAATCTCTGGCAATATAGTCAAGCGCTGCCTGGATTTCTTGTTCAGAATTTGACTTGGCTTGTTCTTGACGGTCTGTATTCATAATATTAACCACGAACCCCAGTAGAGGGGTGATGATTAAAAATGCCAAGATTAGACCGACTAGCAATTCGATTAGAGTAAAGCCTCCAATTTTAGGGTTGGCTTTAGAGGTTTTGAATTTATAATTTAGAAGAAATTTAAGTAGTCTTACCATAGTTTGTTACCCTTTAGCTCATAACTATTGAGCTATTGAATATCTAATTGATACTCTTTTATCTATTACCCACAAGAAACCGTACTGGAACTTAGTTCGGTATTATTATTTACAACCACCTAAGCGATCGCACAATCCCTGGAAAGTGGTTGAACTTCCCCGGACCTCGGTGGTCATTTCTACTAAGGGTGCATAGCGCTCAGCTCCGTTTACTCCAAGTCCAGTTCCCGCCGTTCCTACCTTCTTCCCGCCCCTGAGCTGGGTTGTTGTCAAAGTGCCACCGCCATCAAATGCATCTGCCCTGTAAACTCGGACGCCCAAAAGATAGCCCTTACTACCATCATCAGTAAGAACTGGAAGGGTAGCACTGCGAAATGCTTGAACGATCAGATCTTTTGAACTATTGGGTCTACAGCCGCCATCCTGATCAAGGTCAACACAGTACAAACTTCCATTTTGGGGAATATTCTGGTTGTTGCAATAGGGATAAACCAATTGTCCCGCCAGAGTCTTGGGATTAACTGCAAATGGGTAGGTGGCTCCCTGCGCCGCTGTACATACCGGCAAAGCTGTTGGAGCAGCTTCTGTTGCAAAAACATTCCTATTTGGATCAAATTGCAACTCCTTTAATCCCGTTTTGGGATTGGTCACCTGTTTAGTTTCCTTGAGGGCGACTGTTCTTAAAGGAAGGGCAACTTTCCCGGTTCGGACGCCATCAATGTAGGTTCTAGCGGCTTGGGTTGCCAGTTCCACTCGACGAGACTGCACTCTAGTCGCTACCGAGACAACAATCATTGGCGCGACCCCAATCAGTAGGATACTCACGATAATAATCGCCAGCAAACCTTCAATGATGGTGAAACCAGATTGGGTCGAACGGGGAGAAAATAGCTTAGGTCGGCGTGTCATCATCGGTTTTGATGGGAGTTGAGATTTGGGAGTTGGAGGTTTAGAGATTTCTCCGCTTCTAGGAGAGAAGATTACGCGATGTGCAACTTTCCGGTTGGTTCGCCCTTTTTAGGGACGCTAGGGGGATTTGGTTCCCCCCTTAAAAAGGGGGGCTAGGGGGGATCTGCCGTTGTCTAGCTTGGCGTTTCGATCCCCCCAACCCCTAACCTCGTTTGTTAACTAGGTTGTAGGCGGAGGCGTTGTATTGACCTCCAGGTTGAGCGTCTTTACAAGAGGCAGGACGTTGATTGGGGTCAGTAATTGCCCATTGATCATATGTATTTGAGCCTGTTGTTTTCTTGGCGGCACATAGCAGATTTTGAACCCACCCATCATCTCGGCTAACCTCTCTGAAGAACTCGTTAGGAGTTCCAGCTTCAGGCTGTGCAAACCGTCTGGAGAACAGGTCAGGTGTCTGCGACAAAAGACCAACATCGTAACCCCATTTTCGACCGGGTGGCTGGTAATAGGGTGCTTTATTAGACGCGGCAGCTTCTTTGTATTGATAACCATTAATCGGGTCACCAGCCCTGTAAGCGGGCGGAAGACCATCAAAGAACAGCGAGTTATCTTGACCTACGAGGTCTATGGCGTCAAACGGCGCTGTAGCATATTTACTCTTGGTGTACTGGATCAAACTGCCCTTAATCGTAGCGTCCACCCCAACCCAGTTTTCTAGGAAACGTGGGAAGTTGTGCAAACCACCTCCATTCTCACCTCCACCAGTTGGAAAGGGTCGAGCTGGAGTATCACCCATGATCAACGCGGCATTGTAGTTGGTTGGTGTGGCTCTCTGCAACCATTTGATCTGGTCGGTAGCAGGACTTCTCCTAAAAGCCGTGCCAGCATTTGTGCTTGGCTCTCCCTCAGGAGAGTGCAGTTGCAAGATTGGTACTAACAACGGTTGAGCTGCCGTAGTCATAGCTGTCATTGCGCCTGTTGGGGGTGCACCAGCATTGGGTGTAAATCCTAGGATACGACCTGCTTTAATAGCCGTTCCATCGACGATGAGAGGGCTGTTGTTGCGTCCAATGAAGTTACCTACCAATTTACTTGTGTTATCGATTTGCAGCCCACGCCTTGCCACCCAAAAAATATTATTTGGATCGACCCCGTTTAGCGTCAGTTCAGTGCTAAGAAATTTCAAGGGTCTGGGAAGTGCTGCGCTTCGGATTACAAAGATAGGGTCTGACTGATTTCCTCTATCTAGAGTAATAGGCGTTGGAACTACATTATTCAGTGCAGGAGCCAAGTCAAAAACATTGACCTTTGCAGTTGCCGTAGCGGTATTTTTTGTTGTTGCTGGATTCCAATTCGCTGTTACCGCTAGAACATTTGGTATCGGCGTGGTCAGCCCAGACAGAGCCTGCCACATTTGTTGAATTTTCGGTTGTGCTATTGCGCAAGGAGCACTAGCAGCCAGAGTACTTAAATCCACCTGATAGCGTGTTGCGCCAACAGTAGTAGGGTTGCTCAGACCTGTACCTAGGCACACAGCAAAGTCTGAAGGGTCAGCGGCGGTGATACCGTTTAGTACACTCTGAAAGTTGTTAGCTGGGTTGGCTAAGACTGGACCTAGCTCCTGAGGAAACTTAGGAGCACCCGGTAAGAGCATCTGCCTTTCTGTCGGAACTGTCTCCAGATCATCAGGTAGGTAGTACAGGAGATTGGTTTTGTCGTAACTGGGAGTAGCAGGTGAAGGATTGGTATTGGTAGCATCGCTGGTTGTTGCGTACCAAAGTGCATTATCTACTGCTTGTGGTGCCGCAACAGGAGTCGCACTTCCAACCTCTTTATAACTAGACTCAATTACCTTATTCCCGGTACCAATGCCCAAGGGGATAGCATTGCAATTAGCAAGCTTCAGCGAATCCCCAGGATCAGTTTGACAAGAAGCTGGAAGTTCTAGCGTTCCGAACTCTGGATTTCGTTTAAAGGCAACACGGCGGGGGGAAGATTTCAAAAGTTCACCTTTAGGAGGTTTAGCCGTCGTTCCTGAATTATTCATGACAGGCAGGCTTGCTCCAATGAACTCGGATGCTTTTTTAAATTGATCAATTTTTTTCCCAGGTCCACCAACCCTCCAATCCTGAGGGCTACATTCTGAAACAGGAAGTTTCGTGCAGGCTTCCATCAAATACTGCGGGAAATTCGCACGGCGTTGAATTGGTGTTACACCATTCATCGCATAAGAGCTTCCTTTCGTTTCCGCTGCTGGGTTAAGTGCGTCCTGCTCTGGAAATGTCGCGTTAATTGGATAGTCGGCTCCATACGAATAATTGGTTGCAAAACCATTCCACCAGAACCCATTCTTCAGACGAGCCGCTACAGCCACGTTACCGGCATTGTTGTTGAGGTCATAGTCTGCTTCATTCCGGAAACCATCCCGGAAGTCATTGGACAACAGCGTTATTGCATCCGAGAGAATCCTGGCGGCTCGCCACTGATCTCCTTGAGCACAGTTGGCTTTTGAACCTCCACTCCGACAGGCAAAATTGGGATCAACAGCTCCTTGGCGGTTATAGAAAGTCCCTTCATAGTTATTAGGGTCTACTTTAGCCTGGAACTCTTCTGTAGGATTTTTCGAGCCAAAAACGTAGTGACGATTAAAGTCACCCTTGATGTAAACCGGCAAGTTTGAGGCGAGAATCAAACCTTTTTCTTCGGGTCTGTCGATATTCGTGGCTCCCCGCGATATTCTGCCGCCGTTGTCGCCACTACTCCAGAGCCGGATGCCATTGGGGCGACGACCTGGATCTAACTTGAAGTCGGTAGCTGAACCACCACCATCGACTCTGAGCTGGGGGGCGAAAGCACTAATATTGGCATCGGTGATGTCGGGTAACGCATCATCCCGCGTGGCGTAGATAATGCCACTATTGGGCAGGAGATATTCGGGTTTGCCGTTGAAAGTGCCGAAGGTGGGAATTCTGAGTTTCTCGATGTCGATCTCAGTAACCCGAATTTCTAAAGGCTGGCGCTGCTCAATCGGTAGGCTGTATTGAGAAAGTGTGGTAGGAGGAATTTCGTTTAATGTCTTTTGGGTCGCGATCTTCAGTTCTTCTGGATCGGCGATCACTACTTTGTCGGGGTTGAGGGGGTCTTGTATGAATGTCTCACGTTGAATTGGTTGAGCCGTAGGGGTAATACCATCAGGACCAAACTGAAATCCAGGCTTATGGAGAGTCTTAACTTGTCTGGCATCTAGAAAAGCTCGTTCTCGGATTGCACCATCGGGAACTTTATTCGCTGTGCCAGGAGCGACAGCTGTACGTCCCAATGAGCCATCAAGAATACCGAGAGCGCAATTGCCAGCATCCAATGCAGCCTTCTGCTCGAAGGAAAGAGGACGACCTGATTGTAATGCCTCGATCGCCTTTTTCAGAGGTTCATTCACCCAGCGCCCATCGGGGAAGACCATATAGGCTTGTCTTATCAAAGCTGGTGTTGCGGCTCTTAGTCCTTTTAAACCTGAAGGTTCATAATTGAGTCCATTGTTAGATACCCCTTTAGCATCTCCACCAGGGTCAACTGCAATAGCGTTCTTGGCGGTGGTGTCGTTGGTGGGGTCATAGTAACTGCTGATACAAGCGATCGGTGCATCAGGATCTGGGCTGTTGTAGTGATAAACAACCGTCGCCCTCATTTGCAGATCGCCTTTGAACACGTCCGTATTATTGGGGTTGTAGACACTCACAGGAGGCTTATCGTCCCACAAGTACATAGGCATCGTATCGGGCCATACCACCCGTGATTGCTTCAACCCTGCTTGGGCAGGACTTATTCCCGCGTTAACTTTTTTTAACTGTTGCGGGGTAACGGGGGGTTCAGGTAAGAATGACTTTTCCCGTGCAAGGGCATTAAGTCCGGGGGGGTTGCTTCTACGCTCACCCGTACCTTTTAACGTTGGGGCAATACCATCTAGATAAATACCTGCGCCCGTAACGATTCGCAAGCCTCCAGCCAGTTCTTCATCACCTGGCACATTTTTAGGATCGGCCGCGGCTTTTTCCCAGAAACCATTGCGCGATGTATCACCCAAGTCATCCAGGAGTTTTTTAGCTGGGTTTGCCCGTTGCCTTGGCTCGCCGGAATTCCAGTTAATTCGGGTTCCTCCATTAAAGACATCCTGCCCCTTCTGCTGCTCTGCTGGAGTGGCATAAGTGTTATCAGGCTTTAACCAGACAATGGGTAAACCGTTGCCCACTAAAACGCGATCGCCAATTAAGTTTTCTGGCTCGGTAGGAAGGCGCTTCTGTGGATCGTTTTGCTCCAGCTCCATCGTTGTCCCAGCAAACTTCAGGTTCACATTCGTGTAACCATTGGGAGTATGACCATTAGGGTCTTCGATTAGCATCCACTTTTTGGGAGGCATAATGTCCCCACCACCAGAAAATACAGTTTGAGCTGTCACAACAGCCCCACCGTCTCCCTCCAAAGCCTTTTGGGGATTATCAATCGCGACTTCCGTATAGGGAACTCGACGAATACGTTGTTTAAAGTAGGCTTCTATTACTTGTTGAAGAAGGCTGTTTGCCTCGTCATCTGATAAAGTCGCACCATTATTTTTCGGGAATTTTTTCTCGAAGTCTAGAGCAATCTCAGCAGGAAATCGAGTGACGGCTTGAACAAGGGCTAACGTCGGTGCGTTGTCACCATTGACGGCTCTGTACTCATTCATGCCACCGTCTACCAACACCTTCAGGCGTTGAGCATAAGCTCTCGAGTTGAACGCCATGTTTTTCGGTAGATCGGTTGTTGTTACGTTAGTGTCATTAATAGCAAAAGAATTACCGTTCTGATTCGGGTTAAACGGTTGCTTTTTCTGTTTAAATAGGTGAACTTTTACATTGCTGTTCCCAAGGTTAGATTGATCTGTATCGCCAGCTAAACCATTGGCAGCAACATTACCGCCGACGATAATCTTGCTATTTTCTGCTGTATAAAAACACGACCAAGGGCTACTAACCTGATAAAACGTAATGTCACCTTGATTAGTGCCCAGCATTAAGTTGCCATTGGTCACTACTCGACCATTTAGTTTGAAACCAGCATCAGGCACATCAGTGATGATCAAGTCATCCTCATACCACACAGCATTATTATCAAGGGATATTCTCGCTTGATCTTGCTGCATCTCTAAGGCTGAAAAACCTTTATTCCCTTTGTAGGCTTCAAATTTATTGCCTGGAACTGTACCATCCTTGTAGCCTGCGCCTTGCAGCTCCGTGAACTGCTGCGAACTGATTGGAACGCTTGCCACATAGGTAAAGAAAGCCTTTTTCAGCTGACCACTGACTGAAAACCAACCACTGCCATCATCGCCTCCCTCTGCGCCGCCTCCATTACCCGCCGCACAACTGTCTGCCGCACCCGTGAGCTGGGGTCTAGCTCTGGCTTCTAACGGTTCTCTAGAGCGAGGTGTAGCTGTATTGGGAGTACGGTAGTAGATACCGTATAAAGTAAAACTATCAAATAAGCCATTGTTATCCGTATCAACGGGAAACATCCAAGCAGACTTTAGCTTTTCACTATCCTGAATACCACCAGTCCCATTGAATTCTTTCACCAGCTTCAGCTGAATCTCATCCCCCAAGGTATATTTGGGGTTTTCAATAACAGGAGCAATATCGCTGTCGGCAGGTGTGTTTCCTTTGAGAGCAGATTCTGCTGGAGAAAATAATTGATTTAACTTGGCTCTAGAACGGTCAAGCGCTGGCGATGCCGCATTTAAAACAGCTTCATTTACCCGGTAATTGCTAGCATTTTTTGACCGATCAAATGATCGAAACAAAATTGCCGTGGTCAGCAACACAACTACCAGGCTCACCATGATTATTGTTGGAAGCACAAAACCCGCTTGGCTCAGGCGTGTTCGGCGTTGCGAGATCAGCAAGCTCCGCAAGAGCCACCTGATGAATCCTTTTGTAATCCCGTTAAAAAACTGCCAAACTGTTCTGACTAAACGTTGAATAAAATTACTTTGCTTCTTTCGAGTTGACATGGTGACTTTCCTGTCAAACCTTATACATTTTTGAGAGGATGAGAGATCAGCGCTTCCGCCTTAAGCGGCTTACCAACCTTGGACAGTGGTTTAAACACTTAATTACTGAGTTGCTCTAATTTCGAGGTTATAAAAACTTGATAAGCTCTAAACTTTTACTCAGTGATTATGTTCAACAAACTCGTCATCGATTGGAAATCAGGCAACTTAACTTAATTGTTTGATTTGGCTGTCTAGTGTGTTAGACCTTTCTTTAGACAATCCGGAGAGAGGCTTACTCCCTACGTATATCCTAACAAAGACAGAAAGTTTACCTCCCTGGAAAGAAAGGTTAACGTTCTACCCCCGCCTGATAGATAGGCTTTGGCTTTAACACAATTTAATGACGAGCTTTTGGTAAACTCACTAAACCCATGGTACCCAGCTGATTGGGAAAACCTATCACTCACCCCAAAATTTCAACAGCATTGGCGTTGCATAATCTTGGGATGACGATTTATAGCGGTTCTCAGTTGGGTAGAATACACCGGCAGGAGTCAGGAGTCACAAGTGTCAGCAGATGTAGATGTGTTCTACTGATGTGAGAATTGCTATATTGAGCCTGTTTTGTCAAGAAATTGCTGTAGGGGCGCAAGGCTTGCGCCCTTTGGAATTGAGTTCCAACCCATAGGTTTGGTGGGCGTATGCCATACGCCCCTACCACAAAAACATCCAGTGATTGTGCAACACCACAACACAGATGTACAAATCCTAATTGAGTAAAAGCTATGAGGGACGAGAAGATGGGGAGAGAGCAAACTGTACGTTTAGCATTATCCCCCTCATCCTCATTAGTATCGATTCAAGTCAATCCCGGCTTCCTTCGCCATGACATGCAGACCTTTCTTCTCCAAAGTCTTGATTGCTTTAGTGGAGAGCCGTAATCTCACCCAGCGATTGCCCTGAGACCACCAAACTCGCTTCCACTGTAGGTTTGCTTCCTGTAGTTTCTTGGTACGGCGGTGGGAGTGGGAAACGGCAAAGGCGTTATTTGCCTTTTTGCCAGTCAACTGACATATCCGCGACATAGTAAACCTCCATTGTGTAGTCCATCATCCATCATATCTTTACCCGTAGAGGTGAGCGGGCGCTAGGAAGAGGGGATGAAATGGAAAAGCTTGTTTCAATACTTTTCAGATTTTTTTAAAGCTAATTGAATTTTTGTGTTTCTTTTTAATACTTATCATGGTATCGTAAACAAAGAGCCAGTGCCCGGACTCCTACATCTACGCACTGGCTCTAGCTCCAACCTTCTATTAATTGGAGGCTTACTTAATCATGACAAACGAAACTAATCAACCACAGGACTACTGCTATATCAAAGTACCAAAAACCAAATTTCCCCAACCCAAGTTCTACCCAACTCAGCAAGTCGGTATCCCTTGGCACGATGACGAAGGCAATTCCTTCTACGACATTGGCGTAATTATCGGGATGATTTACGGTGAAAGTGATGATCAGTCAGGGCAATGGTACTACTTCTTTCGTTACCTCAAGTGCGATTATGACCCATCCTTAGTCGGGTCAAAGGACTGGCATTTCATTGAAGAATCTGGCTTAGTCGCTGACACTACAGTGCTTGGGGATTAATGCTGTAGGGACACGACAATTGTCTATTGGTGTCAACTTAAGGCTGGAACGTCCGACATTGCGCCAGAAAAGATCCCCCAACCCCCCTTTTTAAGGGGGGCTAAGATTCTGGTTCTCCCCAATTCATCGGGAGGCTAGGGGGGATTGAGGGTCTATAGCCAGTACGAGAAGATCTACAAAGGCTTACCCATCTTGGTTTTTCGCTTAATTTGACACCAAGAGACAATGTCGTGCCCTATGGCAGATGAGAATTTCTACTATCGTCCAGTCAGGCGTGTGAGCACTTGATTTGAGCGTTCGACAAATGCCTTCATTCCATCAGCGTCGAAGCCTTTTTGCGCCATCAGTGCCAAGTCGTAGACGTGCTGGCAAATCAGGTTAGCCAGTTCTCCAGATGGTGATTGACCACCAGTTTGAACGATACTACCTTGACTCAACTCAACCAGGTTTTGAATTAGCGGATGCGCTGTATTCACGATTAAAACGTGTTCTTCAGGAAAATCAGCCGTCTGCTGCTGCATTAGTGCTGTCATTTCCCGCAGACGCCGCAGCGCTTCTGGTAATAGCACCATAGCGGGTGGTGTGCCTTGCGGGTCATCCGACTTCAATGCCTGGGTTTTGATGTTGACTTTGGGCTTGTTGAGAGATTTCTCAAACAGCTCTTTAATCAGGTCATTACGGGTTTTGTTAGTTTTGGGGTCAACAATTTCTCCCGATTTATCCTGGTCAATCAGGGTATTATCCAAGTCAGAGTCTACCCGCGAGAACTTGACATTAGAATACTCCTGCTCTAAGAAGCTGATGAAGTGCGTGTCGATGAAGGAGTCCATAAACAGGACTTCCAAACCTTGTTTTTTGTGCAGTTCTACATAGGTCGCTTGTGAGGCTTCATCGGTGCAATAAAAGACGCGGTTTTCGTGATGCTCTTTGTTGCGCTCTAGATAGTCCTTGAGGGTGGTATATGGGGGAGTGGTGAGTGGTGAGGGGTCAGTGGGGTTTTGAGCTGGTGTGACATCTTGCCAAGCATCCCCTTCTTGGGACTGCACTTCAACCGTCGGGGTTTCAGGGTTGCTTGGCTGTGCCTCTGCTGCCTTGCTACCTTGCTGCCCTGCCTCATAGGTGGTGCGGTAGATGATGATGTCTTCGACTTGTTTTTTGAATTTGTCGTCGTTGAGGGAGCCAAACTTGACGAAGGTGCCAACATCTTGCCAGCAGCGGATGTATTCATCGCGCCCTTCATTGTAAAGGCCTTTGAGGCGATCGCCTACTTTTTTGGCAATGAAGTCAGCAATTCGCCTCACTGTGCGGTCATTAGTGAGAGCACTGCGGGAGACATTCAGAGGAATATCGGGGCTATCAATAACGCCTCTGAGCGGCATCAGAAACTTGGGAATGACTTCTTCGCAGTGGTCACTGACAAACACCTGATTGCAGAACAACTTGATGTTACCCTTCGTAACGTCTACATCTGGCTTCAGCTTGGGGAAGTAGAGAATGCCGTTGAGTAGGAAGGGATAATCGGTATTCAAGTGTACCCACAACAGTGGCTCGTCTTGAAACGGGTACAGGTAGCGATAGAACTCTAGATAATCTTCTTTCGTCAGGTTTTGCGGTGATTCCTTCCACAGTGCCCTTTGCCGATTAATTTGCTCATCATCCAGTTTGATTGGCACTGGCATGAAATCGCAGTAGGCTTTCACTAGCTGCTTGATCCGAAGCGCTTCTAAGTACTCCTGTTCCTCGTCTTGAAGGGTGAGAGTCACGGTAGTACCACGCTGGGTACGGGATGACTCTTCTAGCTGAAAAGCTGGGGAACCGTCGCAGGACCAGTGAACTGCCTCCGCTCCGGCTTTGTAAGAAAGAGTATCAATTTCAACCTTACTCGCCACCATGAAGGAGGAGTAGAAGCCTAGACCGAAGTGACCGATGATCTGTTGATCCGCGTCTTTTTGGTATTTGTGGATAAATTCTTCGGCGCTGGAGAAGGCAACTTGGTTGATGTATTTTTTCACCTCATCGGCGGTCATACCGATGCCGTTATCGGAGATGGACAGGGTTTTTTTGTCTTTGTCGATAGTGATTTGAATTTCTGGGGCATCCAACTCTCCATCAACTTCACCGGCGTAAGAAACCATCTTCAATTTTTGGATGGCGTCCACGGCGTTGGAAATCAGTTCCCGCAAGAAGATTTCGTGGTCGGTGTAGAGGGACTTCTTGATAATGGGAAAGATATTCTCAGTATGAATCGTGATATTGCCCTGTTCTAGCATCGTCATGGGTGTAACTCATCAGTGAAGGGTCTTTAAGATGATCTTGTGCGTTAGCGAAGCTTCCCGCAAGGCATTGCGCTGGGTTTTGCTTCTCGGATTGCCCCCTAAGGGGGATTCGGATCTCCCTACTTGGTGAATGTATATGCCAAGGGCGACTGCCAAAACAATCCTGAAGACTCGGTCTATTGGGTTTGCTTTATTGTTGAACTCTTGTTAGTTTCCCGGTCTGCTCTTAGCCAGACTTAATAACGTCTGAG
>DATNPH010000035.1:0-13314 GCA_036703315.1 Coleofasciculaceae cyanobacterium
TAGTGCCAGTTGAGCTGGACTTGGGGTATCCTTCCCTCGCCAAACTCGAAACCCCCAAGGCACACGACAGTAGCCCACCACCAAGTAGAGGACTACCAGATGCAATCCCCGCTTACCATTGAACACATGAATCAAGTGCTGTAGAACAGATGGGATTGTCATCTGTTCTACAGCATCCCCCATCGACCTTTGGATGCCTGGGAAGTCCTGATCGAGTGGTTAGCAGAGCATATCCGGACTCATGCAGAAACTATTGAGCGGCCTGTTCTGTTATCCGTCATCGTCGGGCGTTGTCCGCGTTGGTATGCACCAGGATTGCTGTTGCTGGGTGATGCTGTTCACCCGATGTCACCGATTCGCGCCCAAGGCATCAATATGGCTTTGCGGGATGTGATTGTTGCGACAAATCATCTGGTTCCCCTGTTGCGTGACGGGGCAACAGATGCGGCAATTGATGCCGTCTTGCCACAGATTCAAGCTGAGCGGGAGCCAGAGATTATTCGAGCGCAGCAGCTTCAAAGCCAGGAAGCGGCTCAGGCTGAGCTATTGCGTAAAAACGCACTGCTGCGATGGGGAGCAAGTCAACTAGCCCCCCTGCTGGGCAAGCTCGTTCGGCACTCTTGGCTCTCTAGGCAGCGCCAGTTGCGCCAAGGGGTAACGCAGATACAGCTAACTGTCTAAGGAGCGATCGCTCACGGAATACAGGCGGTTCTAGATTGGGGTTAGCGATCGCTCAGGCGCTCATTCAGGCACACCACGGTAGTCTACAGGTAGAACCTTAATTGGGCAAAGGCAGCACTTTTACGATTCGATTATAGCTGTCGCCATAAAGGTTAGGACAGATACTAACGGCTGAAATGACCACGTATCAGTAATAAACATAAAAGCCCTGTGCCTTGTGCCCTGTGCCTTGTGCCTTGTGCCTTGTGCCCTGTGCCTTGTGCCCTGTGCCTTGTGCCCTGTGCCCTGTGCCCTGTGCCCTGTGTCCTGTGCCCTGTGTCCTGTGTCCTGTGCCCTGTGCCTTGTGCCCTTTGCCTGCTGCCTTTTGCTATACCGTTAGCTGAGACGACACAAAAGTAATTAGAACTTACGTAATGATAAATTATGAGTAATTTTTTTAACTCAAAACTCAATACCCAACAGTCAAAACTTCCATCACCCCCTGACGATCAACCTCTACGCCGCTTGATTGCTGCCTCGATTGTTGCAGCACCACATCAACGGATAACGTTTGCTGAGTACATGGACTTGGCACTGTATCACCCGGAGCAAGGTTACTATGCCACAGGTACCGTTAACATTGGGTCAGAGGGCGACTTTTTTACCTCATCCCACTTAGGTAGAGACTTTGGTGAGCTACTTGCCGAGCAGTTTGCTCAAATGTGGGAGATTCTGGGACGCCCAAAACCCTTTACACTGCTGGAAATGGGAGCCGGTCAAGGACTCGTTGCAGCAGATGTCCTGAGTTATCTGCACAGGCAGCACTCTGACTGCTTCGATGCCCTAGACTACATCATTGTTGAGAAGGCAGCAGGATTAATTGCCCAACAGCAGCAGCTACTACAGAAATTGACATTGCCGACAAAGGGCAATTCCCAACCCTTGCCCATACGGTGGTCTTCTTTAGAAGAAATACCAGAAAATTCAATTACAGGTTGCTGTTTCTCTAATGAACTGGTGGACGCTTTACCCGTGCATCAATTTGTAATCGAACAGGCACAGTTGCGGGAAATCTACGTCACAACCTCTGACGCCGTTGGTGACGAAATTAACTTTGTAGAAGTAACAGACATTGCTTCGACACCTCGACTGAGTGAGTATTTCAACTTCGTGGAAATTGATGTGATGTCGGGTGCCTACCCTGATGGCTATCGCAGTGAGGTTAATCTGGCGGCTTTGGATTGGCTTAGTACTGTTGCCAAGCGGCTGCAACGAGGATTTTTGTTAACCATTGATTATGGCTACCCAGCCGATCGCTATTACATGAGTGCGCGTCATCAGGGAACGTTGCAATGCTATTATCGCCATCAGCATCATGACAATCCCTATGTGTATATTGGGCATCAGGATATAACGGCTCATGTAGACTTTACCGCCCTAGAGCGTCAAGGTGAGTTATGTGGCTTGCATAAGGTGGGTTTTACTCAGCAGGGGTTGTTTCTGATGGCATTGGGGTTAGGCGATCGCATTGCGGCTCTTTCCGCTGTCGATAATACCCGAATTGCTAACGCGCAAGATGTGATGACAATTATGCGCCGTCGTGAGGCTCTACACGGATTGATGAACCCGATGGGACTAGGGGGTTTTGGGGTCTTGATTCAGAGCAAGGGGTTGACAGCACAGGAGCAGAAACAATCTATCAAAGGTTTAACCGTACCGCCCATGTTTTGACATCTTGAAACTGGGGAGTAGGGACTAGGGAATAGACGCACTGAGCTAACGATACTTCTGAATCCCTACCTGCTGACACTGCTCCAGTACAGGACAGGTCGAACATTTGGGCAACGTCCCTGTACAGATATGCTTGCCGAACGGAACCAGCAATTGATTAATCTCAATCCAATATTCGCGAGGTAGCTTCGCTTCCAGTGCAACAGTTGTCTTCTCTGGAGTTTTCGTTTGGACGTAGCCCCAGCGATTCGTTACTCGATGTACGTGAGTATCTACACTGATGTAGGGCTGAGTGCAGGCAATGCCAAGAGTAAGGTGGGCACATTTGGGTCCTACCCCTTTAAAGGAGAGCATCACGTCAGCATCGCAGGGAAGAACACCGTTGTACTCGGTTACGATTTGACAAGCGATCGCATGAATCTGTTCGGCTTTGCGATCGTGATAAGTACTCTCGCGAATCAACTCGTCAATTTCGGCAGGAGTCAGGCGGCTTATCTGGGCTGGAGTCTGGGCGCGAGAAAACAGGCGGCGAGAAACGGGCAGGCTGACTTCATCATAGGTACGGATGGAGATGATACAGGCAATTAGCTGCTCGAAAGGAGAAACATAACCCTGATCTGCCAACGCAAACATCGCTGCCTTGGGAAATGGACGCACTGCCTCACGGATGCGAGCCATAACTTGATCAATTTCAAAGGATTGTTTCAAAGGCATACACATAGCAGTTGTTATTCCAGCCCAATCCACTTTACCAACAGACTCATCGCTTCACCCTGGTCAGGAGTGATAATGTTTGGTTTCCGGCATTTGTGACAGGTTAAGAAAACAGATATAAGCTGAGGTGCATTTAAATTGCATAATCTTCTCCCCCAGCTTCCCCAGCCTCTCTCTGCAACTTGAATGCCGATTAGCTTAATTACTTGATCGACGCCTTAGATGGTCATTTATGTTAGGCTTTAATTTATTTATAAAAACAGCGGAACCTCAAGAATTATGTTTAGCAATAGTTTCACTATCCAGGCGACATAATCTTACTTCCTGAAAAATATTTGCACCTATTTTTTTATAAAATTGAATGCCGCTAGTATTAGTTACAGCTACAGTCCAATCAATCCTTCCACAACCTATCTCGTGAGCTATCTGGCATAAGCGAAACATCAGTGCTTGTCCAATCTGTTGACTCCGATACTCAGCCTTCACATACAAATCATCTAGCCAGATTCCGGGTTTAGCCAAGAAGGTTGAATAAATCCGATGATAAGTTGCAAACCCAACAGGCTTTCCTTTAATCTCAGCTAAGAGAACTGAAGCAAGAGGATGGTTTCCAAACAAATCATTTTTTATTCTCTCTGGAGTTGCTAGCACAGATTCAGGATGGCTATCAAATTCAGCTTTGAGGTAAATTAACTCTAGAATGATTTCAACATCGCTAGATGTGGCATCTCGTATTACCAGTTCTTTGTTCAGCATTTTCTTGGTTATTCTCTTCTCTACGCTAAGTTTTTATTGCCATTGACTCATAGTGGTTTTGAGTGAATGGCATTCTTGCTAGTTCGATAAATACAAGTTATTAACTGCTTGATTCAAAATCAAAGTATGGTTTAGATAAGCCATATCGATAAAATCGATAGATAAGATTTGATAGATATTGCAATCATTTAGGTAAAGCTCTTCTCACCCGGATGAATGAAAATAACGACACTAACTTGAAAATCTCTCAGCTACGAGCTTTGGTCGCTGTTGTAGATTTGGGCAACTTCAGCTCAGCTGCTCTGCATCTGGAGCTTTCACAATCAACGATCAGCCATGCGATCGCTACCCTAGAAGAAGAGTTAGGAGTCGTGCTACTAGTTAGGGGTCGGCATGGTGCAAGTTTGACCCATACCGGAGAGCAGGTGATTCAAGAGGCTCGTCAAATCCTGCACTTGCTGGGGGTTATCCAAAAAAAAGCCAATTTAGCGAAGGGGTTACAGGCTGGGCAAGTTCGAGTGGCTTCTGTTCGGAGTATTGCGACTAATGTACTGCCGGAGGTCATCGCCCGATTTCGCAACAAATTTCCGGCAATAACCGTTGTGATTGCTGAGTATGACCGATACGCAGAGGTCGAACAAGCATTACGAGAAAGCCATGCAGATGTGGGTTTTACGTCTCTGCCGACTACGGCTGAATTTGAGGCGTGGGAGCTATTCCGAGATGAATTTGTGGTGCTGTTGTCACCTGGGGAACTAGACCAAGATGCCTCTCTAAGTTGGGAACAACTGACAGACTATCCGATGATTGTAAATCTGCGTAGTCCCCAACATAACAAGACAGTCCGTGACCACTTAGCGCAATTCGGACAGTCTCTCAAATTTGACTACGAGGTCAGGGAAGATTCAACAGTTATTAGCATGGTAAGGCAGGGATTAGGGTCAACGGTCATTGCTCGACTAGCGGCTGAACCCATACCAGAAGGGATACAAGTCAGGAGTTTGCCAGTACCACTAGAGCGAGTGATTGGGGTGGCGATATTGGCAGATGCGCTCCTGCCGAGAGAAGTCTTTGCCTTTCTGGATATCCTCAAGGAGGTATGGCGTAGGTAGAAGGCGATCGCTATTATCTTTTGTGGCGTGATTAAACTTTTCTCCCCCTCTCCCCCTCTATTTTCTAGATAGACGCCCATGTCCAAAGGACACAAACGTTGTAATGAAAATCTCTCTCCCCTAACACCTAACACCTAACACCTAACACCTATTTTCAGATTAGAGCCGGAGAATTCTACGATTTGTAACAGCACCTGGTTAGTCGCTCATCTACCTGAGGGAATAATTTAAACTGGTATAGTAGGTTACTTTTCTAACGGGATGGTTAGAGAGTACAGGAAAATGATTCAAAGCATAGATACAGCTAAGTTTACGGCTACTGACCTGGATCGATTCGCGCAAGAACTGAATCGGGATGGGATTTGTGTGATTCGCGGACTCTTCGATCAGGAACTGATTAAGGAGTGGGCACACGCTTTTGATAATTTATTTCGAGAGCGCCAAAACCAACCGGGTGGTCTGGCTCCCCGCGAACAATCCCGCTACTATCTGACGTTCCCTTGGATTCCCCCATTCGCGGATGTGAATGTCTTTGCCAACTCGGTGATTCTGGGCGTTCTCAATCGCGTGTTTACTCAAGAATACAAGCTGGTTCAGTTAGGGGCTGATATTCCGGTGCAGGGTTCGCAGTATCAGGAAACTCACCGGGACTTTCGCCCGCTCTTCTCGGATCAGATCGTAACGCCACTCTACGCCCTAGCGGTCAACTTCCCGCTAGTCGAAGTAACCCCAGAGAACGGCCCGTTCCAGATGGCTCGTGGTACGCACGTCTTGCCGCGTGAAGAAGGGCTGGAAAAGGTCGCCACTGGCGAGATTCCGATGGAGTCTTTCTATATGAGTCTGGGAGATGTAATGATTCGCTCGCCACTGGCGCTGCATCGAGGATCACCCAACAGGACAAGCAAACCGAGACCCATGGTTGTCATGGGCTACGTAATGCATTGGCTGCACACCTGGAAAGTGGACTTAACTGTCCAACAAGATTATTATGAGAGCCTACCGGAGCAGACGAGAGAGTTACTGCGGTGTCAGGTGGTGGAGCAGTTGCCAGAGAACAAGGTCGAAACCTATGTAAATTTCAAGTACTAGCACTTATAGCGGTTTCAACTGAGTGCAATACAGGTTTTCCCTAAGGGCACGATATTATCGTGCCCTTAGCCTGTGGTGTATGTTACTGAGAACTGCTATATTCCACCTTCACGCTAAAGACACAAAGCGCACCAAAGATAGAGGATGAGTTCGAGAGGATTTGGGAAGATTCATGATCTATCCTCTATTCAAGGGCAGTACCGTCTTGGCATCTTAGCGATTGTTGGACTGTACTCGAAGGAGCTACGATGTCTCAGAGTGACCCAACGCCTGAAGCGGCTACTAAAACACGAACCTATACGAATCCGGTCTACAAGGGCTATTTCGCTGATCCATTCGTTTGGGAGTACCAGGGCGTATACTATGCGATCGGTACTGGTGCAGCGGAAGCAAAAGGACAGGTGGATGAAATGGCGGACGCGACAGACGCCAAGTCTACAGACGAACCGCGTGTCTTTCCTCTCCTACGCTCCGAGGACTTCCTAAACTGGCATTTTGCTGGTAACGCACTGCCACGACCCGACCCTGCTCTTGGCGATAACTTCTGGGCACCGGAAGTTGCTTACTCTGAGGGCACGTTCTACCTCTACTACTCAGTAGGGCACGAGGACAAGAATCATCAGTTGCGCGTTGCTACCAGCACAGAGCCGCTAGGTCCTTATCAGGACGTTGGAGAACCGCTCATTGACCCCAACTCCTGCCCCTTCGTCATCGACCCGCACCCGTTTCGAGATGATGATGGGCAGTGGTATCTTTTCTACGCCCGGGATTTCCTAGATACGGAAGGCGGCGTGCGTGCTGGGACAGCACTAATGGTAGACCGACTAGAAGGCATGACCAAGCTAGCAGGGCAAGGGAGAGTTGTTCTGCGTGCTCGCAATGATTGGCAACGGTTTCTAGCAAACCGCCCAATGTACAGTGGAATCTATGATTGGCATACATTGGAAGGCCCCTGTGTTCGCAAACATGCAGGTCGCTACTACTGTTTTTACAGTGGGGGGCGCTGGGAGACTGAGAACTACGGCGTGGACTATGGAGTTGCTGACAACGTACTCGGTCCCTACTCCGACGCGGGTAACGAAGCTGGCCCACGCGTGCTGAAGTCTGTTCCGGGTTATGTTCTCGGCCCTGGTCATAACTCAATTGTTCTCAGTCCCGACAGTCAAACAGAGTACATGGTCTACCATGCCTGGGGTACTACCATGGAGTCGCGGCAGATGTTTATAGACAAACTCATCTGGACATCAGATGGTCCGCGTTGCGATGGTCCAACCTCGACGCCGCAGACCATATAACTGACAACAAATTACTTTAAATCGATAGATATGGTAGTGTATGCAAAGAAAAAAATGCCCTTGAAGGTAGCTTGAAAAACTTTGAAGGGCGAAACGTTTTAGGCTAAGCTACTTAGGCTGTGCGCCAGCAGATTTAGATTGATTGGACTAACTAATTACAGCCTCACTCCAGTAAATCCGGTTCTTCGCGCACAATCCTGTCGTAGAGTGGCTGGAAGCTAAACCACCCACCTGAATGTGTTCCAACTTGGCTGTGTGCTAAACGAGCGTTTTCAGGGTCGATGGGAATGGGTTTGCCTGCTGCCTCAGCCAGAAGTTGAGCTTGGCACGATCGCTCGAAGGTAATGTACCACCAAGCGGCTTCATCTACGGTGTGACCTACCGTAAGATGTCCATGATTGCGTAAAATTACAGTTTTATTGTCGCCCAAAGCCTCGGCAATTCGCTTACCTTCCGAGGTCTCTAGCACAACACCTTTATAGTCATCAAACAGGCTATGGTCTTCGTAAAACGCACAGGCATCTTGAGTTAGGGGGTCGAGAAGACGCCTGAAACTAGACCAGGTTTTACCGTAAAGGGAATGAGCGTGTGCTGCTGCAATAATATCGGGTCGAGCTTCATGAACCTGGGAATGGATGGCGAAAGCCGCTAGATTAACAGGGCGATCGCCTTTGACGACTTCCCCTTGGCTGTCAACCAAAATCAGATCACAGACTCGGATATGACCGAAATACAATCCGAATGGATTAACCCAGAAGTGGTCTGTAAACTCCGGGTCGCGGGCTGTAATATGACCTGCTGTACCTTCGCTGAACCCAAAACGGGCGAAAAGCCGGAAGGCAGCGGCAAGACGCTGCTTGCGGTGGAGGCGTTCGTCCTCAACTCGCTCAAAGACAGGCGGCTGAGGTCTATCGAATCTAGGCATAAACTTTCTCCTTTTCCTCCTCTTGACAGGGAGCGTTAGAGTATCCAGAGCGAAATGACCGGACAGGGTGGGATTCTGGAGTAAACTGGTGCCGCCAGATGCAGCCGGTATCGTTACCGAGTACATGGATGGATACGGATGCCGTCTGGGATATAGTTTTTACGGCATGGATATCGCCATCTGGGGGTAACAGATGATAGAAATCGCCAGGTTTAAGCGATCGCTCTTCGAGTACCTCTAGATTGAATCACAAGATTTGGTAGTCAGTGCCTACCCTACATTTAATTCTCCCCACTTACCAATGACTATTGTTTCGTTTCCTACGTTGGTCAACCTGCTCTATACCAATTCACTAAATTCCTGCTATACATAAACCTAGATTTTTGCTAAGAGAGGTCACAAGATAGCAATTACGTCTTCCTTAGAGTCCAGAAATTACCGTCTCTTTTTTAGAGGACAAAGCTTGTCTCTACTTGGCACTATGATGACGCAAGGAGACATAACACACAGATATGCAATACAAGCAACTTGGCGAGAGCGACCTTAAGGTTTCTGAAATTTGCCTCGGAACCATGACATATGGGCAACAAAACACAATTGAAGAAGCTCATAAACAGCTAGACTATGCTGTTGCCCAAGGAGTCAACTTTATTGACACCGCTGAAATGTACCCAGTGCCAACCCGCGCTGAAACTTATGGGTCAACTGAAATTTACATTGGTGAATGGCTAAAACATCAACAGCGAGACCAACTGATTATTGCGACCAAAATTGCAGGGCCAGGTCGGGGCTTCAAATGGGTGCGAAATGGAGCAAAAGCGATCGACCGAAATAACGTCAAGCAAGCTGTAGATGATAGTCTCAAGCGATTGCAGACAGATTATATCGACTTATACCAAATTCATTGGCCCGATCGCTACGTTCCTATTTTCGGTCAGACCGTCTATGACCCAACGAAGGAACGAAAAACGGTTCCTATTGCCGAACAGCTAACCGTCTTCGCTGACTTAATTCAGGCAGGGAAAATTCGTTATGTGGGTTTGAGTAACGAAACACCTTGGGGAGTCAGTGAATTTAGTCACGTCGCCAAACAGTTAGGATTACCCAAAGTTGTTTCCATTCAAAATGCCTATAACTTGCTCAATCGCGTGTTTGATTCAGCTTTAGCAGAAGCTTCTTATCGCGAGAATATTGGATTACTAGCTTATAGTCCATTAGGGTTTGGCTCGTTGTCTGGCAAATACTTGCATGGTGAACCAGAAAATGCACGAGTCACGCTGTTTAAAGGATTTGGTCAGCGCTATCTCAAGCCAAATGTCAATGAAGCAGTAGCTGCTTATGTGGAAATTGCCGAAAGACATCAGCTGAGTCCTGTGCAACTTGCCTTAGCATTTGTGAAGAGTCGTTGGTTTGTTACTAGCACCATTATCGGTGCCACAACCATAGAACAACTTAAAGAGAATCTGGACAGTCTGAATGTCGTTCTTAACGAAGAGATATTAGCAGAAATAGATGCCGTTCATACCCGTTATCCCAACCCAGCACCCTAGATCATCGCTAGTAGCTCATGGGGAACAGATGTAGATAACATAGGTGTAATTCCTAAGAGTTAAGAGTGAAGAATGGAGCTGATAGCGATGCCAGAAAATACTGTCAAAATTACTGGTTTTCATGCTCATATCTACTTCGATACCGCGAGTCGTGATGCGGCTGCGCGGGTACGCGAAGAATTGGGTGCGAGGTTTGATGTGCGGCTTGGACGCTGGCATGACAAGCCGATAGGTCCTCATCCAAAAGCGATGTATCAAGTTGCGTTTTCACCGAATCTGTTTGGCGAAGTCGTCCCTTGGTTAATGCTCAATTGTGAGGGGTTGGATATTCTCATCCACCCGGAGACGGGTGATGATGTGGGAGACCATACAGACCGTTCCCTGTGGCTAGGAAATAAGCTCGATCTGAATATCGAGTCCCTTCAGCGCGTTAGAACCATCTAAGCCATCAATACTACGTCTTGAACTGCTCATCAACTAGAATTTGATAGCCATTGGCGAGGCGATTCGTTGTGTTTGCGGTAGCAACAATTGCCATTAGTAATAAAGTCTTGAACCAGTCTTTCAACTAATCGAAAACCTTGTGACTGGCTTTCTTCAAGTAAGTGAGCGATCGCTCAATTGGGTTGAAGTGAAAAACCCGATGCCAGTAGTTATTCATGTAACCCTTGAAACATCAGGAGCCACACTGTATTAAGTGCAACTTCACCCAGTAAATTGTAATTGTAGTATTTAATACCACTAAGATACTGCTTGCGATGAACGTTACGCACCTGTATTGCTCATTGTGCAACAAACAGCACGAGCCACGTCGTCTCTATAACTTGTGTAATTGCGGCAAGCCTCTAATGGTCGCTTACGATCTTGATCGCGCCCAGGAAAGCCTCACACGCGAATCGTTGCGCGATCGCTCTCCCACATTATGGCGTTATGAGGAAGTCCTGCCTGTGGAGGATCGCAGCAATCGCATCACGCTCGGAGAAGGCATGACACCCCTGCTCAAAGCAGAACGATTAGGCGAACGCTTAGGGTTGCATCATCTTTATATCAAAGACGAATCCCTTAATCCAACCGCTTCCTTCAAAGCGCGAGGTATGGCAGTCGCTGTTTCAATGGCAAAAGAACTGGGAGCAACAAAGCTGGCAGTTCCTTCGGCAGGAAACGCTGCCGGAGCGCTGGCTGCCTATGCTGCTAAAGCGGGACTGGAAGCCTTTATCTTCATGCCCAAAGACACGCCGAAAGCCAACATTATTGAGTGCGAACAAACAGGGGCACACGTTACGTTAGTTGATGGTTTAATTACCGATTGTGGTCGGATTGTAGGCGAACGCAAAACAGCAGAAGGCTGGTTTGATGTTTCAACGCTCAAGGAACCCTACCGGGTGGAAGGCAAGAAGACGATGGGTTATGAACTTGCCGAACAATTCGGATGGGAGCTACCGGATGTCATCCTCTATCCTACGGGCGGTGGAACGGGATTGATTGGTATGTGGAAGGCGTTCGATGAGATGGAACGCATGGGTTGGATTGGTAGCCAACGTCCCAGAATGATTAGCGTGCAAGCAGAAGGCTGTGCGCCAATTGTTCGTGCGTTTGAGACAGGATTGAAGTCTGGTGCAGAGATTGCGAACGCTCATACGATCGCATCAGGACTCAGGGTACCTCGTGCGATCGGAGATTTCATCATGTTGGACATTCTGCGTCAGAGTGGGGGGCGTGCTATAGCAGTAACTGACGAGGATTTACTTGCAGCAGTCAAGGAAATCGGAGCGGCTGAAGGGTTATTCGTCGCACCTGAAGGCGGAGCGTGTCTGCCTGCGCTGAAGCAATTGATCGATCGCGGCGAAGTCAGTCGAGATGAACGAGTCGTGCTGTTCAACACTGGTTCAGGACTGAAATATCTAGAATCGTTTTAGAGTGTGAGACACTCCCTCTTGCTACAATGGGTGATCGCATAAAGTCACTTGCAAAACATTTATTCATCGAATATCAAGCCGGACAATTAGCAGTCGCTAACGCGATCTCTTACTAGTATGTTGGTTTGACGTTAGCGTAGCGGCTGGAATAGGAGCAAGAAAACTTAACATCCATTCAAGGGCGATAATAGTTCTTAGCTGATCAACAAGGCTGCCGATTCTGATGCATATCAATTGGGATCTGGCGCGATTGATAAATTGAGCGTTAGCGTAGCGGCTCCGTAGGAGCATCGCTATCCTCGTCAACGCTGAAATGCGATCGCTTTTTGATGGATTGTGGAAACAAAACAGCGATCGCTGGTAGTTTAGATCCCCGACTTCTTGGAGAAGTCGGGGATCTCGCCTTCACAACTGCCCTTCCTGAAAAACATCTGGGCAAAATGCCTCCCCACAGTGCGATCGCAAATCGCCTGTAGGTTGGGTTTCCTGCGTCAACCCAACATCTACTTTTGTTAAAATCCAACCCTTCTAGACCCACTAAACCCACCAGCTCTATTCTTCAAGAGTCGCTGGCGTCATCAATGCGATCGCCTCCAATACTAGCAAAGGCGATCGCTAATGTCCTTCTTACTCCAACTTCTCTGCACCTTCGTTGGTTAATCTACCAGCTCATCTAAGGAAAGCTTCAGGAGATCACACAACGCTTTGGTCTGTGGTAGATAGAGCTTTGGAATATATCTACCAGCTTCCCAATTTTTCACAGTGGTTACAGTCACACCCAATTCATCAGCGACTTGCTGCTGCGTCAAATTGAGCAATTTGCGTCGTTGTTTGAGCTTTTCCCCCACACTAGCCATTAACTGTCTTATTCCAGAAATAGTATAGTTAAGTTGACTTAACTATTATTTGCCCCTAGTATGAAGGCATAACTTCACACGGTCAGAAAGCCAGTGCGTCCCGGCTACCAACCTATCAGCACTGGCTCTGGCTCCAATTACACATGGAGACAAGTTCATTATGCCTTACCAAGAACGCCTTACCCTTTGGGGGAAGAGTTCGCCTGTTTCCTAAAATGCAAGGATTGACACTAAACATAGATATCTAAAGAAGGGCAGCGCTCCTGGAACTGATCAGAGCGCTCTAGAGTATCGCTGCCTTTTCTTAACCAGTTTGTCATTTTACGTAGTCCTGCGATAGCGAAGCGGTGCTGCGTTCGCCCTTGGCGTTGTCGAAGGCTAGCGCAGATCGCAGAACTGTAGATCTATCTGGAATTAATCAGGAAAATTCATGTTCCAAAATCTTTCGTCCAACCCTTCTAGACCCACCAAACCCACCAGCTCTATTCTTCCTCGTTGCTGGCATCATCAATCCGATCTGCTGAAAGCAGCAGCGCTGACGCTCCTTCGTCGCTATAGCTTCGCTTCACACTATCGCCAACCTCATCTTCCTCATCTGCATCATTAAGGTCTTCCCTCGTTTTGCGCTGCAAATCGCCGTACAGTTGTTGAAAACTGTTCAGCCGCGCTCTCAAGCGAGGTATTTTCTGTTCTAGATAAGCCAATTCCT
>DATNPH010000044.1:0-38604 GCA_036703315.1 Coleofasciculaceae cyanobacterium
CCCCCTCTCAAAACCGGACGTGCGACTTTCACCGCATCCGGCTTCCAAAAATCACTGAGCTGCCAGGTTGTGAGTTTGCTGGTGACAGTAGAGATGGAGGTATTCTAGGTTTTTATACGTGTCTTTGCCTCCTTGTGACCGGGGGATTCGATGATGAATGTGTAACTCTTCACCGTTGAAGAGAGATTCTCCGCATCGTTGGCACACGTACTGCTGATTCTTCGCAACCTTTTGGTGGCTTGGGATTAAATCCTTGACCTTATGGGAAGCTCTTTCGAGCCAATATTGCCGTAGGGTTGGGTCATCCGGTGAGTGAGTACCGATGACTAAGCAGTGTCTTTCGATATTGAACCATTTGAACTTGAGAATGTGGTTCCCGGTTCTTTTGTCCCCGAATACCCATTTGTCCTTCCGAGACAAGTTCAATTTCCCCCAGTATTTGTTCTTTGTCCACCATGTCATCTTGTTAGGGTGCATACGGCGGACATATCGAACTTCCCTCCAAAACAAATAATGGTCGAGTTTCTTAAATGCTTCGGAGGATACCCCTATCCGGAAGTAGTTAGCCCATCCCCTAATAATGGGGTTGAGTTCCTTAATCAGCTTGAGGAAGTTGTGACCCTTTCTACGGAGAAACACTTCCTTGAGCTTATCCCGGATTTTCTGCATGGATTTGCGACTGGGCTTTATTAATAGTTTCCAGCCCGTTTTTGAGTTGGAGACGGCGTATTGTCTGATGTTGAATCCAAGGAAATCAAAACCGTCTTTGAGATGCACTATTCTGGTTTTTTCTGGTGCTATTTCTAGACCTCTAATTCTCAAGAATTCAGCTAATTGAGCTGTGACATTCTCGGCATCTTCCTTGGTTTCGCAAAACACTACAAAGTCGTCGGCGTATCGGCATAGCTGCCTCTTACCGTAGTTTTGACCTCGATTGTTATATTTGACTCCGAGGTGTTTTTCCAATCCATGCAGTGATATGTTGGCAAGCAAGGGGCTAATAATTCCGCCTTGGGGAGTACCCGCGTCGGTTTCATGGAAAACCCCTTTATCCACGTAGCCTGCCTTGAGCCACAGGTGTATCAGCTTCCTGGCAGGGAAGCTTCCGATGGTTCTTAGTAGGTGTTCGTGGTTGATGTTGTCGAAACATCCTTTAATGTCCGCATCTACCACCCACTTTTTTGTCTTGTTTGGACGGGCATATGAATATATCCGTCCAATGGCATCGTGGGCGCTTCTGCCGGGTCTGAACCCGTAGCTCGTGCCTTCAAATTTGCTTAAATTCCTAACGATGCGATTGGCTTTGCGCCAATTGACGGTAGACCAATTGCACGTTCTCTCACTTACGTTTACTGAGGTTGTTACCACGTATCTAACTTTTCGCTTTGAGTTCGGTTTTCTTACTTAGTTCTTCAAGAGATTTCCAACCACACGTCAGCAACCTTTCGGTTTGAGCCAAAAGCCCTATACGCCAGGTTATTTGTTCCCTCTCACTTTCGTGGGGCGTCATTCGCTTCTTGTGGTTTCCCTTTCCCACTAGGGGATTGTCATTACCTTGCGGTTTTGCTACTGATGTCATGGGAAATAGACATCAGACCCTGTTGGGGTTACTTCGTTCCACATCTAAAAGATGCGATAGGGTGTGGGTTCCCCCTTTACTCCGGGAAGGCTTCTGGCGTCTTTATCTCCTCAAACTCCTGCTGAGAAGACCTTGTAGTTGACATACACAGGGTCAACTACCTACTTCCATCACTCAACTTTTGCAACCCGTGTTGAGCCTAAATTAACGGAGCCTCATCAAGGGTTCACTTGCGTTAACCCGTCCTATCTTCCTCTTGCCCCTTGCGTACTCATTGGGTTAGAGCCTTTATAGCAGGACTTTCCTTCTTGCTTTCCACCCCCGGATTACTCCGGACGCAGTTTGAAGGTGAGGACAAGCATGGACGCTTGCTTGGGTACTAATTGAAGCATCGGTAGACTTTCGTCTTTTGAACCTTATCTGTCAAGGGTTCCCGCTTTTTGGATGCGACATCGAATCGCACCGTAGTCAAATTTATTATGACCAAAAAACAATGCCTGAAGCCTTGGGCAGTTGCGCGTCAACTTCCCAATCTGCAATGGTTAATCATTGCTCGCTACCGCTCTCGCTCAGATGCTGACGGACATCTGCTGTTGCTGCGTCAGCGAGTGCCCAAGCTTCGATTTCAGGTTGTGTTCGATTTGCTGAATTACAAGCAATAATCCCTGTAGGGGCGGGTTTAGGGGATAAATTTATAGGGACACCGTTAAGTATTATTCCAACCCGCCCTTTCCCAGTTGAACCCAACAAGGCTGAGATTAAGCGTGTTGGGTTGAACAAAGTGAAACCCAACCGACAATTGAATATCCTTCAATTCAAAATTGACAAACCACTGGTTGGGATTTTTGAGAATCACAATCGCTGTATCGCTTGATGTGATTTTGTTCTCGACAACACAATCGAGGTTGAGGTTTGACCGTAGCGACTGAGCTGTTCAATTAGCGATTCTAAGTGAGAAATTGAGGATGCGATCGCCTTAATTGAAAAAGAGCCGTTTCCAGTGACATGATGACACTCCAGCACCTCAGGTAAGTCATTAATCAAGGCAATCACCTGTGGATACTGCTGCGGTGTAGTCGTCAATGCAATCAAAGCCGTCAGTGGTAATCCAATTTTCTCAGGATTGACCTCAGCGCGATACCCCATAATGATTCCGGCATCTTCCATCCTTCGCACCCGTTCTGCCACAGCGGGTGGAGAAAGTCCAACCATGCGCCCCAACTCAGCAAAGGAGAGTCGTGCATCCGCCTGGAGTGCCTGCAAGAGCTGCCAACCCGTGTCATCTAACAGTTTTTCAGGATCGAAAGTCATTGCTAGTTTTTACCTTTTAATCATAGAAATTAGCAGGCAAATGCTTTTGATTGCTCATTCAATATCCAAAAAACTTTCTCTATCGTAATAACAGACGATAAGCCAAAATCCGAAATCGTAGGACATGGATATCAGCTTTTTTCTCAAAGGGCTAATTATTGGCTTCTCCATTGCTGCACCAGTAGGACCAATCGGTGTGTTGTGCATCCGCCGCACATTAGCTCAAGGACATACATCTGGCTTCATTTCTGGCTTAGGAGCGGCAACAGCTGATGCAATTTATGGATGTATTGCTGGATTGGGATTGACCTTCTTCTCTAGCCTCTTAATCCGTCAACAGATAGGGCTGCGCTTAATGGGTGGTGTATTTCTATGCTATTTAGGACTCAAAACCTTTGTGAGCCTACCCGCAGAAAAAGCTGCCCAAGCTAAAGGAAGTAACCTTATTGGTGCTTACGCTTCAACATTTTTCTTGACGTTTACCAATCCCATGACGATGCTCTCTTTCGCCGCTGTTTTTGCTGGATTGGGCGTCGCTAGTACCCGTGGCAACTATGGTTCAGCGCTGGTACTGGTCTTAGGTGTTTTCATCGGTTCTGCCCTGTGGTGGCTGCTGCTCAGCGCTGGTATTGGTGTATTTCGGACGAAGCTTACCTTTGGACGGTTACAGTGGGTGAACCGAATTTCGGGAGTTTTGATTACAACATTTGGCTTACTCGTGCTTTTGAGTCTGAGAAGCTGAGTATTCAATTTCCTATGCAAAAGTTGCATCACTACAGATGAAAATCAATTTCCAACTCAGGCTGAATTGTTCATTCAAATGATCTAAACTGCTTTCGACACATCATTAATGTTCTAGGTTGGCTGCCCATGATTAACGAAAGAGAGTACATCAGGCAAGCTGAAGCTACCCGTGTGCGGGTACTGAGTGAAGCACTACCTTACATCCAACTATTTGCTGGTCGGACGGTGGTCGTCAAGTATGGTGGTGCGGCGATGAAAGAAAGCTCCCTCAAAGACAAAGTCATTCGAGATATTGTCTTTTTAGCCTGCGTCGGCGTGCGCCCAGTGGTGGTTCACGGTGGGGGTCCAGAAATCAACAGTTGGTTGGGAAAACTTGGCATTGAAGCGCAGTTTAAAAATGGTCTGCGCGTGACTGATTCTGACACGATGGATGTTGTGGAGATGGTGTTAGTCGGTCGGGTGAATAAAGAACTGGTATCTCTGATTAGCCGCGCAGGCGGCAAAGCTGTCGGGCTTTGTGGCAAAGATGGAAACTTAATCAAAGCCCGTCCCGAAGGTCGAGAAGGGATTGGCTTTGTTGGAGAAGTCAACAGTGTGGATATCAATCTGCTGGAGTCACTGGTTAGTAGTGGCTACATTCCAATAGTATCTAGCGTTGCCGCAGACGAAACTGGGCAAGCCTATAACATCAATGCCGACACGGTTGCCGGTGAAATAGCAGCAGCGTTAGGGGCGGAGAAGTTGATCTTGCTCACGGATACGGCAGGGATTTTGAAGGATTACAAAGATCCATCTACCCTGATTCCCAAGGTGGATATTCAAGAAGCACGAAATTTAATTAGCTCTGGCGTCGTTGCGGGTGGGATGATTCCCAAAGTGACCTGCTGTGTGCGATCACTTGCCCAAGGCGTTCGTGCTGCCCATATTATTGATGGTAGAATTCCCCACGCGCTGCTACTAGAAATCTTCACCGATGAAGGTATTGGCTCAATGATTGTGGCATCTGAATTTACGAGCTAACTGGGAATAGGCTTATTGTCCAATGCGAATCCTGACTGAAGGCTGGTTATAGATGAAGGGCCCTCTCCTATAGGTTCCTAGAGGTGACCGTTGTGAATTAATAATCACTGGGTCAATCAGCACGGAATCAGAAACCCTTGAATTAATGATTGTTGGATTAATCAAGGTCGAATTCCGAATCACGCTTCTCCCTGGGGTTATGACAGAGTTGTAACTAGGGTTCGAAAGTGAATAAGGGGTAGTAGTGCCAGGAACTACAGGTACAGGACTAGGAATTGGGCTACCGATAATCTGGGTAGTAGGAGGCGGCGACTGAATGAAAACGGGTCTCGCTTCCACCGACATCTGTGCTGTCGCCAGGAAGGCAACTCCCAGACTCAAGGGTGTTAACGTGCTAGTCAGCCTGAACCAATTTAAAGCACGTTGCCGAGAGGGGACTCTCTTAAGCATGACTTCACCTCAAAAAATATAAGGGACTGCTAAAAGTAACTGAATGTCTTGCTGAGAATTCGGTTCCACAACACCCCAGTCGCTGTTAAACCTACACTTAGGGTGATGAGGGGCAGACGCGATAGCTATTGAATTAAGAATAAACCTGTTCTTAAAATTTGAAAGCTACTAGCCAAAAATCTACGGCACAGTTCAATGGTAAGTTCAGAAAATAAGGAAACATTTACAAGGGAATACCAGGCAGGAAAAGCCGCCTTTGAGCGAGGCGAGTATCGGACTGCTGTCAAGCATTTGGAAGCGGCGTCTGCTTTGATGAGTCGAACTTCTCGCCTAGGGGGAGAGGCACAAATTTGGTTAGTGACCGCTTATGAGGCAGCAGGACAAACATCAGAGGCGATCGCTCTTTGTGACCAACTGACTCGTCATCCCGATCCAGAAACTAGCAAACAAGGGAAACGCTTACTCTACATTCTGAAAGCGCCTCAGCTGAAACGACCAGACGAATGGATGACGAAAATTCCTGATTTAGGAGCGATCGCTGAAAGTGACCCTAAAGATCGTCGCGGTACTAATCCCACCCGCAACCGTAATCCAAACGAACTCCCTGAATCAGTGGATCTAAGCCAGGTAAACACCAAAGATAATCAATTTATCTGGATAGCTCTCATAGCCTTAAGTCTGGTAGTAGGTGGGTTAATTTGGTTGGGTCTTTAAACCCATATCGCCCACTTAACTATCAATCAGCCTGTCTGCAAGCTAGTGCATTAGTCTGTGTCATATGCCTGTAACCTTTGCCATATTTAGCTTTGAGTTAGCTTCCCTGCGTTGAAGTCAGGTTAAGATTGTTGAGCAGTTGGGTTTTGTAGCTTGTTAGTAGTTTTTCAATAAACTCAACAGACGGGCTTGTTCGTCAAAAAGGAATAGGGGAGGAGTTTGTGAAATCAGTCGTTGTTGATTTGTTGCAGCTTATCCGTCGCATCATGGTGCGCTTACGTGTTCTCTGGGTTCTCTTGCTCGCATCGCTGCTACTTTCTGGTTGTGTCAAATACGATGTTGGGGTTAACTTTGAAGGGCAGCACCACGGCGTGCTCGTGCAGCATATCAAGCTAGGAGAACAGCTGACGAGCTTTAGTGATTCTCAGGCGCAGGAATGGCTTACAAGTATTGAGCGTCGAGCCAAGCAACTTCAAGGTAAAACAAAGCGTCTTTCTGACGAAGAAATTATTGTCACAATTCCATTTAGTAACGGTGCAGAATTAGAGTCTAAGTTTAACCAATTTTTCAATCCAATTGCTAAGAAAAATTCCCAGTCCAAGGAGACAGCTGAGACAGCAGAGTTACCAAAGCTCAATTCAAAATTCAACCTGAATCAGGGCAACTTTATCTTCTGGCAACGCAACCAACTAAGCTATGACCTGGATTTGCGATCGCTTGGTGTGCTCTCTGCTAACGGTAATGTAATCATCACTCCCAGTTCACTGGTGGATTTGCAGTTTAGCTTAGAGACGCCTGGCGGGGCACGAAGTGTTGAGAAGGCAGATAATGCCATAAGCCCACAAGTATATAACAATGGGCATCAGCTAGTGTGGACACTCAAGCCCGGTCAGATAAACCATATAGAAGCAGTGTTTTGGCTTCCTAGCCCTCTTGGTACTGGTACTCTCGTGATTGTGCTTCTAGTCCTAGGCGGATTCTACTTCAAGTACAAATCTTTTCCCTGGGCAAGCGTTGCACCACCTGCACCAGCGCGATCACATGTGTAGTAGATGCGCATATAGCCGTTGAGATTGGGTTCATGTATCACACGGTAGGGGCGCAAAGCCTTGCGCCCTCACAACATTCTGCAAGAGCAGGGAGTTGAAAACGGCTATAAAGTAAGCGCGATCGCTACTTAAGTAAGTTAAGTTTTGGGTGTTTTCAAGGCTTCGTCAAGTACAGCACGAGCTTGTTCTGCTCCTGCTCTAGCTTCTCGATAGCGCAGATTAGCTAGGGCAAAATTTTTGAGAACCTTGAACCCTTCCTTGAGCGTGGCAATCTCTTCCTCGCTTACAGACTCATCTGTAAAAAGGATGTCTATCTGGGCGCGAACTTTGAGTGCCTCATCGCGTAGTTCTTGAACCTTGAGCTTCAATGTAGCAAGGCTGTTGAGAACTTGTACTGCCTGAATAACAGCGTCCTCACCTTCAGCAGGAACAGAGTCCTGCTCTTTAATCTCAATGAGTTCTTGAGAACTCAATCCTTCTGAGAGGGCTACGGGTAGCTTGTCTTCGTCCATCAGCTCAACAAGCTGATCCATTGCCTTCTCACGATTTTTTTTGGAGTCTTTGCCTGGGACAGTCAAGATAACTTCTGGGCACTGAGCAAGAGTATACTGAACCATAATTACACGGAGAGCACCTGTCTGACCTTCGCGATTTACGTTACGACAAGTAGCTTAATCAAGCTAAGGTGAGTCTTCTAACTATAAATGAAGGGTTCCATTGTAGCAGTCACCTAGTCACATCATGACAAGAAGTTTGCTTCCGTCAGCATGGCTACGTATGGGGGATGTGCGACTTTTTATCAACCCTTTTGACTAAGGCTTGTGTGTACACAGTAGCCCCTAAAAGGGGAGCGGGAGATGAACGTTGCACGTCGCGGTTACTAGGGCTACCCACAAACATTGGTTTAGCGATCGCATCCCCAACTAAACCCTTACGCGATCGCTTAATTTCTGTATGACAGTCCCTTAGCCAAGAATCAGCTAATCACACAAGAATATCCCTAGATCTGATCACGAATATGGAAAACCTCAGGCAACGAGGAGGTTGAATTCTTATTGCCTGAGGTTGACAAACCTATTGAACACAGTCAGGACACTGTTATACAGCGTAATACAAAACTGTGCTGTTAGCACATCTCCGTAAAAAAGTTATATAGGTTAACACCCCTAACGGCACCCAATAAATTCTGCAAATGCCTATCGGGTAAGGCGTGGAGCCAATTTATAACCCGTTCCAGTACGGCTGAAGGGGAGAAAAGAACTTCACATTTTGAATTATTTCTGCCAGCCTCATTTAGTCTCCGTTTCATCCTAATTCCCTCTCAAGGCTTGGTATCTAACAGGGGAAGTCTCATGGAAATTGGTAAAATTCGCTTGATTGTTCCCCAGGATATCTTTGAAGTATGTCTAATCAATCCCCTATCCCAGTCGTAGTTAATGGTGCCGGTGGCAAAATGGGTCGCGAGGTCATTAAGGCAGTTTCTCAAGCTGAAGATATGACCTTAATCGGCGCGATCGACCGTAACCCTGAATATATTGGTCAAGATGCTGGTGAAGTAGCTGGCTGCGGTTCTGTTGAGATTCCCATATTGAATGACCTGCAAGCGACCTTAGTGCTTGCCACCCAAGAAAAAGTACAGGGTGTTATGGTAGATTTTACGCACCCTAGCGGCGTTTACGATAACGTTCGCACAGCGATCGCTTACGGTGTCCGACCTGTCGTTGGGACGACAGGACTCAGTCCACAACAAATTCAAGACCTCGCCGACTTTGCAGAAAAAGCCAGCACCGGCTGCTTAATCATTCCTAACTTCTCCATCGGTATGGTGTTGCTTCAACAGGCAGCCGTTCAGGCATCCCAATACTTCGACCATGTCGAAATTATTGAGCTACACCACAATCAAAAAGCTGATGCACCCAGCGGCACGGCGATTCAAACCGCCCAATTACTGGCAGAACTAGGAAAAACTTACAATCCAGCGGTTGTTCAAGAAACTGAAAAATTAACAGGTGCCAGGGGCAGCTTAGCAGATGAGGGCATTCGGATTCACAGTGTCCGCTTACCGGGTTTAATTGCTCACCAGGAAGTTATTTTTGGTGCCTCTGGTCAAATCTATACCCTGCGTCACGATACCTCAGACCGTTCATGCTATATGCCAGGAGTGCTTCTAGCCATTCGCAAAGTCACCCAACTCAAAGCCCTTATCTACGGATTAGAAAAAATCCTCTAAACGCTAAGTTATGTTAGTTCCGATCACACGCCAGAAGTTTGAACAACTCATTCCCTTTATCGCGACTGGTCCCCAGTACGCTTACTTCTGGGGCAAGTTTCCCGATTTTTTAAAACGACTGCTGATTTCAGTGCTAGCTGTCGTCGGCGTTTTACTATTAAAAACTGTGTTTGGCAGTGGGTTCGATGGCTTAAGCTTGCTATTGGGCATTATTGCGGCACTTTACTGGTTATGGAGTCCCGTCTACTGGGCAACTCTGCGTAACCTTGAAGTACGTCGATATAAATACAGTGGCTTCTGGCGTGGTCAAGTGGTGGACGTTTATGTGACGGAAGAATTGATTGGTAAAGAAGAAACTGTCAATAATAAGGGTGAGTTGGTTATCGTTGAGAACCGGGAACGACGCCTGAATGTAGAGGTGGAAGACGAAACGGGATTTGCGACAAGCCTACAAGTACCACTGCGCCGTATCCATAAAGGAATTACTGCCGGTCAGATGGCGGAGATGCTAGTAATGTCGAATCTACCTGACCTGAGCCGCATTGTTAAGACCAGTGATATCTATATTCCCAGTTTGGATCGCTGGGTCAGTGACTATCCTTACCTGCAACGAGAAATCTTTGTCGAGGTTAGCCACAAGTTGAGAAAAGTTGATGATACTGATTATCCAGCAGACCGTGTAAAACCTAAGCGCCGCAGGCGTTAGAAAATAGCGAGTAGGGAGTAGTAGGAGGAGTTAAATCACGCGCCTTACAGCTAAATTTACGGCGTGATGAATTACCAGAGACAAGGTTATTTTCTGGACGTAAACCAAAAGGCGATCGCTGCTAACAACTGACAACCCAGATTGATGTGTGGGAATCGTTGGTACACAAGCTGGGGGGAGATGAGGGTAAGTGAAGGGGCAATGTGAGCGCAATGACGCGATCGCTCTCCTACCTTTCCCTTTTTGCTACCAACTAAGATTGTCCGGTTTTTGGAACTGCGGAAAACAATGGGGGAAACCAGTATGATGCGAGCGTTCCGCGAGTGGGTGAAAAGTCAGCAGGGGTGAGGAGGGAAATTAGTCGAGGTTTGTTTTCACGTTGACAAATCCTCGGTTGTGCCATTCGGCATAATCGCGCCATTGAGATTTGCTCCCTCCAAAATTGCCCCACCGATGTTAGCTACTTTCAGGTTAGCTTTTTCTAGGTTCGCCCCACGCAGGTCTGTTGAACAGAGGTTTGCCCACTTAAATTTACTGACCTGAGATAAGCACCACAGAGGTTTGCTCCGCTCAAGTTTGCCCCACTGAAGTTTAAGTTTTGACTCTCAAGAGTTACCCCAACCAGATTAACTCCAGTCAGGTTAGCGCCGCTAAAATCGGCATTAGATAGCTTGGCGCTTTGCAGATTTGCATTACTCAGGTCTGCTGCCATCCTTAAGCAACTGGGAACAACTGTTGGAAAATATTTGGAACAATGAACGCGATCGCGTTTCACTAACACTACTGCTTCACGCTTCTTACAAAAAAGTTATAGTGTGCGATCGCCTTCATTTTAAACTCAACCATCCAAACAAATCTCCCACCGTGATGGACAGTTGTGCAACCAAGTCTGGAACAGGTAGCACATCCGTCGGTTCCTGCAACAGTTCTGGTTGCTGCCCTGGTGGATAGACCAGCACGGAGCGTTCATCTGGGTCAATCAACCAGCCTAACTGGCTACCATGTTTGAGGCAGTGCAAGATATTTCCGGTTACTTTAGTCTGGCTCTGATCTGGCGAGAGAATCTCAATTGTCCAGTCTGGGGGAGCCTCAAATACATTAGCAATATCACCACTTTCATCAACAGGTATCCTCTCCCAGGCACACACCGCTACATCTGGCACAATTGACCGTCCACCAAAGGTACACCGCAATTCTGGGAAAGCCCAAGCAATCCGCTGACTTTTGGCTATAGCATTGACGACAATGATCAGTTCACCCTGAATAGAACTGTGCTTTCCTTGGGGCATCGGTTTTTGGATAATTTGACCGTTGATATATTCACTAGCTGGCTTGGTTTCTGGCAGTTTCAGAAACTCTTCCAGAGTGAGTGTTTTTGCCGGTACCTGTACCATAAGCGATCGCCTCCTCCCTCTGCTATCACACCTTGCGGTGCTTCTCAGCTAACACCGTTGGTGTCTTGCCCGTAGGCTTGCCAAGCTAAGTCTACTAGTCCATTGACAATCCCAGCAGCTACTACAGCACTACCCTTACGACCTTCAATCCGAATGTGAGGAATCAAGGAATCTTTCAGCCTGGACTTGGCAACATCCACCTCGACGAATCCTGAAGGCGTCCCAATCACTAAAGCCGGTTTAATTTCCTCAGCCTCTATTAACTCCACTAGTGCTGTGAGAGCGGTCTGAGCCTGACCGACGACAAAAATACCTTCTGGATAACGTCTGGCTAATGTTTGAATTCCCCAAGCCGTCTGCGTCTTCTCTTTCTGAGGTCGCGTTAGGGCTTCCATACTGCAATACACCGGATTGGCAAAGGTATTTTGGATGTGGGGAGCGATACCCACTTGTACCATAGGAACATCGACCACTATGGTAGTGCGAGCCGCCAACGCCGCTGCCCCAGCTTGCAAAGCTCGCTCAGAAAAACGAATCAGAGACTGATATTCAAAGTCAGCAGTCGCATAAATCACGCGGCGCACAATTTCGTACTCAGCCGGTGAAAAGACGTGGTCGCCCATTTCGCGGTCAATAATTGCCAGACTTTGGGCATCTGTCATATGCCATTCCATGAAGTCTCTCTATCTAAAAGGTATTTGTTGATTTTATATAAAAAGATTAAATATTTTAGTTCTACTGAAGTTACTGAAACATTAAGCAACAAATTACCTCGAAAATTTTCTATTTTTTCGTTCCATTCAGCCCATAAGGGCGTCTTGCTCTTAAGGGATCACTACAAGCAAGACGCCCAAACTAATGATATTTGCCTAACCTTTAGGTTTCAGAAGGAGAAGATTGAGCGATCAGTGGTGATAAGTAAGCCACTAGGACACCAAGGACAAAACCAATAATATTGCGAGTTAGTGGTAACCACTCTGCGGTTCGCGTGACTACTGGTGCAATTCCAAAGGCAATAAACAGGATGCCCCACAACGGTGAGAAAATCAAAGCCCACTGCCATGCAAATAGTTGTCCCTCTTTGCGGGGAATAGCGGCAAATCCACAAATGATCCCACCCAACACTGAGGTAATAAGCGTAAGAATCCACTGTTCTCGCGGAAGACCGGGCACAACCTGGCAACCCCCTTGACGCAAGCAATTCTTGATTGTCTCTAAAGAATCAACGATCGAGTGGTTTTCGCCATGCTCCCGGACATAGTAGAGGTTGCCGAAGCGTGTTTGCAACTCAACCCAGAATGTACGAGGAAGGAATTGATAAAGGGCATCGCCAACGTTAAAACCTAGCAAATTTCCGCCGCGTGCGTCAGCAATCAGCAATACGCTTTTATCGTTGAGTCCCCAGAAATCTTTTACCGCCCGACCTGGTGTGCGGTCATATTGAGTCAACACTCGCAGCTTCCACCCAGTTTGCGCCTCAAAACTTTCCAAATCTTTGATGAGTGCTTCTTCCTGAAGCGTTGGGAGGAAGTTAGCCAGATCAATTACTGGTGTTTGATTGTTGGGCAGTAAGTCGGGATTGTCATAAGCTTGTGCAGCTGGCGCGATCGCCCAGACTGAACAGGCAATGAAAAACGCCGCTAAGGATACCAGAAGTCGTTTTGGAAAAAGATACTGCATCGTAAATTTTTATCAAATTCTCAAGTGTGGACACTCTTGGAATGGCTCAAACAAAGGGATATAGTCAAACTAAGAATTTCTTTACACTTGTTTACTTTACTCTAATCTTAGCTGCGATCGCAAAGTCTACAGCACTTGAATTAAGCAATTTTACTTAAATTACACTTGTAACCTGAAACAATCCGCTGGCTTATCGGTTGAAAAGCCAGTGTTTGAGTGTTTGGAGTTCATGTAGGGTGGGCAGTGACGAAGATAGCTTTAATAGATAACAAGAGCGTTGATAGGCACTGCCCACCTACGGTTAATGACAATGGTGTCGGTTACGTAGGTTTTACCCTCCAACTCAGGAAATGTTTCACCATCTGTAATCACCCTACGGTTAATGACAACGGTACAGGTTAGGTAGATTGGTTTGAGGTAAGGAAGCCCAACGCTGCGGTTGGCTTTGTTGGGTAGAGCGATAGCGAAACACAAACCTCAACCTCTAACCCCCAAATCTCAATCCCTATTTAAACTAATAGTCTGCGCTTTCAGTAGGCGGCTCTAAGTCGTCGTATTGCTCTGGTGAACGAGCATCACCGTTAAGGTTTTGATGAGAGGCTCCACGAGTTCTAGACTCAGCATCTTTTTGATCAGCCTCTTGTTCTCGATACGCATTACCTACTTGGTAGGCCGATGACATGGAGTCAGTAGCTTCATGCTCACCAAGCTCTAGAGCTGCTCTTTGAGTGGGTGGGAAACGGTCAATTGAGCGGCGTCCTGGTGAGGGACGACTCCAGGTTTTCCAAGCCGCTTTAACCCCAGCGACAACACTACGAGTATTGACCTGTACCTTTGTTGCTTGGTTCTTAGCACCGCTGAGACTTTGGTCAACTTGTTTGACAACTTGACTAGCACTTTGCACACCCTCGTTAATATCATCAGTCAAGTCACTAATTTCCAAACCTGTTAGGCGAATTGCCTCTAGGGTTGGGGGCAATTCCCGTCGGAGAGTGTCAGCTAACTTTTCAAGGCTTCTAGCTGCTCGCCCTAACTCCTGTAAGGCAGGCAGTGCCGCTACTAAGACAGCAGTTAAGCTAACAGCCACTAATAATATAGACAGTCCTAGCCAAAATAGAGGGTCAATCACAAAGTAAGTCCTGCCTGAGTGCGCCAAGCGAAGTTTAGAGGGCTACGTCCTGAGTTGGGAAGGAAGAAGCCCACTTCCCTCAGGACACTTAAGCTTGAAACCGACTTCTTCAGAATTCAGAGTGTTACTGTTGATAGTCCATTTTTCCAATCTCACTAATGAGCCTTATGGGTAAATCAGGACTCAAGATGTGAGAAACTCACAAGTCTGAACAATGTTAGTTTGTCTATAGTTGGTGGTCACTAACAGATGGATGTGAGTCAGTCGCTACTTCAGCTTGGGAGGGTCTAATTTCTAAACTTTCACGATGAGACGCCTCAATACCCGCCGCGATCGCTTCCCGTAGTCGAGCTAGTGTACCATCCCAGTTACGTAGTGCAGATTCTGAAAGGCGGTCGGCTTGTAGTTGCACACTAGTTGATAGATCCTGTGCTATTTCAGGTAAGGCATCTGCGGATTTCTTCAACAGTTGCCGCGTATCTCGACCAGTGCGTGGGGCAATCAATAAACCAGTCACGGTTCCGATAGCGCTACCTAACAGCAGTCCACTAATAAATGATCCAGCACTCTTGTTTGACATTTTCTAGTCTCTCTCTATACACCAATTTTATGCAGATTTGCTCAGAGAAACTGAGCCTTGATACCTGAGTCGCCTGCTCTTTTGCTATATGCCGATCCTAAGCTGCTGTGTCAGCATCTTTAGGCAAATAGTTCACGAGCTGCCCTGCCAATCGCTGTTACCTGAAGATATGAACAATTAGCTCACCTTCGGCTATTCTCAGCGTCGCTTTCTGTAGCGCTTTAGACGCCGTAACCGTTTTGATGGTGAGCCTCTTCCAGGGCTAGCGGAGCCATCAGGTACAACGCCCCGACGCAGTCCAACCCGCCAAATGCTTTGTATCAAGGCTAAGAATGTCAAAACTTGCTGAAGTTTTTGCAGCTGAAGTTCTAGTTGCTGATAACGATCTCTCAGTCCATGGACGCCCACCTGTCCTTGGGAAATCGCTTGAGGAGCACCATGTAACACAGCATAGGTATTGCGCTCAACGATGGTCATAGCAACCGTGGTAGCCGCTAGCGTTCGCCGCAAATTCCAGACTTGCCAAGCCACATATAGACACAGCAGTGAGATCAGCACATTGAGAATTACTACGACTTGAACCATCTTTTATGCATTTTGAATCAACTGGTGAAATCGGCATCGAACGGCGCGAGGACTATAACTATCCCACTCTCACTGATTAGTGATTGCAACATCTTATTCCAAAACCCAAGTTCCAGATCAGTGAGCTAGTCCAGTTAACTGGCACAAATGCCTCTGCCTGAGCTAATACCTTGGCAAGCTGAGATTATCCTATCTTGCCTTGAGATGCTCTACGGTAATGCTCCAACAACCTGACTAGCCTTTATCGTTACCTCAAAGGAGTCTAGGGCATACAAAGTGAGAACTTTTAGTGCCGCTCATTACATACAGAACAGTGTGAGAACTTTAGGACAAAATAAGGAAATAAACAGCTACTAATGGTAGTAACTTATAGCAAAGATCTTTCGGGAGGATGAGGCTAATTCAGCCCTTAGGCTGAAAAATATTAAGAAATGCCAAAAAATGCCAAAAATTAGTTTAGTAAAATTTTGTTGTTAATCTGCTTTCCTCATGAATCCTTCGGCTTTGACGGGCTCCTCTAAAATTGACCATATTCTTGTTGTCGATGATTCTCCGGATAACTTATTCCTTGTTCAAACAATTCTAGAAGAAGAGGGGTATGAAATTAGTTTGGCGGAGGATGGTCGAAGCGCTCTAGAGCAGATTGAACAGTCCCCACCTGACTTAGTGCTACTGGACGTGATGATGCCGGAAATGGATGGCTTTGAAGTCACTCGGCGCATTCGCGAAGATACGAAGTTGCCATTTATGCCGATTTTGTTGATTACGGCTTTCGATCAGCCCAGTGTGGTGAAGGGACTGGACTCTGGGGCAGATGATTTTATTCGCAAACCTGTAGAAGTCGATGAATTACTGGCACGGGTGAGATCGCTCTTGCGTCTGAAGCATGCCATAGATGAACGGGAGCAAATTGCCCGCCAACGAGAAGAATTTGTTTCCTGGATGACTCATGACTTGCGGACACCGATAGTAGCGGCTGAACGGATGCTAATGCTATTTCAGCAGGGAGCGCTAGGCGAACTATCGTCAGGCATGGAGGAAGCGATCACAACAATGGCTCGCAGTAACCGCAATTTGCTAGCCATGGTGAATAACTTACTGGAAGTCTATCGTTATGAAGCTGGTCGTAAGAATCTGAGCTTCTCGCCGGTTAGTGTCCAAGAGATAGTTAGGGAAGTAATCCAGGAACTTTCTCCTCTAGCCGCTGAGAAAGGACTGTCCTTGACCTGCAATAGTGGAGAGAAAGTCAATAGTAAAGTGATAGGCGATCGCCTAGAACTCCACCGAGTGTTCACTAACTTGATCGGAAATGCTATCAAATTTACAGATAAAGGCTCAGTGGAGGTGCGTCTGAGTAATAGCCCTGATTCTAGTAAATCTAATGCCTCTTCGTTGGTCATTGAAATTCAAGATACTGGACCGGGTATCTCCCCAGAAGACCAAAAGATACTTTTTGATCGATTTCGTCAAGGAAGCCACAAGCGCTATGGTAGTGGTTTAGGGCTGCACCTATCTAAAAGAATAGCCGAAACTCATCAAGGAACCGTTGAGATCAAGTCTGAGTTGGGCAAAGGCAGTTTGTTCCTTGTTCGCCTGCCTACTCATCAGTAAAGGGCTTAGGGCTAGGAATGGGGAATCGCAACAGAGGTATTTTTCTAAAAAAGCCTCCTTATCTTCCCCCTTCTGTGTAATTTCCCCACTCCCCTTTTTAATGACTCAACTGCTGTAATGTGTAGATAAAGACAGCTCTGCTAGGGCAAGAATTTATGTCCGACTCAACACCATTGCGCGATCGCTACTTGGAGCTAATCGACGAAATCGTGCAAACCACCTTGCAGGGAAAAATCCGCTCAAAAGAGCAGGTTTATCAAAAGCTCTTGCAAGACGTCAGTACCGGAACTGGCGAAATCTTCGAGCGTTGTCTGGAAGAACGCCTTAACACGACTCAGCAACAGGTGGACAGTCCGGTTAGTGAAATCAAGCAAGCCAAAGCCATGCGGAGCTTGAGGGCGCTCACAACCATTAGTGGTGAATGGGAACGAGTCCAAGCGCAAAACCGTGTTTCCGAAGTCATTACAACCGCCATTGAAGCAATTACTACAGCCGCACCAACTGAGCGTTTCAGCGCTTTACTGCGGGTAATCGACCCCAATCGGGAGCCGGTGCTGAATTTACAACAACTGAGTCAACTAGCAAAAACTCTACAGCAACAGGCTTTAAGTAATTCTGACTCTGACAGCGCAAGAGAGATTGGGCAGCTTTCGGTAGGTATCACAGCTGGTTTGGCATCCTGGCGGCGCTTAGAAGATTATCTAGTGAGCTGGATTTACGACCAAAACCAAGGAGCTCTGGGATTTGACGGCATCCCTGAACAACGTGGTCCTTGGGCACTCTGGGCGAAGCAGGTGAATAGCCCCTTACCCCAGTCACTGTTTCGAGCCATAGCGCGAGAGCAAACGTTAAATGAATGGGTAGACACTCAACGGAGTTTGGAACTAGATGCATGGGTTGAGCTAGCGATCGTTCTCCAGTACTTGCAGCGGGGATTAGTGGCTTGGTTCGACAAAATGGTGTACGACTCCCAAGTAAGTACGAAGCTTTCGATTTCTACGTTTATCGTGTTTGCTGTAATTTGGTCGCAATTAGCTAGTGCGTTGAACCAGACTCTAAGCAGTACACAACGCGACAGAATAGTTAGTGGCTGTTTTCAGGTAAGTCTGCAAATTCTCCGCACCTTTGCCCTGCGGGAATACTTCCCCCTCTATGGCGGTGTCTTTGCCTCTTTAAGCGGCAACTATCTACGGGATGCCCTGAACTATCTGGATGAACCCTTACGGCAAGTTGAAGGCACTCAGGAGAAAGCGCGGATTTTAACACTCTTGGGTTATTCGCTACGTGCTCAAGGTCTATATGATCGGGCAAATTCCTTCCATCAGCAAGCGTTACAAATTGCTCGTGCGGCAGGCGATCGCCGTTGTGAGATTGCCAATCTCAATCACCTGAGTCGTATTTGTGTTGCCCAAAAAAATTATGGTGAAGCAATTAGCTACAGCCAACGGGCGTTGATTCTCTCTCGTCAATCTGGAGATCGGCTAGGAGAAGCTTACGCTCTGACGAATTTAGGGTATAGTGAAGTGTTTCAAGCTAAGCAGCTAGCCCAGGCAGAACCTGAGGTGTATGAAAGCGCGATTCATTACCTGGAACAAGGTTTACAATTGTCAGAGCGATTGGGAGATTCTCCCTGGGATAGCTTTGCTTCACGCCAAAGTCAGGCAATGTGTTTCAGTAGTTTAGGCATTGCCCACGTTGTCATTGAACAGCCTCAAAAGGCGATCGCCTACCTGGAACAAGGCTGGCAAGCCGCCCAGTTTTCTGGTGATTTATATCTACAAGGATTGAACCTAGCTTATCTAGCTGAAGCTTGCTACAGTTTACAAAACATGGAGCAAGCTATCTACACTGGCAGCCTAGGGGCGTATCTCCTAGAGCAAATTGGTTCTAATGATTGGCGTCAACCAACCGGCTTACTGACCATTTTGCGGGGTCAAATGGGAACTGAAGCTTTCCAAAACTTGTTGGGACAGCAACGGTCAAAAATTATTGCCATTATTGGTGTTGATGGCTATGACTACATCCCGCAACTACTGGAAAAATACTGGGACGCAACGTAGCTTGCCTTATATAGGATGAGTCATCTTAACCGACATGGCTTGACTCCGTTGTTACCGATAGCGGAATTGCCTCTTGCGTTGCTTGTGCCTTGCAACTAATTTGCGTTTGCGTTTTTCCAATGGCGTTTCAAAGTGGCGATGCTTCCTCATATCTGGAAAAATCCCTGCTTTGGAAACTTGCCGCTTGAATCGCCGCAGCGCTGACTCAATCCCTTCATTTTCGCCAAGAATTACTTGGGTCATCTATCTTCTCCTATCATTAACTTAATTAGCTGTTCTCTTTGTGGTGAGCAACCCAATAAGGAGTAATCTTAACAAAGGAAGACTCTTTATCTACCCTTAAGACATCAGAATTTAAATACTTCGTCTAAATCAAAGATTTAGACGGATCTATCTCTACCCTCTCCCTCAACTCACAATTTCTACAAAGACGTCTCTATTAAAGAGCAAACTACGCAGCCAAATTTAATTTTCCCTTGACATGTTAACACAAAAGGGAGAAGATGCTGACCTGTGTTGGAAAAGCTTGCGAAAAGTAGGTATTACAACTCTTTTAACTTAGGAACTTAATCCTGGTAACAAGGTCTGATAGTAACACGAATTAGTGACTTTGGCGAGCGCTGGTAGAAGTGAGACCAGTGAACCTCAAACAATCGCTTTGTAGTTAATAAAGTACTGAAGTTCCGCAAAAGACCAGCTAGTCTGTCTTAGATTGGGCTTAGGTTGTTTAATGAATACCTTTTTACCTGTTTCTCTCGGCTTAGTTCTTTCTCTAATATGAGTTATATTTTTTAAGCCAATCAAGCTATTAAGGATAGGAATCTGTTTGGCAATGGGGTGATTTGTAGCAGATTTAAACGCTCTCTCTCGTGCTAATAAAGCGATTAGTTGCTTTGTTGCATTACGAGAGCTTTTCTTCTGTAGAACTTTTTTTACTTTGCAATAAAGGCATCATGGCCAAATCGCTGCCACCGAAAAGAAAAATAGTACTATTCCCCCACTCCCTACTTTCATAGAACAACCAGAGTCTAGAACTTATCATAAGAAGCCTCTAATCCGGTCATAGATGCTCATTTCTATAATTAAAGGAGTTTAAATCTCAACTATTTGTATGGAAAACCCTCGACAGTCGGCATTTCTAGCACTCCGGGATGTCTACCGACGGGGTGCCTTCACTGATATCGCTCTCGACCGGGTACTACGAACGGCTAAATTAAACCGTCTTGATCGGGGTCTAGTAACAGAATTAGTGTATGGGAGTGTGAGACGACAGCGATCGCTCGATGCCTTAATCGACCAACTGGGTAAGAAGAAAGCCCACCAGCAGCCCCCAGACCTCCGTATAATTCTTCATATAGGCTTATATCAACTGCGCTATCAAGAGCGAATTCCCGCCTCAGCAGCGGTAAATACTACGGTTGAGCTGGCTAAAGAAAATGGGTTCAAAGGACTGACTGGCGTCGTTAATGGTTTGCTACGGCAGTATGACCGTCTAGCGACCTCTGGCGCTGATCCCCTAGAATTACCGGAGGAAGCCATAGAGCGCTTAGGTGTCTTGCACAGCTTTCCCGACTGGATTATCAAGATGTGGATAGAACAGCTGGGAGTAGAAGAAACAGAGCAGCTTTGTGAATGGTTGAACCAATCTCCAACTATTGACCTCCGGGTAAATCCTCTACGGGTATCCATTGAGGAGGTCGAGGCAGCGCTGCAAAAAGCAGACGTTGATGTCCGGCGTGTGCCACCTTTGCCTCAAGCGCTACGAGTGCTCGGTGGGACTGGTACAATTCAACAACTGCCCGGATTCAGTGAGGGGTGGTGGACTATTCAAGACAGTAGCGCTCAATTGGTGAGTCATCTGCTCAATCCTCAAGCCGATGATCTTGTGATTGATGCTTGTGCGGCACCCGGAGGGAAAACGACGCATATTGCAGAATTGATGGAAGATCAGGGGAAGGTTTTGGCCTGCGACGTGAAAGCCTCTCGCCTCAAAAAACTGCAAGAAAATGCTGAACGGCTGCAATTGGGATCAATTCAAATCTATACAGGCGACAGCCGCAACTTTTCTCAATTTACTAATTCAGCAGATGCTGTCTTACTCGATGCCCCCTGTTCTGGTCTAGGTACACTCCACCGCCGTCCAGACATTCGTTGGCGCATCACACCAGCAACGGTGCAGGAACTTTCGATTCTACAAGGAGAACTCTTAGAACAGGAAGCTACCTGGGTAAAACCTGGAGGTATCCTAGTTTATGCCACCTGCACACTGCATCCTCAAGAAAACGAAGGTGTCATTCAGCCCTTCCTGGAGCGTCATTCCCACTGGCAAATTGAGCCGCCACTACCTAATTCACCCGCCGCCGCCTTCTCTATGCCTGAAGGCTGGATTAAAGTTTGGCCTCACCGATATCAGATGGATGGCTTCTTCATGGTGCGGCTAAAGCGGGAGCAATAACTTCAGGGAAAAACTAAATGGCTGATATTACCTTATGTACTTCAACGACTGTCCCCAAGGTTGACCAGATTGTGCGTGAAATCATTAACTTAGTAGAGTGCTATTTTCGCGATCGCATTCGTGGTTACTATCTTGTTGGCAGTTATGCCCTTGGTGAAGCGGTGGCAACCAGTGACCTTGATATGGTGGTTGTGTTCAAGGACAGTTTCAAACCTGAGGAAAAAAAACCATTCGCACAGGTTCTTTTTAAGTGCAACCACATTAGTCCTCTCCACATAGATCTGACTCCAGTTGGTGAAGCTATGCTGTTTCGTGTGGGTGGAGTGAGATTTCAGAAAGCATCGCTCCTGATGTATGGAGAAGATATTCGTGCTGCGGTTCCCATAAAGCCGATTGAGAACCATATTCGAGAAACAATGCACGACCAGTACCGTTTATTTGCGCGGGTGCGTGGAAACCCCTCAGTGTTGACATTTCCACTCGACTATCCTGACCCAGATGGCGAATTCTATGGCTATGACTGCCGCCTGATGCGTACTGCTGATGGGATGCAGCACCCTGGCATTAAAGACTTAGTGTTAAATGTTCTTTGTCCAGCAACGGCACTCGTCTTGCTTAAGGCAGGCAAGTACGTTGGGAACGGGAAGAGGAGTGATTGTGGCACACAGTACCGCGTCTGGATTAACGATGAGTGGACTGCATTCATAGAAGCAGTGGACGAGTACTGCCGCAAGCGATGGACTTATTTGGTGCCGGAAGACAAAGCCCGACGACAGCTACTGCGAAGCTTGTGTGAGCGGGCACTGGGGTTTGAGAACCACTTTCTGATGCAATACAAAGACTATTTACTCACACAGTTGCGGCAAGTGGAGCCTTTCATCCAACTTCATTATGTAAAACGGCTGGGGCAACTCCTTTACCCGGATCAGGCAGTCATCGCCGCATTACAGGATGTAGGCAACAGCAGTAATCCTGAGATTCGGCAAGCTGTGTCCCAAACCTTACGAAAGTATGCAAAAGCGTGAAGCGAGATGACATCAGGATAAAGTCTGTTCCGTCAAAACGTTTAAATCTCTGGAAATCAAGACTTTCTAACTTAAATCCGTGGTTTCCGTTTCTAGTTTCAGGTTCTGTTATAGATAAAGGGGCAGTGAATTATAGGACAAAGCTATGGTTGCAAATTCTAGTGTCAAACAGCTAATCAAGATTTTGATTGGTACAGCCTGGATAGACGGCAAAGTTCAGCCAGAGGAAAGGGAGTATCTCAAGCGAGTCGCTAAGGAAGCAGGTGTTGCAGACGATCCAGAGATTCAGCCGTTGTTGTATGAACTCCGAGCCGTGCCACCTGATGAGTGCTATGGCTGGGTAAAAGAATACCTAGGCGATCGCCCTAGTGCAGAAGATTATGAACGTCTGCTTGCAGCTCTCAGCGCTTTAATTTATAGCGATGGTGAGGTTGCTACAGAAGAAGCCAAGCTTTTGACCCGCTTGCAGCTTCTTGACCCAGCCAGCGCCTCGCCAAAGTCAAGCAGTAATAACATTCTCAAACCTATTCAAAACCTTTACCGTCGGTGGGTTGATCGTCAAGCCTAGTGCATTGCCTAAGCTGTAGACCTGTATCAGTATCGTATCTTTATTAGTTGAATCACACCTCACCTTAGGTATTAGCGCAGCAGGACTTAGCCCAGATTGGGATTCTCATGGAAAGGGGCGAAAGAGGAAGGGCAAAAGGAGAAAAGAAGATTCTCCCTTTGCCTTTCCTTTTTTTTGGGCGGCTTTCCACCTTCAAGATGCAGAATCTCTAGGCTTCTCATTGATAAGCTGCCCTTGCTTGACCTTGCATATTTGCTCTTGCCTCTTACCTCTTACCTATCACCACAATGCACAGGAGAGGCACAGCCGCTTACCAAGTTGCCTTTTTTCTTTCCTGAAATGCTTTGCATGAGAATGAAAGTTAGAAACTGTGGGTCTGGATTGGGGATGAGTCGAGTGACTATCACTGTGTTACCTCAGATGGTCTAGCTAGATGCCTTGACGCAAGAAATCATTGTTTATCCCAAGTTGCAAGGTATTAGTCCCTATAGCCATTTTCGGGTTAGGCACATGCGCGTTCGGCGATAACGAAGCGATAAAAATTCTCTTCCCCACTCCCCACTCCCTATTTTCGAAACAGGAGGCAACTAATTGATTGGAATTACCGTCTTCACAATTAGGTTGTTCATAGAGCGCCCAGCTGAAAATCAGCGCAATTGATTATTTTGTCGCTTGAATCACTAAAAAGATATGGCTGGAAACTTCTAGGAACATTTAACGCTCTCTCAGGTCTATTTACTTAACAAGACAATCGTTTTTGGAGAACACCTTCAATGTCTAACTTCTATCGCTGGCAATCAGGAACCGCTGCATTTTTAGCTGTCGGAATAACTGTAGGTGCGTTGGCACCGCTCGTATCACCTGCTCCTTCTTTTGCCCAAGCCGGTGGTTTTTCTGATGTTTCATCAAGCTACTGGGCTAAAGATTTCATTGCAGAACTGTCGAGCCGTGATATTATTGCCGGATTTCCTGATGGCACGTTCAAACCAGATGCTCCGGTAACAAGAGCGCAGTATGCGGCGATGCTGGGTAAAGCCAATAAATTCTTTAAGAAGTCAACCATTCGCAGTGGCAATGACTTCGTTGATGTTGCAAGCAGATACTGGGCATATTCCGCGATCCAGGATGCTTACACTACCGGATTTATGGCAGGTTATCCCGGTAATGTCTTTAGACCCGAACAAAATATTCCCCGTGAGCAAGTCCTCGTTGCGCTAGCTAATGGGCTGAATTACTCTGCAACCACTGCAACTTCAACACTTCTGAACTACTACAGCGATGCCTCAAGCATTTCTGACTTCGCTCGCACTCCGATCGCGGCAGCGACAGAAAATCGTTTGGTGGTAAATTATCCTAACCTCCAGTTATTAAATCCCGTCCGAAATGCGACTCGTGCAGAAGTAGCCGCTTTCATCTACCAGGCACTCGTCAAACAGGGACAAGCACAAGCCATCGGCTCTGCTTACATTGTTAACCCGACGCCAGTAGCAACCAATGTCACAATTCCTGCTGGAACGACTATCCCTGTTAAGTACCTAAAAGACAAAATTCTTGTCACCAAAGACGAAACAATACCGCTGACCGTGACAGTGGATCGCAACATTACAACCTCCGATGGTAGAGTGCTAATTCCTTCTGGCAGTCAGATCGTCGGTGAATTGCGTCCTGTCAAAGACCAAGGTGGTGCTCAGTTTGTAGCCAAGACCCTGGTAATGGGTACTCAACAGATGGCAATCAACGCTTCTTCTAACGTGATTACCACGACTGAAACCATTCGTAAGGGGATCAATGTCGGAAATCTCGTCAAGAATGCAGGCTTAGGTACAGCCGCTGCTGCCGCGATCTCAGCGGTCACTGGCGACCGGGCGATCGCTACTGAGGAACTATTGATTGGAGGTGGTGCTGGTGTCGTGTTGACCCTAATCACAAACTTCCTCGGTCTCAACAGCGTTGATCTGATTTCAATTGCACCAAATACCGACTTGGATCTCAAATTAAACTCGGACTTGGTAGTTAGCACTAAATAACGAAATCACAAAGGAACGCTTGTCCCTTTACTTGACCCTAATACGAACTAGCAAAATCATACAGCGCTCGTTTATATTCTGGTCTACAACTGGACTGACATGACTAAACGTGAATTCGTGGCTCTTTGATGTGCTTCCTTTCCTTAGAAGGATCATGTTGGCGAATTTACCCCCCTCGAAGCTTTTTTGTAATTAGCTACCCTAGTATTTCAGAGTTCCGAGGATTTTAGCAATTCGCCAACACTATTTCTCAGAAAAATGCTTTGTGTGACATTAGTTTAAACTCCATAAACACAGCTAGTCAAGGGGAACTTTCCTTCATCTTCAAGTTAATTTTTTTCATCTGGTCGATATCGGACTTAACGATATTGACCATTTTGATTTGATATGACAGCCTGACCCGCATGGAAGCATTGGATGGGCTTAACGCTTATTGCTTGGTAAAGCTGTCGCGCCTACAAATTGTATTGTGGCAGTTGCTAGAAGTTCGACACCATTGGGTTAAAGGATTTTGAATTTTGAATGGCTTATGCAATTTTGAATGGCTTATGCAAGCCGCAACCAAACAACAAAGGTAGTTCCCGACGCTGGATTATCTTGTGTACTACCTGTTACAGATTCCGAATTTCGTGTAGTCCAAATGGGCTGAGCTGGGCTAAAGACTTCTATTTCACCCTGCATTTGTTCAACTAACTCTTTAGCGATCGCTAAGCCCAAACCACTACCAGGAATGGCTGTTGAAGCTTGGACGCCTCGATAATGTCGCTCAAAAAGATGTTCTAAGTCTTGGGGTGGAATTCCAGGGCCTGTGTCACTAATGGCAATCCCTAATTTTTCACCTTGAGGTGTTCGTCGCTTTTCACCAGCTGTTATATTTATCTGTCCACCTTCGGGGGTGTATTTTAAAGCATTGTCAATAAGATTACTCAACACTTCCCGTAATGCCTTGGCATTGCCTAACACTAGGGGTAAGTCCGTCAGAATTTGTGCTTGTAATTCCAGATTGCGTTCTTGAGCGATCGCCTGAGCAGAAACGATCAGTGGTTCTAAGACATCGGCTATTGAAAACGATTCCAATACAACACTATTGCCAGGGAGTAGGGAGTTGGCACCTGGTCGTTGGGAAGCCTCAGCTATGGGTGCTGCTGTAAGTATCACGGGTGCAACATCTTCTTCATTCATGTCGAGAGAGGCATCGAACTGTTGCAGCAACTCTTGCAGGCGATCAGTCTCCCGTACAATACCGGAAGCCGCTTCGCTATTCTTATCTCCTGGTAAAAATCGCTTAAGCATCAGCTTGCCAAGTGTTCTGACCGCTGTTAAAGGATTGCGAAATTGATGGAGCAGGTCATCCAAGCGATCGCGCTGTCGAGCTTGGAATACCCTAGTTTGAGCCAACTGCTGCTCAACCCAACTGCGACGCTGATCCATGATGTAGGCGATCGATATAGTCCGAGCAATTCGTTCAACCGTCGCTCTTTCCCTCTCGTTCCAAGGACGGTCTTCACGACCCGTTACCAGTAACCCCATTACAACACCTTCATGTATTAGGGGCAAAACAATTTGGCGCTGCCGTCTTAATAAATTTTCTTCCCAGTCTTGTGAGGTTGAACCCACCTCTTGGTTATTGCCAAATGTCTGAGGAAGCAGCCGTGGTAAGGCTCTTGCTAATCGAGGAATTGTATCAATCTTGCCCTGAAGCTCAGGCAACATCAAGTTATTATTATTTTCTTCCCAAACCACATTAGTGTCAGGATAAACAACCACAGGAATTAGCTTCGCCTCACCTGGGTCTACCAGTTCGTCTGTTAAATACACCGCACCACTGGCCGCTCCTAACCCTTGAGTTAGTACTGCCACCTGTGCTTGACACAGGGCAACAAATTCTGAACTGGCAGGAATGAACATGAGGTTAGGATGACCTATCTATGACAATACTGTTATCTTGAAACTAATGTCGGCTACTTTATCTATAATGTCTAACTGAGCAAAAAACTGACTATGACCGTGGTGCTCAACCGCGAAAACGCAAGCTTTACATTATGTTAAGCTATAATTAAGTTTTATTAATTAAATTTCTTGGCTTAAAACTTGCCTCAAGCGCCTTCACTCTTACCATTGAGACACCTAACAATTTTGTATCAATCTATAAAAATAAGTTGATATTTTAAACTCAAGCAGATATACTTGCGACGGCTTTTGTAACTAACATTACAACTGTCAGCAAAAAGAGGAGGTAAAGAGGTTGGCAAGAAGACGCAAGCGCAAAAGTCGCCGTCGCCAGGAAGGGCGTAAGATTCTAGAGCACGTGCCTCAGTATAATCTCGAAAGCGGCGAAGACAAACCGGTCACAGCAGCACGCAAGTATATTCAATCAGAAGGGATTCTCCCACCTGCTTTGCTGCTAGTGAAGCGAAATGAACACACGACGGATCGTTACTTCTGGGCAGAAAAAGGGTTGTTTGGTGCTCAATACGTTGAAGAAAATCATTTTCTGTTTCCCAGTTTAAGAGTACTCGACTCCCCTGTAGAAAAAGCTCCTGTTGCGGTTAATAGCCGCTGAGCTATCATCGGTATAACTTAGTGACAAGCGCTTTTTTTAACCCTACTCAAGCACAAAGGTTTGAGTAGGGTTAATCTTGAAATCAGTAATTTGAACGATAGAGTTCCGAAGCGCAAAAGTATTGAGTAGGCTCTCAACTAAAGTATTTGGGATTGCACAAAAAGGGTCACGCTAAGGGTTTGAGCTTTAGACTCTGTTGCAGCTCTTGGAGTTCATCGCGATGAGCAGTGACCGTAAGGAGACTTTGTGTATCAGTTTCTTGAGCGGATGCCGCTTCCACTTTCAAGGAAACCTGCTCAACTCGTCCTGCTTTTTTCCAATAAAAAACTCCCGCTGCTGGGGATAGTAAAACTAGCCCCAGAAAAATGCTGGTGAACGTTGGGTATAGCAACGAGAGAACTAATGATAAGCACAGAATTCCCAAGGCGGCGAGCACCGTTAAAAAAATTGCCAGCAACCAACTGGGCCGAACAAATCCTTGGAATATGACCTGATTAGCGGCAGCATCGACGGCGACCACTCGGTAGGCTCTCTGGTCAAAATATTGCTGCAATCGACTTAGAAGGGATTCTTCTGGTTCTTCTGCAATTAACTGCACTTGTTGAGTTCGGTCTTTAACGGAAGCTCGAATAAAGAAAAATAGACCCACTGCCAACAACAGCGTCAGCAGAAATGTAGAAGAAAGAATGGTTGTATTCACGGAGTTTTGGTTAAGATAGGCATCCTTTGCTACTACTTTACAATTTGTTAGCTCTTAGGGAAGAGCTTTTTCTTTTCGGATCCCTAGTCACCAAAGGCTTTATAGCAGCCAAGAAACTCACAAGAAGCCTGAAGTGTGAAGGATGAAGGATGAAATGTTTTTCTTCTTACATGCCTCGCCCCTGATGGACTAAAAAATTTGAAGTTTTCGATATCGAGGCAACATCACTTTATGGATGTTAGCGTAACGGGACGTTAGCGCGGTAATTTCATACTTCATACTTCATACTTCAACCTGTAGTTGACTGGCTGCCCTGCCTACAAACGCAACCCTTGTGTAGTAGACGCCTAGAAACTATGAGATAGCTTGGTTGTCCTGAGCCATATAGCTTCGCCAAAAATCGGCAAGTTCCTGAGCTTGGTTGTGCCACTCTGAGCGGATTTGATACATCCTGCGGGGGCGTCCTCGTCCTTCCACTTTTTTCCAGTACCCTGTTATTGCCCCTGACTCCTCAAGAAACTTCAGTGCGCTGTAGAGGACAGTGTCAGACAGTCGATAGGTTGGGTAATCCTGTTCTAGTTGTTGGATCAGGTGTGTTCCATAGGATTCTCCTTGCAACAAGACAGACAGAATGTAACATACAGCTAACTCTTTGTTGAGATAATTCGGAGGGGGGTCTCGAAAGAACTGATAGATATCCTCAAATTTCATCTGCGTAGTCTACTGAATATCCCAGCCAACCGATTTTGAATGGGAGAGTTTTCTTGAAACTAACGATGGCTTCGACACCCCTGAAAATTCACACCTCGCGCAGTGTGTCTGTCAAAAAGCAAGCAACCTAAGTCGGTTGAATTGCCCTCACACTTTATAGCAAAGCCTAGAGGAGCGTGTAATGCACTCGTTGGTTTGATAACGTCAGATGCAACCCAGCTTAATTAATCACAATCAATTTTAGCGAAGTCGCCGAAAGCGCCTTGAGACAACACTCAAGCGTTTTTTAAGGTGGTTCGGCACGTAGATGTTCCTGCTCGCCTCTGACCTAAATTCGACATTAGATTGAAGGCATTGATCTTTTCTACTAGCTTTTGGACACATATTCCGCATTTTTTACTTTTTGTAGTCCTTATATTGAATTCAGCTTGGAGGTAGTTGCCCATTGAGGTACAGCCGTGACGGTGGCAATGTGAGGGAGAATGAGCCGTTTTCTGTATCTAAGCACCAGCGAAAAAGGTTCTTATAGTCCAGCCTCTTCTTGATTCAGCCAAAGTCTCAGCCCCTATCAAACGAGCAGTCCACGTCATATCCCTCACCACTTATTAAGTTATCTAAAGTATTTAGACACTTGATTCTGGGTTCGCCTGCCAAACTTCCTCGATAATTTTGCCGCGGGGATCGAACTTCACTTGGTAAGACATCGACAAAACCACAAGCGGGCCTCGGCTGGACTGGGCAGTGATTTGAATTTGCGCTTCAACACTGTGCTCGCGCCACTGTTGTTTGACCACCTGGAAGTCTTTAATTTGATATTGGGAGAAGAACTTCTGCCAGGCTGAGTAAATTGACTGACCCTGATAAACTTCTTCCACGTCCGAGACGCCGTAAGATCGCTTTAAAACAGCATCATCACTGTAGCGGGTCGCTAAAAGCTTGGGATTTTCCGTTGCGATCGCGCTCCAGTGCTTTTGAGCCACTGATAAGGGATCAGCACTGAGATAACTTTTGTACACTGACAACGTGCAGACTAAAACAATAGCCCAAGTTCCGTAAGATAAACGTTGCCTTAAAGTTGGTCCTGAAAGCTCCATCGTTCTGTTTCCTCTTCGATTGGACTGCGAAGAACATAGGAAGCGGCAGCAGGAGCTAGCGTTGCTACCCTGAGCTTGCACTCTTTAAAAAGACGAGTAGCTTGAGTTAAAAGTTCTCGGCACTTTACATTTTTTAGAGAAAATTGCGTCACTTCAGCTGGCTGGTGCTTGACTTAATTAGCTTGACTCAACTAATTACAAAAACCGTTAGTACAAGGCAAGGCAAGTAACGAGTTAGGGGCAACCTAAACTCTTGCCAGCCAGTCGCTCTTGTTGGTTTGCACAACCCTGGAATAATTTGACGCTTTAGCTCAACGTCCCTACCTTCCCCCAGTCATGTTTTGGATAGGTGCTTACCCACTAGATCATCTCGTAATTGGGCAACGCCGAAATCTCGTTACCAATTACCTCAAGCTACACTCATTGCCCCAACCCAGAGCAGAATTGCAAACTGCTCAAATGGAAGATAACGATTTAGATGACCCTGGTGTATCCAACCTATGGAACAGCCGAAGCCAAAGGACTGATGTGGTCAGCCCAATGTATTCACTACTATTCAACCTTTTCAGCTGTAATACTGACGTATGACATGTATTACTCAGATAAATTTTATTTCAGTTAGCTAAAATCAGCAACAAAGTAAAGAAAAACTTATCAATTATTAAAAAACTATCAAAGTTTTCAAAATAGTTCCTCCTCCCCTCTCACGACAGCTCAGGTGAGATGAAAAACCAATCCCACAATCAGCCAGCTTTCGCGAGAAAATGATAATGAAATAGGTTTGATTAATAGCTGCCAGCCCCGATGCGAGAAAAACCTGACACGTCTTCAGTTCCGCCAGCCCTCCAGCGGATCGCCTTTACGCTTCGCACAGTCGGAGGGATTTCCTTCTGGCTTCAGACAGGGCTAGGTGTCATCTCAGCCCTGGTTTTGATCTTTGCGAGCTTTAGCGCTAGTGCGGGTCGCCAAGCTAACCAAGCCGGAAGTAATCAGGGAACGGGATTTGGCATCTTTTTTGCTATCTGTGGGTTAGTGGCGCTAGGTGTAGGTGCTTTTTTTGCGTTCCGTTACACTCGTATCTCTAGAGACTTGCTAGCTTCTAATGTGTCTGAGCGACCCAGCAAAGCAGACACTCTACAAGCAATCAGGCTGGGACTAATTGTAAATTTGGTGGGAATGTTATTGACCATTTTGGGAGCACAGGCGATCGTCGGCAGCATATTGGCAAAGTCCTTGTCTCAGCCGCAAGGAGCTTTTACGGCGATTGATCCTACCCGATTCGTACAGTCAGTGGATTTATTTGTTGTGCAGGCAAACACCAACACCATTGCTGCTCATTTTGTTGGAATCGCCGCGTCCCTGTGGCTGTTCAATCGAGTAAATAGATGAAGGGGGCTAGGGAGTAGGGAACACTCTAGCATCCTATTCAGGACTTACGTACCGTAACCCAGGACAAGGTTTGAGATTCTTGTGCATAGCTCACAATTAAGTCCTACTATTGTTCGTTCCCCTCTGTGCGGAGTATGCAAAGTAGACTCCGCGATCGCGAGTACGCAATAAAAACATGAAAGCTCATTGCTCCCACTCCCTATTTTCAGATTAAAACTATGGCAGATTGGGATAACTAAGGCATCGCACTCCTCTTGCTATTCTGGAGATTGCCACATATAAGCAATCGCTCCAATTAGTAGAGAAAGTCAAAATCTGTGCTTGACCTAAAGCAAATCCGGGAAAATCCACAAGGCGTCCAAGAGCGACTAGACCGACGCGGTGTTGGTCAATATGACTTACAGCCGATTTTGGAGCTAAATCGGCGTCAACGGGAACTGGAAACATCGCGAACTCAGTTGCAAGCCCGTAGCAATGAAATTGGTAAACTCATTGGTCAACAAATCAAAGCTGGACTCTCTCCTGATGCTCCAGAAATTCAAGCGCTACGCGAAGAAGGCAATCAAGTCAGAGTGACTTTAAGCCAACTGGAACCGCAGGAAAAAGAGCTTACAGCCAAGTTAGAAACTATCTTGCTATCATTTCCTAATTTGCCTAGCGAATCAACGCCGATTGGCAAGAGTGAAGAGGAGAATGTGGAAATACGTCGCTGGGGTGACGAATATATTCCCCAGAATGACAATATTCTCCCCCATTGGCAAATAGGCGAAAAGCTCGGCATTCTCAATTTTGAGCGTGCAGTGAAAGTGGCTCAGAGCCGATTTGTGACGTTGATAGGTGCTGGTGCTGCCTTAGAACGAGCGCTAATTAGCTTTATGCTCGACAAGCAAACGGCTGCTGGCTATGTGGAAGTGCTGCCGCCCATACTCGTTAACAGCCAGTCCCTGACAGCTACGGGGCAGTTACCGAAGTTTGCGGAAGAAAGCTTCAAGTGCGATACCGATGATTTGTGGTTGGCTCCCACGGCTGAAGTACCATTAACCAATCTCTACCGAGACGAAGTCCTGGAAGCGTCCCAGCTACCTATCTATCACTGTGCCTATACACCTTGCTTTCGCCGTGAAGCTGGCAGCTATGGGCGAGATACAAGAGGGCTGATTCGACTGCACCAGTTTAATAAAGTTGAGTTGGTGAAAGTTGTTCATCCCAGTACTTCCTATGAAGAACTTGAAAAACTGGTTCAGAACGCAGCAGCAATTTTAGAAGCTTTAAAATTGCCCTACCGAATTGTAGAACTGTGTACTGGTGATTTAGGCTTCTCAGCTACCAAAACCTACGACCTAGAAGTTTGGCTCCCCTCTTCGGGAAAGTACCGCGAGATTTCTAGTTGCTCAAATTGCGGTGATTTCCAGGCTAGACGCGGTAGCATTCGCTTCAAAGAAGCTGGCAAAAAAGGCACGCAGTTTGTTCATACCCTCAATGGTTCTGGATTGGCGGTAGGGAGAACGATGTCGGCGATTCTGGAGAATTATCAGCAACCGGATGGAACGGTTAAGATACCAGAGGCTCTGCAACCTTATCTACGACGCGAGGTATTGTGATACTTGGGAGACAGGCAGGTATCTGGTGGCAGACGTACAATAAAAAAACGTGAATTATCGTTACATTAAAGACTTCTTATGTCAATTTTGGCGACGATCGCAGTCTTGGCGCTGTTGATTTTAGTGCATGAGCTGGGTCATTTCATGGCAGCTCGTCTTCAAGGAATCTACGCAAATCGCTTTTCCCTGGGTTTTGGTCCGATTCTCTGGAAGTATCAGGGACCAGAAACAGAGTATGCGGTTCGTGCCATTCCCCTAGGCGGTTTTGTTGGTTTCCCCGATGATGATCCAGATAGCGATATCCCCCCCCATGACCCAAATTTGCTCCGCAACAGACCGATTTTAGATCGAGCGATCGTAATCAGTGCTGGCGTTATTGCAAACCTAGTTTTTGCTTACTTCCTTCTGGTTGCTCATGTAGCGACAGTAGGTACTTCCAACGTTAACTATCAACCTGGTGTTCTGGTTCCTCAAGTCGCCGCAGAAAGCAGCACGGTGGCACAAAAAGCAGGGATCAAACCAGGGGATGTAATTTTGGCAGTGAACGACCAAGATTTAGGGGCGAAACCGGAAGCTATAACTTCCTTGATGAAGGAAATTCAGCAATCTCCAAATAAATCCCTAAATCTAAAGATTGAGCGCGACAAACAAACGGTTTCTGTTCAGGTAACGCCAGAACTGGGACAAGACGGCAAAGGCAAAATTGGGGTACAACTGGCTCCCAATCGCCAAGTGATACGGAATCGTGCTGATAATCTTATTGAGGCTTTCAACAGCGCTGCCACAGAATATCAACGTCTTACCTTTTCGACTGTTCAGGGCTTTGGACAGCTAATTAGCAACTTTCGAGAAACTGCTAACCAAGTTACTGGTCCTGTAGGGATTGTCGATATTGGGGCTAAGATTGCTAGTACAGATCCACTAAATCTGTTCTGGTTTGCTGCCCTAATTAGCATCAACCTGGCGATTATTAATATCTTGCCGCTCCCAGCATTGGATGGTGGTCAGCTTGCGTTCTTGCTAATTGAGGGAGTTCGGGGTAAGCCCTTGCCTACTCAAGTGCAGCAGAACATTATGCAAACAGGACTAATGCTGTTACTAGGTTTGGGTATTTTCTTAATCGTTCGAGATACGGCTAACCTGGGTTGGGTACAAAAATTATTTCAATAACAAGCGTTCTGAAGGGTTGCAGGTTAACAAGCTAGCAGGTTGGTAAGGCGAGTAAGTTATGACGTTCAATCTTCCAACTTTAAAACCTTCCAACTTTCAACTTTGTAACAGATGAGTATTACCCGTAAATGGTCCGCCAAGCAGCAGAGGGCGTTAGAGATTCTGATTCGTCTCAAGCGACTTTATCCCGAAGCGCCCTGTACGCTGAACTACAAAACGCCACTACAGTTGCTGGTGGCAACAATCCTCTCGGCTCAATGCACCGATGAGCGGGTGAATCAAGTGACGCCAGCGTTATTTGACCGTTTTCCCGATGCAACCGCTTTCGCAGCGGCAAATGTGGAAGAAATTGAAACCCTAATCCGTTCGACGGGCTTCTATCGCAACAAAGCGAAAAATATTCAAGGTGCCTGCCGCATGATTATGGCAGAGTTTGGTGGTCAAGTGCCCAAACGTATGGAAGAACTATTAAGGCTGCCAGGGGTTGCCCGCAAAACGGCGAATGTGGTTCTTGCCCATGCCTATGACATCCACCAAGGTGTTACTGTTGATACTCACGTCAAGCGCCTGAGCAAGCTTCTGGGTTTAACAGAACATACAGACCCCATTCGCATTGAGCGAGATTTGATGAGAATCCTGCCTCAACCGGAGTGGGAGAACTGGTCAATTCGGCTTGTCTATCACGGTCGAGCAATATGTAAGGCACGAAAACCAGAGTGCTATGCCTGTGCGCTTGCTGATTTATGTCCTAGTGCTGATCTGTCTGGAATAGCGCCTGTTGAGGCGGCTATCGTGAAATCAGCCTCCTCTGTACCTGCTTCTATGTGAGGGTGATCGGATAAGATCGGAATGTCTTTATGTGGGAAACATTACACGATTCATGGCTAAAAAAAGCATGATTGAGCGCGAAAAAAAGCGCCAAAAGCTTGTGGAGAAGTACGCAGCGAAGCGAGAGGCTCTCAAGGAAGAGTTTGAAAATGCAGCCTCTCAATTGGACAAGTTAGAGGCTCACCGGAAACTACAACAGTTGCCGCGTAACAGTGCACGAAACCGTGTGCGGAATCGGTGTTGGGTAACAGGACGTCCACGGGGTTACTACCGGGATTTTGGACTATCTCGCCATGTATTGCGGGAATGGGCACACAAAGGTCTGCTGCCAGGAGTTGTCAAATCTAGTTGGTAATTCCCTAGTCCTTAGTCTTTAGTTCGTAGTTACTAGCTAATGACTAATGACTAGTTACCACAGCAGCGGTCAATGCCAAGACTTTGCAGTAGTAAGTCACTGACAGCATTCGCGATCGCAAATTCGCTGTAAAAACTTTCTCGAAAGTCAAACGCTTGCATCTCTGTCAAAATCGCTATTACCAGCGATCCCAAGTCATTTTCACCTTCCATACGTTGGCGGATAAAGATTTGGGATGCCCTTTGGGCAATTTTCTGATTAACTGGCTCTGGGAGGAACTCTTGATCAAGCCACCTGGCAAGAGCATCTCGCAACCATTGACCTTCCTGCTGCGGATTTTGGGCAGGTGGGAGCGTGATTGGTGGAATCGGTTCAGCCATAGGTTCAGTAACGTGACAGCGGTCTTGGATTCATTGTATTCGGTGCCACTGGCATAGCAGCACTCAGTTTCATGGCACTTGACATTCCTTACCTTATCCAGGGGTATGCCCAAGGCTACTTCCTGATGTCAGATGAAATCGGCAATTTAGGGTGGTACTCAAGCCGCCAGCGAACAATCATTCCCTTGGATGACCGATTCCGCTATCCAAAGTCGCTGCGTCGCGTCCTAAATCAGGAGCGTTTTAGCATTAGCATCAATCGCGACTTCAACGCTGTTGTGGCTGGTTGTGCTGACAGAGAAACCACCTGGATTTCTCCTGAACTCAAAGAAATCTACTGGGCACTTTATCAAGCAGGCTGGGCGTATAGCTTTGAAACTTGGCAGGGTGACGAGTTGGCTGGTGGAATTTTAGGGCTTGTTATTGGCGGAGCTTTCATTGGTGAATCAATGTTCTACCGGATTCCTGAAGGGTCGAAGGTAGCGATGGTGAAGTTAGTTGAGCGACTGCGAAACAGAGGGTTTAGCCTCTTTGACGCTCAGATGATCAACCCTCATTTAGAGCGCTTCGGTGCTTGTACAATTGGCGAGCCAGATTATCAAACTTTGCTCCAGCAAGCATTGCCGCGCCAATGTTCTCTTGAGTAAGCTGGGCAATTCTACCCTATCTATAGTCTTGCTAGCTTTAGTAGAGCTTATTAATAAATCATCAATTTAGATGTAAATAAAGCAACAGTTAATTCAGCACAATTAGGTAAAAGTTCTGACTTTGACTTAAACTTAGCGGCAATTAACTGGATCTTTTTTCGGGAAAGTGATGATTTTGACAGGGCATTTCAGCAAATGATCAAAGATCTCGATACTGACCTGAAGCATGTCAAGATTCATACACGCTTACAGCAACGAGCGATTGAGTGGCAGAAGAAAGAACGCGATATTTAAATGCACGACAGCTTACGCGCCACTTGGGAATCAGACCTTAACAAAATATCACAGTCCAATTTTCAATTTGCTAAGCCGTTTACAGGAACTCGATCGCAAATTACTGCGGACTCCCCTAGTCAGGGGTATTGGATAGAGTACAGCAATTGGCAGGAGCGAGTGACCATTGCCCAAAGGCAAAAGCAGATCGGCGGCGTGTTGTTGTTAACTCAAGAGGTCAGTAATCCTCTCATTTAAGAACATGCGATCGCTGTAGCGGGTAAAGGCTTAAAGAACCTGGAACATCATGCACTTGCCCTACAGCAGTACCGACGTGGTCTGAAAATTAATCCTAATAATTTAGAATTTCGACGAGAGGAAGCATTCCCCACTGCGTCATCCTACTTTAGGATGGATTTTATTAACAAAATTATTAAAGAATAAATTTCTCTCGCCAGTTAAACTTATGGTCTAAACTTCCTTTGTATTAATCGACGTTAAAGGGACTTATTGCCCGCTTGATTAGCCCAGCTACCTCAGGGGCTACTATCTAACCTATTGCATACTTAAAACTCGTGCGGGTTCTCCAGGTAGAACCCCAACAGTTGGCATAGAGCAAGCTTGAAATTAAATATTGAGCAGCTTACTAACATCGGGGAGCAAACCATGCCAAAAAAAAAGACATATAGTGATTATCTCAAGCAAGAGATGAGTGATCTGATCGAGAAGATTGATCTAGAGGAGCGGCAGAAGCAGTTCATGAAAGGTCGTTGGCTGGATCAACTCCTCTGGCTAGAAAGTCGAGCCACTAGGTGTGGTAACCGACACTATACCCTGCGATTGATCACAATTATTGGAGGCGTCATCGTTCCTGCTTTAGTAAGTGTGAACACTGCGAATGTTGGGGAAGCTAAGCTAAAAGAAATTTTTGGTTGGAGTGCTTTTGGACTGAGTCAGGCTGTTGCAGTTAGCGCTGCTGTAGAAGAACTCTTTAGTTTTGGCGATAACCGTCGTCGCTATCGCAACTCAGCAGAAGCGATGAAGATTCAAGGATGGCAATTCTTCCAGCTAAGTGGTCCTTATGAAGGTGCCGAAACCCATGCGGAAGTCTATAGTACTTTTGCTTCTAACGTTGAAAGTATCATTGAGCAAGATTTAGAAGGATTTGTCCATCAGACAGCGCAGGCAGCTGCAAAGTCAGAAGCGAAGATGCAAGCTACGGTCGCTCAAAATGTGGCGATCGCCAGTATGAATTTGAAGGAGCAATTGCAACAGCGACCCGTTTCTAGAGTTCCTCAATTTCGTGATGGTTCCCCTATCCAAAGTCGTCAGCCATTTGCCCAAGCGGGAAGAAATCAAGAGGGTGAGGATGAGTTTATCAGTCCCGACCAACTTCGAGGTAACCGGAGAGAGTTTGCCTCGACAAGCGCTTTCCCTAATTCATCAGCCTTCCCACCCAACTCCCAAACGATTGGGGATGATGAGGATGAGTTTGTCAGTCCCGACCAACTCCGAGGCAATCCGTCTGGGTCAAGAGGCAATCCGTTGAGCTTTCCCCCGACAAACGCAATGAGTAATTCAACAACCGTCATCCCCAACTCGTCTCAAACAATTGGGGATGACGAGGATGAGTTTGTCAGTCCCAGCCAATTGCCAGGTAATCAGTTTGCGGTAAACGACAACCCGATTAATACTGCCCCGCTCAGCACTGTTCCTAAGATAGTACCACCACCTCCTCCACAGCTTGCAACTCCTGAGGTAGTGGCTGATATCCTTAACTGTCCGCTCAAGGATACCCAGACCTATTTACCTGGAGTGCTGGCGGCTCTGCAAGAACACGGTATTCTGGACAAGCCGACGTTGATTGCAGCGATCGCCACCATCGGTGTAGAAACCGGAGGCTTTTGTCCCATTAACGAATATGGTGATCCCCAGTACTTCACAAGCATGTACGAGGGTCGCCAAGACTTGGGCAA
>DATNPH010000054.1:0-2637 GCA_036703315.1 Coleofasciculaceae cyanobacterium
TGGGATAGATTCATCGGCTTCATACTTACCTTGTTCCTGACCCAAGGTTACTACTTCGCGAACAATTATCGATAAGGCGTTACCGTTTGACATCGCCTCTTTCAACATTTCAAACCGTGCTTGTTCGTCCAGCCGACGCAATAGCTGTGAGATAATGCGCCCAATTCTAATGTCATTACTAAAATCAAACATTCCCTGCGGTTCATCTTCGGGACGCAAAAGCTGGTCGCCCACATCAAACAAAGCTTGCACAATTGAGGGGATATTATTCGCAGGAATCTCTTGTTCAGTGTAATCCTCAAGCCGTTCAAGAGATACCCGAGCTTGAGTCGTGCCATCTTTGCGTTTTTGATTGGCAAGTTCTATAAGATTTTCCCCAAATGCCTTTGCATCGTTTGTCAAAGCAAGGAGAGCTTTCGCCTCAGTATCAGAGAATTCATCTTCTGTTAACGTCAGACGAAAATAGTTGGGAATTATATCTAAGCTACAAACACGCAGGTGCTTGCACCATCTTAGCTCGTTTTTTTCATCGTAGTAAGTATCGTGATCAACGGCTTCTAACTTAGGAAAAAGGCGCAATATTAGACGCCTTACTGGTTCTTTATCCTCGTTTTCTAGCTGAGAAATCCACGAATTGTGAAAAGCTTTGAGTTCGTCCAATGTAGGAAATAAAAACCCTTTTGCCTTCGCCTGTCCGGCAAAGAACTTTTGATTTTTGCGGATTAGGTCATATACCATTGGGCGAAAAACTCGCAGTGACTCAATAGCAATAAAATCCACTGGATTTACTTCATCTTTCACGGCTGGGTAGGTCACGGTTAAGATGTTGGCCAGGCGAACAATGTCGCGGGGGTTGGTAATAAAGTGGTCTAGCCCTTGAAAGTAAACGTTACCCCAGTGGCTTTGATCGAACAGCGGCTTCGGGGTGTCAGCAAGTACGGCACTGAGTTTTTCAAAAAGCAGCCTACGCAGTGAAGATTTATCGGGAAGAGGTACCTCAAAAGAAGCTTGAACAATCTGATCGAGGTAGGTTTCTCCGGGTATACCTTGGGCATCTGCAAGGTTTTTGACGACAATTTCCTTATCTAAAGCCAGAAAATAGACGACGTCAGTAAAATTTGGAATTGCTGTGATTAGGTGAAACAATTGCCTGATATCCTCAGCAGGGAGCCGATCAATATCGTCAATCGTTACCACGATTCGCGTAGACTGATTTTCCAGCGTATCTTCGAGTTCTTCTTTTAAGGTGGAAGTCTCCTTTTGTTTATCGTCAAATAATCTTACGACTGCCTTACCCGCTTGAGCGTAAGGAAGAGGAATTTCCGTAGCAGCTTTAACAAAATTGCCTATTCGAGCTCTGAAGCTTCTGGGGACAAATTTCAATTGGCTCAAACTGCTTTGTAATTGGTTGACGAAGCGCTTCGTAATGTCTTCGTCTCCAGAAAATAACCAGGGATTAAAAGACACGATAATGGGTTGCTCGTTCTCTGGCTTTTGCTGGAGATAGTACCTTAAGAAGTTCAACAGTGTCGATTTACCGGAACCCGAGGCACCGTAGAGGGCAATAACGAACCCTTCCGGAACGTTCATTTTGCAAATACTCTCTGCAAGGTGTTGGGCGAAGGGTGCATATCCTAATCGGTCTTGTTTTGGCTCGATTAAGGCTGTGTCTGTCGATAGCTCATTAAAATCCTCAGATTCGACCTCTGAATCATTCTTTGTTTGAGCCATGTACTCTCTCTCCTTGTTAGCTAAGGTGCCCTTGCCGTTCAACGTTCGTTTAATTAACACCCCACTGGCGTGCTGAGTGTGGGGTGTTGATAGGACTTACGCACTTGCCCCCCTAACCCCCCAACCTTGGGGGGAAAAAGATCTAACTCCCCCAGAATTGGGGGGGCGGGGGGCTAATCGGCGGATATTGCGTAAGTCCTGTTGAATTACGTCCTAAATTATGCGATCGCTCATCTTTATACCAATGCCCATAAAGTACCATCAATGAAGCTCTGCTCTTGTCTACTGTTCGATGGAAATTAGCATTAAGGCTGGTTGTGTAGAAGGAACATCGTTGCCAAAGTCAACGCTTGCAATGTACTTCTCAATCGCATCTCTATCTAACAACCGCTCTCAACGGTTCTCAGTGCCTAGCAACCTAGCGTACTCGCCTTTAATGATTCCATAACACGAACAAGAAGCGGCTTCCAATTCCTGCCGATTCAGGATGGTAATTTTGCCCCTTGTGTAGCGAATCAGTCCTGCCAGTTGAAGGCTGTTAGCTGCATCCGTGACACCCGCACGTCGTACACCCAGCATCTCGGAGATAAATTCGTGAGTGAGCTGCAACTCGTTTGACCCTACACGGTCACAGACGAGCAGTAGCCAACGGGCAAGTCTCCCATCGAGCTGATGGAGGCGATTGCAGGCAGCGTTTTGGGTGACGAAAGCATACAGCGCTTGCATATAGCGCAGCAGCAGACTTTGCAGTACGCCACCCCGCCCAAACTCGGTTTTAAGCAAGCTTGCCTTCATCCTCATGCCAGAGCCTGCTACCTGCACCATCGCCGTTGTGGTGACGATGTTGTCTCCCAAAGCGGCGGTGATAGCTGTAACTCCGTCATTACCGACTAAGCCAACTTCGAC
>DATNPH010000118.1:0-66482 GCA_036703315.1 Coleofasciculaceae cyanobacterium
ACTTGCAGTTCATGCCCTTCGGCATCAATTTTCAAGAAATCTACATGGCTGACATTTTCTCGCTCAATTAAACTATCTAGAGTAAAGCAGGTAACTTCCTCGAAAGTACCAGGTTTCATTGTTTCTTCTGCATCACTAGAAACCACTTCGTTAAGTTCACTGGCAGTATGTAGAGCCAGTCGAGCTGTGCCATTGCGATCGCTAGCTGCTCCGGCACAAACTTTTACCCAGCTTAGCTGATTAAGTCTACAGGTTTCTTGCAAACAACGAGTACAGCCTGAAAAAGGTTCAACAGCTAGCACACAACCTTCTGACCCTACCCGTAGAGCCGCACTGAATGTGTAAACTCCCACATTTGCACCTACATCGATAACAGTCATTCCAGGTTTAATTCGGCTTCGCCAGAACTCCATTTCTTTTTCAAACCAATCTCCTTCAGCTATTAATACGCTCGTAACCAGACTGCGTAAACTTGGTTCAACTGCTAATAGCAACTTGGATTCAAAAGGAAGGTAAGTTATGTTGCTATCAGGCGCTAATTCTGACCATTGCAAATCTAGATAACGGGCATCTTTATTCCTGATATTGCATCCAAAATTTAGCCATAACTTTGCCGATTCTATCTCTCCTAAATCTCGATAAGCCAAGTAAAGGGCTTGCAGAATATTTGCCTGATTGGGTTTCAGGCATCTAGCACGATGTAAATATAAAATTCCTTCTTGTTGAGCATTAATCAGGCTAGCTACTCCCAATTTTAAATTAATAGAATAGGAAGAGGGAAATAGTTGAGCATATAAATGTAAAAATCGCAGTCCTCTTATGTTGTAGAAGACAAGCTGTGAATGACATAATACTTCACTTAGCAACAGAAGTGATTGAGTATAAACATCCTCAGCTTGTAAGATTTTAGTAAGTTTCTCAGACCGAGTATCTATAAAACTGTTTGAAGGAGGTAGATAGACTAAACTTGGAGAAATGGCTTGCTCATTGACATAAGCAGGCTGTAGAGTATTGACGAAGGTAGAGAATGCTAATTGCGTCGCTTGCTCTATTTCTCCAGTCATGGCGAAAACTAGAGCAAGATGAGCTGTACACAGTGGATGACTACGCAACTCTGCTCCCTCGTTTAAAGCCTCTAAAGCCATCTCAAGATAGATGTTACGCAGGGATGTGTCCTGACTATTCTCTGCTTCAATTAGTGCCGCGACTGCAACATTGTTCAACTCTGTGGCAGATGTAGGACTATCCCAAGAAGTACTCTCAAGAGTCGTGTTCATGCGCGATAACACATCTCCCTTGAGATTCACACCAGTACTTTCAAGAAATTTCCAATAGCAATCAGCCCCAGCAAAATCAGTTTCCATAATTAAAATTAGTCATTATAGGTTGACAAATTGCAGCTTTTCCTCGATGGCTATCGCTAGTATTCTATTTAAAGCGATTGTAAATGTTCTCCCAATTTCGTTCCAATATAAGTCAATCAGTCGGGGTGTCTCTCATAGCCCTCCTGTCTATCTTGGCAGTTGGTATGCTACAGGTGCCTCAACTTAATTATTTAACCAACAGAGCAAAAAACGCTTCACCAGAGGCTCTACGGCAAGACGTAGACTTAGAGAAACTGCGTCTCAATCTACTTCAACAAACTCCTGCGTTTGGTTTCGATAATCTGTTTGCGGATTGGGTGTTTCTAAATTTCCTACAGTATTTTGGTGATGAGGAAACTCGTGCTGTGACTGGCTATAGCTTGAGTCCAGAGTACTTTGAAATTATAGTAGACCGCGATCCGCGTTTTCTCGGGGCATATACTGGTCTGTCTACCAGTATTTCTCTGTATGCAGCGAAGCCCGAAGAGTCAGTTGCTTTGATGGAGAAAGGTTTGAAGTCCATGTCTCCTCAGTCCCCACCCAAGTCTTACTATATTTGGCGTCAGAAAGGAATTGATGAACTTTTGTTTTTGGGTAATACTCAAGCAGCAAGACAATCCTTTAAAAACGCAGCCGAGTGGGCAAGTACCTACTCGGATGAAGAAAGTCAGAATGTAGCGGCAATTTCTCGCAGAACCTCTGAATTTCTTGCCCGTAACCCCAAGAGCAAGTCAGCGCAAGTGACTGCATGGGCGATGGTTTTAAATACGGTGACTGACGATCGCACTCGGAAAATTGCCATCAGTCGGATTGAGGCACTAGGTGGTAAAGTCATTATTACACCAGAAGGTGTACCGAAGATTCGATTGCCGAAGACAGATTAAATCAGAAATTAGTTCAGCGTAATGATTGCCCACAAAGACTACTTATCAAGCGATAAGCGACTCAAACTGTTGTAGTCTATAAGCTTCCTCAAATTTAGCAAAACCAAAGATCCTCGAGGATTGACCCGTTTCAACTAAGACGTTTTTAACCTCCTTGTTAGATATATTTGCTAGGTTCCTGCCACCGAGAACAGCAATAATAGAAGCAATGCCCACTCCCTGACCAACGGCAGCATTAAATTCAACAATCCTGCCAGCACAACAGGCATAACCCTCAAACCCAGAAGCAGGACTGACAACAGCAAGGTTAGGAACGTCTCTAACTAATGCGTGTTGGATGCCAATGTTGAAAATAGGCTTACCAAAAGAGACACTTGTAAACCCTTGAGCATTAGCCTTCGCACCAATACCTGGGATGCCCCCGCGTACATCAAAATGATAGGAAAAGGTACCCAAAGCTTCACCGGGAGATACGCCACCCATCAGCATTTTTGATCCCGTAAGGGGTTCTACAACACCAATAACATTGCCAGCGTGTCTAATATAAAGCTCAGATACAGGAGTAACAGCAGTCGCCCCCAAACTCTTTAGCCACTTTTCTACGAAAGCTATCTCCTCTAGCATTTTAGGAGTAGGTTTAGCACCACCTCTGGCAAGAGCCTCTGCTTCACGACCATTAACCGCAAACAACATAGCATTCCAAGAAAGCCTTTCACCCGGAAGTATGGCTACATTCCCTCTATCTAAAATTACGCCTGTCTCATAGAACGATAACTTCCTTCCCCTGAACGAGTGGTAGGCTACAGATAAAGCCAGAGAGCGGATGTCGATGTAATCGTTGCCTGCCCACATCGTCTTGAGGTTGCCTTTAGAGTCAACCATATCGTTTCTGAGTTGTTCAGCTACCTTGGTATCAGAACCAGTTGCCTGTAGTAGTATCCTCTGTGCTTCTGTATCGGCAAGGTTGGTAAAGCGTTTGAGATAGGTAAACTCTAGCTCCTTAAGTCTTCTTACACTTAGTCCCTGAGTCTCAAACACAAGCGTGACAGGTAGTTCCGAGTCGGGGAGACTAAATGTCTCAAATCCCTGAAGTTTTCTAACACCCGCGGCTTGTGCCAACTCAGCATTCACAGTCGAATCGATGAACTGCTTGGCTGAAAATATTCCCATCGGTGTCGCAAGGCTGAATATCCTCTGACCCTCTTTAAGGACTGACTTGATCTCAACTCTGCTGAGGCAATCAACTCCTGCTTCGCGCAACATATCTCTAAGCGCTACATGAGCACTGCGGGGGTCAAGACTGATGCTGCTAACACCAGCCTTCTGCAAAAATTCTTTGTATATTGCCGGGGGATCACCAAAGGGTGAGAGACCTAAAGATAGTTGAAGCTCTCGATCAATCTGGCTTCTATCTAAATAAGCAAGACCTCCTCTGACAAGATGACCCCCGATCCCCTGCTGCATACTACCTTTGGACATTAGAAGGATTCGTGCATACTTCCTAGTCCGGCGGCGATACTCTCTTGCCGCAGCTATAAGAGCGAGGACACCAGGAACTTCATCACCAAATCCAATAACATCGTAAGACCGTGGCTCACTTACCATTTTTTAATAATTCCTCCTTTGAGTTATCTTCTTAGGACAACTTTTCCTCCTAGGCATAGCCCTGAAAGGAGTATAGACATCCTCCATACTTATACGCAGGATAGCTATCTGTGAAGCTTTGAACGCTTCATTATTGATTCAAAAAATAATGGGCAAAACTTTGAATTTTTAATTACATTTTGAATTTCCCAAAGGATGATATAAGTAAAACTTTTCTCCTGTTCTTGCCTAGTACTTGTTCGTTCCCTATACGCCTTAACGGAAGCAGATTCCCAAAGCTTCTGGATAGCTCTAAAGTTCGCTACATCTATCCAAGCGCATATTTAGGCTGATTTTATCTTCTTATTTTTTGGATTTTATTGTCAATGGTGATTTGTAAAATAGGCGACAAAACAGAACAAAGTAGTAGGAGGAGAGGACACCAGGCGAGGATGTGTCCTGCAACAAATTTGGTAAAGACTCCTCTATCTACTTCCCTTGCTGCAAAAACATCCCCTATTTTTACGGCCTTTCATGCCCTGATAGAGAGGCTCCGTCAGAACGTCTCTACCCTTTAACTGGAGAACGTTAGCGTTGCTGAGGTAATCCGGCATTAGCTTAAATTCATTGATATATTGCGATCGCGCTTTACAATCTCTTTACTCTGTTTTCTGGGCGAAGAGGTGCCTTGCTCCATCTTGATCAACGAACCTGATGCATCTGTGCGATAGCTCCAGCTTTGTTTACCACTAGCGACAGCAACGTGCCAACCCGGAACTGGTATCTGGGTACATACAGCGGCAGCATCATGCAGTTCCAGGCAGTTATCTGACCAAGTTTGTGGATGGGCATGGACAATTTGGAGGGTAGAAGTTGGCAACCCCGACTGCCTTGAGGCATACTGCAATACGGATTTACTAACAGATGCTGATAAGGTAGCGTTAGACGAAACAGACTCGTAAAGCAGTCCGGTGGTGTGTCGCGGTGTCTGACCAACGGTGAAGTACAAGATCCCTGTAAATGCCAGTGCCTGAATAATCAGACGGGGCTGGAGCAGTTTTCTCTCAATGATTACTGTGGCAGAGCCTCTAGTGTTAATGTCTTCCATCGCAAGCCTCGCAAGTGGGTGCATGAATTTGAGCATGTGTTAGTTGATAGATCACAACACCCTGATGTTCCGTAATTCCAGCTACCTCAACTATTTTTTTCTGGAACTGAATTTAATGCACTTGCAGAAGGTTTAACCCGGATTTGAGATTAATTCTTGGAGTCGATGCTACACAATCCTAATTAGATTCTTTTCCGAGTCCACCCAACGGTTTCACCACTGGGGTAAGCTAATCTGTTACACAGATGTTGTACTACTGTCGCAGTCTAAAAAAACCTACTGCAAAGGCATAAGGTTTCACAGAACGCTAGACACGTAAGCTTTAGCAATCGGTTCTACAACTAATTTTTTTTGTTTAAGAACCTGTGTCAATCCTGTTCTATACCAACTTTTATTCTTAGTAGACGATATCTTAACCGGGAAAATATTAAATCGCCATGAGATGCCTGTAAAGATTAGGTTAGGATAGCTGAGCCAATCTTCTCAAAACTTCGTCTCTCCATAGAACAGAGGGAATGTCAAATCAATCAGACTGCTGCAACTTGAGCCAGGTAACCAAGAAGTGCTTCGCGGATAGGCAAAATGTTTTTGTAGCTTTGCATCTCAGAGGGTATTTGTTTGACTGCCTCTTCCAGATTGTGAGCCATTGCTGGGTCATCCTCAAGTATATGGAGAGGATACACATAAGTACGAATCGTAAAAAGAATGTCGCTACTTACCCTAAGCCGTCGTAGCGTCTGACGTTCGACTCTGAGCCAAAGCTTTTCTCCAGCATTTTCGGCGTTTATGGTCGTATCCTGTTTTTCCTGATCTTGCGCTAAGAAGAGCTGCGGAGAATCAACAATACTCCAATTTAACCGCCAAACTGGATGACTGGGTTTGAGGCGATCGAAGAAACTATCGATAGGACGCTCTAGTTTGTCCTGATAGCCAGGAACTGGAGAATGGATTTGAGCTAAGGGACGCCCAAGTTTTTCCCGAAGACGCCAACGCAAGGGAAAGCAAAGAGATGCAGCTGCCAAAATGTAGCCTTCTGGACTTGGCTGCATGATTACCAAATCTTCCTGAACCAGACGCCCAGCTAAATCAAGGGGGGCTGCCTCAAAGTCGGTGACATTCCAAATTTGTCCTGTAATTAAGTTTTTAATTATTGAACCATGCGATCGAAAGTACTGGGGAAATTGCTCAAGCAGATGATTAAGCAATAAATTTAGAGCTTCTTGTTGACTAGGTTGGCTCTCTGGGAGGCTGACAAAGACATCAGAATATTGTTTTTTTAGCAGCTCGCCTTTTAGCGCCAGTTCGTCAGCAAACTGTTCGTCGATTTCAAGCCAGTCCTGGATATTCAGCGCTTTTAGCCCTAAGCTCATGCGCCATTGTCCATCAGTAAATGGTAGATAAGTTGGTTTATTAGTCATGAGGCATTAGTACAAGATTTCATAAGTTCATAGTGGATTGATGCCAACTCAAACTGATGTCAGTATGTCGCTAAATTTGCTACAGATTGGCTGAACTGTGTATTGAGACCTTAGTCTGCAATCCAATAACCAATAACTACTAAGTAATGACTAATGACTAATGACTAATTAACCTCCAATTCCCAGACGACCGGCTAAGGCAGGATTTAAAGGGATAAGTGTTGCCGCCATTAAAAACAGCGCTACTAAACCCAAAATTGCTCTAGTGTCATCGGGTTCTGTGATTTCGTTGAGACTAGGGCGTTCCAAACTGCGCTGCAAAAACAAAATCACGATCGCCCAATATAAAACAATCGGATTTGCTGGATTTACCAAAGCGACAATTCCTAGGACAATTAACGTCGCAACAGTAGCGCGTCGAGCTGTTTTGCGTCCATAGATTGCCTGGACAATTCGTCCTCCATCCAATTGTCCTGCTGGCATCAAGTTTAAGGCTGTCACTACTAAGCCTAGCCAACCGACAATTGTCAGTGGATGAACATCAACGAGACTGGTGTGCAGGGAAGCACCAAGGAAAATTCGTGCCAGTAATCCTACCAAAACAGAACCCTGGAAAAACTGAGCCGGTACTTGAAACGCACTGCCATCGTGGGAAAGTACTAATCCTGTAATGAGCATTAGTAAGGAGACAATGCCACCCGCTGCTGGTCCTGCTACAGAGATATCAAATAATACTGTCCGATTGGGTAGTAAAGATTCAAAGCGGGTAATGGCACCAAACGAGCCAATTTGCCAACTAGGAATGAAAAACGGTAGGCTGAGTCGCACTTTGTGACGCCGTGCCTGCCACCAGTGGCCCAGTTCATGCGCCGTGAAAACAGCCCAAATTCCGGCACTGAGGGGTAGCACTTCCCGAAATCGCCCCAGGTTGTTAAAGAAATCAAAGTTAAGGAGCAACCCAGCCGCTTCCGTACTGGTGGCAAGGGTTGCCAATAGCAGAACAACAGCCAAGATTTTCTGGGGTACTGTTGCTGGTTGTGGGTCATTGCTGCTGGGGAGAACAATGACAACTGGTTTCCCTTCAGGGCTTTCAACTAAAAATAATCGATAGCGATCGCCAACGCGTTCTTCTAAGCTGTTTGACAAGCGGGAATATACTTCCTCTGGCTCGCTTCCCCGCATATTACCCTTGAAAATCACTCCTTCCTGATAAGGAATCGTTTCTGTAGTGAAAAAGGTATCGACGCCAAAAATTCCCTGGATGCTTTTGAGGTCTTGATCGGGAATCGGAACTACTTCAGGTGTTGCGGGATTATTGGCACTTAGGGATGGTTTTAGAGGTTCGGCAGTGGCTGGCTCTTGGTCATCCGGTTTATGGGTTTTGCTCACGTCTTGTTTTTCAGCTAGCAACCTCTTGGCTCGCTCCTGCAAAACAGCATCCTGACCAGCTTCACGCAAACGCTTACCCAAGTAGATGTACAACCCGGTTGAAGCGACTAATAAAAATAGAATGCTGACAATATTGAGGTAAATCCCAGTGGCAAATAAGCCAAAAAATAACAGCCAAGGAGCCGTCAAGACGACCGATTGCAACCAGGCTAAAATTCCCAATTTACCGTAAGACCGGGCACGGTTAAAGCCCCAACCTAAGACACCGATAGCCACCAGAATAATTAAAACAGTTGCAGTAGTCTCTGATCCGTTAAACATTTTTAGCTGTTAGTCGTTTGTGAGCCATTTTGGGGAAAAGCGTCAGAACTCGGGAGTGGGGCATTGAGGGAAGATTAAGAAAAACTAGGGGTTAGTCCAACGTTTATTCTTAGTTCTTAGCCCAATGTAAATGCCTCAATTCTCGTGCTCGAAATCTTTTTTTAAGGGAGTAGATATCCCGCACAATTAGAGGCTACGGGCTATGGAGTAGTGGAATGGGCGCTCTTAATACTTCTAAAATCTTACAAATGATTGATTGTCACTTCGACAAATCTCTTTACCAACACAACCATCTCTGGCAATCCTGCTTGGGTCTCAGTCCCGTCCAGCCCCAAGACTCTTCTCGTAGCTTCGAACAGCTGTTCTGAGATCACCTTGGTGTTCCACCAGGAAACGATCGCCTTCTTCCTGCTCTAATCCTGTCCAATGCATCAGCAATGCCAGTTTGACTCGACGTCCACTGCGCTCTAGTAAGTAACCGCTCTCTTCTCGGTTTAAACCCGTTAGGTCTTGCAAAATTCGCAGCGCCCTGTCATGCAGTTTTTTGTTAGTAACCGCTACATCCACCATGCGATTGCCGTAAACTTTGCCCAGACGCACCATTGCACCGGTGGAGAGGATGTTCAATGCCATTTTGGTAACGGTACCAGCTTTCAGTCGTGTTGAGCCAGCCAACACTTCGGGACCAACCAGTAACCGAATATCCAGATCAGCCTCAATGCTCACCTGATCCGAAGGGACACAGGCGATCAAAATCGTAGTGGCTCCCCGTTGCCGCGCCGCTTGGATCGCACCGTGGACAAAAGGAGTGGTACCACCAGCTGTGATGCCGACGATAACATCTAGCTCCGTGACCTGGCGATGGGCGATCGCTTCTGCTCCATCCTCTGGTCGATCCTCCAAATCCTCAGAACTACGGATTAATGCCCCAGCGCCCCCAGCAATAATTCCCTGTACCAACTCTGGAGGTGTGCAAAAGGTGGGAGGACATTCGGCTGCATCCAGTACCCCTAAACGTCCACTTGTTCCAGCACCGACATAGAAGAGGCGTCCACCTTGACTGAGAGCCTGAGCTATGCGGTCAATCGCTTGTGCTAAGTGAGTTCGGGCAGTGGCGATCGCACTAAGCGTTTTGGCATCCTCGTGATTAAACAGATCCACCAACTCTAGAGAACTCAACTGGTCAAGGTTCTGACTGTTGGGGTTGACCTGCTCAGTAAGCAGATGACCCCGCTCTTCTAAATTTTTCATCGTTTCACTTCCTGACTCCTGGCTTGTGAACTCTACAACAATCCTTCTAGTTGGCGGCGAATGCGGTCTAGATCAGAAATTTCTGGTTCTTGGGTTTCATCGGCATCCACTTGCCAATCGGTTTTCTCCACATTGGTTTCCGGCGGCAGTGCCAACATCCCTTCTTCTATCAATTCCCAGTCATAATCAGCACCACTGCAAAACTCTTCGATTTCCTCGACATCCATTTCTTCCACCGCGGCTTCTGGGAAATCCTGGGCTTCTAGCATCACTCCGAAGCGGGTGGCGTCATCTTCTGACTCGAACATTAGCACCGTGTTGCGATCGCCAATCCGAATCGTGTGGATTCCCTCGTTGTCTGTCCCGGCATTAAATAAGAGAATAAATACTCGCTTAGGTGCAACCATAAGTCGTTTTGAGTTTTCAGTATTAGGCGCAAAAACATTACTGCCTTTAACCTAGAATATCTGACTTATCGACTCACGAATGCAATCTGCGACTAAGGACAACTCGACCATAACGGGCAGCAACAGTAACCATGGGATTCTCCTGATAGCACAGCCACGCCCACATTTGATCCCCAAGGCAGAAATGCCACCATTCACCTGGATGACGGTGAAACCCCGCTGTATACATGACATCTCGTAACAGCTGCCGATGTTGATGATACAGCTTTTCTGGCTGATTAGTGTAGTAATCGGGATCAGAGCGAGGGGAGAGTTCATCAATAGCTGAACCCATGTCAATGGTCTGACCTGTGGCATCCACTAGCGTAATATCTACCGCAGCGCCAGTACTATGAGGGGGCGGCGTCATGGGATTAGGACTAGGTACTGCCCAAATTTTATAAACTTCCTGCCAAATGGTTTGCCGTTGCTCGTCGGATAGCGCTTCTGGGTTTAATTTTTCTGCCTGAACGACTTCGGCAAACGTGTAGTCCACCATAAATTGTTGAACTTCCACTGGTCGATAGGCATCAAAAATCTGAATGCGCCAACCTGGATGCCGTTGGTGTAACTCAGATTGAGCAGCCAACAGAGCGGCAACAACACTTTCACGAAGATAATAGGGTGAATTCTCCCCATAAGGTGCTCCCAATTTTTCGTAGGGGTGAGGCGACTCGACAGCAAACTGTTCTAGGGGAATCGGTACCAGCGGCTCTCCACACTCTAAAATTGGAATCTGCTGATAAGGTTTCATCATTTACCTTTTTGACTTTTGGGCGTGGGGCTGGGAGGTCTTGCCGATGACTAAAAGACCATCGGTCGCCTCCCAGCTTAAGTAGCGCCCTGGACTTTTAAGTTTTGACTTGCTTATCAGCCGTAGGCACTGGATCATAACCGCCTGGATGGAAGGGATGACAGCGTAATAGGCGTCGAATTGCCATCCAGCTACCACGCCAGGGTCCAAATCTCTCTAAGGCTTGGATGGCGTAGCTTGAACAAGTCGGTTGAAAGCGACAGACTGGTGGAAACAACGGAGAGATAAACATTCTGTAGCCTCGGATTAGCCAAATCAGTAATATTTTCATCTCGTTGCTTAATCCCCTAGAGTGTTATTAAGAGCTTTACTGATCACAATCATTTAGACCTTTGCTGCAATCTACACCTTGGTTAGAATCAATCCCAGATTTATGGCTCCAAGTTGGCATTATTGGGCTGGGTCTGGGTACTATTGTGCTGCTAGCGGAAACCCTGTATCGCCGTTTCTCGGACAATTCCGAACTGGCGCGTAAGGTGGTTCACATCGGCAGTGGTAACGTAATTTTGGTGGCTTGGTGGCTACAAATACCAGATTGGGTAGGCATCTTAGCTTCAGTTATCGCCAGTGGTATTGCTCTTTTGTCTTATTACATCCCTTTCCTACCCGGTATCAACAGCGTCGGACGCCAAAGTTTTGGCACATTCTTCTATGCCATCAGTATCGGCATTCTTATCGCCTGGTTTTGGCCTCTACAGCAATTTCACTATGCCGCTATTGGTATTTTAGTAATGACCTGGGGGGATGGACTCGCCGGATTAATCGGTCAACGCTTTGGTAAACATCCTTATGAAATTTGGGGAATTAAAAAAAGCTGGGAAGGAACTCTAACAATGGCTTTGACTAGCTACGCCGTCAGCAGCTTGATTCTTTTGGCTGTCCAGGGCAATATTTGGCAAACTTGGCTAGTGTCACTTGCGATCGCGATCGTTGCTACAAGTTTGGAAGCCTTCTCTAAGTTTGGTATTGATAATCTTACGGTTCCTCTGGCTAGTGCCGCCGTGGGCTTTTTTTTAAATCAATTTCTTGGGGTTGGTAGTTAACAAACAACAGGGTTGGGACTTTGTCCTGGAACATCCCCAACCTCTTACCCCAGAGAACACCTCTCCTGTCTTACCTAAACGAGGATGGGGCATACAAGCCTGCTTATTGCGTCTCCAAATGACTTTTTGAGTCTTTTCAGCCAAATTGCGTAAGTACTTACTCCATATTCAGCGATTTAGCTGAAGTTTTGTTGCACTGATGTGATTTATTGTTGTTCTGTCAGTGTAAAGCCGCTCTCTAAGCAACTATCTATTCGTGTCCAGTGAAGGTTGCTAGTTGCTTGTCTAAAGGTAATTCACCTGAACTATTGACGGCTACTGACGTAGAGAACTAAACGTCAGCCCTTAAATTGGCGTGATGAAACCTAAAAAGCCGAGAAATCCTATTTTGGTTCGCCACCCTAACCCTAAGTGTCCTGAGTAATCAGTCCTTCCTGCTTCCCGACTCAGCATTGAGGACTCATTACTTCAAATTTTTTTTTAATTCTCTAAACCTTTATTATGTCTTATCGTTAAGATAAGTAAAGATATATTTTTCCGAACTAATTTCTGGCTACAGCAACTTACTCCCAATCGTAGTACCTGATGAGTTTCTTCAATCCTACTGAACCTATTATTCGCGGCAAGCAGGAAGCACTAGATTTTCAAGACCGTCAAGGATTGTTACGCCTTCACCTTGCAATTGGAGATAAAAAGCTAATTTCCGCGTTTTATACCCGAATTGACCAGGTTTTTGTACTTTGGGGTCTGATTTGTGCCACGATTTTTATCACTGCTCAATTTTCCCTAATCAGCTGGCTGATCCAAGCCGGATTCTGGACAGCGCTAACCCTGATGGGAACAGTGTGCATGGTGGCGTTAACTCGCTTTTGGGTAAAGGTAGAGCGCCTTTGCTGGATATTGTATGGCTGGGTCACCCTGATGATTACGGGTGTTATCGTGACAGATGTCAGTATCTTCCTAGGCTTAGGAGGAGTCTTGATGTATCTGTGCCCGATTTGGTTAGGGTTAAGTGCAATTGGCTATCTTTGCACTGGGATAGGGATGCGATCGCGCGCGTTCATCCTCGCAGGTATTGTCCACATTGTGGGTATTATTCTTTTACCTTACGTGGGTGGCTGGCAGTTTCTTACCACTGGCATTGTCATGGCAGCCAACCTACTGATGTTTGCTGAAGTGCAGTGGGATATGCGCCCCCCAGTTAATTACAGCTTGTTAAGCAGAGAACAAAAACAGTTCAACGAAGAACAGTACAAATTGCGTCAAGCTGCCTTGTAATTGGGCAGATTTATAATACTTAAAGTTGATCCCATCTGGGATTACTCCCTTTCTAGAGGGATTTGAGATGATCCTGCTGAGGTTTTCCTGAGAGAAATGTTACAGCAGTGTTTCATTAGGCGCTCCCTCTAGGAGTAATGCTTTATATCTTTTAAAAAACAAAAGCTTTATTTCATGGCATGATTCTTATTGTCAGCGAAGTGGGTGCACACCTCAACGCTGACAGCCAGTTATCCTAGCCTCTACTTATAGAGTGGTAGGTCAAACTGGAGTCTAGTCTATTTAAGTCTATTTATATAGACAAATAAAAACCGCACTGGATGGGAGTTATACCGCAGTGACCCGTTGTTGTACATCGAAGGAGAGCGACGACAGATGTACAGACAGTGCAAATAAGAAAACAGCTGACTAAGACGGTGTGAAGTTTTTGTCGCTTCCTTCACCTTGTTGCTACCAACGGGGGACTAAACTCCCCATCAGAGCGGTCAGAGGTAGTAGACGTGTGAGTGTCGGCATGTTTAAGAGGCTAGTATATCTTTAGAAAATAAGACCTCGGCTCCCACCTGAGCAGGGGTCTTGTATTCTGTTGCTTGGCCCAAAAGACTCATGACTAGGTTTAAATTTTAAGTTAATCTGTTTTCCTGTTTTGAGATTATCTACTACTATTATTTCTTGACTTCCTATACCTCAGCTTAACTTAATAAGTTTCTAATAGAAATAGAAATGGAATAAACCAAAGTCGGTGAATCAATTATTTTTTCTCCACCGACTTACCTGTCGATTAACGATGAGAGATAGCCATTAGGATTTTTGTCAATAGCTACCATTCAGCTTTTCTCTTTTCATGAAAAGGCTCACCACTAAAGGGTTGTACACCTGTGACAGGGTAAGTGTCGTCATTCGGTGCAAAAATCCTGACTACAGCTTCAGAAATATACCGGGTCATATTATCGAAGAGTCTGTAAATACCCATAAGACAATCCTCCTGATAAATGTAGCGAAGCTTTGATATGAAACGAAACTAATTCTATATCTACTCTACTTCTATTCTGATTGAGGCTAAATTATTTGAGTTGGTTCGCAATATTTGTTTGATTATGTTTGCAATACTTGTTTCAGAGTTAAGGCAATCACCTAATTTTTCTTTAAACTTCTCAACTCTTTTTAAACATCCTTGAGCTGTTGTAAAGTAAAGATTTTCTTAATGGAACGAAGGTCGCAATCAGTGGTAAAGCGGAAAGTCAGAAGGACTCAACACAAGACTTTTTGCATCAATCTTAATTACCCCCTTAGCCCCCCATTTCTGCCACTCTTGCCCTAATCAAGTTTTAGTGAAAAAGATATTAACAGACTTATATAAATGTAAATGTTAGTTTAAATTATCCCCCTAATACTGGAAGAAACCAAGGTTTGACTACATAATTTTTGGTATATTCTACTATAATTAGGCAATTACCCCTGCTCCTTAATTGAGCTATGAGAATTTCCACTAACAGGGACTGCCTGCACCCAGACAATTTTCCTGTAACTATGAAAATTGAAGACCAAGAACTGACGCTTGGCGCTGAGGATTACAGCCTCTTAACTGACCTTTACCAACTGACAATGACGGCTTGCTACACGGGTGAGGGTTTGGCGCAACGACCAGCTTCCTTTGAGTTATTTGTGCGGGATTTACCCAATGGCTTTGGTTATCTCATTGCTATGGGGTTGGCACAGGCGCTGGAATACTTAGAAAAGTTTCGCTTCACTCAAAGCCAACTGGACGCTTTACAAGCGACGGAAATTTTTGAAGGGGCACCCGCGCAATTTTGGTCACTCCTTGCTAACGGGCGCTTCTCCGGTGATGTGTGGGCAGTGCCGGAGGGAACAGCGATTTTTGCTTCGGAGCCGTTGTTACGAGTGGACGCACCGTTGTGGCAGGCGCAGATAGTTGAAACTTACCTTTTGAATACGATTAACTATCAGACTTTGATTGCCACACGAGCGGCACGGCTGCGAGATGTGGCGGGACCAGAAGCTAAGTTACTGGAGTTTGGTACAAGGCGGGCGTTTAGTCCTCAAGGTTCTCTATGGGCAGCACGAGCGGCTTTAGCGGCAGGGTTAGATGGGACATCGAATGTGCTGGCAGCACTGAAGCTGGGGCATCAGCCGAGTGGGACAATGGCTCATGCTTTGGTAATGGCGATCGCGGCGATATCTGGAAGTGAACAGGATGCCTTTACCGCCTTTTACCGCTATTTTCCGAATTCTGCCGTACTAATTGATACATACGATACAGTTGCAGCCGCAGAGCATTTGGCAGAACGGGAAAAAGCTGGGGAAATCCAAGTCGCGGGTGTGCGTATAGATTCCGGAGATTTAGTCACGTTGTCCCAAAAAGTGCGATCGCTTCTCCCAAATACCACAATCTTTGCTAGTGGTGACCTTGATGAGTATGCCATTGCTAAATTCAAAAATGCTGGAGCTTGCATCGACGGCTATGGACTGGGAACGCGGCTAGTTACTGGAACGCCTGTGAATGGAATTTATAAGCTTGTCGAAATTGATGGCATTGCCACAATGAAGCAGTCGAGTAGCAAAGCCACTTATCCGGGACGTAAGCAAATCTATCGCCAATACGTTGAGGGTAAATTGATTAAAGATCGATTGGCATTAGCATCCGAATCTTCCTTGGAAAATGAGCAACCTCTGCTGCAACTGGTCATGAAAGAAGGTCAACGAGTCAAGCCACCGGAACCTTTGGCGGAAATTCAAAAGCGCACATCTGCCTCCGTTGCGGCACTTTGTGCCTCAACACGCCAACTCAATGACCCAACTCCACTATCTGTGGAGATTTCTGATGCCCTACAGCAACTTACCTTAGCTACACGCCAAAGACAAAGCTTAGTCATGAGTCATTAGCCAGTTGTTAGTTGCCAATGACCAATGACCACTGACCACTGACCACTGACCACTGACCAGTAACTAATAACTATGGTTAATATTGCTTTATTTGGTAGCAGTGCCGACCCACCAACTTCAGCGCATCAAGCTATTCTCAACTGGTTATCTCATCATTATGACCATGTGGCGGTTTGGGCGTCGGATAATCCTTTTAAGTCCCACCAAACACCGCTAGAACATCGGTCAAAGATGTTACGGTTACTAATTGAGGAGATTTCTCCGCCTCGACGAAACATTAGTTTATACCAAGACCTTAGTAGTCCCAGAACATTGGAAACTGTTGCACAAGCGCGACAAAACTGGGGAGCACAAGTAGACTTGACGCTAGTGATTGGTTCTGACTTAGTGAGCCAGATGCCGCGTTGGTATCAAGTTGAGAAATTGCTAAAACAAGTGCAGTTGCTGGTGGTACCACGACCAAGTTATCCAATAGACGAGGCGGGTCTAGAGGAACTGAGGAAGCTAGGAGCAGAAATTGCGATCGCTGATCTTAAGGCACCAGCCGTTTCCTCCACAGCGTATCGTGAAAATGGAAACACAGAAGTAATAACGCCTCCCGTTGAGGATTACATTCATCAAAAACAGTTGTACGCATGCCAGGACGCGGCACCAAACAGATAAAGATAGATAAGAAAGCACTAGCCGACTTCAAAGTTGGTGTTGATAACGTTATTTTCTCCGTCGATACTCAACAAAACCGACTACTGGTGCTATTAGTGATGCGCCAGGATGAGCCATTTTTAGGCCAGTGGAGTCTGCCAGGGACATTGGTACGCAATGGAGAATCTTTAGAAAATGCTGCTCATCGAATTCTGGCAGAGAAAATCCGGGTGAAAAACTTGTACCTAGAGCAACTGTACACCTTCGGAGGACCAAGTCGTGATCCACGAGAATCACCAACAATTTATGGCGTTCGTTACCTATCAGTCAGTTACTTTGCACTGGTGCGGTTTGAAGAAGCAGAATTAATTGCCGATGGCGTTAGCGGTATTGCTTGGTATCCCATTGAGCAGTTGCCACAACTAGCCTTTGACCATAATGAAATCTTGGAGTATGGTTATCGGCGTCTGCGCAATAAGTTAGAGTATAGCCCTGTTGCCTTTGACGTGCTGCCGGAAGTCTTTACCCTCAGTGACCTTTATCAGCTTTACACCACCGTTTTAGGAGAAAACTTCTCCGATTATTCCAATTTCCGCACTCGTTTGTTGAAGCTGGGTTTCCTGTATGATACAGGTCTTAAGGTATCACGGGGAGCAGGGCGTCCGGCGAGTTTATACCGTTTTGATGCTGAGGCGTTTGCTCCGTTAAAGGATAAACCGTTAGTGTTTATTTAATGCTTAGATATCAACCCGTGACAAACTTTCATGAATCACTTTAGTTAGATAATCAGAACGTAGCTTTCTTGGAGATAACCTATCCTAGGTTGAACAAATACAGAAGATTTGCAGAATTTTAGACAAAAGAATGAGCAAAATCTACCAGGTAATCATCAAATTTTTTGGCGTTATAGCACTTTTAATGTTCCTGGTAGCTGCCATCTTGTACATGAGAGGTAACCAATCAAATTCACAATTTGCATTGGGTATTGGTATTAGTATTTTGGGTATAACGTTAATAATGTACAGCTTGCGGCAATGATAATTTCCGCTAGCAAAAGGGGATAAATCAAGTTTTTGAAAATTAAGTATTAGTAAAACAAAAACACTACAAACCACCTGCGTAGCTCTGCCGTGGGTATTTTCGGCGTTACAAGCTTAAGAAGTAATGCGTCCAGTAAGTTTAGCCAGCTCTGTAACTAAAGTGGCTGGCTCAATTGGCTTTGGTATATGTGTACGAAAGCCTGCTGACATTGCCTTAGCACGGTCTACATCTCTAGCGGATGCTGTCACAGCCACAGCAATAATTTCCCTTCCTCGTTCCTTCTCATAGGTACGCACCCATTCGACTAGCGAGTAGCCATCTATATCTGGCAAGACAATGTTGCTGACTAGAATATCTGGTTGATAAGTTTCTAGTCTTAGCAAGGCTTCACCTGCTGAAGGTACTGTTACTACCTGTGCAGAAGCTATTTCAAATACGAAATTAAATAATTCAGCTGAATCTAAGTCATCCTCAACCAGGAGTATACTTAAACCCTTCAGTAAACCGTCTATATCTATGACAGCGGGTTTACCCCTACTACTAACCAGGGGTCGCCCCAACGAATAGGACATTAAGCTCGTGGTCATAATAAAGGCTTTTTACCGTTTTATAAATTACTTTATTCACAAATATCTATAAACCTTGTTCCCTTTAACCTCTTTCCCAGGATAGATAAGCAAATATACTTAAGATGTCTTAAGGTTTATCAGGTTTCGTCTTCAAAGTACGGTATAAACCATCTTTCATCTGTGTGATGCCCGTGTTAACCTGTTGAGAATTGTTACAGTGAACAGTTGTACCACTGCATAAAAGCCAGCCAACCCAGCGCCTATGGTGCATATCAAGCGGGTGGAACTCACCAATTTCAAATCCTTCGGCGGCACGACAGCGGTTCCGTTGCTGCCTGGATTTACAGTTGTTTCCGGCCCAAATGGCTCAGGAAAATCCAATATTCTGGATGCTCTGCTATTTTGCCTTGGTCTTGCCAGTTCTAAGGGAATGCGAGCAGAACGCCTTCCCGATTTGGTCAACCACAACAAAGAGCGTCGAGGTACCGTTGAAGCTAGCGTTACCGTTACCTTTGATTTATCAGATTCGCCAGATGCCTTTTCAGATGACGATGAGGAGAAATCAGAGAACGGGAAAGGGGAAAATCCAGAATTTGACCCTGTTGACCCTCTCGATCCCCCCCAACCCTCCGTAAACAAGGGGGGGCAAGAGAGAGTAGCGTCAGAATGGAGTGTGACTCGACGGCTGCGGGTAACTCAGCAAGGGACTTACACGTCAAATTACTACATCAACGGCGAATCATGTAACCTTACGGAACTTCACGAACAGCTTAACCGCCTGAGGGTTTATCCAGAAGGCTACAACGTGGTGCTGCAAGGGGATGTTACCAGCATCATTTCAATGAACTCACGAGATCGTCGGGAGATTATTGATGAGTTAGCAGGTGTGGCAGGGTTTGACCGCAAAATTGTTCAGACTAAAGAAACTCTGGCTCAAGTGAAGGAGCGAGAGGACGACTATCGAATTATTGAACAAGAGCTAATTGCTCAGCTCGATCGCCTCGCGTCTGATCGCATTAAAGCCGAAAAATACCAAAAACTCAGAACCGAACTCCAGCAAAAACAGCAATGGGAAGCGTTACTGAAATGGCGATCGCTCCAACAACAAGAATGGAGGGTTAGAGAGCAAATCGAGGCAGGTGCCAGAGAAGAAACTCAGCTATCCTCCCAGTTAACGGCTCTGGAAGCCCAAATTAGCCAATCTACTACAGAACTCGACCAGCTCAACGCCCGTGTCAAAGCATTGGGAGAAGAAGAACAGGTAGCTGTAGCCTCCACCCTCGCTACCCAGGAAGCCGAACGGCGTCAGCTTTCAATCCGCAAACAAGAGCTAGAAGAAACTCTTCAACAAACTCAAGCGAACCTCACAAAGACACACGAGGAAATTCAACAACACGAGCAAACCCTGGAACAGCTCAAAGAACAACAACATCTTGTAGAGACGCGGGATCTCGCATCTTTACGTGCCGAACGAGACGAAGCTCAAGAAGCTCTAAATCAAAATCGGGAAAAAGCGAATGCGATCGCGTCTGCTTCAGAAGCCTGGGTACAGCAGCAAACTGCCTTCAACCGCCAAATCGAAATTTTGCTGCAAACCATTGACCCTCAACGTACAGAGCAAGCTCAGCTACAAGAGCGCCACAATCAGCTAAGTCGTGTTATCGAAGAACAAAACCAGCTGTTGCAAACGTTAGAGCCAGCAATTGCCACGAAACAAACTCAAGCCACTGACTTAGAGACACAACTAACAGCATCGTCTCAAAGCATTCAATCTTTAGCCAAATCCCTCGCTGCGGCTGAACAAGAGCTACAAATCCAGCAGCAAACCCAGTCTCGACTCCTATCTGAACAGCGTGACAAGCAACGCCAACTCGATAAGCTAGAAGCCCAAGTCCAAGCCGAGCAAGAAGCCCAAGGTACCTACGCCACCAAAGTTATTTTGCACGCTGGATTACCGGGTGTTTGTGGATTAGTGGCTCAACTCGGTCGAGTTGAACCCCGCTACCAGCTAGCTCTGGAGACAGCGGCTGGTGGACGCATGGGAAACTTAGTTGTCGAAGATGATGGCGTTGCGGCTGCTGGAATCGAGCTGCTAAAACAAAAACGTGCAGGTCGAGCTACATTCTTACCCCTCAACAAAATCCAGCCATCCAGATTGGCTGAAGCCGTTGCCATGCGCTATGCCAATGGCTTCATTGACTACGCTGTTAACCTAATTGACTGCGATCCTCACTACAAGATTATCTTCGCCTACGTTTTCGGCAGTACGGTAGTCTTTGCAACACTCAATGATGCCCGTCCCTATCTCGGTAAATATCGCATCGTCACCTTGGAAGGCGAAATTTTAGAAAGCAGTGGTGCTATGACTGGGGGAAGTAGCAATCAACGTTCTGGGTTGCACTTTGGCACCAGCGACGCGGCAGAATCAGCTGAAATGGCTGCTTTAAGAAACCGCCTCCAGGAAATTGAGCAAGTTTTAGAGCGCTGTAGTGCGTTGATTAGTCAGTTATCAACCTCTGTGAAACAACTGACAACAGAACTAACGGAGGCAAGAGGCAAGCACCAGGAAACAAAATTGCGCTTGGAACAGTTATACAAAGAGATCAACAGTTCGATAGCTCAGCAGGAACAAGTGCGATCGCTTTTCGCAAAAAACACTCAGGAACTTGCCACTGCTCAAGAACGTCTGCAAACTCTCAAGATCGAGTTACCGGCTCAAGAAGCTCAACTGCAAGAATTACGCCAACAGCTAGCACAGCTAGAGCAGTCTCAAACTCCTAACGAATGGCAACAAATTCAACACATTATCAAAGGCTGGGAAGCCCAGTTAAATCAATCTGAACAAGCTTTACGCAGATCTGAAAAACAGCTCGTTGACTTAGAAAATCAGCAGCAGCGTCTAAGCGAAAAAATTACCGAAGCTTATCGACGGATAGCACAATACCAAACCCAACAGCAGTCTGTGCAGGAACAGCTTTCAGCACTCAGAACTCAGCTTTTGACAGTTAGTGAGCAAATTACTCAGACTCAAGGTAAGTTGACTCAGCTAGAACAACGATTAGGAGAAGTGAAACAGGAACGCGATCGCGCTGAACAGCATCTGCGAGAATGGCACCTGCAACAACAACAGCAGTCCTGGCAACTACAAAAACTCCAGGAAACCCAATTAGTACGACGTGAAGAACTTAGCATTCTACAAACTCAGTTAGAACTTCAAAAAGCCGAATTACCCGACCCCCTGCCGGAATTACCAGAAAAGTTACAATCCCTAGCCTCCAACCTTCAACCCCAACTTGAACAACTACAAAAGGAAATACGGCATGATCAGAAACGTCTTCAGGCAATGGAACCTGTCAACATGTTGGCGTTAGAAGAATATGACCGTACCCAAACTCGCTTGTCTGAACTTTCTGAGAAACTAGCAACTCTAGAAGCAGAGCGTACTGAACTATTGCTACGAGTCGAGAACTTCACCACATTGAGATTCCGTGCCTTCAAAGAAGCCTTTGACGCTATTAATCAAAACTTCCAAACAATTTTTGCCGAACTCTCTGATGGTGACGGTTACCTCCAACTAGATGACCCAGAAGATCCTTTTAATGGTGGACTCAACTTGGTGGCTCACCCGAAAGGGAAACCCGTACAACGCCTTGCTTCCATGTCAGGCGGCGAGAAGTCCCTGACCGCTCTGAGTTTCATCTTTGCCCTACAACGCTACCGTCCTTCACCGTTTTATGCCTTTGATGAAGTTGATATGTTCCTTGATGGGGCAAACGTCGAGCGATTAGCTAGAATGATCAAACAACAAGCTACTCTCGCTCAGTTTATTGTTGTGAGTTTGCGCCGACCTATGATTGAGTCTTCCGAGCGCACTATCGGTGTCACCCAAGCCAGGGGAGCCTATACTCAAGTGTTAGGATTAAAATTGCCGCCTAAAAGCGCTATTAGATAGAGTAAAATTTTAGGATTTAGCGTTAAATATTACTGATATTCCAGCAGGAGTCGAGATCAGGATAGCGAGACATAATGACAACTGAACAAATTCGTCAACGCTCCGATATTTTAAATACTCCAGTGATTACTCTTGACAACGCCAAGCGATTAGGAATAGTCAAGGAGCTACTTGTAGATATTGACCGACGTGAGGTTGTGGCACTAGGTCTGCGGGACAACCTGCTCTCGATTGCTGGGATGCCACGCTATGTCCTTCTAAGCAGCATTCGACAAATTGGCGATGCCATCCTGGTGGATGATGAAGACGTAATTGAAGATATCGATGTCGATGCTTACAGCAACCTAATCAACAGCGAAGTCATTACCGAAACGGGTGAATTGCTGGGTCGAGTCCGGGGATTCAAGTTCAATATTGAAGACGCCAAGGTTTCTTCGCTGATTATTGCTTCTATCGGGTTGCCACAAATTCCCGATCAGGTGCTTAGTACTTATGATCTACCAATTGACGAAATTGTCAGCGTTGGACCAAATCGTCTGATTGTGTTTGAAGGAGCTGAGGAACGGCTCATCCAGTTGACAGTAGGCGTTTTAGAGCGTTTAGGTGTGGGTAGACCTCCTTGGGAGCGAGAAGAAGAAGAAGGTTACTATCAGCCAGTAACCCGACCGGAAAATCAATTGGGAACTGGAATTCCAGTACGCACACCTATATCTCAACCCGTCCAGACTGCTGCACCGGTTCAAGAGACCTGGGATGAGGATTGGCAAGAGCCAGAACTGGAACCAGAACCTATACCCCTGCGCCGCCCAGTGGTAGAGCAGAGATATGCTGAACAAGAGCTAGAAGAGGGCAACTGGGGCGATGATGAATGGGATGATACACCTAGCAGACCGGCTCAGTATCAGGATCGAGGGTATAGCGATCGCGATTCTTATGGAAAGGATTATGCGGACGACTACGATGATTACGAAGTAGAGGGTGATGCCTGGGATGATGAGGCGAAGCCTGAGCCTTACAAAGCCCCGAAAGTCAACATTCCTGAAAAGACCAAAACCCCAGAATATGAAGAGGAAGCAGGTTACTAAGCAGTAAATTGAATTGTTAGTAGCTTGACTTTCTTATACGTTTGCAATAGTGCAGTCTGTTCCTCCTAACCCTTCTAGTGGTGGGAGGAACTGGTTTAATAAGTATAAAAATCACATCCAAAAAAAAACCTCAGCGCTTTGGCTGAGGGGAGTCATCAGGGTGCATCTACTTCTTTTTCCAACAAGGCTCTAGCGGTGTCAGGAAAAATTGGATAGTTGTTTCACTTACTTAGAGAAGGATAAAAAGCCTTGCTACCGCTAGAGTGTCCTAGGGGCCTGTTAATTTTGAATTGAAGGACATTAACTTGTAGGTCGGGTTTCTAAACCTACATCTGTCAAGGTGGTAGGTATTAGGGAGCCAGAAAGCTTGCAAGGAACCCAAAACCCTAATTTTTCACGCGTCTTGGTCTGGCTTGTTTCTAAAACCTACCACCTACGACCTAACACCTTGACAGGGCTAGGTTTCTAAACCCAACCTATTCCTGGCATAGCCAAATTGCCCTGGGTCAAGTTGCTCCTAGACAATCTGGGTGTATTATTGGTTTGTCGAAAATGTTCAGGCTAGACTAGTACTGGCTTCAAAGGGTGTGAGTCTAGTCTAAAACTATGGAAACTCTTGTTTATCTTTATCGTCAAATAATGTTCAGACTAGACTAGTGCTTGCTTCAAGTGATGTGACTTTAAAACTATGGAAACTCTTGCGTATCTTCATCTTGCCTTAGCTAACGAAGCACCGACAGACCCTGATTATACAGCGGCAACGGCTTGCGAAAATCCAAAACTTTTGAATTGGCTTAATCAGCAAAAGCTTCCAACTTCTGCCACAATTCACCTGCTCTCCCTGACGATCGCACTTGGCATTTTGGGAATTGCGCGTCAGGCGTCGGCAGCGGTTCAACAAGGAGATCGTGGTCCAGAAGTCACTGCCCTCCAGCAGCGTTTGCAGGAACTAGGGTACTTTCAGGGAAGTGCCACTGGCTATTTTGGTTCAGTAACTCGCGAAGCCGTTCGACAATTCCAGCAAAATAAGGGCTTGCAACCGGATGGTGTTGTTGGTACGAATACATCAACAGCCTTAAATGAGCAATCTCAACAAAGCTCTCAGAAGACTAGTGAATCTTCTTATAGCGGTCTTTTGCAATTAGGCGATCGCGGCGAACAAGTCAGTACCATTCAGAACAAGTTGGTAGCGGCAGGGTTCTCTGGTGGAACAACGGGCAACTTTGATGAGACAACCGAAGAAGCTGTCCGGCGCTTCCAGCAAACGAAAGGTCTGAAGGTTGATGGAATTGTCGGAAAGCAAACCTACGCAGCTTTGTCTGCGATCGACACCTCAGAGCCAACGTCTGCAACGCCTAAAACACCTGAAACGCCTGAAACACCTACAACGTCTGCAACTCCTGCACCGAAGAAGCCTAGTAGTTTCTTTGATAGTAAAGAAGGTTCTCTAAGCCCCTTCATTCGGAAACCCGATTAGTTAGAAGGCTAAAGTTTGAAGGATGAAGGATGGAAAAAAGCTAGAGTTCATACTTCTCTGGCTTGATTCCGCTTACAAAAGTTGGTTGAAGACTTAGTAGAGGATAAAAGTTTCCTTGAGCGATCATAAAAGCTTCATCCTTCACACTTCTAAATTTTCAAGCTTTAAATACAATGGCTGGATCGACGCGAGTCACCTTTTGAATTGCAAAAATGGCTGAGCTGATGCACATCACAATCGTGACTCCAAAGACAACGGTTGCAGACATTGGTGTGATCAAAATCAAAATTCCTTGAGTTGCTGAAGTCCAGGCTGCCACCCCTAAGCAGATGACCATACCAGGCAGATAGCCTAGAAGTGCCATCCACATCGCTTGCTCTACAATCACCTTGTAAATCGCCCAGTCAGATGCCCCCATGGCTTTGAGCGTTCCAAACTCCTTGATGTGGTCTGAGACTGAGGAGTAGAGGATTTGACCGACAATAACCACACCAACAATTAAACCCACTACTGCACCAAGACCAAGAATAAATCCAATACCTGACCGCTCTTGCCAGTAGCTCTGTGTTTGAAGACTCATCTCGGCACGAGTATAGGCACGGGTGTTTGGCAAGGCAGTTTCTAACTTCTGCTTGAGGGACTGTAAGTTCTCACCCGGCTTTGCTCGAACCAGCACGAAGCTTATAGAATCTGATGAAGATAACGGTTTAGGTTTAGGATTGGTAGAACTTTCATCATCTGTATGTAGAAGGGGGTTCACATACATGTTGGCACTCTCTAAAGAGGTAAAGATTAAACTCCCCAATACTAGAGATTGAGTGCCTTTGGTTAAGCCAACTACCTCTGCCTTCAGAGAATTCAATTTTCCAGAATCGCCCATGCTCTTCAGGTTAAGTTCTTCCAAGCTGGTTTCGTCCACAATGATGGTGTAGGGCTTTTTCAGGTCATTTAAATTCCCTTTTGTGATATCCCAAAGTGAAAATAATTGCCCCTGTGGTTCTGAACCAATGACTGTGGCTGAGGCAATATTGTCTGCTGGATCACGCCAAAGCTCTCCCCGGATGATTAAGGCTTCAGCTCGGTCTACACCTGCCACTTGTTTGGCTTGAGTAAGTCGCTCAAACGGAATTGGAAGAGTCAGCTCTAAATGCACCATCTGCTTTGAGGACACCCAAATATCAGCATTGGATTTATCAATCAACAAAGACGAAGAGCGAGCAAACCCCTGCTGAAGACCCGTTTGAATAGTAACCAAGCCAACCGCGAACATAATCCCAGCCTGAGCTACGAGGAAGCGAGGAATATCTTCAAGCAGGTTTTTGCGGGCAATTGAAGCCATAGCGCAATTATGTCAAACGTCGAATAATGTCTTCCTTGGGTATCTTCGGCGTAAAATTTAGTATCTTTTTCGGCTATGTAAGGTTTTGTTCTGTTAGCCTTCTTATAAGTAAAATGGCGTTAGTTATCAAGCACTAGATAACTGTCCAAATTTTAACATATTTTAATAAATTACTATGAAGCATTACTCTGAACAATGGCTCCAGGAATGGTGCTCTGAAAACGGTTGGACAGATCTATATATCGAGCGTTGTCAATATTGGGCTTTCCCACCAGGAGCCGTGATGCCTGAGCCGATTCCTACTAAAGCGCTCAGAGTGATCAAAGCTCAAAAAGGTTTATGTGGCGAGGAAAGATTTTGGTCAATTTCAGCGGTAATTGTGACTATAGTTGCTACTGTCTTGAGCTATTTTCTGAAGTCCCCTATGCCGATAGTTTTTGCTTTTGCTTTTGGTGCGATCACAGTGGCTATCCTAGAGGTTGAGGATATCTAACAGATAAAGGACTTCCTCGTTGATTACTTGTGTCAGCGTTGTGAACTCTGCTGGCTGACTCGCTCGATTTGAGTAGCAAAATAATTCTCCTGATACTGCAACGACTTAGCCAAGGCTAGTCCTTGTTGATAAGCTGCCAAAGCTTGAGGATAGTTTTTCTGCTCTAAATGAATCTGACCCATTAAGTCATAAGCATTCATCAAGCCATAGTAATTGTAGGACTGCTGCTCTATCTTTAGGAGAATGTCATAAACCTGCAAAGCAAACTGCGGCTGACCATGAGAACGGTAGACTGCTCCCAGTTTTTGCAGAGCATCACTGGCGTAGGCAAACTGTTGCGATAATCGGGCTAGCTCATAGGCTTGCTGGTAGTTCTGAGCCGCTTCATTCGGTTTATTTAGCGCTTCATAGTCAGAGGCGATCGCGATTTTCAGTGCTGGTAAGCGAGGATCGTTTGGTTTATACGTTTGGGCTAGTTTTAGCTTCGTCCGCAGGGCGTTTTCCGGTTGCTTGGCTTTGTCATAGGCGTAGATGAGCTGTTGTAGATAATTGAATTGCTTGACGCTGTCGCCTTGAGTAGCCGCTATAGCTAGTAATTCTTCATAAGTGACAGCAGCATTCGAGTAGTCTAGCCAAGCCATTTGCAGTTGAGCGATCGTCGTCAGCGTCTCCTCTTGAGAGGCATTATCGCCACGCTGGCGCTGATCAGCGAGAATTTGTTGGTAAATTTTTGTAGCCTGTTCAGGTAATCCTACCTGCTGGTAAGCTTTCCCTAATGCTTGCAGAAGTTCCAGATTAATCGATTTCTTTTCCTTAGCCTCTTCCTGAGCTTCTTTTTGAATTTCTTGCAGACGCCAGCTAATCACCTGCGCATCAAACTTTTGCCCTCTTTGCCAAGCAATGTCTCCGACTCGCCCCAACGCCTGCACTTCTTCCACTGGACCCAATGCTCGCCGCAATCGCAGTTCTCGGTACCAGATATCAAACGCATCTTCCGCCTTGCCTTCCTGAAGCCTAGCTGCTGCCTGGGTATTTAACTGATCTAAAGCGCTTCTAAGTTGTGACTGTTGTTCCGGCGTCAGGCTACCCTTCTTTGGGATTTTAGGCAACAGTGGATCGGGTGTCTTGATTTCCAGTGGGTTGACTTTGGGTTCTTCTGGCTTTGGTTTCTCATTAGTTGGTGGTTTAGGTTTCTCATTGGCAGTCGGCTTTGGTTTCTCATCGGCTGCCAATGCCACAGAATTGAAGCACAGTAGGAACATGGCAGTCCACAACACTGCCTTGCCCCACTTTGAGGCAAGGATACGTCCCTGCCTTACATTTAAAAGTTTGGGTTGCAAAAGATTTAATATCACTTTAGTCATAGTGTTCGTAGCCAAATCGACGCTTAAATTAAAGCCAGAGTTTCTGCATACTACTGCACGAACACGCTTGAAATACCTCGTTTGTAGCCACTTCTTGCCCCGACACACTAATAATTACTTATGACTTTGCTGGTAAACCTTAAGCACTTACAGTTACGGACATCTCGCCAATTGTTTTCCCTGCTAATCGTTCTGGCGATCGCACTACTAAGTTTCCTGACAACTGCCTGTGCCCCGTCCCAAGCCCGCACAGCAGAACAGCGCACCTTTCTCAACCTTTCCCTCGACTTTTTAGGAGAGTACCAGCTACCCAAAATGAAGTTCAAGGATACATCGGTTGGGGGATTATCCGCGTTGAGCTATGACCGACAGCGAAATAAATTTTACGCTCTTTCCGATGACCGCTCTCAGTTTGCCCCAGCCCGATTTTACACGCTTGGGGTAAGTGTCAAGCGCACTGATACGGGGGAGATTCGCATCGACAAAGTAGACGTTGAAGACGTTACTTTTATCACCGATGAGAACGGTAAAACCTTTGCCAAGGGTAGCATTGACCCTGAAGGCATCGCTCTTTCTCCTAAAAAAACCCTATTTATTTCCAGTGAAGGAGTTCCCAGTCAGGGAATTGCTCCTTTCATTCGAGAGTTTGATTTAGAAACAGGAAAGCAGAAACAAAGCTTACAGCTTCCAGATCGCTATCTACGTAATAACAACACAAATGAAGAACAACTGCCTCGTGGCATTCAGGATAACTTAGGGTTTGAGTCGTTGACCTTTGAACTAGGAAGCTTAGCTGCCGCTAGTGGCGACCCTTTTCGGTTATTTACGGCAACTGAGTCTGCTCTCTTCCAGGACAGCTTACCACCTGATTCAGAGCAACCCACTCGAATTCGTTTGATGCAATATTTAATTGGAAACATTGCTCGTCCGATGGTGGTTACCGAGCATGTTTACCTCCTCGATCCTGCTCCCAAGGGCGCTATTGATAATGGTTTGACTGAGTTAGTCACAGTGGATCAGGGAGGTCACTTCCTTAGCTTAGAGCGTACCTATGGCGTATTAGGCGCTGGAGCAAAGATTTATCAGTTAGCAACAGGGGGGGCAACTGATACCTCAGGCATTGCTACTCTCAAAGGTGATGTTTCCAGAATTAATGGAGTGAAGAAAAAGTTGGTGTTGGACTTGAGTACACTGGGCATTTACCTGGACAACCTGGAGGGAATGACGTTTGGACCGCGCCTGCCTGATGGTAGCCAAAGTTTACTTTTAGTTAGCGACGATAATTTTAGAGATATGCAGCTGACACAGTTTCTTTTGTTCCGTGTCAACGGTTTGCGTTGAATTAGACAAAGGCGATCGCGCTTCTAACTGCTCAAAAATTACCTCAAAATTTTCAGCCTCAAGCATTACGCTAATGACATCTCGGATAGCTTCTTCCTCTTCAATTACCAGAATCTTGGTCATCTAGAAGGTCTCTCCTTGCTCAAGGGAATTGTGACTGTAAAGGCTGTCCCTACCCCAACTTCGCTCTTGACGCTAATCTTGCCCCCGTGTAAATCTACAGATTTTTTGACAATTGCCAGTCCCAGTCCCGTCCCAGGAATATTGCCAACATTGTTGGCTCGATGAAACGACTCAAACAAACGTTGTTGGTCTTCACAAGGAATGCCAATGCCAGAGTCTTGAATCTGGAAAATCACTAAATCCTTTTGACAAATCAGTTCAAAATTAACCGTGCTACCAGTTGGTGAATACTTAATGGCATTGATGAGCAAGTTGCTAAGAATATGTCGCAGCAGTTTTTCATCCAGGCAACCTTCAAGGTATGAAAGTTGACAAGTAAAAACTATTGTGTGTTCGCTCCCCCCACTCAGTTGTAACTCTTCCACTAAACTGCAACAGTACTGAACCACGTCTAGCGGCTCCGGATTAAATTCTAATTTTCCGGCTTCGACTTGACCGATTAGTAGTACATCATTTAATAGCTCAACCAGATGTTCCACATTGGAGTGAATCCGCTCAAAATGAACAATTTTTTTCTCCTGAGACCATTTATGACCGTAATGTCTGAGCAATTCAGCCGAACCTAGGATAGTGGTCAGAGGTGTACGGAACTCGTGGCTCGCCATGGAAATAAAGCGAGATTTAAGTTCATTGAGTTCCTTTTCTTTTTCCAGTGCAAGGCACAGTTCAGCTTCCGCAATCTTGCGCTTAGTGATGTCGCGCACAATTGCCATGACTTCATTTTTCTCAGTGACAACAAACCGAGCTTCCCAGTGAGTGGTATGGTCCTTCCATGGCAACTGATACTCCAAGACTTGAAGTTCACCAGTTTGTAGGGCAAGTTCAACACAGTGAAGCATGGGTTGAGCCACTTCTTCTGGCATGACTTCATCCAATTTTTTTCCGAGAAATTCCCTCTGTCGTACAAACAAATCGCGCTCATGAGGTGCTTTGTAATTCATAAACGTGCCCTCTCGACTGAGGCGAAACATTGAATCTGGGATGGCGTTCAGCAAGGCTCGGTTTGTAGCAACACTGCTTAGCAGTGCCGACTCGGTCTGCTTATACTTAACAACTGTGTTTTCTAACTTGGTTAGATTGATTCGTAGCTCCATCTGGGAGATGACCTGCCGCCCCAAAGTCCTCAAAGCCTCAATTTGCTCACTCGTCAGACGACGTGGAATTCGGTCAATCACACAAAGGGTGCCAAGGGGATAGTTATCAGGCGTTACCAAAGGGACTCCGGCGTAAAACCGGATATTCGGGTCAGACAGTACCAACGGATTGGTAGCAAACCGCTCATCTTCTAGCACATTGGAGACAATTAACGGCTCATCCGGAGAGAGAATGGCATGGGCGCAGAACGCCAAATCCCTGGGTGTTTCTGTGGCTTCCAGTCCGACTCTTGACTTGAACCACTGTCGATTGGCATCAACCAGGCTGACTAGGGCAATGGGAGTCCCGCAAATATAGGAAGCTAAAGCCGTCAAATCATCAAAGGCAACTTCTTCGGGAGTATCGAGAATGTTGTAGCGCTGGAGTGCCTTTAAGCGCTCTACCTCATTGTCAGGGGTAGGTGCTGGTGAAGCTTTTGGTGTTGGGAAGTGATTAGAGGTAGAGGCTCTAAGTCTGCGGTTACCTCTACCTAAGCTTCCACTCAACAACCTTAAAAAGCTTCTTATTAGTGAGCGCCAGAGAGTTAGAAGAACTTTCATCTTCTCAATCGACGATTTCATAGGACTTGCAGGAGGCATCGCTACACTTTGCCAAATACTTCTGCTGCAAAGTCCTACCGCGCTCACCCATCTCCAAAAGCTTCTGCTCAATTAGCTTCATCGCTATTGGGGACGGATTAGTACGTCCATTCTCCCAGCGGTTAATTGTCGGGTAAGTAACACCCAAAAAAGCCGCAAACTGTTCTTGTGTCAGTCCCGTTAATAACCGGAGTTCACGAATGAACTGACGTTTCTTCTGCTGGTTTATCGCTCTCATGTTTTTTTAATCCGCTCCACCTGACGTAGCACGTAACATATCATCGGCTACACCGTAACGAAGCCAACGTTTGGCGAACAACCGAAAATTTACGCAAATCGAGAGCCAACAGCGAAATCCTCTCAGCAAAATCACGGTTACTAACTTTCGTTGATTTTTGTCATTTAAATCCAAAGTTAGACGGGAACAGAGACTTAAGTATTTTTACTTATTAAATTATTTTCACTTTATTTACCTGCACCTACTTATCTTCAAAACTACGCTCAACTGTAACGGAAGTCCCACTCATAGTTAGTCAGGGCTTGAGTGGGATAGTTGACACCAATCAACTGGCAGAAGATTCTATGGCGTTAATTCTTCTACATGCTCCGCGTAAACGTACCAAGTAAATATAGGTTTACCGCCTCCATCAGGCTCAAGTGGTGGATTGAAGGTCACTTTCCAGTGACCTTCATACTGATTCGTATCATAATCAATAGACGAGAAGTTCAATTGCTCGCCTGCTTGAGCTTCATGTCTGTCTGTTGGTAGTAGGCTTGTATCTGTTGCTTGTAGACGCCAGTCTTGCTTGAAGGTAGTATTGTCCTTTACCCATAAAATACCTGACATTAATTCATCTCCTTTGATTCGAGTTTTAACCTTATCTTTTCATTGAATGAACTCTATCAACCATTTCTATCAGTTGTTGAGCTGATTTTTTTCGAGAGATTATTAAACGAGGGATTTCATAGTAGTTTTTTAAAAAGCTATGACTTAATCTTTGGTTATCATATAGATAAGCCGACAAATAATATTTAGAAGTATAGTCTTTAACCTGTTGGTTATAAGCTCCATAGGGATAGGCAAAATGAGACGCTACTTTTTGTTCTGGGTCTAATTCTTTTGTACAATTTCTCAGCTTTGTCTGGGCTTGCAATAGTTCATTAGCTATCTGCTGAGGAGCGATTTTAGTTAAATTCTTATGATTCAATCCATGAGATTGAATATCATAAAACCCTTTTTTCAAGCCCTCTCTCAATTCCCTGCATCCTATGTGAGTTGAAGTAATACTCTCTCGATTAGCTAGAGTGCCTGGATTGATAAATAAAACAACTTTTACTTTCTTATCGTACTTTTTTTCGAGCTTATACAAAATGGGCATTAACTTTGTGTATACTGACTTGTATCCATCATCAAAGGAAATCATAATTGGGTTTTGGCTCAAATGCTCAACTGGAATTTCTTTTGATTTTGTTAAGAAAAAATCATATGAATCTTGAGCTGTTAAGAACCAAAAATCATGACTGACTAAATACTCAAGAAATTTTTCTAAATCTTGTTTTGGGTAGTGCAAGTACACTTGATCCGATTGAAAACCAGGTGCTTCAGGGTCAATAATGCCATGAAAACCAAAAACAGGAATTATAGGATCTGTGGATTGTAAAATTACAATAGACAAAAAAATGATAAATCCCAGAGCTAAGCTAATAGAGAAATTTGTATTTTTTTGAGAGTTCACATTAATGACTTCCATTCCTCTACTTCACTATCTTTCGCAGCTAAGGCTAATGAATCGCTGATTTACCAGATAGATAATGCAGTTTACACTTGTTTAGTGGTGACATCAACTCTGAGCCTGATCGCAAAAAAATCGTTTTCAAAAGAATCCCAGGCTTCAATCTAAGCTGTAGGGATTCTTCTTTGAAGTGCTGCGAATACGATAATAACACCTGCGATCGCACTAGTGCCACGCGAATGAGATGCATGTCCCAACAACTGTACTTAAGTTAAATTTTTCCGTTTCCTTTTAGCGAAGCGCAATTTCTCGTCTAGGTCATTTTCGGCGCGATCGCGTACAAGTTACTATGTCAGGCACATTCCTGCCTTACAAAAAAGGTGAGCAGTGCCCACCTAACAAAGAATAGTAAGTAAACTTTCGTCTTAGTGTACTAGAAAGAACAGGCAGTTAACCTAGCCAGCATGTAGATTTGTAATCATGATTTGATCCGCAGCAAGCTTATCGTCGCGGGGGAGATCAAAATCCGGTTGTGGAGGATTTTCTCTATCTTCTTCATGTTCATAACTAAAGTCTTCCGGCTTACTAGCGATTCCCGAGTCGGAATCTTGTCTTAGCAACTCAGGTTTAGAGCTATTCAGATTACTATTAGAGCTTTCGCTGTTCGGAGCACTACCAGTTTTTGACTCAGCATCACGTTTGAGCACCTCTGGATCAGAGCTTTCGTGGATTGCTAAATTAATTAAATTATCATTTTCATGAATCATTTTCGGCTGTTTTGTTAAACTTGCTTGGGTTACCCATCTAGACTAAAACTAGGTTCGTATCCTTGTCCTCTAGAAACTGACATACACCTTAAGAGGGGTAGTTGCACAGAGGGAACTAATTTTGCAAATTTCTTCTCAAGTTCAGCAGGGTGCATTAACGCAATATAACGCACCAGTTTCAACGGCTGAGTTATGGCGCACTCAAGCTATCAATAGCCACCTTGACAGGGCTAAGTTGACCCACCCTACCATTGAACACGAATTAATTTAATCTGACTGCTTAGGTTGTGCGACACGGGCTTCAATATCCTCTAAGGTTTGCAGCAGTAGACGCTTTGCCTGTAATTCCCAACCCCATTTCTGAATGCGGTATGCTGCTACTGTTCCAGCAATAGCCACGATATAGCCCACCCATTGCACTAGAGAAATCGCGCCTAGTAAACCCAATCCGGCAATTCCCCAAAACGGTAAGGCAATGGTTTGACGCTGTTCCTCAACAAGCTTAGGCAAGCCGCCAGATGCCATTTGTGCCGCCAAGGTTTCACGGCAACGTCGTTGCTGTTCCATTGAGACAGATAGACCAATCTTACGGCGGAGTTTCTCCATTTTGCGAGCATCTGTGCTGTACTCAGTTAGCTCGTCCTCTGCCATTTTGATCAGGCGTTCCAATTGATCCATGATGTGACTCCTCAGGCGGTAAATCTCAGTTGTAGGCTAGCGCTTAGTTTAAAGCACTTCAGGCGGAGGTTTGAAGTCATACCTCGTATCTAGACGATCGCTCTGTGTTCGAGCTTTGTCAGTTAACTTGAGGGAGCGATCGAGAGTAGCTCGCTCGATTGGGTGAATAATAAAACCTATCCGGAGACTTGAAATTTTAGTTTGTATCTACTTGATATCAACAACTAGGGAAATTTAAAAAAGTACAACCTTGAGTTTATTAGTCGTTACGAAAAAGGACTTTAGAGCATTAGTTAAGTAAGGTAAACATAGAATTATCATTTATGTAGACGACAGGTTAGGGGGTACGCTATTATCGGGCTCCTATGAATAACTTATATTGAACTCAACTACTTAATTCTAAGATTTATTTAACTAAACTTACCCCTCAAGGGTACTGTACACCATCTCTAATAATTTGCCACCATAGCAGATATGACATCTAGTCAATGCAGGACTCAATTGTTGTAATTTTTAGGATAAAGCATTTCATTAAATGAAGCTTAGTTACAGACTATCCATTTAATTAATTGGCAAAATTATCCGGAACCAACAGAGCAAATCCTGAAGTACACAACAAATAGGGCGGTTAGGGTCAAAGGACGTAGAAGTTTACGAATTACAGTCATTTAACTAGGACTCTCCACCTTAAATGAAATAAATAAAGGAGTTTCCCATGCAGCAACAAATGTGCTGGTTATCTAGTTTTGGTAGCGATGGGCAGAAAATTTTGCATCTGCGGACTGCCCCCCACGAATCATGGCGACCCTACACTGCCTTTCCTCAATATTGTGTCCCAGATTACCGTATACCGAAAGGTTCTAAAGGTTGGGCAACCTATCAGAAACTCAGGCAGGCGGGCTGGGTTTTGGTACCTAGCGCAACCGAAACAGCTATCGAGAACAAGAAGCTTGTAAGCTAATTAATTACGCCACAATCTTGGGAATTGCAGATAACAGCAGATAAACACGGATAAATTTGATAATTATCTGTGTCCATCTGCTTTCATCTGCGGTTTAAAACACATCTAGGTAAGCTGATAAGGCGCTTAAGTTGCACATTTTTGGCTTGGGTGGTCAAAAGGTAATTGATAAAATCTTGGCGCTGTGAGGGTTTAATCATCCCCTTACCTATGACCATTACCAACCCTAACCAATATGCTTTCTTAAATGAGCGACAGCTTAATAACAAGCCCTATAAGGCTGGGGCAATGTGGTATGGGCTAGTTAGCTTATCTAGTTGCTGCACCAACAAGCTGAGGAACAAACCGACATCAGTGACGACGCCGACAGATTCCACAGAACCGCGATCGCTCAACTTAGTCACAACGGCTGGGTTGATATCCACACAGACCATTTTCACTCCCGCAGGCGTCATATTCCCGACACCAATAGAGTGCAGCATTGAGGACAGCATCAAAATCATGTCTGTCCCTTCCAACTGCTTGCCATACTCCGTTTGGGCTTTGATCAAATCCATCTCCGTATCCGGCATGGGACCATCATCGCGAATCGAACCGGCGAGAACGAAGGGGACATTGTTTTTCACACACTCATACATCACGCCCTTAGTGAGCACGCCTTGTTCTACCGCTGCCGCAATGCTGCCATAGCGACGGATGAGGTTAATCACTTTCAGATGGTGACGGTGTCCGCCTCGAACAGGAACCCCTCGTTTCATATCAACACCGAGAGATGTTCCCATCAGGGATTGCTCAATGTCGTGAACCGCGATCGCATTGCCCCCTAGTAGCGCCTGTACATAACCTTCCCGAATCAAACGTGCCAGGTGCTGACTTCCGCCAGTGTGAATCACAACAGGACCAGCTGTCACAACAACTTTGCCGCCTTGGTCACGGAGTTGGCGCAGTTCCCAAGCAATTTGCTCAACAACCAATTCCACCTTGCGTTCACTAGAGACACCAGCACCCATGAAGCTGAATTCCTGAGTATTGCGTTGCTCACGGGACTCTGGCTTCCGTACCGTGCGGATACCTTCCACACCGACGATCACATGTTCACCGACTTTCAAATCGCGCAGCAGTTTACAATGAGCCACTGAGCCATCAGGGGTGTGGGTAACAGCTATAGCGCCATCCATGCGCTGATTTTGCACTTTAATCCACTGACCCTTGACCCGAACCTCTGTCGGATAGATCGTCGTGACATAAAAGTCATCGGGAGCCACACCGTCTTGGGTAACAGGTTCCAGATTGGCATCACAGACCTCTTGAGGAGGAGCCACAGCACCCAGATCGATCAGCTGGGTCATGATCTCTTCCATTACCTCGTGGGAAGGAGCCGACACCTTAACTTCAGCACTTGAGGTACTTTGGCGCTGTTCTCCTAGATTGAAGTTGAGAACCTGGAAACTACCTCCATTTTCCACAACTAAATCAAGTGCTCTGCTAATAAGCCCAGAGTCCAGCAGATGCCCTTCCATTCGAATGGTGCGGCTTTCCACGGACACATTGGCATGAACTTCAGTCCTTACTGGCTCAGTGACTCGTAACGTCAGGCACTTCGCGGCACCACCCGCTTTCATAAATTCCGTCAGCGGTGTCTCAACCACTTCAAACCCAACTGCCGCAAGGCGTGTCTTAAGACCATCGCTAGCTTTGTTCATCACCACAACTTGGTCAATATTGACCGCATTGCAGGCGAAGTTCACTGCATCAGGTTCCTCAATTGCAATCCGCTTTTCCGGTAGCACCCGCATCTCAATCAATCGATTGGAATAAGCATCAAATGCTGGTGGATAATAGAGTAAATAACCGCCTGTGAGAGGACAGAAGCAGGTATCCAGGTGATAAAATCGCTCATCTGCTAGCCGTAGAGACACCACTTCAATGTCGAGCCATTTCGCCAAATAAGGGTGAGAGTCTAATTCTGAGCGGAAGCCATAGCCTGCCCATAGCCAGCGCCCTTCCCGGTCAAGCAGAGCGTCACCAGCACCTTCAAAGGGTAAGTCTTTTGGCAGTTCATAGACAGTGTAGCCCTGTTGTTCAAACCACTTTTTGAAGTAAGGCTCTTCACCTTGACGCTCTTTGTGGAGGAAGCGGCTGAGTACTACATTTTGGCCCAATACTAAACCAGCATTGGCTGTAAACACCATATCCGGCCAACCAGGTTCCGGTTCAACTAAATCAACAAGTGTGCGGTCTTTGAGGATGTAGTGAAGCTTGTGCCACTGTTCGACGGCGCGATCGCGTGATGACTTGTGAATATTCCCTTCCATCCAGGGATTAATCACATAATCCACGTCGTAGTGGTCAGGAGCGCACATGAGGAAACGAATCGAATCAGTCATAATCGATTTAGTATTGAGGTAGACGCCTGCAAGCTTGAGTTGGAGCAATTGAAGCGATTCACGGCAATTGCGACCCGTGAATCGTTCAAGAGGGCTGAGGATTTGGGGACTTTGGAAAGACTAATCTTTAATTATAGTATAACTTTAACTAATACCTAGACTGTAGACCAAGCTTTCATCCCTTTCAAAAAGGGACAGAGTAAGCTTATGTGCATTTAATCTGCATATTATCATGTGGACTGTTAGTGGTTAGTAGTTAGTAGTTAGTAGACATGAAACTCCTTAGCCATAAGGACTGTAGAGATTATCACTAACCACCAACCGCTCTCTACTAACAAAAAACGATTAATGAAATTATCCATTTTAGATGCTCGACAGCTTACTAGGCCTGTCTTGACACTCCCTACTTCCAACTTTCAAGGTAGGTCTACTGACTAGTTCACCAAGCTTACTCTTTAGTAAGTAATACAGGTAAAGGGTCAATTTTTAAAAGACGATTATCTGGCAGAGCTGTTTTTTCCCCTTTTAAATTACGTACTTGGTGGACATCTAATTTTTCAGGTATCTTTAACTCCTGTTTACCCTTCGCATTCCAGACAATCCACGCAGGGTCACCACTTTCTCTCGTTAACTCGCAAGTCCATGTATTGTTGCTGTCCGGTTCACATTTACTCATTCGTGAGCCTACTAGCCATTTTTGAACTTCACTATAAGCTTGTGCGGCTGGCGTTAGAGTTTTGTTATCCTCTTTAACCATCAAGATGGTCACAACATTACGGGTATCCCAGCCATACCAGTAAAAGCGCTCTATCCCTACCGCCCAATTCAGAATGTACGTTTTGGCAACATAAGCCATAGTATCTTCATCAGAAAAGTAGGTTTTTTCTTGTTTATTACCAAAACCTGTTTCAGTGTTCCAGAACGGTTTTTGAGCCAGTCCGTGCTTTTCTATCACTTTTTTAACTTCACGGATTAGCGATAGAGTTTCTTCAGGAGTCTTATTGGCATAGAAGTGGGCACCGACGATATCAGTGTAAGCCTTCCCTCCCTTAGTCAAGTATTCATCTAGCCAATTCCATCCTCCATAATCACTAAATATGCCTGGAGATACCACCTGAATGGATGGATCAACCTCTTTTAGAACCGTGTAAGCTTCACGAGCTAACGCTACCATTTGCTCCGGCGTGCCGCTAAAAAAATGCTTGAGATTGGGTTCGTTCCAGATTTCGTAATAGTGAATTTTGCCTTTGTAACGAGTGGCGACGGTTTTGACGTAGTTGCGCCAGTCTTCCAGATTTTTCGGTTCAGAGGCAGTGGGACCATCGCCATAAGCTGATCCATCATTTGGGCGTGCTGCAGCCCATTTAGGAGCTATCCCCAGTGTGTATAAAATCTCAACTCCATGACGTTGGGCGATTTCCACACTGTCATCAAGGGTTCTAAAGTCCCAATTTCCTTTCTGGGGTTCCAAGTGTGCCCAAAACGCCTGACCAGCACGACCACCAACATCCCAGAATCTCCAAGTTGCTATGGGAACTGTAGGCCAAGGAATTTTATCAGGGCTGCCAATGTGCATCCCGAAAAGCGATCGCCCAATCGGTTTATCACTCACCGTGGCAGCTCTAGTAGAACTTTGGGGTGTCGAAGAGCTTTTCAGGACAGAGGGCTGATTGCAAGCAACAACTACCACTACTACTAGAGATGCAAGTGCCAAGCCAAGAAGCTTACGGAAGCCAATATGAGAAAATCTCATAGGTAGATGTCAGCTAGTTGTTGGTTACTGGCTTACAGGTTGTAGGTTAGAAGGTTGTAGGTTAGAAGGTTGTAGGTTACTGGTTTGACCCCCATGAACGTGAGTACACTACAAAGAATGAAAATCTCTGTTCCTCACTCCCTACTCCCTTTTTTCAAGCTAGCCGGTTGAAGGTTACGGTTACCTCCCAAACCTTCAACATTCAACCTTCCACCGTTCAATTCTTGATACCCTTCAAATCAGCCGACGAATCATCCCTTCGCGTGCTAGGAATCCGCCTGTAAAGGCATCTTTCACCTCCAACTCAATTTGATCCAGAACATCATCAGTGTGATTTGGCTCGTGATGAAAGATGGCGAGTTGCTTTACACCGACTTCCTTTGCTACCTTCACACCTTCCTGCCAGGTCGAGTGTCCCCAACCCTGCTTAGGAGTTTTAGGATTATTGTATTGCTCGTCCGTATACATGGCATCGTAAATGATTATGTCAGCATCCCTAGCCAAATGCAGAACATTTTCATCAAGGCGATCGGGAAAATGTTCTGTATCAGTGCAGTAGAAAGCAGAATGCCCTTGCCATGTCACTCGATAACCCATTGCCCCATTAGGATGGTTGAGACGACCCGTTTCGATCGTGATATCGTCCAAGGTCATCGTATCGCCACAGACGATGTCGTAAAACTTCAAATCCGCCTCTATGGCTTTGATGGGTACGGGAGAATTCATGTGCAAAACACGTTCGCAGAAATGTTTCGCCATTCCTACTCCCTCTGGTGCCGCGCCATGAATATGCAACGTATTACCCTCAACGAATGCTGGGGTGAAAAATGGCACTCCTTGAATGTGGTCCCAGTGATAGTGAGTAAAAAACCAATAGGCTTCTACTGGCTGCGAAGGCTCTAAACTTTTGCCTAGCATCCGTAAACCAGTACCGCCATCAAAAATCAAGCGTTTTCCAGCAATTCGCATCTCCACACAGGAGGTATTGCCGCCGTAACGAACTGTATCCTTTCCTGGGGAGGGTACACTACCTCGGACTCCCCAGAATTGGACAACAAACTCAGAGGAAGGACTCGTTTCCATTTGTAATTCAAGGCTTTAGAGTACGGCACTGACCCTGATGACGTAGGAGGTGATCACACAATACTATTGCAACCATTGCTTCTACCATAGGCACTGCTCTAGGTAGAACGCAAGGGTCGTGACGTCCTTTGGCAGCCAGTATTGTCTCTTCACCCGTGCTAGTCACCGTGCGCTGTTCTTTTCGTATAGTAGCAGTGGGTTTAAATGCTACTCGCACAATAACATTCTCTCCATTAGTAATGCCCCCCTGGATGCCACCCGAACGATTAGTTACTGTGCGTATTGCACCCGTTCCGTCGGTGTAAAATTCGTCATTATGCTCACTGCCAGTTAGGAGAGTCCCTGCAAAGCCGGAACCAATTTCAAACCCTTTACTGGCAGGTAGAGACATCACACCCTTTGCTAAATCTGCTTCTAGTTTATCGAATACAGGTTCTCCTAAGCCTTTGGGTACATTCCGAGCAATGCATTCTACAACGCCGCCCAGAGAATCGCCACTACGCCCGATCTGCTCTATTGTTTCAATCATGCGCTCAGCACATTCGGTGTCAGGGCAGCGGACAATGTTGCTTTCTACTTGTTCTAGGGTAACCGTATTGGGGTCAACAATGCCTTCTATGTCTTTAATCCGCTTGACGTAGCCGATGATTTCGACACCAGAAACTTGCTTGAGAATTTTTTTCGCGATCGCTCCCGCTGCCACTCGTCCTATTGTTTCCCGCGCCGAAGACCGTCCTCCACCCTGCCAGTTACGAATACCATATTTGGCATCATAAGTCGCATCGGCATGAGAAGGGCGATACGTCTGTTGCATCTCGTCATAGTCTTGGGAACGGGTATCTTTATTGCGGACGAGGATGGAAATTGGCGTTCCTAGAGTTTTACCTTCAAACACCCCAGAAAGAATTTCGCAGGTGTCTGCTTCTTTACGAGGTGTCGTAATTTTACTCTGACCCGGACGCCGCCTGTCTAACTCCCATTGAATTTCTTCGGCAGAAATGTCTAGTCTCGGTGGGCACCCATCAATCACGACGCCAACGCCTCCGCCGTGAGATTCACCAAACGTTGTAATGCGAAATAGATGCCCAAAGGTATTACCCATAATGCGTCAAGCTTCAAAGACCTGAAGTTTAGATTCTAGCAGCGATCGCTATCTGGAAAGTGAGGAGTCGGGAGTGGGGAATAAAGAAATTCGGCTTTTATCTCAACACCTGCTCGCACTTGCGGGTTTTATGGTTATTGGAGCGACTTTCCAGATGTCGCTACCGTTGGTGCTAAAAAAGCCCAGCTGATAACGATTCAACTGAGCACAAAGAAGGAACATGTGTAGATGTCCCTGGGAAACTGGGTCAATCATTATTGATTTTGATTGCAGTGGGCTGAGGGGAGGCATCCTCCCCCTCTCACTCAGGAGTGACACCTTGCCAAAATAGCCATCTGGAGATTTGAGACCCTACTCCCTATTTTCTATAGAAGCGATCGCTACATTTCCTCACGGCTTGATTAAATGCCCCTCCAATTTACGATAGTTAGCAAGCCGCCTTGCACGCTCTAATGGCGGATAAAGAATCATCGTTGCTAAGGGAAAACTCGTCGCCAAAATAGCTGAAATTACTAACCGATTTACAAATCCCAGCTTTAACCCCATTCCCAAGCTTATCCCCAAAGCCGCCGACAACAGAGAAACCCCGAACGCTAGAGTTTTACTAAATCCTCGATTCAAGCAACTTTGGGCAACACCTTCACCCTCAAATGCTGCCATAAATACTACGGCATCAACAGCGGCAAAAGCGGCAATAGCAGCATTGGTCGCTCGGAATCGGGTACCAAACCCTGCGACACACATCGCTGCTACCCCAGCAAAAAATACGGCTACTACTGTATCCAGGGCTTTCAATGAAACACCGAACCGGGTTCTGAGTTTAGCAACCAAGCTAGAGACAACGTCAGTCGTTACAGCTGCCACCACTCCTAGGATTGCGATAAATGCCGAGACAAAAATCGCGATCATGATACCAGTTGTCCCACTTTTAGTTACTATTCCTTCCCAAGCTGATGTTTCTACCCAAGTTGCAGCCGTGGCAAACAGGACAAGTAAAACCAGGGAAAAATAGGGTAGTTTTTTTGTAGCAATTGGAACAGGAGCAGTCTTAACTTTTAGCTTTAAAATTTGTGTTTCCGGTTGAGAATTTGTGTGAACTACTACCTCTCGCTCGAAGGTTTTATTTGCCATGAGTTTACTAGTGTCAACCATAATTTTACACACAGCATGGTTACTAGAAAACTCAGATTGCTCAAATCGAATCCACTCATGGATATGGGGAGTGTGAGGTGGATCACTCAGATGCGGTGCTACTTCCCAGCAACTTTCAAGAACTGTATCCGGCACCGAGTTACTAATTGTAATTGTCTGAGTCAGCTTTTCGCCCAGTTTTGTGGCCGTAAATTCTAAGCAAGATTGATTGAGTTTAAGTTCGGGGACACGGATAACATAGATAGGTCTAAGAGCTTCTAAGGCAGTTGCGGCATCAGGAAAACGGTCTTTTGGTTTAAGTTCAACCATTTTCTGGAGCCAATCAATCCACCGCAAACTTAGCTTAGGAACAAGATGCTTAAAGTTAATGCGATAGTCATCATCAATTAAGTTACTGATGGCAGTTGATCGGGTACCAGTTAGTAAGCAAATCAGTGTAGCTCCTAACCCATAGAGGTCAGATGCCTCACTGAGCTGCCGATTGAATAACTGCTCGGGAGCCATAAACCCGATTGTACCTTTGGCAACACTGCTAACAGCAACTTCGCCGTCGCCAATGCGAGCAAGACCGAAATCTACCAAGTAAACATTAATGTTGTCGTCAACTAAGATATTTTCCGGTTTAATATCCCGATGAATGATCGAAGGAATTCGATTTTGCAGGTAAGCCAAGATATTGAGTAACGAAATAGCAATTTGCTTAATTTCATCGGGGTCAAAGCTTCGAGGTACAGCTAGGGAAGAGGCGTTTTTGTATTCCTGCACCAGGCAAAAACCCTGTGAGGTTTGAAAGGAACCCAGATAACGAGGAATACCAGGATGATTCAGTCCGCGCAAAACATGGATTTCACGCTCAATAGCGTCGTAGTCTGACCAATTCGTGCCACGTTTTGCAAACTGAAACTGCTTAATGACAACGGGTACTTCCCCAACTCTACTTTGTAAAGGGCTTTGCCCAACATTAGTCTCCTTTAAGGGAGGAACAGGAAGGGTAAGGGGAAGGGCAAGGTAGGTTACTCTCCCACCCGCGCGATTGTGTCCCAATTCTCTAACGACCCTGAAACCGTGGCTGGAAAAGTCTGGAAAATTGCTCATGACTGTGAGGAGAAAGGCAAGCTTAAGTGCGAATCGCCTTAGCCTTCAGGAAAGTTTACTCCTTCTCCGGAAGACTATACTGCCCGGAGAACGGGGAGAGGGCTTTGCTCTGCTTACCGCGCATGTATCGCAGAGCGACTATCGCATTTATCCACGATACCGTTTCCTCAAGCGGATGAGAGCAATATGTTCTTGTATCTCTAGTAGTCTATCGGGGAGAAGGGAGAGGGAGTGGGGAGATGGGACAGATGAGGGAGAGAAGGAAGCATTTTTAGAAAGTTCCTCCTTGTCCGTCTTGTCCCCAGTTGCTATCTCTAGCTTGTGATTAAGTTAATGAAATTGGTGTAAAAGGGGGATTCTTGCGGGAAGTGCTAAGCCTACTGTGATAAATCGCAAAGCAATCTGCTGGACTTTTTCTGTAGGAAGGCTTAGCCGTTGGGCGATCGCCTTGAGAGAAAGTGTCCCATTAGTGTACTTCCAAATCTGCCACTCCAAGGCATCCAGCCGACAGTCGGGTTCACCAACAATTGTACTTACCAACCCCTTGTTCGGATCGGGTAATTGAGCGGCTAGACCTTCTCGGTTTTGCACCACTCGTAACCCCATCAATGTTGCTTCTGTCGCTGGTACGCTCAAACCTGTCATTTCGCGGGTTGGTATTGGGGCATTTGAGTCGAATTTAAACTCAGCCTGCTTGTGTTGAAACAAGGGACACACTTGCTGTAAAAGTTGTATCTGGAATAACTGTTCGAGTTGTTCAGTTTTTAAGACACGATGATGTTTGAGGCTTGAACCTAATGGTTGATGCGGTGGGCAGCACCACTCAAGCAATTTAGTGATGGCGCGATCGCTGATCCACTGGCATTGAGTAATTAGTGAAACTAATCCGTGATCATCTAATCGGTTAGCGGCTGCTACAATGTAGCCTTGCTTCACCCAGATGTAATGAACCTGAAGCGACGAGATTTTAGCTCCGGGCAAGGCACGGAGCGTTAGCAAGCCGGTTTTCTTTCCATGCTCGATCCACTGCAAAATTTCTGCTAAGGAAAAGCCCGTTAAGGAACCTGTAATGGACATAATTATTCCTTGTGATGCACCTGGTTCTTTAATTATGAGGGTATTAAAGTCCTGGAGAGGGTTGGGGTGAGAAACATCAGCCCAATTGAGAGATTTCGAGCACTAGCCCATTCTTACGTGGAGTTTGGGGCTACTGCTTTATCTGTGCCACTCAAGATGGGTCTGTTAGGTAGCAACTTAACAAAGGGCGTCAGCCTGCGCACTCCTGAAAGACTTGCTATCACAGCAAGGTTGTTATAGAAGTATATGAAAATATACAAATTAATAAACTAAGCAATATAAATAAAAAATTATAAATTTATGGATTTTTTCGAATTGCTGGCAGACTAATAAAGTGTTCGAAATGGGGTCAGCCAATATAAAGACCCTAACTATATAAAGATAAAATACCCAACCCCGCAGGGCGCTAGTTTCCACCGATAGGATAACTGGCGCTTTGCATTTTGCCGGATTAAGGGGAATGGCACTAAACATGACATAAGTTCGTAGTAGCACTGAAGTGTGTGCTTTCTATCGCTCAAGCGTTACTACAAACATCTTCAGTCAGCGCCATTCGACTAAGGGTTATTTACTTATTTACCAGGTAAGGGGAAGAAATCGGCGGAACTCGACCTGCATTAGCCAGTGCCTGGTAGACGTAAGCCGCCACTTCTGCACGAGTAGCATTTTGGTTGGGGTTGAGCTGACTGAGTGTTGGGTAGTTCACAACCAGCTTGTTCTTGGTAGCACCAGCAATAGCAGTCAGTGCGTAGCTCGGAATCTGGGAAGCATCAGTGTAAGCCGACAACACACTCGTATCCTCAGAGCGTAATTTCAGACCACTCACCAGAGAAACTAATACCTGGACTTTAGGGATACGCTCTTCAGGTCGAAAAACTCGCCCTGGATAGCCAGAGAGAAAATCGCCCCGGTAGGCTGTTTGGATAGGCTGGTAAGCCCAGTAATTGGAGCGGACATCAACGAAATCACTAATAGGTTTTCCCGGTGTTGGGGAAAAGGCTTTGGAAATCATCGCGGCAAACTGAGCGCGAGTGACTGGATCGCTAGGGCGAAAGTTTCCATCCGGAAACCCAGCAATCACGTTCAAACCAGCCAGTGCTTCAACGTAGGCTTTAGCCCAGTGACCTTGGATATCTCGAAAATTGCCTGCTACTGTCGCCGCCACAAAGTCTACACGACCGGAAATACGTTTTTGATCAATATCGTTGCCAACCGCAGCTATGGTATTGCTAGTCGTCGTGTTGTAAACATCGAAATTCGCGTTGTTGCGAATGCGATTTTGACCAGGACTATCGGCAGTACCCAGATTGGGTTGAGCATTGCTAATCGCCACTACACCATTGCGCTTGTTGCTCTCAATTGTGTTGTTCCGGAGTACGGGAGCAGCAGTACCCGTGACCACAACGCCATCGTCGTTTTGGGTAATATTGTTTCCAGTAATCGCTGGGGAAGCGTTTTCGCTAACGGAAATGGCAATACCCGTATCCTGAAATACATTGTTACGGATCTCTCCTTTAGACTGACGGGCAACTGTAACCCCATTCCCCTGGTTCTTGGTGAACACGTTGTCTTCAATTTTAGGGTTACCAGTACCAGTGACGAAAACCCCTTCCCGCCAACTGTCAGAAAAGGTGTTGTTGCTAATTGTGGGATTGGTCGATTCAACCCACACCCCTGTACCCCGAACATTCGGGTTAGTAACCGAGATTCCAGTAATTTGGCTATCTTTTTCAGCTCGAATCGTAATGTTCTGACCGGCAAAGGTGGGACTAGAGTATAAACCTCCACCAATAATTCCTATCCTCTGACCCTTATTAGATGCCTCTCCTTGCAAAGTGACACCCTCTTTGAGAACAAGGGGAAAGACTTCGCCAGTTTGGCTCGTATAACTACCGGGACTCAGTTGAATAATTGTGCCAGATGAGGCTTTCTGGAGTGCATAGCTGATCGTGCGATAAGCACTGGCTTCGCTGCTACCGGCTCCGTCTGCGTCTGTACCCGTGCTGGGATTGACATAAAGGACTTTGGCACCAACTGGCGTTTGTGCAATCTGTGTTGTTGGCGCTGAGTTTGACCAAGCTGGGAGCGTTACCGTGCTGCCTCCAAATAGCAGCACAGCGGTGATTAAGGATGCCCGGAGGCTTACTCTACGGGCAGTTTGTTGAGTAAAACTCACACCTGGTTGAAACGAAAAATTGTAATGAGAACCCTGGTGCGTCATACACTTGAAGGTTTGTTATCTGTTCTATTTCTGTTTTTTTGCTCTATTAGTGTACGGTGAGGAGACTCTTGAATCAGGACATCTGGGAAACCAATGCCCAATGTGTAAGTCTCGCTAACGCCCTACATGTAGGCTTTGTTCATTTAAGAGTGATCCAACAAGAGCTGAGGATTACTCAGCCCTCGTGGAATGAGGTCTAAATATCCTCAGCAAAAATGTAACGGTATAGCTCACTTGGATCAGGTTCGGGACTTGACTCAGCAAACTGAACCGCATCAGTGATGACATCCTGGATTTTGTGCTCGATCGCTTTGAGTTCTTCTTGGTCTGCCAGATTTTGCTCAATTAGGTAAGCCGCAAGCTTTTTGATCGGGTCGCGAGTAAACCAAAAGTCCTTCTCTTCTTTGGAGCGGAGTTCGTCAGGATCAGCTAGAGAGTGACCTCGGAAGCGGTAGGTGAGGGCTTCAATCAGGGTTGGCCCTTCTCCTGCACGAGCACGAGCAATAGCCTCCTGAGCCACCGCTCGCACCGCTAAAACATCCATTCCATCCACTTCCACACCAGCCATCCCAAATACACTGGCTTTTTTGTAAATCTCTGGCTGGGAAGTCGCCCGTTCATGAGCCATCCCAATTGCCCACTTGTTGTTTTCAACAACAAACAAAATTGGCAGTTTCCAAAGCGCTGCCATATTCAAAGACTCAAAAAATTGACCGTTATTGCAGGCTCCGTCCCCGAAAAAGCAAGCCGTTACCTGATCGGCATTAGCATCTCCCAATGCCTCTCGCCGATACTTGGCACTGAAAGCTGCACCTGTGGCAACAGGAATCCCCTCAGCAACAAAGGCATACCCCCCAAGCAGATGATGTTCTCCGGAGAACATGTGCATCGACCCACCGCGCCCTTTACTACAGCCGGTCTCCTTACCAAACAACTCTGCCATCACCTCTCGTGCCGGAACTCCAGCACTCAAGGCATGGACATGGTCTCGATAGGTGCTGCTGACATAATCTTCGTCTTGACGTAACGCCTTGATCACGCCAGTTGACACGGCTTCTTGACCATTGTAGAGGTGAACAAAACCAAACATTTTGCCTCGATAGTACATCTCGGCGCACTTGTCTTCAAACAAGCGCCCCAGCATCATATCCTCGTACAGGATCAATCCTTCTTCTTTGGTGAGCTTGGTCTGGTCAACTTTAAACTCGGGTAATGTTCGTTCCTGAACCATGGGTTTGTAGTATCCTTGCAGCAACTCTAAAATTAATATTGTCTCAACATTTATTCAGCTTTTTTAACAAAAAGAGATGTTGAGCCAAACAGACTTGAGTAAAAATAACACCACTGGTTTAAAATCAAACTGTCTCATATAGCGGGATAATCTGCCGGGATTGCTAAAATTACTACATCAATTTAGCAACTCGATCCAAGCGACTGGACTAGAGAGCTTGTGCCAATCGGTGACAGTTCAAAGGCTACAGTACGTTTTTTGAGAACGCTATTGGCTACTATAGGTTAACTCAGAAGCTTTCATCGCTAGGGAAGTGAACCGTGCGAATTCCGCTCGATTACTACCGAATATTAGGACTGCCGATTCAGGCTACGGCTGAACAGCTCAGTCAGGCTTATCGCGATCGTGCCATGCAATTGCCACGTCGTGAGTACAGCGAAGCTGCCATCAAGTCTCGAAAAGAACTCCTGGACGAAGCCTACGCGGTTCTCTCGGATCCAGAACAGCGCTCTGCCTACGATGCTAGTTTTCTTACTACCACTTACGAGCAGGATTCAGACAAGCAGCTAGCGCTGGGAAGTGCTATTAAAAGCGAGGCAACAGATGCTCTCGATCCCCATACTCCCAGCATCGACATCAAAAGCGAGCAACTTATTGGTGCAGTACTGATACTGCAAGAACTGGGAGAATACGAACTCGTACTGAAACTGAGTCAACCTTTTCTAGGCGTGCGTGACAGTATTAGTCTAGATAAGGGTCGCTTGGGAGACCCCCAACTGGTTCGACCAGACATTGTTTTAACCCTGGCACTGGCTTGTTTGGAACTCGGTCGAGAGCAATGGCAGCAAGGTCAGTATGAAAATGCCGCCACATCCTTGGAAACGGGTCAAGAAATACTTCTGCGAGAGGGCTTATTCCCCTCAGTACGAGGAGAAATCCAGGCAGATCTCTACAAGCTACGACCCTACCGCGTCCTAGAATTATTGGCGCTACCGGAAGAAAATCTGGCTGAACGGCGTAATGGTATACGCCTATTGCAAGAAATGCTCCAGGAGCGAATGGGCATTGATGGTACAGGTGATGACCAATCGGGATTAAGTATTGATGATTTTCTGCGGTTTATTCAGCAATTGCGTGGATATCTAACGGCAGCTGAACAGCAAACTTTATTTGAAACAGAAGCGCGACGGCCCTCAGCGGTTGCGACATACCTAGCTGTATACGCTCTGTTGGCAAGGGGATTTGCTCAAAGACAACCGGCATTAATTGCGCGTGCTAAGCAAATGCTGATGCGCTTAGGTAGACGGCAGGATGTTCATCTTGAACAAGCGGTATGTGCTCTGCTGTTAGGTCAAACGGAAGAAGCTAGTCGCGCCTTGGAGCTTAGCCAAGAGTACGAACCTCTGGCCTTCATTCGCGAACATTCTCAGGGTGCCCCAGACTTACTGCCTGGATTGTGCCTTTATGGAGAGCGTTGGCTGCAAAAGTCAGTGTTTCCTCACTTCCGAGACTTAGCTAATCAGAAGGTATCTTTGAAGGAATACTTTGCTGATGAGCAGGTGCAGACATATTTAGAAAATCTGTCAGACTCACCAGAGGAAATTAGCAACGAGTGGACAGCGGTGCAGTCCCAGCAGGATACACCCTACGCGACAACTGTACCGTCTAGAAGCATTAGAGAACACTCTGTGTTTCCTCGCTCTGATTCCCGTCAGGTTTCAGAAAACACTGGCAGACCATTGCATGATGAGCAACAGCCAGTCGGTACGGTTCTACAGTACTCTGGAGGTGAACAGGCAGTGGCTGAGTCGCAGTGGGGCGTTGAACGAGAGCCTGCTGTTGTCACAACCAGTCGATTAGCAGCATTGGGAGATAGTGGCGATCGCTCCCCTACCTCTGGCGTCTCCACCCTACCCTCAACTCAACCGATTTTCCAAACGTCATCTGCCGGAGACTCAACCGTTACAGGTTTACCTCGGGAGTCTTCTTCAAAGTCGTCACGCCGACAGCGTCCATCAAAAGGCGGCTCTAGTAAGGCGGATTCTTCAGCAAATACGTCATCGGGTGGACGGAAAAACGTTGAGCCGCTACCAAATAGTCGTATTCAACGTTTGCCTGAGAAGTCAAAGTCTTCAACCAAAGGCAGACGCCTAATATTTCTCACCATTGCTGGTTTGATAGGCATAGTAATCCTGGGTTGGGTGGCGACGAAAGCCTTGAGTTGGCTACAGAATCTCAACGCTCCAGCACTAGAGGGAGAGCAGCCGCTTGTGCAGTTAGCGCAGCCTCCGGTACCAATTCCTGACCCTGGTAGCCAAATGAAGGCTCCAACCGGACCTTTGACTCCGGAGACGGCTCAGCAAGTAGTTCAAGCTTGGCTAGCGTCTAAGGCTCTTGCTTTCGGTCCAAACCATCAAGTTGATCAACTAGGGCAAATTTTAGCGGATCCAGCGTTGTCTCGCTCACGGCAAAGCGTTGACGGGGACAAGCAAAACAGCGCGTACTGGCAGTACAAGCACGCCGTTGAGATAATCTCGGCTAAAACAAGTGCTACTAACCCAGATCGAGCCACGGTAGACGCTGCCGTGAAGGAAGATGCACAGTACTATCAAGGTGGTCAACTGGATCAAACTACTTCCTACAACAAAACCCTGAGAGTTCAGTATGAGTTGATCCGCAAAGACGGCCGATGGTTGATTAGAGATATGGCTGTTCAGTAAGAGTGTCAACTGAAAGCTGAAGTTAAAGGATGAAGTATGAAGTGCCTTTCCCATCAATTAAGTAAAGGGGATTGAAATAAGGACGTAGCGATTGCTCATCGGCTTACACGTCTTCACTCTCATCTCTGGCTCTCCAATTGGATGTTTATTCGTCTGTCCCAAAAATTTATTTAGGGGATTGAAACTAGAGCTAAAAAACTTTTCATACTTCATCCTTTTTCCTTTTTTGGTCACTAGCCATTAACCTAATTTTGGATTTTAGATTGCCGATTTTGGACTATAAGCTTGTTAGTCGGTTGGCAATCGCTAGTTTCATCTATGGAATAAATCCCGAATCTGACATCCCATCTTACTGATAATTCCCCTTTTGCTTGCTGTGTCTGGTCAATCTTGATTGTTAACTCAAGAAGGGGATTAGGGAGCCATTCCGTTTTGAAAGGGAAAAGGTTGCTCCGAGATTCTGGTAAAAATGCCTCCTTGTCTTCCTTGTCTCCCTTATTCTTCTTCCACTCCTCACTCCCTGCCGAAGTACTTGGGCAGATTTGTCATGAAGTCTTGACTTTTTCTAGAAGCCAGGATCAAAGCAGATCAATCGTTAATCGTTAAAGCTTGATAAATTTTGATCCCAGTTATCTAATAATGTCATGGTTTCATGACATTGTGATCCCCAATTTGCCTATAAATTCGTCAAACCACGATAATTCGGCTCATCAGCCCCTTGACCCCGACCCAGGCTTTTCTGTTACATAAACTATGTAAGGCGATCCCGAAGAAATACTGATTTTTAGTAGTTCTGAGATCATCGACGGCTGGCTTGACCCTAAGTATCTGTATGAATGATGAATCACCTGTTGCGATCGCACTGTTTGTCTCCTAGGAAGGTACCGATGACGCTAAATAGCATCAGGCTGGACTACGTCCCCGTTGCTCCCGTTCTAGGTGCTGCGCTAGCGCAAGTCTTAGTGCAGCAGCGACAAGCATCTGTTAGCGCGAAGCAGCAAAGCGCAAATTGCAGACTGGGAATTTTAATCAAAACCGATGAATAACTAAAGCTGAGAAGTGAGACACTTTCAGCGTTTAAATAAGTTGGCTGACGACCAAAATCGTCGATTCATCAGGAGAGATGTACCTGCCGTCTAACTATAGGAGAGCATACTCATGGCAAAAGAACGCCCACCCCTAGAAGAGATGACCTTGCGGCAATTACGGAGAGTTGCTAGTGAATATGGCATCTCTCGTTACAGCCGGATGCGCAAGTCGCAGTTGTTGGCAGAAATTCAAAAGATTCAACGCACAAAAATATCTATCAATCCATCTCGCAGCGTGGAGGCACAACCAGAAGTGGAAGCATCAAAGTTTGAATTAGGTCAAGAGGATCGTACTGGCGGCACCCTGGCATCTGTCGATGAGGGGTTAGGGGATTTACCAGGGGGCTATGGTGAAAGCCGAGTTGTTCTGATGCCCCGTGACCCGCAATGGTCTTATGCGTATTGGGATATTCCAAACGATCATAAAGAAGATCTTCGGCGTCAGGGAGGACAACAGCTGGCGCTACGGATTTATGATGTTACCGATATCAGCCTAGAGTACCAAAGCCCTCATAGTATTCAAGAATATCCTTGCGACGAGCTAGCACGGGAATGGTACTTGCCGATGCCAGTGAGCGATCGCGACTACGTTGTAGATATTGGCTATCGCTGTGCTGATGGTCGCTGGCTGGTTCTAGCTCGTTCCGCACCAGTACGTGTTCCTCCTGTCTATCCCTCTGACTGGATTGAAGACCAATTCATCACCCTTAACTGGGAGGAAGACCTGCGTGGTAAAACCGTTTATCAGCTGGTTCCCCCCAGCAAGCGAGTCGCAGCAGCAACAGGAGTCAGCGCCGAGACTGGCAATCCCATCTACGATGAAATCTTTGGCATGGCAAAATCTGCCGAAGCTCAGCGAGTTGCTGGTTCTTTGTACGGTTCCATGCAGCAAGTTCCGGTTCATGAGCAAGCCATCAGTTCCTATGTCTTTCCCTCTGGAGTCGGCATGTGGGCTGTACCTACTGTGTCAGGTTTGACCATGTCTGGTGTTGGCATGTCCGGTGTTGGCTTCTCCGCTTCTGCGGTGCCGATGCGTCCTCGCCAGTTCTGGCTGGTTGCAGATGCTGAATTGATTGTCTACGGTGCTACCGAGCCTGATGCGACTGTGACAATTGGAGGTCGTCCCATCAAGTTAAATCCCGATGGTACCTTCCGCTTCCAGATGTCCTTCCAGGATGGTCTGATTGACTACCCAATCATGGCAGTGGCAGTCGATGGTGAGCAGACTCGCTCAATTCACATGAAATTCAATCGTGAGACGCCATCGCGCAACACCAATACCAAAGACGAAGCTGTTCTGGAATGGCTCCCCTAAAGGATGAATGGTGAACTGTAGTTGTAGTTAACACCCTTTCATACTTCATCCTTTATCCTTTACACTTCAAAGCATCTCCCCCGACAATAAACCGGGGGATTTTTTTCGCAAGAACTATGAAATCCAAAGAAATTACCGATAAACTGACAGAACTATTTGGTGCAACCGTTGTTCAGGCAACACAACCAGATGCGTGGGAGGTAGAGCTACCTAATCTACGGCTGTTGGTACTACTCTCGACAGACCAGTCGTGGCTACGAGTACTGATTCCGATCACATCGGCTCAAGAAGCTGAGCCATTCCTTGAACAACTACTAGAAGCTAATTTTGATGAGACTCAGGAAACCCGTTATGCTCTAAATCAAAATGTCCTTTGGGGCGTTTTCCAACATAACAGTGAGACGCTTGACCCTGAAGATTTCTCAGCCGCGATCGCACGACTGATATCTCTACGTCAACAAGGTTTATCCAACAGCTTCAACCAAGTCGTTGATAGCCGTATTCGTCAAATTATTCAGGTAGCAAAACAGCAAGGGCAATCTCTTGAGGCAACCCTCCAAACTCTAGATCGGTTCTATCGAGAAGGATTATTAGGTGACCTAGAGCAAGGGGCAGAATCTCGTGAGCAAGTGCTGACGGCATGGCAGCGTCAGCTAGAAAGGCTTTGGCCACAGGTAGAACCATAAGCTAAAGATGATTGCCAAGGCACAATTAGCTGCACAAGGCTCTTATTCCTAATATGAGTTTCCTTTTGCCAGGCCATACATTATGTTGACATGGGCAAGAGGTTTGAGGCGAGAGCTAAGAAAAATCAACTGATCTGTAACATTTACGAAGAGAAATAGTATAAGCCGATCAGCAAGTTTATATTTTTAATTAGGAATTGTTAGCGTCAAAATGAGACAATAACAACATTATTTGTTTTAGGGCATAAGTTAGGGTCATTGAAGCCAAATAAAGAGGAACAAAACCGCCGTATAAATGTCTTTATAAGACTACTCGTACTCTTAATTAGTTGGAAATTCTTAAGTTTTTAGATACTGGATGAACCCACGATAGTCTACAATAAAAACTTGCAAAAGCTGGGCAGCATTCTCCCTAAACTATTTGAAGGAGCAAGCCTGATTGATTCAATGATTTGTCAAGCTTTTGCCGATATATCATAAACACTTATTTACTGGGGCTTTGAAAATTGTAAGCTCCCAAATAGAGAAAAATGGGATTTTGAAGTTTAAGAAGTTTACCCAATTAACAGACTAACATCGAGCTGTAATAGATGAATCCCGTGATAATGCCGACTGGCAGAACCTAGAGTTCTACAAGCTTATAGCTGTGGAAGTGTTAAGTCACTAATTTGGTTCTACCGTAGCACACTCCTGTTTGGAGAAAGTAAAACGTGATCAATTTGTTGTAATTCGAGTGGGTTAAGAAGGATACCTAATCAGCTATAACCATGAAAGATCAAAATTTTAGCTTCTGTTAGTAATCCGGGCTAAGCTTTTTGGAGCATTCACTCGCTTACTAGTGGTTGTCCCCTGCCGTCTGTAACCAAATCGACCCAAGGAGAATAAGAGACCCGATGCACTCGAAGAAGGGATTACTTTTGTATAAACTACTCGCCGTTAAGCCCACGGCTATGACGGGAGCTTTTAGTAGCTCTGAGAGTTTGGACCCCACTCCTTCGGAGAAGCAAGCTACGAACCTCCAGGCGGGTTTACAAAGCAGCTTCGTTTTGAGTGTGTCGGCTCCTGTCGATAAACCAGGAGGAACAAAGCGTTTATGTTGGAAACTCCTACTGCTGTATATAGGAATTGCTTGTACAGGTACCACAAGTGCATTGCTCTTTGAGAGTCGCTGCGCGAAGGCGGCAACTCCAACTTCTTTATCACAGGCAAGTGAGCCGACAGAACCGCTCAATAATAGTGAGAACCTTGACAGACAGGGGTTGGGGGTTGGGGGTTGGGGCTTAGAATTTCAGTCGCCATTTCAGTCGAGAGCAACCGAGTTGGATGTCCATTCCCTCTTGAGGGATAACAAGAGCAATGTTTTGGTTATGGAATCCCCTATTCTTCTTAGGGAAGGGTACTCCGACCTGTATCAAAAGACATTCCTACAATCACAAAACCCATCCACTACTCCACCGATTACTCCGCCTGTCACGCCAGACAATTTACAACCCAATCCAAACCAAGAGCGCTTCCCGCCAACTCCCATAACCCCAACCCCTCTAGCACCAGACTCACGACCATCAATTCAATCGCCGCCATCACCACCGACTCAACCGCCTCCAACCCCAGCACCACAACCAGCGCCTAATTCGCAGACTATTCAAGTCCAGAAAATCGAAGTTACGGGCAGTACTGTCTTTGGTTCCGACCAATTCAATCCAATCGTGCAACCCTACCAAGGGCGTTCCCTTACTGTGGAACAACTTAGAGAAGTCGCAGATAAAATCACCCAGCTTTACTTAGATCAGGGCTACATCACCTCTAGAGCCATTCTTGTAGACCAAGCAATTACCAACGGCACTGTACAAATTCGCGTTATAGAGGGGAGTTTGGAACAGATTCAAGTAGAGGGAACGAAACGATTAAATCCTGATTATGTTCGCAGTCGCATACAACTGGGTGCTGGGACGCCTATCAATACCGCTAAGTTGGAAGACCAATTGCGATTACTCAAAGCTGACCCTTTATTTGAGAATGTAGAAGCTAGCTTACGAGCGGGAACTGGCTTGGGAAAGAGCATTCTCATTGTTCGCGTCATCGAAGCGAATCCCTTTGAAGGTAGTGTCGGTGTTGACAACTTCTCACCACCCAGTGTTGGTTCCGAACGATTGGGTATTACCGCACTCTATCGCAATCTGACCGGCAATGGAGATGCCATTGCTGGCTCCTATTACCATACAACCCGAGGTGGCGCTGATAATTTGGAATTTAGTTATCGGTTGCCAGTTAATTCCATGAACGGCGCTATACAGCTGAGAACCGCATTGACTTGGAATAAAATTGTCGATCCGGAATTCCTTTTTTTGGGCCTTGAGGGGAATTCACAGTTGTATGAGATTTTTTTCCAACAGCCACTCGTGCGTACTCCCCGAGAAGAATTTGCTCTGTCGTTAGGTTTTACTTCCCAAGACAGTCAGTCTGTATCGAGTTTATTTCCCGAATTTTTCAGAATTCCTGGATCTGACGCTGAAGGCTTCACGAGGACAAGGGTATTTAGGTTTGGACAAGACTATGTGCGCCGTGATGTTACAGGCGCTTGGTCTTTGCGATCGCTTTTTAGTTTCGGTGTTGGTATTCTTGGTGCCACGACTAATCCATCTCCTATTCCCGATGGTCGCTTTTTCAGCTGGTTAGGTCAGGTGCAGCGTGTCCAAATTCTTAATCAGAATAACCTGTTAATCCTCGGAGCCGACATACAACTAACGCCTGACAGCTTATTTCCTTCTCAACAATTTGTAATTGGCGGCGGTCAATCCTTACGGGGCTATCGGCAAAACATCCGAGCGGGCGACAATGGGATACGATTCTCAATGGAAGACCGCATCACTCTACAGCGTGACGAATCCGGTGCTGCCACTTTTCAGCTAGCTCCTTTCTTTGATGCGGGTTATGTCTGGAATGTGGAGGATAATCCGACCAACTCGTCTCTACCATCACAGCGGTTTCTAGCCGGTCTTGGATTTGGGATAATTTGGGAACCACAGCCACGACTCAACATCCGCTTTGACTATGCCTATCCTTTGATTGACCTGAAAGATCGGGGTGAAAATGCTCAGGATCAGGGCATATACTTTAGTGTTCGCTATCGATTTTAATAGTAAATAAAGATGAGGTCGCATCATGACCCAGCGAGCGCTGTTGCTGGTAAATCGCCACTCTCGGCGCGGACACAAGACTCTCTCTCAAGTAGTCAGCCAGTTAGAAGCGCTAGGTTTTGAGCTATTTGAAGAGTCAACACAGAAACCTCAGCACTTATCGGATACTATCCGTAGTTATCGCGATCGCGTTGACTTAGTAATCATCGGGGGTGGCGATGGTACTCTCAATGCCGCCGTAGAGGGATTAGTGGACACTCAGCTTCCCTTAGGAATTCTGCCTTTGGGAACCGCCAATGACCTCGCCCGCACCCTCGAAATTCCCCAGTCAATACCCCAAGCCTGCGAAATCATTGCTACAGGTAATACCCGACGAATTGACTTGGGCAAGGTTAATCATAAGCTCTTCTTTAATGTTGCCAGTCTAGGGTTAAGTGTCCAAATCACCAGGCAACTGGACAAAGAAGTTAAGCGCCGCTGGGGAGTCTTGGCTTATGCGGTTACAGCGCTGAAAGTCATTTGGAAAGCACGAGGCTTTACAGCAGAGATTCGTCTAGGCGAAGAGTCTATCCGTGTCAAAACTGTACAAATTGCTGTAGGTAACGGACGATATTATGGTGGTGGCATGGCGGTGGCTGATGATGCTGCCATCAACGATCAGCGCTTAGATTTGTATAGCCTAGAATACGACCACTGGTGGCAAATCCTTATGTTGTTACCAGCTATGTGGCGAGGAAAGCAAGCTAACTGGTCTGGTGTGCGTACCCTTGAGGGCAAAGAATTTGAAATTTACACTCGCAGACCTCATCCGATCAATGCCGATGGTGAAATTGTGACCTATACCCCAGCTAAGTTTCGCCTTATCCCCCACGCTGTGGAAGTTTTCGTGCCCCAGTTACCTAGGATTACTGGTTAGGAATGATTCACAACAATTCAAGAGTAAACCTCTAACAGGTAGGGGTTTTAACCCTTGCCGGCTTGGCGGGCTGGTACAACATCTCAGCCAATCTAAAATCCAAAGTCCAAACTCGGCTCAGTCAATCGAAACAAGATGCACTCAATTGCGTCTTTATCAATTCCGCGGCATGTTTGCCTTTGCAGGCGTGATATTCACCGAATCCTTGTATCTTGGTGTATTTGCGGTTAAACAAAATTTAATTACCCTATGCTGCCGTTTTTGCCGATTTTTACCTTTGCTCAAGCTATCCCATCGCCAGTTCCTTCACCGACACCCCCAACCGAAATAGTGCAGCCTCAACAAATACGTCCATTACCAGGGAAACTTGATGATGTCCCGGTATTCAACAGTAACAACCCCGAAGTTGTACAAACCGAGGGTATTTTACTTTCTACTTTTCCTCCTGATGGCAAAAGTACCTCAGCCGCTCACTTAAATTTTCCGTTTCAAGGACGCTTTGACGTATTTGCCCACCATATTGCCAAACCACCCACGCCAGAAGATTTACGTACTCTCTACCAGGGAATTATCTTGTACAATCCTGGTTCCCAACCAGTAACAGTAGATATCTTGCAAGCCGCAAGTTACGTAAGTCAGCCAGATGCGCCGTTTATCGAGCTGCCGTCCTTCCTCAATAATGATTCCGGGACTGTGTACGCAGGTCCAGGTAGCCGTGCCATGAGTGACATTCTGCGAGGACTTCGGCAAGCCGATTTTCCTACTCAATTGCTGATTCCACCAAGGCAAAGCAAAATGTTGCTGAACCTACCAATTGCCGTTCGACCTTTGCAACCACCGCTTAATGGTCGCTCAACGTTGATACGATTGCGCAGTGATGGCAAAGTCTATGCTGCCAGCCTTGCCCGGTATGCGCCTGTTGATTCTAATGGTAATGAACGTGCCCCCACCCTGGAAGAGTGGCAGCAGCTTTTAGATAAAGGTGAGTTAGCAGGACCACGCGAACGCCCCGCCAGCCCTCCTGATGCTCCCCTCACTCACTATGGTCGGGTTGCTGGTGTTGCCCAAGGTTCGCAGTGGAAAGCCCAGTTGGTTGATAGTCCAACTACTCAGCTTCTAAGCATTCCTCAGCCAGGACAAGCCTTTTCCTATGGACTTAGTACTCTGCATGGCGGCAGGATGGGCACGGGTCAGATTCAGAGTGCGCCAATGCTAGTCCGTTACCCAGAAAGCGCTTACTTTGCTCATGGTAACTACGGCATACAATATAGCCTCACCTTGCCACTGATTAATCCAACCAATAATACCCAATCTGTAACTCTCGCTATCCAAACGGCTCTCAAAGAAGACCAGCCGCAAGGAGGGTTACGGTTTTTGGAACCTCCAGCCAAGCAAGTGTTCTTTCGAGGTACTGTGCAAATCCGCTACAAAGACGATGAGGGTTTGCCCCGTACTCACTACTGGCACTTAGTACAACGACGTGGTCAACAAGGTGAACCATTGGTAACACTGAAGATGCCGCCACGTAACCAACGTCTAGTGCAGGTAGACTTTCTTTACCCTCCAGACGCCACACCACCCCAAGTTTTAACGATTAAAACCTTAGAACCATCTCCTTAACTGTATTGCCTTAGCTAGGAGCATCAGCACTGCCTCACTAGAGTCATATCGGAGAAAATGCTGCTCCCTATGGGGAAAGGGCAATTTCTAGAACGGCTCTAAGACGTAGTATTATGATTCGGCAGTTTTGGGAATAGGTCTAGAGCTAATCGCCCAGCTGCTGCTTAACTAAACTGAAGACCCAATCGGTGAACAGGATGTACTCAGCGGAACTTTCGCCCTACTCTTGTTGCCTGTGTGTGAGCTAAACCAAGTTTGTCATTTCATGCTGCCTTTATTGCCAATCTCCCTTGCTCAATTCCCCTTACCGACGCCTACTCCGACACCCTTCCCAATGCAGGAAGTCGTGGTTCAACCTCAAGAGATACGTGCGTTACCCGGGCAGCTCGATAAAGTACTAATGTTTAACAGCAATAGCCCTGAAGTTGTAAAGACAGAAGGAATTTTGCTTTCCACCTTTCCGCCTAGCGGTAAAGCCGTTCCACGCGCTCACTTAAATTTTCCACTGGTCGGAAGCTTTAATCTGTTTGCTCATCACATTGCTAGAGGCAATAAGCCCAACGATTGGCGACCTATCTATCTAGGAGTGATTGTTTATAATCCGGGACTCCGTCCAGTAACGTTGGATATTTTACAGGCGGTGAGCTATGCCACTAACCCAGATGCACCGTTTGTCGAGTTACCACCCTACCTAGACAATGCTTCGAGTACGGTCTACTCAGGACCCGGTTCACGGGTGATGAATGATATCTTGCGAGGGGTTCATCAATCAGATTTCCCTTCCCAGATGGTGATTTTGCCCAAGCAGAGCAAGATGTTGTTGAATTTACCGATATTCCTTGGGAATGCTCGGACTACGTTTATGCGACTGCGGAGTAATGAACCCGTCTATATGGCGAGTTTAGCGATGGTTGCTCCTCTCAATCCCCCTCCTGATATTGAGTACGACCCAGAGGAGCCCTTCTCTCTTTTGATTCCTCCCCCTCTCCCTTATCGGGAACCAATGCTGGAAGAATGGCAGAAGGTACTAAATAGTGGTAATTTAGCTGTACCACGCGATCGCCCGCCCACACTCTCAATCCAGAAAAGTAGTGAAATGATCTACGGTCGCGTTGCTGGTGTGGCTCAAGGTTCGGAATGGCGAACTGAGGTGGTAGATAGTCCAAGCGCGGGAACTCTGAGTATTCCTGAGCGAGGCAAAGCTTTTTCTTACCCGATTAGTACCTTCACTAGGGTTACATTAGGTACCAATCAGGTTCAGAGCGCTCCTCTACTGGTACGCTATCCAGATACAGCCGATAGCGCTCATGGGAACTATGCGGTTCGTTATAGCCTCACGTTGCCCCTAGTCAACAACACAAAGGAGCGTCAAACGGTGGCTGTATCTATCCAGACGCCTCTCAAACAAGACGATAGCGCCAATGGATTGCGGTTTCTGCAACCACCGGGTCAGCAAATATTCTTCCGGGGAACTGTCCAAATCAGCTACAACGACGAAAAAGGTCTTCCCCAAACTCGCTATGTACATCTAGTACAACGACGCGGTCAGCAGGGAAACCCTCTGGTGATGCTTAATATGCAACCACGCGATCGCCGACTGGTAAAGGTAGACTTTCTCTACCCGCCAGATGCCCTACCGCCGCAGGTTTTGACGATTAAGACCTCAGAGCGATCGCCTGAATGAAACTCAATAAACCTACAAGCCTCTCACCTTTTATAGGGGTAGAGTGTTAAAAGCTTGACAAATGCTAGCTCAAGCCCTATTATAGGAGCCAAGTTAAAGTGGGTAGCCTAATCTTAACTGGCAAACTTAATCCTTTCAGTTCAGTAGTCAAAAGCCAGATTAAGAGCGGAGGAACCAAATTTTGGGGCGAATCTATACCTAGTACAGAGAGACACCTTCCAGTCTTAGCCCGTCAGCTAACTCCGTCGGCAATGGGAGGAGCACCAAAGACACAAGCTTATTTTATTTAAGCCGTAGTCGTTGAGGTCTCCTCAGTAGAATTTTACTGGAAAACAACTTCCAGTAAAATTCTACTGCCTGACCCACCTCGTAAACCGTAAAGATTACCAGAGGTTAAGGCGATGATGACTTACAAACAATGGGATCTGCTCACAACTGAAGAATTGAACGGTATTGCTGTTGACTACATTGACCCTGAAGGGAAAACCTACAGTGAACCTTTCTGTTTCTACACGCTTGAGGAGGCATTAGACTATGCCAAGATGCGCATCGATCAATCAATCCGTTCAAAATCGTTGCAGCATCAAGGAGCTGAAGCCGTTCAATCAAGAGTGATAAGTTAGGCAAAGGACTTGCCTGCCGTGCTTCTTGAGAAAGAGCGTATCTCTCTTAATCAGAAGCTCGGCTTCTCCACGGCTTATTGGTAAATATCAAGTTGCATTCAGTCGTGATATTAGTTGTGTTGCGTTGGATGCATTAAAACGTTCAAACGTTAACTTTCTAACGAAGAACGAAAACACTGTTTTTGACGCTGACTCTTTCGATAGCAGAACGAACAGTTGGCATCGCGCTTTTTCTACACAGTAGGACAAGTTTTCTCCCTCTTATCTTAGGGATTGTCTCTCTCTCCCAACTTCTCAATAGCTACGCAAAGAGCATCGAAGCAGCATAGATGCTCAGTAGCAGTATGCATCTACGGCTAAGCTCAATTACATAAGCCTAACTGCGGTGGTTCTAGAAGGAATCATCGCAGTTTGCTGCATTTTGCACATGTTCATGGAGTATCTTGCAAAAGCCACCTTCAATCAGTGACGATAACGTCAGCCGAGAAAGTAATGTAGCTTAAATCATGGTTCATCAGGAGCAAATCGATCTTTCCACAAGCCGTCATGGGGATATGCATGACATTACGGATGAAGTCAATGCGATCGTCAAGGACTCTGGCATTAAGACAGGAATAGCTCATATCTTCAATATTGGTAGTACAGGAGCAGTTGGCACCGTTGAGTTTGAGCCAGGATTGCAACGCGACTTACCTGAACTTTTAAATAAGCTGATTCCACCAAGTCGAGAATACGGACATGAGCAGATGTGGCACGATGGTAACGGACATTCTCATCTGCAAGCGACATGGCTTGGTCCTTCACTAACCGTGCCTGTGCAAAATGGAAAGCTAGAGTTAGGGACTTGGCAACAAATTTTCCACCTCGAATGTGACATCAAACCACGTCAACGAAGAATTGTTGTGACCATTTATGGGGAGTAACGCCTTCGCCTAGGAGTTTACCATGACTACTTTGATGAGTAGCGTTGCTCATCTACTCCTTCATGAATCTCTGTTGTCATGTAATCTCTTTTTAAGAGAGAGAATATCTTCAAATCATGGAACTGTCCTTTCCAAATCCCGTATTCTCTCAAAAGTCCTTCCTCTAAAAAACCTAATTTTTTTAATAAGTTAATTGAAGCTATATTTTCTACCATAACCATGCCTTCAATGCGATTGAACTCTAGATTCTGAAATCCCCACCTAATGACTGCCCTTAATGCTTCTGTCATAATGCCCTGACGCCAGTAGGTTTCGATAAGTTCGTATCCTATTTCTGCCTGAAAGCAGTTCCTAATGCTATAACCACAAGAACCGATGATGACATTGTCGTCTTTTCTGGCAATTCCCCAGCGAATTCCCTGTTTATTCTTAAAACGCTCTGCACGGCGATAGATTAGGAACTTGGCTTGCTCCATGTTTGTAACCGTTTCTATGTCATGATACTTGGTCACAGCCTCCGAAGCAAAAATCTGAAAAATGGCTGAGGCATCAGATAATGTTGTTTCTCTCAACATCAAATTTTCAGTTTCCAATACCGGAAACTTAGTGAATAAATTATTTGTATTCATCCTTCATCCTGCGCTTTGTTTTAACTATCCTGTTTCCAGTAGTTTGCCACGCGAGTTAATGCAACCTGAGTTCGATGGAAGAAGCGGCTCAACGAAAGAATCAGTGCTCTAGCTTCTGAAAGTTAAGGTTTGACTCAAAAGCCAGATATTGGAACCTGTAATCAGCAGCGAAATAAACCGAACTCCAATTGCTCGTAAATGCTAACTTGGTTAGTTTCAGGGGATATTGGGTTCAAATTTTCTCATGATTTCCTTAGCTCAGGAGCATCCACTGCCAAATTCAGCTCAATGACAATTTTCATTGGCAATCTGGGAATGATTCTACTAGAGGAAAATACTCCAATACTACCCCTGACTGACCTTAGCCATTTGTTTGACTCACTTTGAAGGCCGTTCATGGGAAGCTCGTTTCGATCCTTTTTTGGTTTCTTTGTTGCTCTTGTTTTTGCTTCTTCTGTCTCATCTGCCTGTCATGGCTCATCCACTGCACTTAACAAAAGTGTTGCTATCCCGGCTCATTCTTCAAGGGATATAAAAAGGAGCATCGTTTCGAAGGCTGATGTAATTTATCAAGCGTTTGATATGCGTTTCCAAGATGTGAAAGCCAAACTGCCTGAGCTTCAAAAGCTTGGATACACCTACATTCAGGTTTCGCCTCCCCAAAAGAGCAATCCTTCCTCTGAGTGGTGGGCACGATATCAGCCGATAGATCATAGGGTGCTTGAAAGTCCTCTGGGTAATGAAAAAGACCTTAAGGAACTCATTGACTCAGCCCACACTCAGAAACTCAAAATTATTGTCGATGTGGTTTTTAATCACATGGCAAATTATGACGACTATTCCAAAACCCTGAAATATCCCCGCTTCTCACCGCAGGATTTCCATCCCAAAAATTGCATTGACTACAATAACCGCTTGTCTGTCACACAAGGTTGGATTAACTGCGATTTGCCAGATCTCAATACTAATTCGTCCTATGTCCGGCAGGAAGCGAAAACCTACCTCAAGAAACTTCTTGCCCTTGGGGCTGATGGCTTCCGTTTTGATGCGGCGAAGCACATTGAGCCTGACTTCTTCCGCGAGGTTCTCAAGGTTGTGCCACCGGAGAAGTTCGTTTATGGCGAGGTAATTGGACAAACTATCGAGGAGAGTAACGAGTACACTGGGATATTCTCTGTGACAGACTTCCATCTAGTTAGCACGATGAGCAACGCTTTTAGTATTGGTGGGGATTTGCGATCGCTAATCGAGCCAGCGACTTCTGGAAAAGCATTACCAGGGACAAAAGCCATAACCTTTGCTCAAAACCATGACATTGTCACAGGTCAAATTGGATACAAATTGCCCACCGCTCAAGACACAAGGTTAGCCAACGCTTTTGTCCTGGCGCGTCAGGACGGGTTTCCAGTTGTGTACCGAGATGATGCCAAGGATGCGATTGCCAAGACAGGTGTATACTTCCGTCAAAAAATGATGGGAGAGCCGCAATATTTCCGTAACGGAAATGAAATTGCTCAAGGAGCGGACAACCCTAATATGCTGTTTATTGAACGCGGCGATAAGGGTCTTGCCATTATCAATAAAGCTGGTGAATCATTTGATGTGAAAGCTGCCAAAATGCCAGGTTTGTCAATCGGCTGCTACAAGGAAGTGCGCTACAACTTTACAATGGCTATTGGCAAGGGCAGCGATGGTCAGAAATATGTAACCCGATGGGGAACGTCCCAGAGGAGCGGTATTCACATTGAGCCACGGGACGCACTCTTTTTCGTACAAACGTCAGCAAATGAGTGCAAATAATAGCTAATTGTTCATTGTCATTAACCACTAGCCATTAGCGCTTTCCACACTCGTTCGGGAGTCATTGGGAGTTGGGTGAGGCGAACACCAGTCGCATGGGCGATCGCATTGGCAATTGCCGGAGCCATACAATTGGTGGTAATTTCACCTACACCCTTGGCACCGAAAGGGCCGTAAGGGTCGGCGGCTTCTACAAGAAACACCTCCGCAGGGGGTACATTGGCGGCAGTAGGAATGCGATAGGTACGGAAGTTCGGGTTAAGGATCTTGCCGTGATCATCCATCAGTAGCTCTTCCATTGGCGTTGGCGCAGCCTCCAGGAACGAGAATCGCTAGCGTTTTCGTCTCAGTTTGGAATACCTGTGCTGCAAAGTCCAGCAGTTGAGTGCGGAGTTTTTCGGCAGCTAATTTCACCGCTTGCCCAGAAATGTAGAGCGTAGCGGAGGCGTAGGAGCCGACGTCAAAGGGGGTTGTGTGGGTGTCGGCAGTGATAATGTCAATGTCAGTAACCGTGACGCCCAAAACGTGAGCCGCAATTTGACGCAGTGTAGTGTCAGAGTCGGTACCTACGTCCACCGAACCCGTCCGTAAGCAAAACTTACCGCTTGGTTCCAGGGAAAGCTTAACGCAGGCAGTATGGATTTTCGCTAAACCGCTTCCCTGCATTGAAACAGCAATTCCAATTCCACGTCCTAACTGAATACTCTCGATAATCGCCTCATAGCCTGTGCAGCGGCAGAGATTACCTCGCATTGCTAATCGCAGATCGTCTTCGGACTTCATCGTCACCTTTTGGGCACTCATCACCATGCCAGGAGTGCAGAAACCACATTGGCAACCCTGCTTCTCCAGAAATGCCTGTTGCATGAGCGATAGTTGTCCATCCTGTGCCAGTCCTTCAATCGTAGTAATGGCATGATTCTGAAGCACTAATAAAACAAGGTTCATTCAGCGATGGCATGCCACTAGGCATTTCGGGAACATTCAACTTCATGTTCGTGTTCCAAGCGGAGCACAACATCCTGATGCACCCGTTCCACCAACTCGGTGTAGCTGGAGTATTCGGCGGTTCATTGTT
>DATNPH010000152.1:0-89273 GCA_036703315.1 Coleofasciculaceae cyanobacterium
CGGATTATTGTTGGCATGATACTCGATCGCTTTGGTCCTCGGATCACCTACTCATGCCTACTGGTTTATGCGGCTCTTCCTTGTTTTGCCTTTGCCTTGGCAGAGAACTTTAACCAATTAGTTTACAGTCGCTTGGCTTTGAGCATTGTCGGGTGTGGATTTGTGATTGGCATCCGGATGGTGGCGGAGTGGTTTCCTTCCAGAGAAATTGGCTTAGCCGAAGGAATCTATGGTGGCTGGGGAAATTTTGGCTCTGCGGGTGCGGCGTTTACCCTACCGACGATCGCTACCGCCGCCGCCTTCCTCTCTGCTGGTCAAGTTAACTGGCGCTTGGCGATCGCTCTGACTGGGATTATTTCCGCTGTATATGGAGTGATTTACTTCTTCAATGTCCAAGATACACCCCCTGGTAAGGTGTATGAGCGACCCGCCAGCCAAGCTGGGTTAGAAGTGACAACTCGGAAAGACTTCTGGTTTCTGCTACTGATGAACATTCCCTTGGTGGGGATTTTGGGGGTGATTGCTTGGCGCTTAAACCGAGTTAAATTCATTAGTCCAACTCAGTTGTATATCATCTGGTTGCTACTGATCGGCTTGTACGCATTTCAAGCTTACAACTGCTGGAAGGCAAATCAGGACTTGATGACAGGGAAAAAGCGGTATCCCCCTGAAGAGCGCTATAAGTTTTCCCAAGTGGCTCTTTGTGAGTTGGCTTATCTTGGCTGTTTTGGCTCAGAGCTAGCAGTTGTTTCTATGCTTCCGACGTTTTTTCAGAGGAGCTTCGGATTGGCGGCGGCGCTAGCTGGGGCAGTTGCTGGAACTTATGCTTTCATGAACTTGGTCGCTCGTCCAGGAGGCGGCTTCATCTCGGACAAGATCGGTAGCCGCAAATGGACGCTAGCGGCAACGCTTGCTGGAACGGGGATTGGCTATCTCGTGTTTAGCAGTCTGGGTGAGAATATAGCGCTTGCCTTTGTCGTGATCATGACCATGATTACCTCCTTCTTTGTTATGGCAGCCGAAGGTGCAACTTACGCGATCGTACCCCTGATTAAGCGGCGGGTAACGGGTCAGATTGCTGGTAATGTCGGGGCTTACGGCAACGTGGGAGCAGTAGCTTACCTTACTGTCTACAGCCTGTTACCTGAAACTGCTGTCGGGGATCGAAGCTTTTTCCAGATGCTAGGGGTTGTCGGCTTAATTGTGGCAAGCCTTTGTGCGTTCTTCCTCAAAGAACCTGATGCCTCTCATGAGGATGAAGCACCGAAATTGGCAACACCAACCGTATCAGCCCTAGCGGATAGCCAAAAACGCTAATCCAAATATTACTCCTATGACTGAATCAATTAAAACACTGTGTCCCTACTGTGGCGTTGGCTGTGGTTTAGAGGTTTTGCCTCCAGCCCAACCGGGCAAGCCGACTAATCGAGATAGTCAGGGCAGACCCATCTGGAAGGTAAAAGGCGATCGCAACCACCCTTCCAGTCAAGGCATGGTCTGTGTTAAAGGAGCTACAGTCACAGAATCACTGGACAAACAACGTCTGCTCTACCCAATGGTGCGAGACTCGCTAGATGAGCCGTTCCGACGAGCTAGTTGGGATGAAGCCCTAGACCGTGTGGTGAATCGCATTCAAAGCGTTCGTTCGACCTACGGGTCAAAAGCCTTGTGCGTATACGGTTCTGGTCAGTTTTTCAGCGAGGACTACTATGTGATCCATAAACTGATGAGAGGGTTTCTGGGCACCAACAGTATTGATTCCAACTCACGGCTGTGCATGTCTTCTGCCGTGAGTGGGTACGAGCAAAGCCTTGGCTCAGATGGTCCTCCCTGTTGCTACGAAGACTTAGAGCTAACCGACTGTGCATTTATCATCGGCAGCAATGCGGCTGAATGTCACCCCATTGTCTTCAACCGCTTGGAGAAACACCACAAAAAGAACCGCAAAAAGGTAAAACTGATTGTAGTAGATCCCCGTTGCACAACAACAGCTGAGGCAGCAGACCTGCACTTAGCGATTCGACCGGGTACGGACATTGATTTACTCAATGGCATTGCTCATCTGCTTTTACGCTGGGGCAAGATTGATACTGATTTCATTGAGGATTGCACTAGAGGCTTTCCTGCCTTCGCTGAGGTAATTCAGCACTATCCACCGCCAGTTGTAGCTAAGCGCTGCGGGATATCTGAGCGTGACCTGGAAACAGCGGCTCGTTACTGGAGTGAGTCCGATCGCGTTTTGTCGTTATGGACGATGGGCGTTAATCAGTCCAGCGAAGGAACCGCGAAGGTTCGCGCCATCATTAATCTGCACTTGATGACGGGTCAGATTGGCAAACCCGGTACAGGCCCGTTTTCCCTGACCGGTCAGCCGAACGCCATGGGAGGACGAGAAGTTGGTGGTCTTGCTGGTCTCCTGCCAGGTTATCGCGTTGTCAACAATCCCCAACACCGAGCCGAAGTTGAGCAGTATTGGGGATTGCAACCAGGGCAGATTTCGGAGCATCCAGGTCGCACAGCGTGGGAAATGATCGAGGGTCTGGAAACGGGTGAGGTGCAGTTTCTCTGGATTGCCGCCACTAACCCCGCTGCTACTATGCCAGATCTGGAGCGCACCAAAGCAGCACTGCGCTCCTCGTCGTTTACGGTCTACCAAGAGGCTTACTACCCCACAGAAACAGCTGCCTACGCTCACGTCCTGCTGCCTGCTGCCCAGTGGAGTGAGAAGACTGGGACGATGACCAACTCTGAGCGGGTTGTAACACTGTGTCCAGCTTTTCGTCGCCCACCAGGACAGGCAAAAGCAGACTGGGAAATCTTTGCTGAAGTCGGTCGTCGTTTAGGTTTTGTTGAGGCGTTTCACTACACCAACTCAGCCCAAGTCTATGCCGAGTTTGTTCAGCTGACCCGCGATCGCCTCTGTGATATGAGTGGTATCAGCCATGAGCGTCTGCGTACCGAAGGCCCGATTCAGTGGCCCTGCCCAGAAGAGAGGGGGAGACAGGCAGATGCGCAGATGGGGAGATGGGGAGAGAAGAAGGCTTCTGTCACCTCCTCACCTAAAAGGCTTTACACCGACTTCAGATTTCCTACACCTGATGGACGGGCTAGGTTTGCTGCATCTCACTCACGGGGTCTGGCGGAACCACCGGATGAGCAGTATCCCTTTGTGCTGACCACGGGCAGGCTCTATGGTCACTGGCATACTCAAACTCGTACTGGCCGAATTGAGAAAATTCGACAGATGCATCCGCAGCCGTTTATCGAGATTCATCCCCGTGATGCTGCGCAGCTGGGTATTGAAGATAATGACTGGGTTGAGGCGCGATCGCGTCGCGGTAAGGGTCGATTTCCTGCCAAAGTCACAAAAGCGATCGCTCCTGGTACAGTCTTTGTCCCCATGCACTGGGGAAGCCTGTGGGCAGACCAAGCCGAAGTCAACGCTCTTACCCACCCCGAATCTGACCCAGACTCGCTGCAACCCGAGTTAAAAGCCTGTGCTGTACAGCTTGTGCCTATTGCGGCTGAGCTGAATTCCTCTGAGCAGATGCTCCAGCCCAATCAGGCAAAGGCTCTCTCTACATCAGTTTCTATTTGAAGCCAACCTTAAGGTTCGGTGATCTTTCTTGTTCATTATCTCCTGGTTATCTATGAGGTTCTATTGTTTTAGTCCTCCAGTAGAGGTATCCACTTTTTCTCCAAATGCGCTCCACAGACCTGCCTCTCCAGTGATCGGGGCGGTCTGGGATTGTCCTTTTACCGAGGCTGAACTATAAGCAATAGGAATCAACCCTACTGTAAAAGAACCTAAAACAACCAGGAGAATTAGCAGTGATCGGTTCGGCTCCGAATGTGGCGTCAATACTTGGACTCGTTCTTGCGTTTTCATCCTAAAACCTTCTGATTAAGTTCCAAAAACTGCTCATATTTAAATTCTGCCAAATTTCTGTAGCTTAAACTACAAAATTTGGTTTTTAGAGAAAAAAGTTTTTTCTCCAGCCGCTGTTCCAGATGCTGGGGGTTATTGCTCTATAGGAAATGCCATGTCCTCAGCTGCTCAAAATCAAACAACAACCGCCACCACTAATAATTCTGATACGCTACCAAACAGCGCTAGCGACTGTCGCGAGCTTACTTATCAGCAAATGATTCTTTTTGCAGCAGTCATTGGCATTGCTGGCGGATTAGCTGCAACCGCTTATTACTACCTGCTAGAAGCCTGCCTTCATGGTGTCTGGCACACACTTCCAGAGTTTCTGGAACCTTACTTTCCCACCAAGTTTCCCTCCTGGAATTATGTGTGGATTGCCACTACTATTGGTGGATTTTTCGTCGGTCTAACCCTATACTTCATGGGTCTTCCTGGTGAAGTGGCTTTGGTCGTTGACAAGGTACACGATCCTGGTCGTATTTCCCTGAGCCAAACCCCAGCAATGATTGTTGCCTCACTGGTTTCGATCGCAGCAGGTGGCAGTGCTGGACCAGAAGCCCCGCTTGTACAGATCAATGGTAGTTTCGGCGGTTGGCTAGGTCAGAAGCTCAACTTAAGCACTACGACAATCCGTGTGTTGACCTTCTGCGGTATGAGTGCTGCACTTGGCGCATTTTTTGGTGCGCCTTTGGGTGGGGCACTCTTTGCCCTGGAAATCCCTCATCGTCGAGGACTGGAATACTACGAGGCGATAATCCCAGCCGTGCTGTCAGCGATTCTGAGCTTCTTTGTGTTTCGATTTAATACAGGGTTGACAATTGGTGGCATGTACCACTTTGCCGCTATTCCTAAGCTTGAGCTGATGCATCTAGTCGAGGGCGCGTTACTAGGGATCGTGGGTGCGCTGATTGCCATTATCTTTGTTGTTCTGTTCCGTAGCATTGGGTACCTGAGTCAGTACCTTGAACACCAGACAATCCTGCTTGCCACTCTAGGAGGGTTATCCATTGGACTGATTGCTCTTGTGTTTCCCCAAACGCTGTTTTTTGGCGAAAAAGAGATTGCAACCATCGTAGAGACAGGTTCTACGTTTGGGATGACAATGTTGCTAGCGATCGCTTTCGCTAAAATGCTAGCAGTCTGTTGCACTCTCCACTCCGGTTTCCGAGGCGGATTCATCTTCCCACTGTTCTATATTGGTGCGGCAGTTGGCTTGGCAATTTCTTTGGGTGTTCCCCAAGTTCACCCAACAATCGGCATGATCTGCATGATGGCAGCCGTAAATGTGGCGATCACCAAAACACCAATCAGTACCACAGTGATTCTTAGCGTGCTTTCTGACACGGCGATGGTACCCGTGATTGTGATTGCCAGTTTTGTCAGTTTCCTGTTGACTACCGAGGTATGTTTGATTAAAACTCAGCGATCGCGAAGTGTACAGGTTAGCGATCGTGTAATTGGTAATTGGTAATTGGTAATTGGTAATACATAGACTACCTAGAATACTCCTCCTATTCCCCATTGCCCCTAATCCCCAAAGGGGGCCCCAAGTTCCCCATTCACAAGCCGTGTGACACTTGACAAGTGCCCAATGTGGGTTACGAGGGTTGAGTGTTGGCAAAATCAGGGTACTGAGTTTGAAATCAAAAGATAATGTAGGGATATGAGCCATCAGTTCGTTGACTTCTCAATACCCCGATAACTTTAAATGTGAATAGCTCCCGGCTACCTGACTCTCGTCTTATCCCTACGCTCAGATCTGTTCCTAAAGCTGCAAGTACAATAGTCATCTTGATCAGTTGCCTAGTACTCGTTGGCTGGATGCTCGATATCCCAATCCTCAAGAGCCTCCTCCCCGCCGGAGTCACGATGAAAGCTAACACAGCTTTAGCCTTCCTGCTCTCTGGCGTATCCTTGTGGCTGTTGCAGGAAAAACAGGCAAGTCAACGCAGGCGTCGTATAGGGCAAGTGTTTGCCTTTATAGTGGCGATGCTCGGCTTGCTCACGCTCAGCCAATATTTATTCAACTGGAATCTCGGTATTGATCAGCTGGTATTTCGTGAAATGCCGGGAGCGGTTGGAACATCTCATTTGGGGAGGATGGCACCCACTACGGCACTGAACTTTCTCCTGCTCGGTTTTGCCTTGGTGCTTTTGAGTCGGAGAACCCAGCGCAATCATTGGTTCTTCCAATTGCTCACTCTCAGTGCGTCTTTAGTTGCCTTACAACCCTTGCTCGGCTATGCCTATGGAGTTGAATCTGTTTACGGCATTGCCTCTCATACGCAAATGGCGCTACACACGGTGTTGAGCTTCATGGTGCTGTGTGTTGGGATTTTGTTTGCGCGTCCCCATGGGGGGTTAATGAGGGTAGTGATGAAGGATAGTACTGGCGGCTTTATCGCACGTCGTTTATTACTTGCCGCGATCGCTATTCCATCAGTGCTAGGTTACTTCATAGTCCAAGGCTACCGCGCAGGACTTTACAATAGTGCTTTTGGGTGGTCGCTCCTCGTGATGGTGAGTATTATTGTGTTCACCGTTTGGATTTGGCAGAATGCCCAGACACTTGACCAGATTGACACCGAACGCAAGCGAACCCAAGAGGCACTACAGGAGAGCGAGAAGCGGTTCCGACGGTTAGTTGAGTCAAATATTTTTGGTGTTACCTTCGGGAAATTCAGTGGAGAAATTCACTACGCTAATGACTATTTCTTGAAGATGGTGGGATATGAGCGGGAGGAACTGCTGGCGGGTCAAATACGTTGGGATCAGATCACGCCCCCAGAGTTTTTGCATTTGGATGCGCAAGCAGCAGAAGAACTCAGAAAGCATGGTGTTGCTACTCCTTTTGAGAAAGAATACATTCGCAAAGATGGTAGCCGTGTTCCGATCTTGATTGGTCGTGCCTTGTTACAGGAACCTTATGCTCAGCAACAGGAGATGGTCGGATTCTTTCTAAACCTCGCTGAGCGCAAGCAGGCGGAGGCGGCGCTACGAGAAAGTGAGGAACGATTCCGAAAGTTTTTTGAAGAAGCACCCATCGGCATATCTGTTGTTGACCTAGACGGTAGGTTTCTGCAAGTGAATAGAGCCTACTGTCAGATGTTGGGATACCCAGAGCAAGAACTCAATCAACTCACCTTTGCCGCTATCACTCACCCTGAAGATGCTGAAAACGAACTTAGCTATGCACAGCAGCTATTCAAAGGCGAGATACCGAGCTATCAGTTTGAGAAACGTTATATCAAGAAGAACGGGGAAATTGTATGGATTAATCTGACAGCTACGGCAATTTATGACCAACAGGGAAAACCTCGCTATGGATTGGGTATGGTTGAGGACATCACCGATCGCAAGCGCAACCAATTGCTGTTAGCGGCGCAAAACCATGTCCTGGAAATGATTGCCAATGGTACCGCGCTACCGGAAGTACTGACTACCTTGACCCAACTGATTGAGGAACAGACGGATGAAGCGGTTTGTTCTATTCTGCTGTTGGATCAAGATCGGACGAAGCTCTATATAACAGCAGCTCCAACGCTTCCAGAAAGCTACATACAAGCGATTAAAGCAGGTGTCTCGATCGGGCCTAGTGAAGGCAGCTGTGGCACAGCGGCTTATTGTCGGGAATCGGTTATTGTGTCGGATATAGCCAACGACCCACTATGGGCGGCTTACCGAGATTTACCCTTGTCTCACGGACTTCGGGCTTGTTGGTCTACACCCATTTTTGCCAGCAATGGGGATCTCCTGGGTACCTTTGGGATGTATTACCGGACACCGCGTCACCCCAGTGAGCAGGACAGAAAATTGGTTGAGCTATCTACCCATCTAGCGGGAGTCGCTATTGAACGCCAGCGAGCAGAAACAACACTGCAAGAAACAAACCAAACCCTTGAGGCGCTGATTCAAGCTTGTCCCTTGGCAATTACGGTTTTTAGTCTGGATAATGGCAAGGTGAAGATGTGGAACCCAGCCGCTGAGAAGATTTTCGGCTGGAGTACACAAGAAGCACTGGGTCGTTTTCTTCCTTCTGTCGCTGAAGACAAACAAGATGAGTTCCTAGCGAACCTGGATTTTGTACGCCAAGGCAGAGCTTTGACTGGTTTGGAGACACGTCGTCAGAAGAAAGATGGTTCACCGATTGATATTAGTGTTTGGGCTGCACCTCTATGTGATGCTCAAGGCAATGTTAGTTGTATGTCTATTGTTGCTGATATTAGCGATCGCAAGCAGGCCCAAGAAGCTCTCCAACAGAGTGAGGAACGGTTTCGAAAACTGACAGAAAAGGTTCTTGTTATTCCTTGGGAAGCAGACGCTATTACAGGGAAATTTACCTATATAGGTCCGCAAACCGTTGAGATACTTGGCTATCCATTGTCAGACTGGTACACCGACAATTTTTGGGCTGAACACATCTATTCAGAAGATCGGGAGTGGGCAATCAAGTATTGCATAGACTGCTCGGCTATCCTTGACAACTACGAATTTGAATACAGAATGTTGTCAGCGGATGGACGAGTTGTATGGCTGTATGACATTGTGAATGTTGTTCGGAGTGAAGGTGAGCCTTCTCTACTCCGTGGATTCATGATTGATATTACTCAACGTAAGCAGTTAGAAGAAGAACGTGAGCAGTTGCTTGCTCGTGAACGAACTGCACGCGCTGATGCGGAAGCTGCCAACCGAATGAAGGATGAGTTCCTTGCCACACTCTCTCACGAGCTTCGCACACCTCTAAATGCAATGCTTGGGTGGACTCAAATGCTCCGCACCCGAAAGTTTGACGAAGCGACTACTACCCGTGCGCTAGAGACAATCGATCGCAATACGAAGTCCTTGGCAGCACTCATTGAGGATGTACTAGATGTTTCACGCATTATTAGGGGCAAGCTCCACCTAAATCTTCGTCCGGTTGAACTTGTTTCCGTCGTTGAGGCGGCGATCGATACGGTGCGATCGGCAGCTCAAGCGAAGGAAATTCGGCTCAAGTCTAGCTTATACGGCTCTGTAGAACCGATCTTGGGTGACGCAAACCGCTTACAGCAGGTTGTATGGAATTTGCTCTCTAACGCCGTCAAGTTTACACCCAAAGGAGGGCAAGTTGAGATCAGGCTAAACAAGGTGAACAGACCGATCAATCGGCAGGTTGAACAAGAGTTGCAGGTTGAAAATTCAAACCAGTCTTCAATCCTACCCTACGGTGAACAACCTTCAAACCTTCAACCGTCTAACTCATATGTGCAACTTCAAGTGAGGGACACAGGCAAGGGTATTGCTCCTGAATTTCTGCCCTATGTCTTCGAGCGTTTTCGCCAAGAGAACAGCTCTACTACCCGATCCTATGGTGGATTGGGACTAGGGTTGGCGATCGTCCGTCACTTAGTGGAATTGCACGGGGGGACAGTTTATGCCGATAGTCCGGGCGAAGGACAGGGCGCAACATTTTCAGTGTACCTGCCACTTGTGTCGGTTCTTCCAGAAGTCAGGGATGACTCGCCAAGTCATTCAACCATTGAAGCAAACGTGCCGCTCGACAGTCTACCAGAACTAGACGGCTTACGGGTATTAGTTGTTGATGATGAAGCTGACGCCCGTGAGTTACTTACTACCATACTGAGGCAGTACAAAGTCGAAGTTGCAGCTGTTGCTTCGGCAGGTGAGGCACTTGAGGTACTGCAACGGTTAAAACCGAATGTGCTGGTGAGTGATATTGGTATGCCAGGAGAGGATGGCTACGCACTGATACGTAAAGTAAGGGCACTGGATATAGAGCAAGGCGGACAGATTCCGGCTGTGGCGTTGACAGCGTATGCTAGGGCTGAGGATCGGATACGCGCACTGGCAGCCGGTTTCCAGCTACATATTCCTAAGCCAGTTAATCCAGAGGAGTTAGCGGCGGTAGTTGCGAACCTAGCACAGCGAACTAGAAAGCGCTGAGCCTTTCGCCATCAACCAATCAAGCTTAAATGTGAATTCTGTGATGCCCAGATGCCAAAAACAAAGTTAGGACAGTGCACAGCAACATAATAGAGAGAATGATTACTAACCAGGAAGGAAATCTCATCGATAAATGTAGCATCTATAAAATGGTATAATATTACCATTTTGGTCAACTTTGACTATAGATAGCATCAATACTATTGCTGGTATTTTCCGGAGTAAGTGACTCTTCCCTTGAAAAGAATAAAGCTTAACAGTTCCACCCCAGTCGGTTCGCTCCCCTGGGGTTTTTTCTACGGTTGTATAGCAGGTGCCAGGTGTTAGGTGTTAGGTGTCAAATGCCGAGAGATAAGGACTTCGCGCTTCCCCTGGGTCCTAACCTTTGTGGCGATTACTATAACTAACTGTCCAGATGGTGTTGTGCAGCAATTTTTGGAAAAATTACACCATTTTCCTTTAATAGTGCAGTGCTACATATCATTCACGGCTAATGGCTAATGGCAAAAAGGCAATTAGCCATTAACAAAAATCGCTCACTCACTCATTGCAAAGACACTGGTTCTTGACCCGAAGTCACAGGTGCTGAAGCATTCAGCTTCAACTCTGGGTGGTCAGACTCCACCTGCTGTAAATTCCATTCATTCTTAAACAGCAACACGGGTCTTCCCCAGTTGTCTTTTACCGTTACGGTGTTAAACAGGCGTCCCACCTTTTTTAGAGCATCCCAACCACCAGCCACCCAACGAGCTACACTATAGGGCAACATTTCCAGACTTGTCTCAACACCGTACTCATTGAGCATCCGGAACTGCACCACTTCAAATTGCAATTGCCCGACGGCAGCTAAAATTGGGTCACGCTTCGCCTCATCCACAGAGTACATAATTTGCACCGCCCCTTCTTCTCGCAACTCGGTCACGCCCTTGTGGAATTGCTTGAACTTAGACGGATTGGGATTTCTTAGATAGGCAAACAGTTCTGGGGAAAAACAAGGAATCCCTTCGTACTCTAATTTCTTGCCGTTGTATATTGTGTCCCCGATCGCAAAAACCCCCGGATTATTCAAACCAATCACATCACCCGGATAGGCAACATCAATCGATTCCCGGTCTTGGGCAAATAGTTTCTGAGGTCTTGACAAACGCACTATCTTACCACTACGGGCATGATTCACTGTCATGTCTTTTTCAAACTTGCCCGTGCAGACACGAACAAATGCCACTCTGTCCCGATGTTTCGGGTCCATATTGGCTTGCAGCTTAAAGACAAAACCTGTGAACTCTGGGTAAGTCGGGGGAATTTCTCCCTCTGTGGAATTGCGGGCTTCTGGTTTAAGAGCATAGTCCAGGAAGGCATCCAAAAACAGCTGAACGCCAAAGTTGGTCATTGCACTGCCAAAAAACACCGGCGTCATTTTACCCTGATGGACGAGTTCTAAATCCAGTTCAGAGCCGACACCTTCGATGAGTTCTAAGTCTTCTTTTAGCTGGTAGTAGAGGTCTTCCTCTAAAAGCTCTTCAATTTGGGGGTCGCCCAAATCTACTACAGTATCTTTTGCCTCACGCGCCCCGTGAGCACTGCGTTCAAACAGGTGAATCTTTTGGTTGCGTCGATCAAAAACACCCTTGAAGCGATCGCCCATCCCAATCGGCCAGTTTACCGCATAAGTTTGCAACCCCAATTCCTGCTCAATCTCATCGAGCAGTTCCAACGGTTCACGTCCTGGACGGTCAAGTTTGTTGACGAAGGTAAAAATCGGCAGACTTCGCATCCGACACACTTCAAATAATTTCCGCGTTTGCGGTTCCAAACCTTTAGCCGCATCAATCAGCATTACTGCGTTGTCTGCTGCGGCGAGAGTGCGATAAGTATCTTCACTAAAGTCTTGGTGACCAGGGGTGTCCAGCAAATTAATCTGACAATTGTGATATTCAAACTGCAACACCGTCGAGGTAATCGAAATTCCCCGTTGTTGCTCCATTGCCATCCAGTCAGAGGTCGCTTTGCGCTGCGCCCTACGTGCCTTCACTGCACCCGCTTCGTGAATTGCACCTCCGTAAAGCAAAAGCTTTTCTGTCAATGTTGTCTTACCCGCGTCCGGGTGGGAAATAATTGCAAAGTTACGTCGGCTTTCAATCGCGCTTTGCAGTTCAGCTTCAATCTCAGTGGACATCCAAAAAGCATAATTAGGGGACTCTCAATGAACATTATAGAAGTGGCGATTCACCTTGAGTATGGTGCCGAGTTCTAGGGCGTGTCTGCAAACCCGGAGATTCCCCCAGCCAATACAGTTATTTTTAGTCAATTCCAATTGCGGCTCTTGCTTTTTAACCAAGTGATGCCGATGGCGGATTGCCTCCTCCAGCCTGGACGGGATTTACGACCTGTCTCCATCTAGGTAGATGTTAAAGTCGTCAGTATAAGGCAAGTTAGAGTGGATAAGAGTAGGGGGCAGGTTTTATGGAGTATGGTCAAAATAAATCTATGGAATACGATCCAGACAAACGAAAGCTTTTCTCAGCCCTGTGTCATGGCTCAATCTTTTTTAGTTCTTTCTCTCTATTTCTAAGTATTGGTGTACCCATTGCGTTATTACTTGTATCTGACGATCCAATGGTCAAGGAAAATGCTAAGGAGTCCATAAATTTTCACATTAATGTTTTTATCTACGGCGTAATTATTGGGATAATTTTCTTATCACCAATTAGTGGTTTATTAACCTTGCTAACGCTTGGATTGTTTTGGTTACTAGGTGCTGCGATCGGTGCAATATTTTTTCTTTTCCATACAGTACCGCCACTGTTTGGCATCTATAACACTCTGACCAATCCAAATCAGTCTTATCGCTACCCGTTTATCTTCCGGTTTGTTTGACACTCTGGAGTTCGAAGTCATTCGCGACAACTTGAGGCGGTAACAAAATCAACTTAGTCTGGATAATGAGGCGATCAACTTTACGCTATGGCGAAAGTTGATCGCCTCTCTCGTTTCAGCATCTATAGCAAGCAGCAGTCAGCTTTGGGCCGGATAGGCTCCGGCTAAGGAAAAGAGCCTCCCGCCGATGTCCTAACCTAAGTGGCTACTGTTGTATAATTGGAATTAAAAGTCATCTATCTAAAGATAGATATTTTTACGGTGGAAGGAGTAATATTTAGCTTGACGCGATCGCCTCAATTTTCATCGTTTATCTAGCGGCTCTCGAATTGAGTGCAGTACAGGTTGTTGGTAAGGGCCTGATAATATCGTGCTCTTACCCTGTAGCCAACTGAAAACTGCGATAGTTCCTACCCAAAAATTTGTTAAAGAGCAGTATTTTTCTACAATCCAATTATAAAAACTTGATAAACTCAATAAATTTTGTTGCCAATCTCCGCATATTCAAATAACATTTATACAAGGTGTAATACGCGCCATACGCTTGTATGGCAAATTGAAAGATAGTGCAGGATGAAAGAAGTAGACTAGAAATTACGTCCTCTTAATTCAGTCATCCTATGAGTTGAATACACCAGGGTTATCTAGTTTTTAAGCATCAATTTCATCAGTTATCTATTCTGCTTAGAGCTTCTTTAAAGTTCCATCAATAGAAAAAGAAGTCTAGGGCAGCGTTTTGATTAACTGATAAAACTTTAAATCCTAAATCAGGTTCTACCACCCCTCTTCACAAGCCAGCAAAACATTACACAGAGGGTTTTGCGGCCGTTATAGAAACAGGGTTATAAACTTATGTCCAAGTTAGATTGGGAGCCAACTTCGCTAAAAAGTTGTTGGGATGGTGAATGCTGTCTGTAAAAGCTATTCCCGCTTGCTTTGGAGCCACATCATTAGCCATGATTCACTTCTGATAAAACTGAAAGATTTCACAACTGTTTCGGAGGAATGCCTAGGCTAAAAATTAGGATTAATAATATCCATATTAATCAATTAATAATTAGTGATTACTGGTCAATATTGACAAAAATAGACTACTTTTATCAGTACTTTCATCCATTTAGTAACAGGATACTCAGCAGATGTATTCGCAAAACGCCATGACGAGAGAGCTAAGAATGCCAGAAGCCCTACACTATCAAACTGGGCAATTACAAAATTTGCTATGGGGTTTACAAACTGAGCAGGTCACCGGCTCTATTTACATAAATACAACTGTAAATCCCGATCAAAAGCCAAGGTCTCGTGTTCTAGTTTTGAAAAACGGAGAGATTGTTTACGGCGGCTCAAGAATTCCTGATAATAATCAAGAATTTGCCAGAAGGATTGGCATTAAATTCAGTCATACCTGGGCTGATGCTGCGATCAAATATACGGTGCAAACCCTACAAAATCCTTCATCCTTTCGAGAACTTTTAGAGCGAATCGTTCGGATCCGAGTATTCAAATGGGAGGAGATTGAATCGGTTGTTCATGCTCAAGTTGTGCAAGTGCTAGAGCAAGCATTGCCTTATCCTGGACAGTTCCGGTTAGATTCCACCGTGCAGTTTGACCTGAGTTATGGCAACGACGGTCACGGTTTGGACTGGTCTAGAGTAATCCAAGATATCAGTTACCGCCAAGGGGAATGGGCTGCACTTGCTCCTGTTGTCCCCTCAATGGAGGCTGTTCCTCGGCTTTCACCACGCGGTCTTGGTGCCGTTAAAGACAGCAAGGTGCAGCAGCATCTACAGCAGTGGGTGGATGGGGTGCGATCGCTTATTGATATTGCCGAAAAATTAGACCAAGACCCTCTAGAACTAGCGCGGTCTTATATGGCGTGGGCAGTATCAGGCTGGATCACCTTGGGGGAAGATGCACCAGCGACCCCAGTAGTTTCTGCAACGGGAAAGCAACGTCCAACTGTTCTGAGTGTCGATGACTCTCTTATCGTGCAAACCATGATCAAGCGGACTTTAGTCGATCGCTATCAAGTAGTGTTGGCAAGTAATGCTGTGGATGCCCTGAAAGTGATAAATACCAATCCGATCGCATTGTTACTGTTGGATGTCACTATGCCGGAGATTGATGGCTTAGAATTTTGCCGCACGGTACGCAGCATTCCGAAATTCCAGAATCTGCCCATTATTATGCTCACAGCAAGAGATAAATTCTCTGATAAACTCCGTGGTCAAATTGCCGGTGCAACCCATTACTTAACCAAGCCAGTTGACCCTAAGCAATTACTCGAAATTGTAGGCAAATGTGTTGAAACTGACAATATTAGTATTTGTTCTTAAACCTAAATTATCTTGAGCATATCTTCATACTTTCCTGTGCCTTTTTTATATTTATTGCTTGAGAGGTTTAGTAAACTGTAACCAGCTACTTCCATCCGTTCTCTACTCTTGTTCCAACCCCTTTAATTTCTGAATTCTTCAAAACTACTCCATGGAAAATAAGCAGTATCTAACCTTCCACTGGCATAATTTGCAATACGGAATTGAGGCAGCGCTGGTTCAGGAACTTTTTCCACTTCCGGAACTTACACCCATCGCTGAAGCTGCCACTGATATTATCGGAATTCTTAATTTGCGTGGGCAAATTGTGCCGATGATACATCTTGATTTACTCCAAGGTCATCCGGTACAAGGGTGTCAACTTAGCGATTATGTTATCGTTGTGCAGTGGGAGGGATTGCAATTTGGCATGGTAGTTCATCAGGTCGATGAAGTGCTAGAGCTGAATACTGAAGTAATCGAAACGGTACCCTCTTATGAACTCATCGGTGATATCAATGCCGAATTTCTTGTTGGAGTTACCAAGGTAGATGCTGGCAGTATTTTACTGCTGAACCCTAAAAAATTAACTCCTCAACTGGATGCTGTACTTCCCTTGGTTTGGGATGCACAAATTCAGCTGGATGTAATGGCAGCATCTCCAATCGGTGATGTCCATCAGCAGCTAGAACAGGAAGTATCACAGCCGAGTGAAGAACTCCAGATATCTAACAGTCTTGCCAGCTTCTACGACTTGTACTGCCCTAATGCCACCCCAGAAGAAAGGGCAATTTTCCGACAGCGGGCTGATAATCTCAAACCGCAAGTTGAAAATGTAAAAGTTACGAGTGAGCTGATGCCGCTGGCGGTGATTGGCTTTAATAACGAATACTTTGGGCTGGACTTAGAACTGGTGCGGGAGTTCACCGATATTGGCAATTTGACACCAATTCCCTGCTGCCCTAGCCATATAGTCGGCAATATGAATTTGCGGGGAGAAATTGTCACTTTAGTCGATATTCGGACTACATTGAATCTCCCTAGCACTCCCATCAGTATAGGTTCTGAGGTAGTTGTGGTTCAGGTTGATGATATTGTTGCCGGATTCCCCGTAGATCAAGTGTTGGAAATGGCTTATCTAAACTCTGCTGACATGGCACCATTATCCGGAATCTTGTCCGATTTTGGTGAGCAGTATATCCGGGGAACTGCTTTGTTTCAGGAAAAAATGCTAAAAGTTTTGGACTTACCCAAAATTTTTACACAAGGGGAGTTAGTCGTGAATGAAGAAGCTTAACCCCCTTTGGGGAAATGCAACATGCAAAATTCAAAAAACATTTAGAATTTTGCCTTGGATAGTTTGAATTGGTGCATCGAGCCTAGTAAACAGTAATGATTGAGTAATTTAGGAGAGAAAGACGATGCAACTGATCCAAACGATGCAAAAGCAAGTAATGCCAGAGAAAGAGAAAAAGCAACGCCGCATGTCAGTTGGTCAAATCGTACCAATAGGCTTTGGAATTGTGCTTACAGTAGCCGGTATGGCGACGATTGTTACTGAAGTTGCGAAGGCTAACTTAAAAGAAACTCAGGGACGGGTAACTCACACTTATCAAGTACAGTCAACGCTGAGGCTGATCGAAAAAGACCTCGTCGATGCTGAGACAGGACAGCGCGGATTTCTTGTTACTAATGCGCCCAACTATTTGGAACCCTATGATGCTGGGCGGAAAAATTTCCAAGCGCATATTGATGAATTAAAAAAGCTAATCAGCGACAACCCCAACCAGGGGACAAGAGCTGAAGCGGTACAACAAAAGGCTCAGCAAAAATTCGCTGAATTGGAAGAAACGATTAATCTGAAAAAAGCTGGCAAAGACAAAGAAGTGCTTGCCCTGGTGTTGACCAACAAGGGTAAGCAAATTCTGGATGACCTCAGATCCACCCTTAATACAATGGTTCAGGAAGAGCAGAGGCTTTTAGAGGAACGAACCAAAGCCTCTGAGCAAGTTCAGCTAGTGTCATCCATCATTGGTTGGGGTGGATTGATTATTTGTATCGGAGCTGGGCTGTTCGTATCGTATTACGTTGCGAATTATATCGCCCGTTTGATCATTGGACCGATTACTGACGCCGCTAAGGCGGTAGCCTCGTCTTCAGCAGGTATTGCTGACACTGTAGATAAGCAGGAACGTACAGTGTTGGATCAGACATCCTCCGTGAATGAAACTACTAGCATCATTGAGGAGTTAGGGGTTTTTGCGCTCCAATCTGCTGAACAAGCGGACAGTGCTGCTGGAGGTGCCAAGCAAGCTTTATCTCTCGCGGAAGGAGGAACCCAAACCGTAGGTCGGACGATTGAAGGTATTAGTGGATTGAGAGACCAGGTAACAGCGATCGCTAACCAAATTATCCGACTTAGTGAACAAACCGCTCAAATCTCAAACGTATCCGACCTAGTGGCAGATTTGGCGAACCAAACCAACATGCTAGCTCTAAACGCTGGGGTAGAAGCCGCCCGTGCAGGTGAACAGGGCAAAGGCTTTGCGGTGGTAGCTGGTGAAATTCGCAAACTGGCAGACCAAAGTAAGAAGTCAGCCGACCGGATTAACACCCTGGTTAACGAAGTGCAAGCCGCTATTAACTCCACCGTCATGGTTACTGATGAAGGTACCAAGAAAGCAACCGTGGGTATCGAACTAGCTGAAGAAACAGGTGACGTGTTCGCAAGTATCGCCGACTCCGTTAACCAGGTGTTCGTCAACACCCAACAGATTGCCCAGAGTGCTAAACAGCAGGCTGTTACCGTACAGCAAGTCGTAGCCGCTATGAATGTCATCAACTTAGGGGCAAAAGAAACAGCAGCGGGCATTATCCAAGTGAAAGATGCTACCAACGACCTCTACAAAGCTGCTGAAAACCTTGAAGCAGTGGTTTAAAAAGGCAGAAGTCAAACAAGGGAAAAGGGGAAAGGGGAAAGAGTAAGTACCAAGATATATCGGCAACGTTCAAAGAAAAAAGGAACATCTCTCCTTCTTTTTTCTTTTACCTTTCTCTTTGCTGTTTTTACTTAAAAAACATCTCTATTTCTTTTACCTTTACCTTTTCCCTTTCACCTTTTCCCTTCAAATACGGTCATGATGATAGAAGACGAAGAACTACGCAATCTTTATAAAGTAGCCAGTGCTGACCATATCCAGAAAATTGAAACCGGATTGCTCCATCTAGAAAAAAATCCTCTAGATCAAGCTAGCCTAGAGCAATTACTGCGAGAAATGCATTCCCTCAAGGGCGATTCCCGGATGTTGGGGGTCAAAGATGCAGAAACGCTTACCCACCAAATAGAAGACATTCTTGGGGCAGTTAAGCGGGGTGAGCGAGTTCTAACCTCCCCAGTGTTTGAATGTCTCTATCAGGGGCTGGATGCGATTCGTAAAATTGCCCAGGAAGCTGTTACCGGGCAATCGGCAGGAATAAGTGTCTTCCATGTCTTAGCTCAACTGATGGGGGCTGACTCCAGTGATGCATTGCCGGAAGTGAAAGAAACGGCTGAGCAATCAAATGGTGCTGTATCTGCCCAGTTCATTAAGGAGCAGCCTTTAGTCGGTAAGGATGCCGTCCAAACCAGTGAACCAAACTTACCAGCCGCAGAGGTTCTTGCACAGGTCAGCGATTACCAGATTGACACCATCCGTGTTGAATCCCAAAAGCTCGATAAGTTACTGACTCAAGCCAGCGAACTGGCAGTTACCAAAGGTCAGATTGGAGACCGAGTTGCTGAAATTGAGCAAATCATAACCCTATGGGAAGAGTGGAGCCGGGAAACTTTTGTTAGCCGTCTGACCTTTGATGAGCTGGAACGACGTTGGCAAACGACCGAACTGCAACCCCTGCAAAATTTCTATAACCTGCTTGAAACTCGTTTGGAGCAGCTAGGATTTTTGCTGAATCGACTCCGAAGTACGACATTTGAAGATAATACCAAACTGGAAAGTGTAGCTAATGAACTAGAGTCGGGCATTCACTCCCTTAGGCTGCTGCCATTTTCCACAATTTTTAATCTATTTCCTCGCACCGTGCGGGATTTAGCCAAGCAGCAGGGCAAAGAAGTCAATCTCCAAATCGAAGGTGGAGACAACAGCGTAGACAAGCGGATTCTAGAAGAAATGAAAGATCCGCTGCTGCACCTACTCCGCAATGCGATCGATCATGGCATCGAAACGCCCCAAGAGCGTCAAAATCTTGGTAAACCTCCCACAGCAACGATTCGCCTCCGGGGCTATCAAGTTGGTAGCACCGTTAGCATTGAAGTTATAGACGATGGGCGCGGCTTGGATGTCGAAGCCATTAAACGGGCGGCGATGCGTCGTGGTGTTCGCTCGGCTAAAGAACTGGAAGAAATGTCAACGGCGGAAATTCAGGCATTAATCTTTGCACCTGGATTCTCCACCCGCACGGCTGTAACGGAGATTTCCGGTAGGGGAGTCGGTTTGGATGTGGTGCGGGCAAACGTCGAACGCCTGAAAGGAAACATCCAGGTGGAATTTACGCCCAGCAGGGGATGTTTGTTCCGCATCACGCTCAATAGCTCTCTGGCAACGACCGATGCTTTGATTGTGCAAGTCAGCCAGCATCCCTATGCCATCCCTGTGGGATTTGTGGAATCGATGCAGCTAGTGTCTCCCCAGGAAGTTTTTGCAGCGGAAGGCACCCAGACGCTCCCGTTCCAGGGAGAGTCTATTACCGTTGCTTGGCTAGCCGATTTATTAGGCTTGCCCGTCAAAGCGCCTACCTCAACCAAAGCACTGCACGCGGCATCAAAAACCATCCCGTGCATTATTTTACGGATTGGCTCCGAACGTTTGGCAGTGCTGGTAGACACAATTCTTGAGCAACAGGACATCGTCTTGAAGCCCCAAAGTCAGTTGCTCAAAAGGGTTCGCAATATTTCCGGTGCCACCATACTCGGTACTGGAGACGTGTGCATGGTGCTCAATCCTCCAGATTTGTTCAAGTCGGCGAGGAAGGCAATTGTATCCGTCACGGTTAAGGAGTTGACGGAACAAGCACAAGTCAAACAAAAGATTCTCCTGGTTGAAGACTCAATTCCGATTCGTACCCAGATGAAGCGGATTTTGGAAAGTGCTGGTTACGATGTCACCGCTGCTGTAGACGGTGAAGATGGCTTCAACAAACTGAGGGCGGGTACCTTTAAGGCGGTTGTCTCGGATGTGCAAATGCCCAATCTAGATGGGCTGGGACTTACCGCCAAAATTCGCCAATTCCAGGAGTACAAAGGTTTGCCTGTAATTCTAGTAACAACCCTGGCATCGGAGGAGGACAAACGCCAGGGGACCCAAGCAGGTGCAAGTGCTTATATCACCAAGGGTGATTTTGAGCAAGGTGTTTTGTTAGATACATTAAGGAGACTGATTTAAATGGCAACCAACAAAGTGGTTCTGGTTGAAGATTCCCCCGTAGCTTTGGAAATTCTGCAACGATTACTAAATTCTTCACCAGAAGTTGATGTGGTTGGCGTAGCACGCGATGGTGTTGAGGGTCTGGAGGTGATTAACAGGACGCGACCCGATGTCATTTGTACAGACCTGCTCATGGAAAATATGGATGGTCTGGAATTAACCAAGCGCGTTATGGCTGAAGACCCCCGACCGATTTTGGTCATCAGCAATTTTGTGCAAAAGGCAGATGTTGATAATGTCTTTCGCCTGCTGCAAGCTGGAGCCGCAGATGTTTTCCCCAAACCTTCAACCGATTCGCCCACCGATTACGAGAGACTCAAAGCAGCCCTAGTTACCAAAATCAAAGTCCTTTCCAATATGAAAGTGACTGCCAAACGGCAACAACAGCCGCTGACTGGTTCTATGAAGCCGACAACATCCGGGGCGTTCTCAGCAAATCAACCGGTGATGACGAACGTCAGCTCTCGCGTCAAGGTGATCACAATTGGGGGTTCCACAGGTGGTCTGCAAGCCATCCAGAAGATTCTTTGCCAACTGCCAGCGAATTTTCCATTACCGATCATTTGTACAGTGCATGTCAGTACAGGTGTTTTGGCAGGAATGGTTAAGTGGCTGTCTAGTGAATGTGGGTTGAAGGTGAAAATTGCCGAAGTCGGTGAGTCTCCCTTACCGGGAACGGTTTATTTTGCTCCAGAGAAAAACAATTTAGAAATAGACTTCAAGGGCAAGTTTATTTATTCAGCGTGCCCAGAAACAGACAAGCATTGTCCCTGCATCAGTGTCACGTTCAAGTCGATCGCCAATTTCTATGGCAAGGCAACAGCCGGAGTGTTATTAACCGGGATTGGTCGTGACGGTGCAGAAGGCTTGCAGGCAATTGCTCGAGCCGGAGGCATCACAGTCGGTCAAGATGAGAAAGGTACAGCATTTGGCATGGTCAAAGAGGCGATCGGTCTAAATGCTGTGCAACAGGTACTTGCAATTGAAAAAATTGCCCCGTTCTTACTGAATATCCGGTAGCTAGGATATTCCGATTAGGAGTCATTCGATTTTGAATTTTGGATTGCGTTAGCGTTCTGTGCACGAGGGTACGGGTATTAGCCTAGCGGATGCAGCGACTAGTTGGGAGCAGCCCCAAGATTTATATTGGGGCTGCTCCAATTAGTTCTTCCCAATCTAAAATCTCAAATCTAAAAAGGATAAAGCCACCATTGTTTTCAATCCTCCCAGCTAATTTCATGCTCATAAAATGCCCTAAGGTACTGAGGGAAGGAGAGCTGAAATCGGCTGTGTTTGACCTCAACAGTATCTTGAAATTTTTTATGAATTATTTCGGCTCGCTTGTGCAGCCGCTTGTAGATTATAAGGCTGGGGCAGACTACTACCAGTTCGGCTAAGCCGTTGTTGTAGTCGGTGATTCTCCATTCACAATGGCTAAAAAGTGCTTTTAGGGAGCCATCCAACTTTTCATAGAAGCCTTGTCGTTGTTCTCTGACGACTGTTAGCTCTCCCAGGAGAGCCAAGTCCTCATGGCTGAGGGGAGATGGTTGTTCGCTGCTATCTTGACTCATAGCTTTTGTTCATCAGTTGGGTGCTGGTGACTTATATTATTTAGACTACAGACATATCAGCAGCTACTAAAAGACAGGGAAATGAGGAGAATCATTTGATTTAGCTTCGAAATGTAACAGAATGCAAAGTATAATGAGGGCGAGAACCACCTATAAGCACTTCATCAAGAGTAGTACCATCACATGCGAGTTGCGATCGCTGGAGCGGGTCTTGCAGGTCTCTCCTGCGCCAAATACCTTACTGATGTCGGTCATACCCCGATTATCCTGGAACGCCAAAATGTCTTAGGCGGAAAAGTTGCTGCGTGGAAAGATGAAGATGGAGACTGGTACGAAACCGGTTTACATATCTTCTTTGGTGCCTATCCCAATATGCTCCAACTATTCAAGGAGCTAGATATTGAGGATCGGTTGCAGTGGAAAGAACACACGATGATCTTCAATCAGCCCAGTACTCCTGGCACCTACTCCCGCTTTGACTTTCCAGATATTCCCGCTCCTTGGAATGGAATTGCGGCAATCTTGCGTAACAATGATATGCTCACCTGGTCGGAAAAAATTCGCTTTGGGCTAGGTCTGATCCCAGCGATTATCCACGGGCAGAAGTATGTCGAAGACATGGATAAATACTCTTGGACTGAGTGGTTGCGCAAGCAGAACATCCCAGAACGGGTCAATGAAGAAGTCTTCATTGCTATGACCAAATCACTGAACTTTATTGGACCCGATGAAATCTCTTCGACGGTGATTTTGACGGCTATGAACCGCTTCCTACACGAGAAGAACGGTTCCAAAATGGCATTTCTGGATGGATCTCCTACGGAGCGTCTTTGTCAACCCATGGTAGATTACATCACTCAGCGAGGGGGTGAAGTGCGGTTGAATGCACCGATTAAAGAGATTTTACTCAACGAAGACAACACCGTGCGAGGGTTCCTGATTCGCGGCTTAAATGGGGCGGCGGATGAAGTCCTAACGGCAGATATCTATGTGTCAGCAATGCCAGTTGATCCCTTGAAGGTGATGCTGCCTGAACCTTGGCGGACAATGGATTTCTTCAAGAAATTGGACGGTTTAGAAGGGGTTCCTGTAATTAACCTGCATTTGTGGTTTGATCGTAAGCTGACAGATATTGACCATCTGCTATTTTCGCGATCGCCGTTGCTTAGTGTCTACGCTGATATGAGCAATACCTGTAAAGCTTATGCCAATCCTGACCGCTCAATGCTAGAACTCGTACTGGCACCAGCGAAGGATTGGATTGCCAAATCCGACCAGGAAATTGTAGAGGCCACCATGGCAGAGTTGGAAAAACTCTTCCCCAACCACTTTGGGAACGATAACCCAGCCAAACTGCTGAAATATCACGTCGTGAAGACTCCGCGTTCAGTCTACAAGGCAACGCCAGGGCGTCAAGAGTACCGTCCGTCACAAGAAACGCCGATTGCCAATTTTTACTTAACTGGTGATTACACTATGCAACGTTACTTAGCGAGTATGGAGGGTGCCGTACTTTCTGGTAAGCTGACAGCGCAGGCAATAAATCACACTCAGCGCTCAGCGCTAGGTGCTCAGTTACCGGCAACCAACGGGGAATCGGAGCTTGACAATTTGCTGCCAACTCGCGACTCCCAACAACCGATACTAAGAGCTCAAAGCTAATCGCTGCACCTCTCATAGCCTGCTACGAATGCTCAAACTGCCTAACTCTCCGCGCATGAGAACGCTGGCCTCCCGGTCGGAAGCTTACGAATTCTGCCGTCAGATTACGGCGAAATACTCCAAGACGTTTTATCTGGCAACCCTGTTGATGCCAGAGGAAAAACGTCGAGCTATTTGGGCGATATACGTCTGGTGTCGTCGAACTGACGAACTGATGGATGGTCCTCAATCTCGATTAACCACGCCAGAGACACTGGATCGGTGGGAACAACAGCTGGAATCCGTCTTTGCGGGACAACCGACAGACGACCTCGATGTAGCTTTGGTCGATACGCTGGAATCCTTCCCTCTGGATATTGAGCCCTTTCGGGATATGATTGCTGGTCAACGAATGGATCTGTATCGTAGTCGCTATGAGACATTTGAGGAGCTAAAGCTCTACTGTTATCGGGTAGCGGGTACGGTGGGTTTAATGACTAGCCCAGTTTTGGGCTTTTATGACTCTGGTTGCAAAGCACCCTGGGAGCCTCAACAAGACTCCAATAATCCGATAGAAGAAGCGATCGCTCTGGGAATCGCCAATCAGTTAGCCAATATCCTCCGAGATGTTGGGGAAGACGCCCGTCGGGGTCGGATTTACCTTCCCTTAGAAGAATTGGCACTGTTTGACTACACAGAGGAAGACTTGTTAAATGGCGTCGTTGATTACCGTTGGCGCGAACTGATGCGCTTCCAAATTCAACGAGCACGTAAGTTCTTTGCCCAAGCCGAAAAAGGCATTCGGGGACTCAGTCCAGATGCCCGTTGGCCCGTTTGGGCAGCATTGATACTCTACCAAGGAATTTTGGATGTGATTGAACACAATCAGTACGATGTCTTTACCACAAGAGCTTACGTCCCCAAGCCTCAGAAGTTACTGGCGTTGCCAGTCGCCTGGTTGCGAGCGCAAGCACTGTGACATCTTGAAATAGAAATAGAAAGAGGGGATGTTGTTTCGACAACATCCCCTCTTTTTTGAACCACAGATAAACACAGTCCTTAACAGGGAACCACTTATTGAAACCTAACCAACAATCAACTCATAAATCGCGACTGGCTCACTCTTACCCTTGACCTTAACCGAATCATCAACTAATCGCAGATTAAATGCCCTTGGATATCGTATTGCCGCAACAACTGACTCGGTGACTAAAATGGGACAGTCATATTTGCGAGTCAGACCCTCAACCCGTGCGGCTACATTCACAGTATCTCCGATGACTGTAGACTCGATCCGTGACGTAAAGCCGATGGTACCCATTACCACCTCGCCTCGGTGAATACCAATGCCGATTTTGATCGTAGGTTGCTCTTTACGGAGACGTTCCTCGTTAAACGTTTTGAGCGTCTGCTGCATCGCCAGTGCGGCGTGCAGAGCACAGCCGGTAGTCTCATCCTCAAACAGTGCCATAATCGCATCGCCGATGTACTTGTCGATAAAGCCACCCGCATCGTTAATAACTTGCCCCATACAGGCAAGATAATCATTTAACAGCGCAAAGGTTTCTAAGGGCGTTAACTGTTCTGACATTGAGGTATAGCCACGAATATCGGCAAACAGAATGGTAATCAGACGTGCTGAAGCAACACCCACCTGAATGTTCTCAATACCGTCTGAGGCGATGACAGCAAGAAATTTTCCGGGTACGAAGCGCTCAAAAGACTCAAGGGTTCTCTGAAGTCGGTTAAACGATTCCTGTAAGGCTGTTGCCATCTCATTAAAAGCTTTGGATAAGGCTCCAAGTTCGTCTACACGCTTGATGTCAGCGCGATGATCCAAATCGCCAGCGGCAATCTTAGTGGCACTCACCTGTAGGCGTAGCACTGGATAGCTCAATTGCCATGCCAAGATGTAGGCACCGATAAGACCAAAAGTCAGTCCTATAGCCCCAACCAGTAATGCATTGTTGATGGCTTTTCTCACGGCATGCTTAACTTGTCGTAGTGACATGCCAATGCGGAGAGTCCCAATTTTTTCACCCGAGGCATTGCGCATGTCTGAGGCAACTTCAAGGATTGATTCACCCCGAAGCGCTCGCTGCTGACCCTTGGGAAACTCAACGTCTCGCAGAACAACTGTTTTTACAATTTGGGTATTTGCATAGACTTGAAGCGCTGCATCTGTAATGTTTGCTGGCACAACATCAGGAATATACTGTTCCTGAAAATCATTGGGCAAGGCAGCAACAATCTGGTTAGACAACCGGGCATCTGAAACAAAAATGTAAACAAATTCCGGATTTCGTCTCAGGAGCAAATTGATACCCAAGCGGATTTGTCCCCAATTCTGGTCTACCAGTTCATTCGTCCAAGCGTTAGATAGCGCTACAGAAAGAATCTGAGCTTCCTGCCACTTTTGCTGGTAGTAAACCTCGCTCTCGTTGTGAGCCCAACTCCACACTACGGCACCAACAATCGCCACAATCAAAACGGTAGTGGCGGTCAGAATCCGGGTGCGGATCGAGCGGAACAGTACAACCTTCATAAAGATTTTGAGTTTTGAATTTTGTAGGAGTGGAGCTAATACATCCCGGTTAGTAATGTTTATCTTTTGCAGCTCCCCCAACCCCCCTTAAAAAGGGGGGCTAGAGGGGAGCAAGCCTATCCTAGAAGTATTAGGAGTCAAGTCTCCTCCTCACTAAAGCTCTAGGTGTCCGCCCTTGGGCGCGTGAGAACCGTGCTCAATTGTAAGCTTCGCACGAGAGCACTCTTTAACTCAAAGCCCAGTATAGGCAAGTAAAAAATGTACCTGTAGTACTCAAAATTATTGTGCAATCTCAAGCTTCTCTACGAAGGTAACCCAGCGTCGATCATCGGACTGGGCTTGACAGGTAGAAGAGAGTGCTAACGTTACAGGTCCCCCCATCTTTGCGGGGATGGGCATCCGGTTATCACCCCAGTGCGTTGCTAACAGAATATCGCACTTGTTGATATCAGATATCTTCAGCCGGATGGGATTAGCCATATCCTGGTAGATCGCTGATTTACCGCGAACGATGATGCTATCGTTTTGGGAAAGTGTAAGTCCGGCGGCAGTAATAGCGTCACGCACACGTACACCGTAGAGCTTGACTTTGTCGGCAGGCCAACCGATGCGGTACCCAACTGTTTCTTCAAGGGTAGCTTGTGGTAGTTTTCCGAGGGCAGCAGCATTGAACATGCGCTTACCTATTTGTAGGTTGATTGGCTCAGTGCCGACTATCATATCGGTGACGTAAAATGCCCAGTAGCGATCGGGATACTTTGGCTGAAGCTGGGGAAACTGAGTATAGGGAAATACCAGATAAAGAGGTCCGCCATCACTACGGGGAATTCTTTTGTTATTGCGTGCTAGAGCAATGATGATTGGATATTGACGCAGGTCAGCGATACTTACAGTTGAGCGAAAGGCATCACGGGCAACAAACGTCACCTCCGTGACATTAGGCGCAACACCAAATTTGTCGAGCAATGTTGAGACAGCGATGCCACGAAAATCGAGAATTGCATTGGGATCAGTTGTATTGTGTGGTTCCTTTGTCGTGATGGATGTCGTCGCTAGGGCTTCCAATTGTGACCAGTTCAACTGCACTGGCTTACCCGTTGTGGTTTGTCCTTGAACAGTGAACTTCCAAGCTCGCTTGCTTCGTTCGGTTTCTTGGAGTGCCATCATGGACAGATTTTTTGCGATCGCCTCTTGTCGCAATGTTTCTAGATGAACGGCTGGTGGTTGGTTCGTACACCCAGTTAGGTAAGCTCCAATCTTGAGGAAGCCAAAAGCAAAAAATATAGAGATAAAAGTTTTCGGCGCTTTTGCCTTTTTAATTTTTTTGTTTTCTTCTAGGAAAAACAGTAGAGTGAGCAGGAAATTTTTAATCAAAGTCAGTACTTACTCAAAATTCACCAAGCTACAACATCAAAAGACCTGACTTTCCTTCTTAGGAATCAAAGCCAATTAGATTTACACTAGCTTAGAAAAGTCTCTTAACACCTAATTGAGAGAATGCGATCGCCTTGCCAATATTGAAAGGTGTTTGGGTTTTATCAGTAATCAAATCCGAAGGAGTCGCTACCCCTAACAAAGCAAATCATTTGTTGCCCTAGGCGTTCTCGCTTCCAGCGCGATTCTATCCCCCGCCGTGTTAGCGATCGAGATTTACCCGCCAGGCGATACAGAGCAGGTGGCAATATTTAGGTACTATCGCTCGGATTGGGTTAGCTTTGGTCCAGGACAGACAAAGACACTTTTTTCGACCTGCCTGTCTAATGCCCGTACTGTAAGCGGAGGATGGGAGGTACGGCCAGTGAATGAGTCAGTTACTAACTGGTTTAAGTGCTATAAACTCTTACCCAGCCAGCAATAAGGAATGGAGAGTGACCTTACGGAACACACGCTAGAATTCTAGTCATCAGAGAAGTTTTTCCCATTAGCTTCGGTGCCTTAATCCGAATCAGGGAACCGGACTAACTCAATACAGTCTTAGTAAGCAGGTTTATTCCCTGGCTTCCACTTAATATTGCAGCCGATACTGGGCTTTTGGTTAGGGGTAACAGGTTGAGACGCTAGGATGGCATCAATGGCAGCTCGTAAATCCTTACCCGTGACGGGTTGATTATTACCGGGACGACTGTCATCCAGCTGACCTCGGTAGGCTAACTGCTGGTTGGCATCAAACAGAAAAAAATCTGGAGTACAAGCCGCTGTATAAGCTTGGGCGGTTGCTTGACTCTCGTCGTAGCACAAGGGAAAGGTAAATCCCTGTTGCCCCGCCATTTCCTTAAGTTTATTCGGGGCATCGTCTGGGTAATTGGCAGCATCATTCGCGCTAATTGCCACAAGGCCGACATCCGCATTGCTATAGTCTTTGCCAATTTGCGCTAGTTCTGCCTGCACATGCTTAACGAAGGGACAGTGGCGGCAGATGAACATGACCAGTAATGCTTTCTTACCCGCAAATGTATCTAAGGAAATTACTTTGCCAGATACGACATCCGGCAACTGAAAATCAGGGGCTTTGGTGCCCAAGGGCAACATAGTTGAGGGGGTAAGCGCCATCCTTGTAACTCCTGAACTACTAGGCTGCCACCTATATTCCTCTACTCTTACCAAAAATACTAGTACATCACAGATCAAATGAGCCTACCATCTGAAACAACCTCAGAAGTCTAGAAATAGACCTTTTTGACTTTTGACTTCCGCGTAGCGGTACTAGACACAGCAGAAATCCTTTCAGAAAGGCAAGTGTATTTTCCTTGGAGCTGCCTCTTTACTATTTTCACTCCTTATAGTACAAATGTACCATACAACTCAGTCGTATAGGTAGATACCCTGACTCGACATGAAAGAACTGCAAGCAGGCATTCAATTAGTTCGGACGAAGTACATTCAGTTGAATCGACATCCTGTATTTAAGAAGAGGGAAGCGAAGACAGTAGGGAAGAAAGCACTGCCACAAAAGGTTGGCGGGCAACAAAGTCCGCTTTTGCCTTTCCCGGTGCGGTCATCTCTAGCGGTACTACGGCAACGAGCGAGTAAGGGTTTGGAGCGATTGGAACGCCAAGCACAACGCATTAATCAGCTTTCAACTGAGTTAGAGACAGCCCTATTGGAATTTAAAGCGATCGCCTCTGAAATCAACACAGACTGGAAAAGCATTCAAGCAACCCAAGTGTCTACGAGTGCGATCGCTGACATTTGTGAGTATCAGAGAGTGAATATCCCAAACCTCCAACAAAAACCGTCTGGGTCATTCGTTCTGACATCACGAACTGTAGATTTATTCAAAGCTGAACGGGAAGCCACATTACTAGCCCAGACGCTGCGGCATCGATCAAGAAGAAAACGACCCAAGAACTAGTGCAGACAATCAGGAATTGACACTCTCCGGCCTAAAGGCACGGAGATTCTTCGTTCATAGACCCAAGTCCAACATAGACCCAAGTCCAAAGATTTACCAAAAAGAGCCGAGGGCATCCGGCTCTTAAAACTAATCTAGAATTTGGCGTGTATAGGATGTCACGCTGAAGCAGCTTCGTCAGAATGATTCAAGGCAGAACGGGCATTCAATGACAGCATCACGCGTGAAATGCCGGTGAACAGAACACTAACACCAACCAGTGTCCCAATCAGCCAAGGTGCATTGAAGGGCCACTGGAACAAAATCATTCCGCCTAACACCAGGGTAATAATGCCGTTTACCAGCGCAGATGTCCAGTTCTGTTGGGGACGTAACTGAAATGCGAGGATAAGCTCAAACACGCCTTCCGTCAGCAAAAAACCACCGAGCAACAGAGTCAGCGTGAGGATACCCGTTAAAGGGTAGAAAAACAGCATCACGCCTGTCGCAACGTAAAGGATGCTCAACAAAAGCTTCCAGACGAAACCGCCATCCTTGCGGGTTTGAAACGCGTAAACCAGCTTGGCAGCACCCGCAGAGACAAGAATCAAAGCGAACCATGTCTCAGCGAAGATCGTTGAGACAACAGGTATAGCGATCGCAACAATTCCCAAAACACTCAAAAGACCGCCAATCAAAAGCGATACATTAACATCCTTTTTGATATCAGTAGAAACGTCGGTTGTCATAGAAAATTTTTTCCCAGGCTTGAATGAACTCTATGATCAGGCTAGGAAATTTCTCAAGAACTAGATACAACCCTAAGATAGACCCTGCCCCAATATGCTCTACTCGCTGATGTGCTTTCAATCACATCGTTTTGCTCAAGAGTCAGCTTTTGAATTAGAGTCGGTGACGTACTTTATACCATTTCACTTTTTGTTCGCTACACATCGACCCCCAACCCCTTATTAAGGAGGGAGCAAGAAGACTATCCGTAGCAAGCATTTAGGAAATTGATACTATCTCAGGACAGGTAATTCTCGTGAACGAAGCTAACGCTCAAGCCACGCCACTACACACGCTCAACCCACTGAGTCGATTCTCTAACCGAGCAACGGATTATGCAAAATATCGACCAAGCTACCCAGACGAGGCGATCGCCACTATTCTGGAAGGACTAGGTAACCCATCACAACTGGTAGCCGCAGATATTGGTGCTGGGACAGGCATCTCCTCGCGTCTATTGGCTGAACGTGGGGTGCATGTTCTTGCCGTTGAGCCAAACGCAGCAATGAGAGAAGCGGCATCACCTCATCCCTTAGTGGAGTTCCGTGACGGCACAGCAGAAGCGACTAACTTACCTGGCGCATCGGTGGACTTAGTAACTTGCTTTCAGGCTTTCCATTGGTTCGACCCTGAACCCACCTTGCTGGAGTTTCACCGTATTCTGAAGCCAACTGGACGATTAGCTGTTGTGTGGAACAATCGCGATCGCGACGACGAATTTACAGACAACTATTCTCGCTTAGTTAAGCTTGCATCAAATCATCATCCGGCAGAGTCGCGCATCACGTCAGTAGACCCATTACTAGCTAATCCGCTTTTTCCTACTATTGATTGTTATACCTTTACTTATCGCCAGGAGTTAGACCTAGAAGGATTAATTGGTCGTGCGCTAAGTGTCTCTTACCTGCCACGAGAAGGAGAAGCCTATCAGCAATTGATATCTGGTTTAGAACAGTTGTACAACCGAGAGTGTAATGCCGATGGCTTTGTCTATATGACCTACCGCACGAGTGCTTACCTTGCTGCACAGCAACCTAATCCTCAATAATCCGCTGAAACATATAGCCCGTGTTTCGGGCAGTGAGAATCAACTCAGGATTAGTAGGATCATCTTCTAACTTGGCTCTTAAACGGGAAATATGGACATCCACCACACGAGTATCCATCTGCTGCCTTTGAGTGTACCCCCATACCGATTGCAAAATCTCATAACGGGAAATAGCCTCTCCAGAACGACCCAGTAACAGTTCCAGCAGACTAAACTCCATCCCCGTGAGTCGAATCCGCTCATTGTCCTTATAGACTTGCCGCTTATTTACGTCAATTCTGATGTTTGCCATACAGATAACACCAGAGTTAGGAATCCCAGAGGCAGGCATTTTTAAAACTCGCCGCAGCAGGGAGCGTATGCGGGCTTCTAACTCCTTTGGCGAAAAGGGTTTGACAAGGTAGTCATCAGCTCCCAAATCCAGACCTGTAATCCGGTCAGCTACATCAGCTAGGGCTGTGAGCATGATGATAGGCACATCCGATTCTTTGCGTAACTGCTGACACACTTCATAACCATTGAGCTTTGGCATCATCACATCCAAAATCATCAGATCAGGAATGGTGCTGCGAAATGTATCCAGTGCTTCTTCTCCATCGGCGGCAGTCAAGACATTGTAGCCACTCAGGGAAAGGCGCATTTCCAAAATACGACGAATGCTGGCTTCATCATCTACTACCAGGATTTTTTCTTTATGGCTTTCCAAGATTCTGAGCACTCCCATCGCAACTGTTTCTAATTGTTAAGCTTTAGCCCATTACCTTAGAATATAACTTCATTTTGGGAGTCGTCATCGGCTGAAATTCCTACTAATACTAACTTCCATATTTTTTTAAGATTAGATTAATATTAATTTTTATAAAGAAATAGCAGATAACGATATAAGTCGTGTGCGAACAGGATTGGAATGTTCGCGCGGAAGTCAAAACCCTGCGGGCGTGCCTTCTGCACCTCTAAAATCAGTGTTCTGAAGTCTGGCAGCATCAAACCTAGCGTTGGTTAAGTCAGCACCTCTAAAAGATGTTCCACAAGCACTTGTAAATTCCCGAATAGCTAGACCGATACAGTTAATTGTCAGCCAAATGTAACCAGCTGACAAAGTGCCCCAGATAACTGCCCAGACAAGCTTTTGTGTACTTAAATAGGCGATCGCTATTGCTCCAACTAAGAAGGCAAAGCCATAACTAGCCACTGCCCCCGCAACAGCAACCGCAACGGCTACAAATCCATGACGAACTCGGAAATTCGTAATCGCCATTCCCACACCTCCAATAACTGCACCCGCGATCGCTAGTCCCGTATTATTGTTTGTGGCAGTTCCTGCATAGAAAAAACCTAGCAGCGCTCCAGACGCAGCAGCAGACACGGCCGTAGCGACATGCCCGACTATAGACTGGGTGCCAGTCCTGACTCTAACGCCTGAAAAAGCTCCAGCGATCGCCAAGCTAATGCCTAAAGCTAAAATAAATGACCAAGCTGGCTCTGCGGCTGTCCGGCCTAGGGCACCAAAAATCATCTGAGTGAATGCATTGGCTGCTATCAAAGCCACTAGTATGGTAACCATCGCTAGGGTAATGAACTGTCTGCGAGTATGACCAGTTCTAACTCGTTCAAAATTAGCTCCTTGCAACAGGGCATAGCTAAAATCACAACCTCGAATATCACAATTGCTGAAGTCTGCATCGTTTAAGTTTCGACCTTTGAAACGGCGGTTTCGTAAGTCTTGATTAGCAAAGTTGAGTGAGGATGGACTTGTCATAATCTAGTCATGAATCTTCGATACCACATTGGCATAAAGCAATTTTTGATAGCAGCTGGAACGGGCTTATTACTATTGCCGCTGATACTCTACGGTTGGCTACATTCTCTACGTCCATCTCGGACAAATCTTGAGCGATCACTATTTCAAGGCATTGTCTACAAACGTGAAGTTCGCTCGATACCACGCCCACTCATGATCCATATCGTCACCATTGACTTGACAGCACCAGGAGTTAAAGTGCTGGTAACTCCAGGAAAGGCAACTCCTGACGATACAGAAATCGAGGCACGCACGACATCAGAATTCTTAAGTACGTTCAAGTTGCAACTAGCAATCAATGCCAGCTTCTTCCATCCTTTCCGTGAAAAGACTCCTTGGGACTACTATCCCAAAAGTGGGGAGCGCGCCAACATTTTAGGACAAGCTATCTCGAATGAATCAAGTTATTCTAAGCCTGATCCGCACTGGCCTGTATTGTGCTTTAATGCTAGCGAACAACGCGATCGCGTCCCGCTTCCCCATCGCGCCCAAATTTTGAGTAGTGGAGAGTGCCCAAAAAATACACTTCAAGCCGTGGCAGGTAACGAAATCCTGATGGCACAGGGCAATCCTAGAGGATTGAGTTTAAATGCGCCCAGTAATAACGTACCGTACTCCCGTGTTGCCGTGGCGATCGATCACAAGGGTCAGAAACTTTGGTTGATTGCAATAGACGGCAAGCAGCCACTCTACAGTGAAGGAGTCACGCTAGTTGAGCTAACAAAAATTATCATGGAGCTAGGTGCCCATACAGCATTAAACCTGGATGGTGGCGGTTCAACGACCCTGGTAACAGCAACGCCAAAAGGCTCAGCCTTGCTAAATGCTCCAATTCACACAAAGCTTCCCATGCGTGAGCGTCCAGTTGCCAATCACTTAGGATTCTATGCCTTACCGAAAAAACCTTAAATCCTGGCTCCAAAATAGGCGAATGTGGAAGTTTTGCAAAAGTAATGTCTCAACATAGGATTTCAAATCCGCCCATTTTGTCAAGTTCAAGAGCAGGTTGGAATAGCATTGTTGCCGAAAAGTATTGTTTACCGGCCTCGGAAGCTCATGAACTCTCACAGCATTGCAGCATCAGTATCGTGCTGGGTCATTCATTTGAGCTTGACTGGCGGTTAGATGGCGGACGCCTACACAAAACACAAATGTGTAAAGGCGATATTTCCATCACTCCTAACGGTCTACTGGCTCAGGGAAGGTGGAACAAGACTATAGAATGTCTCGTTCTATCTCTTAATCCAACACTAATCGAGCGTGCAGCATCCGAATCAGCGAATACAGGGAATATCGAGATTGTCCCGCAGCGCGGAGTACGCGATCCTCAGATCTATTACATTGGACAGGCGCTATTGGCAGAACTAGAAGCGGGAGGCTTAGCCGGTTGTCTCTACGGAGAATCGCTCAGCTTAGCGCTAGCCGTTCATCTTATCAAACGCTATTCCACATCCAATCAACCTATTCAGGAACCTGTGAGGGGTCTTTCTTGGCGTAAGCTCCAGCAGGTAACTGACTATATTAATGACAATCTAACTCAAAATTTAACGCTCTCTGAGATGGCTGATTTCTTAGAGATGAGTCCATACTACTTCGCACGTCTGTTCAAGCAGACAACAGGTTTAGCTCCCCATCAGTATGTGATTAACTGTCGGATTGAGCGGGCAAAGATTTTACTGGCTGAAAACAAGTTGCCACTTGTCGAGATTGGCTATAGAGTCGGCTGCTCAAGTCAAAGTAACTTCACCGCACTTTTTCGCAAACATGTGGGAATCACACCAAAAGCCTATAGGGAACAGACCAAAAAGTGATGGAAGTAATACTCAGCATTAGAGCAAGATTTAAACATTGATAGCAAGTTTTCAAAAGACAGAATTAGCAAGTATCTTGTAATCTCAACTCAGTACATAATCTGAAGCACTGAAATGAGAAACGAGATTGAGCTGAATGATTACAAGCAACAAATATCGGAGCTGTATAGCCGCAGAAGCCACACCTATGATGAAAGTGATTGGCATCTTCGGATTGCTCATCGTCTTGTTGAGTATGCACAAATCAGCCGAGGGCAGCAGGTGTTGGACATTGCAACTGGGACAGGCATGGTTGCGATTGAAGCCGCCCAGATTGTGGGTTCTGAGGGTCGGGTCGTCGGAGTAGACATTTCGGCTGGAATGCTTGACCAGGCAAGACGCAAGATTGAGGCATTAGGTCTTGGCAATATCGAGCTTGAGCTGGCTGATGCCGAAGCATTGGATTTTCCAGATAACAGTTTCGATCGCGTTTTGTGTTCGTCTGCACTGATTTGGATGGCAGACATTCCAGCCGCTTTACGCCTTTGGCATCGATTTCTCAAGCCTAATGGTCTAATTAGTGTTCATGCGTTTGCCGACACCGCGTTCATTGGTGGGGTTATTGCCCAGAAGGTGGCTAAAAAGTATGGTATCTCGTTGGCGTTTAGCGAACCAACAGGCACTGTCAAGAAGTGCCATGACTTACTTCAACAAGCAGGCTTTGAGGAGATTGAGGTAAAAGTCGAGCAGGACGGCAGCTATATTAGCTTGGAACAAGCAAAGCGGATGTGGGCTGGAACTTCCCATCCAGTACCTGGACAATTCCCCAATCCCCTTTCGCAACTTTCATCCGAGCAACTGGAGCAAGCTAAGGCTGAATTTGATGCAGAATTAGAGGCATTAGTGACTGAGCAGGGAATTTGGAACGATATCACCACCTTTTATACATTCGGTCACAAGAGAGCAGGCAGCTAAGGTAAAGGGCATAGGGCATAGGGCATAGAGCATAGGGCATAGGAAGAGTATTTTACGTAGTCTATGTATTATTAATTACCACTTACCAATTACCACTTACCAATTACCAATTCCAAAAAAACGTTAGCGCTAGCTCTCTTCGAGTCTTGCCTGCGGCACGCTGCGCTTTCCGAGCGTCTTGTGCCAGTTGAAGGTGCCCAATGTAGGTAATTAGTCGAGTCATTTGTCATTTGTTCTGGGTCAGTGGTAATTTCTATTGACACGGGACAACGGACAAAGGACAAATATGGATCGAGAAATGCTTAAATCTCTTGATGAGCTGCGTATCCGGTTTGTTCGCATTCTCTGGTGTGACAATGCCAATATCATTCGCGGTAAGGCGGTACACCGGGGAGCATTGTCTGACTACCTGCAACATGGTGTCGGTATCTCAGCAGCTCAGCAGGCGATTCCCGTGATGTATGATGCCCCAGTACCGGGAAGTGGTTTGGGACCAGTGGGTGAGGTGCGCTTGCTACCAGACTGGGATACCTTCACGCCCTTGCCTTATGCTCCGGGTCATGCCCGTGTGATGGGAGATATGGTCAACAATGGTAGTGCTTGGGGGATGTGTCCTCGGAACTTTCTCAAAAGGATGGTTGCAGAGGCTAAGCGTGAAGGGTTGGAAGTGATTGCCGCCTTTGAGAATGAATTCTACCTGCTGCGGCAGATACCCGATCGCATTGTGCCAGCTGATGAAACGGTTTTTGCTTCAACCTTATCAATGGACTTGCATCAGAGAGTGATCGATGAGATTGCGGAAGCATTGGTAGAACAAGGAATACTGGTGGAGCAGTATTACCCGGAGTCCGGACCAGGTCAGCAGGAAATTTCGGTACTCTATACGAATGCGCTAGGGGCAGCGGATCAGCAGATTGCGTTTCGTGAGACAGTCAGAGCGATCGCTCTCCAACATAACCTCAAAGCCTCATTTCTACCCAAAATCTTTGCCGACAAAGCTGGCAGTGGTTGCCATCTCCATCTCAGTCTCTGGCAGGACGGGCAGAACCTTTTACCAAGTCTCGAAGCAGAAGGGGAACTTTCAGAAATTGCTCGTCGCTTCATTGCTGGCATTCTTCACCACCTGCCGGCTTTGATGGCACTAACAACACCCACCACTAACTCCTATCGGCGTATCCATCCTCACTATTGGAGTGGTGCCTTCCGCTGTTGGGGAATGGATAACCGTGAGGCAGCGGTGAGAGTACCAAGTAACCCAGAAGAAATCAGTCCCACTCATTTTGAACTCAAAACGGTAGATGCTTCCGCTAATCCTTATCTAGCATTGGGTGCAGTAATTGCCGCTGGACTGGATGGTGTCCGGCATTGTCTTGAGCTAGGAGAGTCAGCAGCAGTAGACCCTGGATACATGACGGAAGCAGAACTTAGTACTCATGGCATTGATCGATTGCCGACAAACCTAGAGCAGTCAATTATGCAACTAAGCAACGACAATGTTCTCCTAGATGCCTTGGGGACAGAACTTGCTCAAGCTTACCTAGCAGTTCGCAAAGCTGAGTGGGAAGCAATGAAGGATTTAGAGATGGAAGAGGAAGTGAAACTTTTGTTAGAGCGATATTAAATTTTTCTACAACCCTTGATGACAGATTGGTATGACAGCTCAGAATGTCAGAATAAAAAAGTGTGAGCTAGACTAAATCAAAAATGTCATCTGTCTTAATAAAGAATTAATATTTCCTGTAACTTAGTGCAAATCCAATGGTATTAGCAGAAGTTTTTATTCCCCATGGACATTGCTATCTATGGAAGCCTAGTTTGGTAGGATTGCATATCATTTCAGATGCATTGATTGCATTAGCCTACTATTCAATTCCGCTAATGCTAATTTATTTCGTTGAAAAGAGACGAGATATTCCCTTCAACTGGATTTTTCAGTTGTTTAGTGCATTCATCGTTGCCTGTGGCACCACTCATTTAATAGGAATCTGGACACTTTGGCATCCTAACTATTGGCTATCTGGTTTTATTAAAATGCTTACCGCCGCCATCTCCCTATCTACGGCAGTAGTATTAGTACCATTATTACCTAAGGCTTTGGCATTACCAAGTCCAGCACAGCTAGAAGCTGCTAACCAAGAACTGGAAAAGCAAATTAGCCAATGCAAGGAAATTGAAGAGACGCTACGCGATCGCGAGCGGAGATTCCGAGCTATCTTTAACCAAACCTTTCAATTTATCGGTCTACTCAAACCAGATGGCACGCTTCTGGAAGTTAATCAAACGGCACTAGATTTTGCAGGATTGACTCAGATAGATGTGGTTGATCGTCCATTGTGGGAAACACGGTGGTGGGTAGAGAGAGATCGAGAGCAAGGGGAGATGGGGGAACCAAAATCGTCTTGCTTATCAACGAAACAGGAGCAGTTAAAAGAAGCTGTAGCGCAAGCAGCAGCGGGTGAGTTTGTGCGTTACGAAGTTGACATTCAGGGCGCGAGTGATACGGTGACGATAATCGACTTCTCTCTCAAACCTGTAAGGGATGAAACTGGGCGAGTGGTATTGTTGATTCCTGAAGGTCGGGATATCACCGAACGCAAACAAATGGAGGCAGTGCTACGAGAGAGCGAAGAACGTTTCCGCCTCGCCTTTCATGATGCCGCGATCGGCATAGCACTTGTAGCACCAGACGGACACTTTCTGAAAGTCAATCCTTCTTTATGTGAAATTGTTGGGTATAGCGAATCAGAATTGCTAGGGACAAACTTCCAAATTCTTACACATCTCAATGACTTAGACGCCGATCTCGGCTATTTGCACCAGATGCTAGCAGGTGAGATTCGAACTTACCAAATGGAGAAACAATACTTTCATAAATGCGGAGATAGCGTCTGGATTTTGTTGAGCGTTTCTCTAGTGCGCAATGATCAAGGGGAAGCCTTATACTTTGTTTCCCAATTTCAAGACATCACGGAACGCAAACGAGCTGAGCAGGTGTTAGCCGACTACAATCGTACCTTAGAAGTCCAAGTAGCAGAACGCACAGTACAATTGAGCAACACTAATGAACAATTAGAGCGTGAAATTGCTGAGCGGAAGCAGGCAGAGGTGGCACTGCAACAAGCTAAAGAAGCTGCCGATGCAGCGAACCGTGCCAAGAGTAAATTCCTTGCCAATATGAGTCACGAACTGAGAACGCCACTAAACGCCATTCTCGGTTTTAGCCAACTACTCAGTCGCGATTCAACTCTCACTTCATCTCAGCATGAACAACTAGGAATCATTAACCGCAGTGGTGAGCATTTACTAGAACTAATCAATGATGTTTTGGAAATGTCCAAAATTGAAGCAGGGAGGATACAACTCAACCCCAGCTACTTTGATTTGTATAGTCTAGTGAGAAGTATCACGGAGATGTTAAAACTCAAGGCTCAAGTCAAGGGATTGCAGCTAAAGTTGGACATGGCTCCAGATGTTCCACAATATGTGTTTTCAGATGAGAGTAAATTACGCCAGGTTTTAATTAATCTCCTAGGAAACAGCATCAAATTTACGCAAGCAGGTAGTGTAACACTGCGTGTAGAAAGTGCTAATAATCAATGGCTAATAGCTAATAGCTCACAGGAAGCAAGGAGTAATAAACAATTAGCAATTTGCCCTGAACAATTGGCTATCAACTTTGAAGTGTCCGATACTGGTCCGGGCATTGCCCCGGAGGAACTTAAAACATTATTTGATGCTTTTGTCCAAACTGAAGCAGGTCAAAAAGCTCAAGAAGGAACAGGTTTGGGTTTATCCATTAGCAAACGATTTGTTGAGTTAATGGGAGGAGACATGAGCGTCAACAGTACCCTAGGTGAGGGGAGTGCGATCACCTTTAATATCCTTGTAAACCTAGCCCAAGCCAATCACAGTTATTGCCAGCCTTCAAAAGGGCGGGTGATTGGCTTAGCACCCGATCAACCTCCCTATCGTATCTTGGTTGTTGAGGATACATGGGAAAATCGTCACCTGCTGGTTAAGCTGCTAGAATCCCTTGGATTTGAGGTATTTGAAGCTATCAATGGTCAAGAAGCCGTTGAGCACTGGGAGAGTTGGGAGCCGCACCTAATTTTAATGGATATACGGACACCAGTGATGGATGGCTATGAAGCCACTAAACGCATCAAAGCTCATCTCAAAGGTCAAGCTACCGTGATTATTGCCGTTACTGCCAGTGCCTTTAATGAAGAACGAGCCGTTGTCATGTCAGCGGGTTGCGATGACTTTATACGAAAACCCTTCCAAGAGTCGGTAGTTCTGGAAAAAATCGCTCAACACCTTGGATTGCGCTATGTTTATGAAAGTATACCCAAATCGACTTCACTCCAGTCGAGAGAAAGAAGAGTTGAGGCATTGAGAAAAGAGGAGCTTTTAGGGATGCCTCCAGAGTGGCTCTCCCAGCTACATCTGACAGCACTCGGTGCTGATAATGATGAGATTTTAACCTTAATCGAACAAATCCCTGAATCTCAATCGGCTCTGAAGTTAGCTTTAGCAGATTTAGTCAATAACTTTCGACTGGACTTAATCATTGATGTAACTGAAGCCTTTGCTAATGGATAGCAACCTACCACCTACTTCCAAGCCCGACATCTTATTGGTTGATGATAACCCGAAAAATCTACGTCTTCTACAAACTCTGTTGATTAACTTTGGGTATAAAGTCAGAACGGCGATAAACGGAAAGCTGGCTTTAAAAGTTGTAGAGGTGGCGAAACCGGATTTGATTTTGATTGATATCGAAATGCCGGAAATGAACGGCTATGAAGTTTGTGAAAAATTGAAAAGTCAAGAGCAGACAGCTGATATTCCGGTAATTTTTATTAGTGCTTTAGATGATGTATTCGACAAAGTTAAAGTATTTGAATCTGGTGGAGTAGACTACATCACTAAGCCATTTGAACTTCAAGAAGTTTTAGTCAAAGTTAAAAATCAACTTACATTTTATCAGCAAAAGAAACAAATTATCGACCAAAACAAGCAACTAATTGAGCAAAACAAGCAACTACAATTGTTAGTAACAACAACAAAATGTATTAATGAAGCATCTGATTTTCAATCAGCTCTAGAAGAGATTCTGTACCAAGTCTGTGAGAAAACAGGTTGGAATTTTGGTGAATTTTGGATTTCCAACCCTGATATTACAGCGTTTGAATATGGTAAAAGTTGGTATGCCAGTGATAAACATTTTGAAAAATTTAGACATAAGAGTGAGCAGTTTACATTTCCTACCGACAGGAAACTACTGAGGGAAGTTTGCTTATCCAAGCAAGCTGTTTGGCTTACCGACGTTTCAGTTGAGAAATGCCAATTTTTTACTCGTTCCCAACTAGCTAAGGAGGTAGGATTAAAAGCCTGTTTTGGGGTTCCTGTTCTCTTCAATAACCAAGTGGTAGCTGTTTTAATTTTGTTGAGAAAAGAAGCTAGTATCCCGGAACCGCAAACCATTGAGATAGTCAATGCTGTTGCCACCCAGTTGAGTTCATTCATTCAGCATCAACAGGCAGAAACAAAACTTCAGCATACCCAAAGATTCCTTAACTCCTTGCTGGAAAACCTGCCAGTGGGAGTGTTTGCTAAAGATGCTCAGGAATTACGTTTTGTCTACTGGAACAAGGCAATTACTCAACTGATAGGTTATTCGGTTTCTGAGGTTATCGGCAAGAGTGACTATGATTTGTTTCCAAAAGAGCAGGCAAGTTTCTGCACGGCGCAAGACCGAGAGACGATCTCAAGTGGAAAGCTTGTAGATATCCCGATAGAACTGGTTCATACTCATCGCGGTCAACGACTATTTAACATCAAAAAGATTCCTATTTTTGATGAATTTGGAGAGCCTCAGTATGTATTAGGAATTGCCGAAGACCTCACAGAATTCAAGCAAGCAGAGAAAACACTTTTTAGACAAGAACAGCAATTTAGAACCCTTGCTGAAAATTCACCCGATATCATTACTCGATTTGATCGGGCTCTGCGTTATGTCTACACTAACCCCGCCTTTGAACAGGTAACGGGAATTCCTTATCAAAGCTTTATCGGTAAAACTAATCAAGAAGTGGGAATGCCGCTTGAGCTATCATCACTCTGGGAGGCTAATATTCAAAAGGTTTTTGATACAGCTAGAGCTGAGTGCGATGAGTTTAATTTTCCAATAGCATCCGGCGAATTAAGAACTTATCAGGCTCACTTAGTGCCTGAATTTGCTAAAGATGGAGATGTAGAATTTGTCCTAGTCGTCACTCGCGACATTACTCAACTCAAGCAGGCAGAAGTCGCTTTGCAAGATAGTGAGAGACGCTTCCGGGCAATCTTCGAGCAGGCTGCTGTGGGAATTGCTCAGGTATCACTATCGAATCAGTTTCTTCAGGTTAATCAACGTTTGTGTGACTTGGTGGGATATACAGAGTCAGAACTGTTGGCACAGGCTTGTCGATCGCTCATCCACCCAGATGATCGAAAGCTGTCTCTAGAGTATGAGCGTCAGATTTTGGCAGGCGAGAGACAAACCTACTCCTTAGAGAAGCGCTACATCAGCAAGGAGGGTCAGGTGCAGTGGACAAATTCAACAGTATCACTGGTGCGAGACACTCAGGGTATCCCAGAGTATTTCATCAAAATAGTTGAAGATATCACTGAGCGTAAGCAGGCAGAGGGGGCGCTGCGGGAGTCGAATCGTCTCGTTACTAACATTCTGGAAAGTATTACAGATGCCTTTGTTGCCCTGGATCACGAGTGGCGGATTACCTATGTGAATCGGGAAACAGCAAAACTCAACAACAAACAACCAGAGGAATTCATTGGTAAAACCCATTGGGAAGTATGGTCTTGGTCAGTTGGAACCAAAGTTGAGAGAGAATACCGCCGAGCGATCGCTCAACAGGTGGCTGTTCATTTTGAAGTGTTGTATGAACCGCTAGACATGTGGTTGGAGATTCATGCCTACCCGTCTAAAGATGGTCTCAACATTTATTTCCGCGACATCACCGTTCGCAAACAAGCAGAGGAAGCGCTGCGATTGATTGTTGAGGGGACAGCCTCAGCTACTGGTGATAGCTTCATGCGCTCCTGTGTCCGTTATCTAGCCCAAATCCTGCAAGCTCGTTATGCCTTGATTGCTGAGATGGTAGATAAGACATGTACCAAAGCTCGTACCTTAGCCTTTTGGACGGGTGAAACCTGGGGTGAGAACTTCGAGTATGACCTAGCAGACACTCCCTGTGAAAATTTCCCACAGGAGAAAGTGTGCTTCTACTCACAAGAGGTGCAAGCCTTATTTCCTAACGATTTATATTCAGCGACATTAGACGCCCAAAGCTACTTAGGAATTCCTCTAATTAACTCCAAGGGAAATATTTTTGGTCTAATGGTGGTGCTGGATGTGAAGCCGATGGAAATCGATTTGGGCAAACAATCGATTTTGAAAATTTTTGCAGATCGCGCCGGAGCAGAACTAGAGCGCCAGCAAACGGAGTCGGCACGCAGGCTAGCGACCGATCGCCTGCAACATCTGCTTACCGCTAACCCAGCCGTCATCTATAGTTGCAAAGCATCACAGGATTATAAAGTCACGTTTGTCAGTGAGAACATTACCACTGTTACTGGCTACGAACCACGGGAATTTATAGACGATTCCGGGTTCTGGCGTCGTCATATCCATCCAGACGATATTGAACAGGTCTTTGGTGAATTGTTGCACCTGTTTGAAGTTGGGGAGCACTCTTATGAATACCGCTTTCGACACAAAGACGGGGCATATCGTTGGCTCTGTGATCAGGTGAGGTTGGTATATAACAAAGCTGGCAACCCTATAGAGTGCGTTGGTTTTTGGGTAGACATCAGCGATCGCAAACAGACAGAGGAGGCGCTACGACAGCAGAAAGAACTGCTGCAAACTATCTTTGACCACATTCCTATGATGGTGGCGTTTTATGATGCCGAGGGTCAGCTTCAATTGAGCAACCGGGAGATGGAACGTGTCCTGGGTTGGTCTTTAGAAGAACTAGGAAATTGTGACGTGTTGACTGAATGTTATTCTGACTCAGAGTACCGCCAGAGGGTTTTGCAACACATGCTGGCAGCGACAGGGAAATGGCAGGACTTCAAAACTATAACTCGTGACAATCGCGTAGTGGATACGTCTTGGGCTAATATTCGACTGAGCGATGGTACCCGTATCGGCATTGGGCAAGACATTACGGAGCGAAAGCGGGCAGAAGAAGCTTTGCGATCGCTCACCCAGCGAGAGCATGAGAAAGCCAAGCAACTAGAGCAAGCCTTGAAGGAACTCCAACACACTCAAGCTCAGCTAGTACAGAACGAAAAAATGGTCAGTTTGGGTCAACTGGTGGCTGGAGTTGCCCATGAAATTAACAACCCTGTTAGCTTCATTTTCGGCAATGTCACTCCAGCAATAGAATATGCCTGTGATCTACTGCATCTAATTTCCCTCTACCAAGAGCACTATCCAACACCAGATTCTCAAATCCAAGACGAGATTGACGCGATCGACCTCGACTTTATCAAGGCAGACTTCCCTAAATTGCTAGGTTCAATGCAAGAAGGAGCCTCGCGCATTCAGCAAATTGTCCTCTCCTTGCGGAACTTCTCGCACCACAATGAAGCACAACGAAAGGAAGCTGACCTTCATCGGGGAATCAATAGCACCCTGATGATTTTAGAAAACCGTTTAAGAGAACAACCCCATAGAGCTGCCATTCAGGTGATTAAAGAATTCGGTGACTTTCCCTTAGTAGAGTGCTACCCTGGTGAGCTGAATCAAGTATTTATGAATCTCTTGAGCAATGCCATTGATGCCCTAGAAAGCCGGCTTAAGGAGGATTCTTCCCTAACTCCTACAATTCGGATTTGTACCCAAGTGTACAGAGATACTCAGAGGACTGAGCCAGACGCCCGTTCTAGGAGACAAGGAGGACAAGCAGGAATTTTCATCGAAATCTCCGAACAACCCACTTCCTTGTCTTCCCACCCACCACTCACAACTGATCACTCACCACTCCCTTTCACTGAAAAAATTGTGATTCGCATTGCCGACAATGGCTTAGGCATTCCACCAACTGTTCAACAGCACTTATTTGACCCGTTCTTTACTACCAAACCTGTTGGCAAAGGCACGGGTTTAGGTTTGTCGATCGCGCATGCCATTGTGGTGAAGAAACACAAGGGTGAACTGTACTGTAACTCTCAGCTTGGGGAAGGGACAGAGTTTGTGATTGAGCTACCACTACAACAGCTCGAAAGTCAAAAGGCACAACTCTCCGGAGGCATCTCCAGATTCGGGACGCCGATTCGGTAACCGGGCATGGTCAGCAAAAAGTTAGGCTTATAGAGCTAATCACCTGACAGGAAAGCTTCAAACTCCTGATTCCCACGTAGGTTATCAAAATCTGAGTCGGTTTTAGCTAGCTGTTGGTATTCATCAGGATTGAGATAAATCACTTGTTTTAGGCTGGCGATCGCTTGTTGAGCATTCCCCAGTAACCCATAACAACAAGCTTGGTTGTACCAGGCATATTCGTCTTCTGGTTCATCTTCCAGCGCTTTCTCATAGCTAGCAACGGCTTCCTGATATCGACCCATCTGTCGTAATATCTCGCCGCACTGGTACCAACCCCAGTAGTCTGTTGGTTTTGCTTCTAAAGCTTTTTCATAGCTAGCAAGAGCTTGTTCAAGGTGTCCCCAGTGACGTAGGGCATCACCTTTGCGATACCAACTCCAGTAGTCTAACGGTCGGCTTTCCAGCGCTTTGTCATAGCAGGCGATCGCTTCTTCATAGCGTTCCAAGTGCCGCAGCGAGTCACCTTGGCGGTACCAACTCCAATAGTCATGGGGTCGGGCTTCCAGTGCTCTCTGGAAACTGGCAATCGCTTGTTCGTACCAATCCAAGTCTTCTAATGCTACGCGCCCCCGGTTATACCAAGCCCAGTAGTCGTCTGGTATCGCTTCCAGCGCTTTATCATAACTGGCGATCGCGTCCTCAAAGCGATCAAGTTGCCGCAGTACACTACCACGCTGGCACCAAGCCCAGTAGTCACTGGGTTTACTTTCTAAGGCTTTGTCGTAGCTATCGAGAGCCTCTTCATAACGCCCCAATGCATCCAGAACATCGCCCCGCCAATACCACGCCCAATAATCGTGAGGATGGTACTCCAATGCTCTATCATAGCTATAGAGGGCTTCCTCATACTGGTTCCCATCACGTAGCGCATTCCCTTGTTGATACCAATCTTCGTAACTATCTGGTCGGCACTCTAAGCATCTGTAAATTACGGAGTACGAAGGTCGTCGCGTAGGCATCACTCTACTCATCTTGAACCACCCTTCATAGTAACTTTGGTTTGGCGAAAATCTAGCCGCTTAGTAGAACAGTAGTATTACCTGTATCGTACAAACTACTAGGGCGACAAGTACCAATAACCATAGATAGTATTAAGCTATTTTATGTTACCGACCGAGCTGCTAATTAATCGGCAAAATGGGGAAGAGATTGTTCCGAAACGGCTATCGGTCAATCAACACACTTGTGCGATCGCTATAGAGTTAATCACCTGCTTCCAAAACGCGATCGGTAGTACCCAAGGCACACTCGACCAACAATTGTCAGAACTCGAAGGTGATAGCCCCGACTACCGCCTCAAGCGAGGGCTTGCTCATATTCTCAAAAGCAGCTTCTGCACCTTTGAAATCGTCAGCCCTCTAGAACCCCCGATGTTGCGGCAGAGAGTCTTCGCGCTTTCTGCAAAATCAGTTCCCAGTCCTGTGGCGTCCCAGGTAACACTTGAACAGTTGAGCATTGCCCTCGGCCAAGAGTTAAATCACGAAGTTTTGCCTGAGCAAATTCGCAGGGGTCTTTATGCAGATTTACAAGAAAATCGTATTCTCACTCAGTTTGATGATCCTGCACCGGAGGCACTGCTGCATCGCTACAACTTATCTCAGGTACAGGGAATTTTCTACCGGGCGAGTCACATTACGCTGAATGCTCATCGGAATGTCCCTGGTGAGTACAAGCTCTTATTCCGCTATTTAAAGTTGTTTCAGCTAATGACCTACGTCGAGGGCGATGCTGACCACGGGTTCACGATTACCATTGATGGACCTACGAGTTTATTTAAGCCCAGTACTCGTTATGGTTTGGCGATCGCTAAACTTGTCCCAGCCCTGTTACATGTCACGAAATGGAGTCTGAAAGCGACCTTACAAAGCCGCGATTCTTACACGGGTGTCCAGAAAACTGGGCAGTTTAGTCTCAATGACAATTGCGGCTTAGTCACTCACTATCCTCCCGGTAAACCTTATGACAGTATGTTGGAGGCAGCCTTTGCCAGCCGTTGGGACTCTCTGAAAACGGACTGGGTGCTAGAGCGAGAAGTAGACCTGATTCCCATCCCTGGCAGTGTAATGATTCCGGACTTTCGCCTTGTCCATGCCGATGGTCGTACTTTCTTACTAGAAATTATCGGCTACTGGCGTCCAGAGTATTTACAGAAGAAATTTTCTCAGGTGCGGCGAGCAGAATGCGATAACCTGATTCTTGCCATTTCTGAACGGCTCAATTTAGAGAAAGTAGGCGTAAAAGTGGAGAATGTACCAGCAAAAGTTGTTTGGTTTAAGGATAAACTGTCGCCTAAAGCCGTGCTAGAAGTTTTGGGTTGACATCAAATCACAATGCTGCTTAAGAAAGTTGTACAGTTGTACAGCAGATTTGAGCAAGTCCGAGTACTATACACAGCAAAGGCATTGCTTGGAGCAGGGAATATGGGTGACAAGAGGGAGTTAGAAATTGCTTACACTCGCTGCAAAGAGAGTTTAATGGGAGCTATTGAACAGCTACAGGTCAAAGCTGAGCTGACTCAGCTTGAAAATATTGCCGAGTTGATTACTCAAACCATGACAGGTCAATGGCGATATTTTCATACGACCGAGCATATTTTTGAGGTTGGAGGGTCAGTTGATCCCCTTGAGATCTTAGCCGCGTTGTTTCACGATATGGTCTACGTACAAGTCGATCATGGCGTAAGTCTTAACATTGGCAGTTACATTACTCCTTTTATCAAGGAGGTCAAAGGACAGATTGTAATTCGAGAAGCCAATGAACTGCCTGACTCAGTAATGTTTGAAATTGTTGCGGCAGTATTTGGGTTTGCTCCAGGTCAAGCCCTCTCTCCCTTCAATGGGCAAAATGAATTCTTAAGTGCGCTAATAGCGGCTTTGACTTTGTCGCCTTTATTAAGTAAAGCTCAAATCGCTCAGATCGCTGCGTGTATCGAAGCTACAATCCCCTTTCGTTCTTTGTCACCATCTGGTTTAAGTCCTGGCGAATTGTTGTATCAGCGCTTGGTTATTGTTAATAAGCAATTCAACTTAGAGTGGGATGATGCCCAACTCGTTGAAGTCGTCAAGCGCTCCGTGCGCGTGACCAACCGAGATGTAGAGAATTTTGCCTATTCCAATTCTGCCGATTTTTTGGATAACACATGGAATCTCATGCCGGAAACTAATCATGAGCTAACTAATGTGAATTCTTCTTACACGGTTGCTGAGTACCGTTGGTCTTTGCAGAAAATGGAAGGATTTATGAACTTCCTATCTCCAGAACGAGTTTTCCAGCAGTTTAGAGGAGAACCAGATGAGGAAACATACTGCCAGTTGTTATCAAGAACTAGTAAGAACCTGGAGGTAGCCAAGCTTTATCTAGGATGCAAGCTCGTCTCCATCGGGGTCATTGAGGCGCTTTCAACGCGATTAGGACGGGATATTCCTGTTTCCACGATGATGGGAGAATTACCAACTTCGCAAATAAAAACCCCTGCTCTGGTAAATTTCCTGCCTAATATTGAATGTTTCAAAGAGCCGGAAACTGAAGTGGAAACCGAGGTACTAGAGTTGTTGAGTAAGGGACGAAATCAAGACTCTCCTTACGATTTGAAAAACTCACCTATAGCAACATTTATGGTCAAATCTATCGGGTTTGTCGAGATGAAATATCTGATCGAGCGAGCCAAAGAATTCTTTGCTGGAAAAATTACGGCGTCTGAGTTTCTCAGTGACTGTAATGCTGATGTGGTAAAGGCGATCGCTCTTGGAGTTGGGCAGCTCTTTGAAAGCCGCGCTCGGTACATTACGTCGATTTTGCAAGTCAACACCCATCCTTATGCCACCCCTAAGAGCTAAGCTGCCTTAGTACTGGATCGGGAAACCTCAAAAAGGCTAATTTTGAATCTATAGGCATAGATGTAGATGTGTTTGAAAAGCGTTCTTGAAGAGTAGTGGATGCCGTTAGCGAAGTGAAATGTAAACCTAAACTATACACATGAACACGGCTGGATTTAATACTATTCTATTAGCCCCTAGCCAGTGCATAAAAACTCCGGAATAGAGGATGTTATACTTTGCTAACTCGGTATAATCCCTGCATCTTCAGAGTTAGATTGTTATGTCCGGCTCAAGTAAGCTGAATAAATAGTCAGTCGAAAAAGGATGCTTCGAGAATACCTAACATCGGATGCAGAAGCTCTTGCAGCTATCTATCGTGATGCTGTTATTGGGATAGGCTCCAGCGCCTATGATGCCCAACAGATTGCAGCGTGGTCTTCATATCCTGAGAATATTGAACAGTTTAGGAAGTTGCTTCGTTTAGGTTTAACGCTTGTTGCCGTGGAAGATTCTCGATTGGTCGCTTTTGGACAATTAAATCCATCCGATCATATTGCTTTTCTTTATACAGCAAGCGATTTTGCACGACATGGTTATGCCACCGAAATTTACAAACAATTAGAAGCGCATGCCGTCGAGCAAGGTATCAAGCATCTCCACACCGAAGCGAGTCGTATCTCGAAGCATTTCTTCGTAAAAATGGGTTTTCGTGTCGTAGAAACGGAACTCGTGGAACGTCAAGGCGTGCAACTTGAACGATTCAAAATGGAGAAAGTAATCGACTAACTTGTTGCTGCAACGGACGGGCTGATGGCTGCTGGCTACGCTTAGAATCTATCTGCCTCCAGTAAACTATGCCGTTAAATCATCCCTCAATTGTGCAACGTCCAGCAGTGCTGTTACCTCAAGACTGAACAGGTTTTATCTGCCGCCATATCCGAGCTGTACTAAATCGCCATGTCAGAATTCCTGCTGCCACAGCAAGACCGATCGCAAATCCCCACCACAGCCCAACGCCGCCAAATCCCAACACTAAGCCCAACGTGTAGCCACAGGGCAAGCCAATTCCCCAATACGCCAGAATGCCAATCAGCAAGGGAATCCTAGTGTCCTTCAGTCCTCGTAATGCGCCAGCCGCAGTTACCTGAATGCCATCTACAATTTGGAACATTGCCGCCACTCCCAAGAGTGTCTTCGCCAAGCTGATGACAGTTGCGTTTGCTGGCTCGGCAGTATCGATGTAAAGCGACACAATCGTTCCGGGAATTGTCCAAAACAAAATGCCCATCAATGCCATAAACAAGGCAGCAATAGCAATGCTGACAAAACCCGCCAGTCGTGCCCCTTTCGGATTTTCTTGTCCCATGAGCTGTCCAACTCGCACAGTGGCTGCCATCGAGATACCGAGCGGAATTGTAAAGGTAACAACTGCTGTTTGCAAAGCAATCTGGTGAGCCGCCAATGTTATTGTTCCTAACTGCCCCATCAGGAACGTTACGCAGGTGAAGAATCCACCCTCTACTCCTGCCAACACGCCAATTGGCACACCCACTCGCACCAGTTCCCCAAATCCTTTGCCTTCAAACTGATGCAGATTAGTAAACGTACCGTAGACCCGAAGCTGAGGTTGAGTGAGAATATAGATTGCCAAAGCTGCAAACATTACCCAAAGAGACAGCGTACTCGCCCAACCGAGTCCTGCTATTCCCAATGCTGGAAACCCATATTTGCCAAACGCCAGAACATAGTTAGCTGCAACGTTGACCAATGTACCGCCAATCATAGTCACAATCACAGGACGGGGCCGTGATAGAGCCGAGACAAAACTTCTCAACACAGCAAAGCCCACTCCAGGAAGATAACCCCACGCGATCGCTCTCAGATACGACGAGGCTAATGCAACGTTTCCAGGCTCCTGCCCCAGTAAGCGCAGCAACGATCCACCATGCCAGATCAGCAGTGTCACCGGAACTACCAGGATAACTGACAACCACAACCCTTGTCGTACCACTCGACCAACCTGCTCGACTCGTCCCGCTCCATAGGCTTCTGCGGCAAGTGGACTCACCGCTGAGACAATTGCACAACCAATATTGATCAGCAAAAAAAACGTAGCGGCTCCCAGTGCCCCAGCCGCAATGATATGGCTTCCCAGAATGCCCATCATTACCGTATCCACAAATGTAGTTGCTGCTTGAGATAACTGTGCGCCAGCTAGGGGAACAGCTAGAAGCAGGCACTCTTTAATTTCAGCAATAATCCTGGATTTTGATAGTGCGTAAGTCATAACAGTTCAAGCAATGATTCTCACTGACTTGGGCTTGGCTTCAGCTCCCCTGTATCGGTTTGAGCGATTCTTTGAGAGCAAAGCCACTAAAATGATTCAAACAGCTAGATGTTTCACCTAGAGTTCTCCTGGAAGTACAGCCGACCATAGCCTAAGAACTGACCCACACCATTCTCTCCGGCTAGAAATGCTGTGATGCCAAACGAGTAAAAACTACTTCTTAATACATACCATGCTTAACAAACATGACGAATTGCTCTTAAGAGACTTGAAACTTCAACCGCTTTGGCTACTCTGGTCTTACGTAATTTTGGGGGTGTTGGCTGCGGTTGTTGGGTTTGTTCTTGACAGGGGTAACCTCTCAAAAATTGCTTGCTTTGGAGGTGGTTTTCTTATCTCTCTAGGAGCTGAAAAATTGGTGACTCGCAGGATTAGAAATGCAGCCCGTTCTGTAATTGATAAAAATTATTAAAACAGATTGGCACGTTAAGAGAGCTTAGGCGGCAAGAAGCAGTTCATCGTGGAAAATAAACTGATAGCTGATTGGAAATATCAGGGTAGGGGATACGGGAGAGCAACAATGGTAGAGGTAATTCGCCGCCTCAAACTGTATCCTGATGTAGAGATAATTACCACTAGTTATCGCAAGTAAAATGAAATAGCCGCAAAGTTATACCAAAGTTTGGGATTTGCACTATGGGATATTGCATGGGCAAAATCTTACCCTACTGAAGTCTTCGTGAAACTTCAGGAATTTTACCAGTAGCTACCGCCGCCACATGAGTTATAAAGTGAGTCATGGCTGGATTAAACAGAGTCAAGGAACTGGATACTGGTCAAATTTCTGCATCAATTCAAGTAGTTCTTCTTGGCTAGGCTGTCGCCCATTCTTAGTTAGTTCAGCTAACCCCTCAAAGTACTGTTCGCGTGAATCGGCAGGACAGAACATGATTAACAGCTTCGATCGCGTTTGTCCTGGATTGGAGAAGCCATGCGGCGTATTCTCTGGCACAAGCATGAACGCTCCTGGTGCAGCCGTTACTCTACGTTGATCAAGTACCAGTTCAACTTCACCTTCTACCACGTAGAACATTTCGGTCAGTTGCTTGTGGATATGAGGACTTGCGCCTTCGGTTCCTGGCTCCATGACAAACTCGAATAACCCAAAGTGACCCTGTGTATTTTCGCCTGTTACTTTGAAGGTGCAGGTACTCGTGCGAATCTTGACCGATGGCCCTTCTCCAGGTTGCAAAATGATAGGTAACGACATAACAACTCCTGGTTAATTGGTGTATTTTCGACTCATTTGAAATCAAAGGTAGAGTTTGTTTGGCTGATTGATCAGTGTAGGCAATCAAGCCCGCTACTATGTTGACATTCAAAAAATTGATAACTGAGTAGCGAAAAACTGGTCACTGTTGAACTATGCTGAATTACTCGATTTCCAGCTCCCAGGAATCATCAACTGGCTCTTGCGTCCAGGAATCATCAACGGGGCTTGAGTTAACTCCAGTAGAAGATCCTGAGTAGGAGTAGGTAAACTCTGTACATTTTCCAGCAGGATCGACGTGAAGTTCAAATAAGGGGCTATCCTCACACTGACAGCTTCCTACTTTAAAAAACCGACACACTGCACAGCAATCTTCTCCTGATGCGATCGCATCCCCGATTGCCTTCTGGCGTACAATGCTTTGTTGGGTTACAGGACTTAGTTTGAGATGAAATCCATCCCACTTGGCTTTAAGTATTCCAGATGTCGCTAACAGTTGCCAGCGTGGATCATTCTCTACGACTTGTTCTGGGATACGTAACCACGCTCCTTCTACTTCGGCTTCAACTAATACTTCAAACTCTTGAGGAAGACCAATTTTGGTAATTTGCGAAGCACTTAAATGGTCTGGTGCTTGACCATACTCTATCGTCTCTCCTACCTCAGGGATATGGATATAGTGTTTAGATCGCAAATCCCCAGTCCGTGCCAACTCATGCAGCGTATCATTGGAGCCGTGAATCAAGATTAGGTGCTTAGGATTAACTTTGTTAATCACCTGAGTCAAACCTATTTTATCCGCATGAGCTGAAAGACTAAACCGTTCAATCCTTGCTCTGACCGTAATCTCCTTACCATCTAATTCAATTGTGTCTCCAGTGTGAAGATTTTGAAGCAATCGCCCTGGTGACTCTTCATCGGTGTAGCCAGAAATAAAGATAGCCGCATTCTCTCGTTCCAGCAATGTCCCGGCGTAGTAAACACTTGGACCACCAGTCAGCATCCCTGAACTAGCAACAATTACGCTCGGAGTAGCCATTGCTAAGGGTCTTTCTTTGGGAGAACCGATAGGAATAATTGGTGGATTTGAGGTTTCATTAAAGAAGGGTTCTTCTTGTTTGGCAAAGTTCTGTACAGCAGAAGGCAGTAGTTCTAGATTGCCTCTAAATGTATCTGTGACGGCTCGAACGAGTCCATCCACAAAAACAGGTATTTTGAGTTTGTTGAACAGGGCACTTGTGCGGATACCTAACAAGATTTCTTGAGCACGTCCTAAGGCAAAAGCGGGGATAAGAACATTACCGCCGCTTTGTACAACTTCCGCGATCGCCTTCATTAAAGCTGTCTCTTGATTCCTTCTAGCGGGATGAGTATCTGCCCCATAAGTAGACTCGGTAATCAGCATCTCGCAGTTGGGCAACTCAGCCAGCTTTAATCCTTCTGTCGTGCGGCTGGAGGTAGTATTGTAATCACCCGTATACAGTAAGCTTCTCTCTCCATACCTTAAATAGATGCAAGCGGCTCCCAAAATATGACCCGCATTGATAAAGCGTACTTTTAACCCAGGCAGGGGTTCAAAGTCAACGCCAATCGGTTGAGTTTCCAACCGGAACAAGGTACGGTCCAAGTCAATTTCATCAAAGAGTTCAGGCGAGTCTTCCGAGCGTTGCTGCACTTTCAAACAGTCAGTCAACATGACATGAGCAATCTCACGAGTGCCGGGGGTACAAATCATCCGCACACCCGGAAAACGATTTTGAAATACAGGAACGGCTCCTATATGGTCTTGATGAGCGTGAGAAATCAGCAGGAGGTCTGGGTTTTTGAGATGGTCCAGTGCTGGCAGGGGATCATAGCCTTTTGGACGAGTGCCGCAATCTAGAACGACTTCATAGGGACCAATCAGAATTCGGAAACAGGAAGCACCAATCCCTCTAGCTGCTCCCAAAGGAGTAACGCTCAAGTGATCGCTAAGCGTGTGTGTTAGCGAGGAGTCAAATGTCCCAAAGTCTTGTGTAGATTGGAGATTAGGGTGAGACGGATACTGATAAACTACTGGTTTTTTCCGACCAGCAAAAACTTTTACTCGGGCATGAAGCTGGGTACTTCTAGAGAAAGCCTCCCATTCCCAGCTCGAAGCGGTTCGTTTTTTAGGACTTTCCAGCTCCCAATCAGAGGTGTGAGTTTCTGCAACAAGAGCTGCGATCGCGCTATGTGCCCGTTCCGCTAACCTTGTTTCTGTGGAATCTTCAATGTCACTCTTCAGCTTATTGGATACGTCTTTTTGAGTCAGTAGACTGGCATCAGCCTGGTTACCGTTGTTAGTGGTAGGTGTCTCACTGAATGATTTTGAGGATTTAGTGGTAGGTGTCTCACTAGGTGATTTTGAGGAACCTACTTTCTTCGTAGTGCCATTAGTCAGAACCAGACCTGTAGTTGAGTCATTCTGGCTTTGTTTTCTTTGTGTTACTGGCTCCACCACAGGTAGCGTTAAATCAGTTTGCGCCTTTTGGGATAAGTGATGTGCTTCATCAATTGGGTGAGCTTGGAGTATTTGTAGACATTCTCCTCGACGGGCAGCTAAGACCTGCCACAACTGCCCAATCTTCATGCGAGGGTCCGGAGAGAGAAGACTGATTTTTAGAGTTTTTACACCTGTTTGGCTAACCTTGAGCTGGACAAATTGTCCACGCTTTCCCAGTTGTACTACTCGCCCTAAAAGCCTACATTCTTCTACAGTTCCATTAGGTTCACCAATTGAGTAACTATCGATTTTCAAGGTTTGAATTATACCTGTGGAATCAGTAGTGGGGATAACCTGCCATGATTCTATGTCCTGCGGATAGTCTGCATTTGGGTCTTTCAGGCGAAATCTGGTGTTATCCCGACATATAAAATAATTCACCTCGTCCACTGATTCGATGTGTCCGATCAGGGTGAACTGGAAGATATTGGGATGATAGAGGGTTGCTTGTGTAGTAGCGTTGGGCATCGGGTTGGTGATGGGGAAGTAGCCCGTCAAGATGTTCGCGTGTTGGTTGCGTTTTTCTTCACGGGCGCTATGGTTTCAGGTTAGTAAACTTAGAGGCTAGCAAACTCAGAAGGGAGAGAGTGTTCCATCAACTGCTCACCGTTATTTACTCTGTCTCCTCATACAGCCCCGATTGTGTTGGCTTGAGCCATTAAGCCACTGACTTTCCCCTGTAGAGAAGTACACAGGGCGAATTATCAGAACGTCCTGTGGGCACATTCCAAGGCTTACGCCAATGATATCAGAGACGGAGGTAAGTGGATCGCTCCCAAACCTAAACAAACCGATGGAAGCGAATGGACGCTAGCATCCGTTGCTTGATAGCCGAAAAGCAGACATCTGGCGTATTACCCTCTATTCAAGCTCAAGAGCAGGGTGGAGTAGCATAAAAGAAAAAACCCTACGGTATAACAAGCAGGGTGTGAACAATTCCTTGAATTACATATAATTACTAACGCTTAAAGGCTACCACTGCTAAAGCTCTAGCCTATATGTGGGTAAACACATGTTCAATTAGAGCCAAATTGCTCGACATCTGAGATGTAATCGCTTGCCCTTGGAATAGCAGCGGTGACACTACTCAGGCTGATTAGTAGTTGGTGGTACCTCGGATCAGGGATTGGGGGTTACGTCGCAATAAAAGGGTAATGCCCATTTCATCACCATTTCATTTTTGTTTGATATGTTGCTTCCTTAAGAATAGAACTGTGTCCCCTCAACTTTGAGGGGATTTCCTTTGTACATGAAGGCACCTCAATGAAGCTATTGAAAGTCGGAAAGTATTTGATTAACTCTTAATGTATTTCTCAGGCTTGGATTGCATGTACTGTTCGGAAATTTTACCGAACATAATTTTATGTCTATAAATAGATGATATTTGTTATCGTACTAGCTTCTATAGGTAGCTATGCACTTTGAATAATAGAGACTGGTAATGGCAAGCATAGGCAACAGGCACGGTACACATTTGAAAGCTTGAATCACCTAATTCTTGCTTTCTGTGTGCTTCTCAATGCGATCGCTCCGATTGTGCCTACTACCATTGTTCCTGTATAAATTCTGCTCCGATCACAGCACTTATGGACTCTTGCAAATCTCTTCTACGAATCTGAATGATGCAGTCGGACTTGATAGAACTGATACCAAATTCGTTGTTGTAACACGATTAATATAATTCGTAAACTACTTTCACCGTTGATTCACTGGGTACAGGTTCGAGGTGGAAGCCCAGTTTTTCACAAACATGCTGCATTGCCCGGTTTTCGCTAAGAATTATAGCCGTAAGTGGCTGTAATTTTTCCTGTGTGGCTATTGGAGAAGATTAGATCTCTTGCACAAATTAATTGAAACTCCTCCCCAACCCTCAGGAGCAACGGGGAGGGAGCAAGATTTCCTCCCCCACTTCGAGGGATTGAGGGGGGTCAATCCGAGTTATGCAAGAGGTCTATTTGAGAATACTCCTAAAATTCTTATGTCTCACGACACCTATCGTTTACCTTTGGCACAATAGTGGTAGCGGCTTACTGTGTTCAGTACGGGGCTAATTGCCAAAAATATTCCATGACTATAGTGACCTCTCAAGAAATTGCTCAGTTTCGCTCTCAATTAGCTAGTAATCCCGAAGCAATGAAAGCACTTGATGTGATCGAGGATTGTGAAGGAGATTTGGAAGATGCCGCGATCGCGTTAGCCATTCGTGCGGGACAGCAACCTCAGAGAGACAATGCCGAATGGTTAGACGCTTTAGCCCGAAAATGCCGTGCTGTGATTTGTCAAAAGGAATTTCGGGAAGACTTGGTGAATAGCTCAGTTGGACCAATGGTCAGATACTTAGCGGAGACACCACTACTTCCGTCAATCCTCGCAACGCCAGTGCTGATGTATGTACTGAGGCAAGGCGTGAACAAGTTTTGTGAGCCACTTGACTCTCAGTTTTGATAGAAGGGTCAGATTCCTTTACTCGATCATGATTAAAGTGCAAAGCCCTACTACCCGTCAATACTTAGCGCTAAGTTTTAGCGGTCGCTGGGTTGGAATGTTCAGTCAGCTATGGATTTGAGAGCCTTGAGAGAACGTGCAGGGCTCACCATCCTTGACGTATCGCGTGACCTAAAATGCGCTGAATCCTCAATCCGTAATTGGGAAAAAGGCAGGACAACGCCAAAATTAGAGGTATGGCAAGTCTTTCGCCTGCGCAAGTTGTATCAATGCACAGAAGAAGAGCTAGTGCAAGCTGCTCAAGAATCAATGCTGACTCAAGAGACGCAGCATTGATTTCCCGTAGAGTGATTCGCTTGCGCGAAAGCTACTTTACCCTTCTGGTTCTCCTTTGGAGCACGAGAACGCTTCACGGACATTGAATTGAAAGAGGCGATCGCACTTACTGATGAGAAAATGCGATAGCCTCTCAAAACGGATAAACAACAATTTCTCCTGAAGTTGCCGGAGCAGTTGTTGCAGGTTCTTACAACAAAATCAGCCAGCAAGCCAACAGGATGGCTAAATCCGTCTCGACCAAGTCATCCTATTATTTCACTGCTAGCTGCTGAGTACGCAAGTATTCATCAAGGGCTTCAGAACCACCGATTAGTTTTCCGTCGATAAAAACTTGTGGCACTGTTGTTCCGCCGGCAACAGCACGTAAAGAGCGAGTGGTAATATTCTTGCCCAAAACGATTTCTTCAAAATCGATTCCGCTTTCCTTGAGAGCCTCCTTAGCGCGGGCGCAATAAGGACAACCCACTTTGGTGAACAGTGAAACAGTCTTCGGCTTAGCTGCTTCTGGGTTGATGTACTTGAGCATTGTCTCGGCGTCAGACACCTCAAAGGGATCGCCCTCAACCTCTGGTTCAATAAACATCTTTTCGATCACGCCATCGTTCACTAACATTGAATAGCGCCATGACCGCTTACCGAAACCGAGGTTTTCTTTGTCAACGAGCATTCCCATCTTCTGGCTGAATTCACCGTTGCCATCGGGAATGAATGTGATATTTTCTGCCTCTTGAGTTTTCTGCCACTCATTCATGACAAAGGCGTCATTGACTGAAAAACAGATAATGTCATCAATGCCATTCTGTTTGAATACCCCAGCCAATTCGTTGTAACCGGGTACGTGTGTAGATGAACAAGTGGGCGTAAAGGCTCCAGGTAGCGAAAAGACGATTACTTTCTTACCCGCAAACAGCTGATCGGTTGTGATATCAACCCATTGATTATCTTTGCGAGCTCTGAAAGTGACATTGGGAACTCTTTCCCCTTCGCGATTTCTCAACATCTATTTTGTTCCTTGAACTATTAAGACGTACTCGTTATGGCTTCTATATAATACTGTAGTCATAACGAATATGATTTTACAAGGATGTGTCACCAAAACCTGAATTACTGCCTTCCCAGTCTAAAATTGCGTCCTACCAGAGGACTCAACCCGTGGGTAGAGAAACACATAAGGTATTCTTCTGGTGGGGAGGGATTGAATCTAAGAACGGCTACTGTTCCACTCTTGAGCGGCATCAGCAATTGCCTTATCTACGGTCTTTTCACCCAACATTGCCGCCTGCAAATTATCATAAATTGCCTTTTGCAGCTTGTTGATGTCTTTCATCCTCGGTATCAAGACCTCTGCGTCTTGGATTTGGCTAGCAGTAATATCCCTGGCTTGCTCCACTGGTGACACCTTACCATCACCAGTTAGCGATCGCCTATACTCTTGCAACGCCTCAAGCGTAGATGGTAGGACATTCGCCGCCTTCGCAAAAGCCAGTTGATTTTCCGTATTCGTCACAAACAGAGCAAATTTTAGAGCCGCATCCGCCTTGCGGGTGTCGCGCGGGATAACCAAATTCATCACAGCAACATTCTTCTTACCCGTCTCACCAGTAATCTGCGGTGCTGCGGCTGAGACTTGACCAATGGTCGGTGCATTTTTGGTAATGGTATCCATAAACTCCGCACCACTAGACAACAGAGCTGTCTCACCTGCCTGGTATAACTCTATAGCTCGCCGATGCCCTTGGGTAAGAGCTTCCTTAGGCATCAGCCCCTGCTTATAAAAATCTACCCAATACTGAAATGCTGCTTTGCCTTTGGGAGTGTTAAAAGCCGCTTTCCCTTGAGCATCGACTAACTCGACTCCCATCTGGACAAACGATTCTAGTATCTCACCTGAATCTTCCGGAACCAGCGTGATAAAAAAAGCATACTTGCCCGTCTTATCCTTTATTTGCTTCGCCACCTGCGCCAGTTCCGCATAAGTTGCAGGAGGCTTGGCAACACCCGCTTTTTGCAACAAATTCTTGTTGTAAATCGTTACTCGACTGGTGAGATACCAAGGAATGCCAAAGCTTTTATTGTTGAGGGTACTGTCTTTCCAAATCTTGGGCAAATACTGCTGGCGCACGGCTTCAGAGACTTTGGTGTCCAGATCTAACCAAGCATTGCGTACCGCCAATTGGGTAGCAAAGCTAGGATTCAGGTTTACTACATCGGGGGCAGTTTTTGCCGAAACAGCTGTCAGGATTTTGTTTTCCATCGCTGTCCAGGGAATGTCAACCCAGCGTACCTTTACGCCTTTATTTTCGGTTTCAAACTTGGCAATTAGTTGATTGAAGTAGTCGGTAAACTTTGGCTGTAACTGCATTGTCCAGAACTCAAGTTCAGGTTTTGCAGATGGCGATGGACTGGGACGACAGCTGACAACCCAGCTCAACAGCAGCCCCAACAGGGCAAGAATACCTAAACGTCTCCAAGTTCTAATTCTGCTCATTTAAACCTTAATTTCCGATGCATTGCGCTAGCAGTCAATCATCCTACCTTATGGAGACAGGGAGTTTACAAGGGTTCAAACTACTTCGTAACAGGCTTTGCCTAAGGTTTGTCGCGCTGGGGCTATGCGCTACACGCATGCTCCCTATTGAAAAGGAATAAAACTGACCACTGATGACCGCTTTTTTGTGAAAAGTTCCATCACATGATGCTTCGGCAAAAACTGATGGTAAATTTGAATCATGGAAATTAAACGCACAGTAACCATACTTCTGCCTAAAGACCCTGACTTACTGGCAACGGTGAAAACCTTCCAGCAAGTTCAGCAGGCTTTGTCAGAACTGTGCTACAACAGCGGCAAGCCATTAGGCGCGATCGCATTGCAACACAAATGCTATGACTTGGTGAAAGGCAAGCTGAACGCTCAGATGACCATCTCAGCAATTCGGCTCGTTGCTTCTGCATACAAGTCGGCAAAGTCTAATAAGAAGCCAGCCTTTAAGCCGTTTAATTTCCGAAGAGCTAAGGCCTTGTTTCTAGTCGGACAACGAGGTAGAGATGCTGATTTTAGAGCAGATGGCACCCTGTCAATTTGGACTGTAGGAGGTCGTAAGCGGCTCACCTACAAAGTACCTAAAACCTTTCAGTATAACCTCTCCAAAGCCTTGGAGGTAGACAGTCTAACGGTAATTGAACGCGACGGCAAGCTGATTGGACGGGTTAGGGTAACGCTGGAAGCTCCAGAACCAAGGGGGATTCATCCAGTCGGCATTGACTTGAATGAAACCAACACGTTGGTCGCTGTCGATGCTGATGATCGAGAGCTATTTATTAGTGGTCAAGCGATTAGAATAAAGAATTATCGCACTAACAAGACTCAATCTAGATTGCACAAAAAACTTGCGGCTCGTAAGGCAGAGAAGAAAGACACACGTTCTTGCCGTCGCCTTCTCAAACGGCTTGGTCGCAAGCAGCGTAATCGCACACGCACCTTTTGTAAACAGGTTGCCAAGCAACTAGTGAATTGGGTTTTACCCAATTCAGTGTTGGTGTTTGAAGACGTAAACATGCCCAAAGTTTCTAAGAAGCTAAGGGTAGCTAAAGGTGTACGGTGTCGCCTTGCCCAGTGGGAGCATAACCTGATTCGCTTAAATGTCACCAGTAAGGCACAAGAGCGAGGCATGATAATTGAGTATGTCAATCCTCGATATACCAGTCAGACTTGCTCAAGGTGTGGATTGCGGGGGAGAAGGAAACGTTATGAGTTTGAATGTCCTCACTGTGGACATAAAGACCATGCGGATAAAAATGCGGCGGTCAACATCAGAAACCGCTATACCGTTCTGCGATCAGCCGAAGGCGGCAACGCGCAAGCTCTATCGCAGGGCGGTGAGTCTTGGTCAGTGGACTCTGAAGCCCAGGAGCAATCCGAGGGCAAGCTTGCGGCTCCAGTCGTGGGTAACTGACAGTAAATACCACTCAACCAGGAGGATTCTAAGCTAGATGGAGTAGCATATATCAGTATTAATCTTGTTAGATTAAATATCTTCACGCGCTTCACGTCACTTCTGTTAAGTCTCGCTCCCGCTGAAAAGATTATGTTTAATCGTTTTAAAGATCTATTTCCCAAAGGCAAGAAAGGCATCGGGATCGAATTGGCTCCGGAACGAATTAATATTGCTCAACTGCGCAAGCAAGGTCAGGGATACAAACTTGCCACGCTTTATTCTCACGAGGTGCCAGAAGGCATCTTTCAAGGGGGACAGATTGCCGATTCCCCGGCGTTGGCAGAACTGATTAAGGCAGCACTAGCGGAGAGTAAAGTTAAAGTTGATCGCGTCGCCACAGCCGTACCGATGCGGGAAGCCATTATTCGGATTATTCCAATTCCCGCTGAGTTGGATGACCAAGAGCTACGAGATATGGTGCTTAATCATGAAGCGGGTCTGTATTTGCCCTATCCCCGCGACGAAGTCGATTTGGACTATCAGAAGCTAGGCTTCTTTACTGATGAAGATGGCATCGAAAAGGTGCAAGTGTTGCTAGTCGCCACCCGCCGAGAAATCACAGACATGTATCTCGATGCCTTTCGGGAAGCTGAGTTACGGGTAGATGTACTAGAGATTAATAGTTTTGCCCTGATTCGGACGCTCAGAGAGCAACTGCGGCAATTTGCACCGCAAGAAGCGGCTGTGCTGGTGGATATTGAATTTGACAGCACTGAAATTGCAATCATCGTCGATGGTGTTCCTCAATTCTCCCGGACTGTCCCCATTGGGACGTATCAACTTCAGAGTGCGCTCTCACGAGCTATGAATTTACCAACCTCAAGAAACACTGAACTACTACAAGGAATGACAATTCCCAGCACGCCGCCCGATAGCATGGGGCGTAGTGGACAGACAGGCATTAACCCCGGCATGGCTGCCCTAATCAGAGTCTTGGGAGAGCTAGCCGATGAATTGCGCCGCTCGATCGATTTTTATCTAAATCAAAGTGAAAATCTAGAAGTGGCACAGCTACTACTAGCTGGTCCGGGCGGTGGAATTGGACAACTTGATGAATTTTTCACTCAACGGTTAAGCTTACCAACCACTCAAGTAGACCCTGTGGCGGCGCTTTCCCTAGATGTGGATCAGGAAATTCCCCCAGTGCAACGACCAGGCTTAGGAACCGTACTGGGATTAGGATTGCGGGAGGTTTGAAGCAATGTATAGTCTGGATGTTAATTTCTTAAAAGATCGGCCGGATTATCTACCGCCGACTCAGGGACCAAAGCCACAAAGGCAGACGGGAGCCATGACACCCTTAATTGTAGGGGTAATCGCAGGTTTACTCCTGCCAGCGTTAGCCGGTGGCTTGTGGCTTTTTCTACAACAGCAAAATGCTGCACTAGAGGGGGAAGATGCTAAGTTGCAAGCTGAGCTGCAACGCCAGAACGGGGAAAAACAAAAAATTACTCAGCTACAAACTGAAATCAACAAGGTAAACGCTGAAACTCAAGAACTGGCAGGTGTTTTCAATCAAATCAAGCCGTGGTCAGCAATATTGCAAGATATTCGGGAGCGTGTTCCCTCTGGCTTGCAAATTCAAACCATCGAGCAAAAACAAGTTGCTGCCGCCACTACCCCCACCCCCTCTCCGTCTCCGTCACCTAATGCCAGTGGAGCTACTCCCCAAGCGGCTAGCGCCCCAATCCCGACAACGCAGTTGGAGATTTCCGGATTCGCTCGCTCTTTTGATGATGTGGGTAACTTTATGGTGACGCTTAAGCAGTCTTCCTTCTTGAAAAGCAATGAAACCCAATTAGTGAGTGCTCAATTGGAGCAAAGCCCAAGCAAGATAGAAGTGAATACGGCTGGGAATCGAGGTCAGTCTACGGGTAGAGTAACCTACCAACTTCCCAAAGCAGTAAAATACAGAATTCAAACAAGCTTAAATGATGTCCCCGCTTCCGAATTAGTCCGAGAGTTAGATCGAAAAGGTGCCGTGGGACTGGTAACACGGATTAGAACTCTTCAGGAGAAAGGAGTAATTCAACCATGACGTATGCTGATGAAATTGGTATCCCTGAAGGTCAGGAGGAAACTCCTAGTTATCCCACAGCCTTTGGAATTACCTTTACTCCAAGAGTTTCCGGGATAGTCTTTGGTGTCTTAGGTCTTTTAGCTGCAACCTACCTCTTGGTTAACGTAGTTCAGCCGGCTTGGCAGCGATATCAAGAGTTACAAAGCTCTGTTCAAGATAAGAAGTCTCAAGTTCAACAACAGGAACAAATTCAAAAACAGATTAAGGAGAAACAGGCACAATTAGACCAAGCTAAGCAGAAAAACAAACAAGTACTGACTTTATTTGCTAATGAGAAAAGTCTAGATACATTGTTACTATCTCTCAATAGCTTTGTTAAATCCCGAAATGGTACTATGCTCAAGTTTGAGCCTGTGCCAGAGGGACAGCAAACTGCAAGTGGAGGTACTAATAGTTCTGGAGCAACGCAGGTAAACGGGAAACTGAAAAGTAAATTCTACAATGTAGAGATTCAGGGCAGCTTTGACCAGGTTCAGTCCATTCTGCGAAGCTTTGAACGTTTGCAGACACTATTGCTCTTTAAAGAATTTAAATCTGAGCTGAGTGACGATCAGGGAGTGGTGATTAATCCTGACACTAATAAAGTGACTCCCGCTGTTTTCAAAAAAGAAAACCAAAAAGTGATTCCTGGTGGTAAACCGGATATCAAAACAACGTTTACGCTGGAGGCACTGTCACCGGTGACAGAAAACGACGCCCAAGCACAAGCTAAGGGTAACGCTTCCCAGCCTGCCCAAAAACCCCAAAAGTAAAAAGCATTGCGCTCGTCCCGTTGGGGCAGTGCGCTTTGCACGAGCATTGGTAGCAGTTAGCTTATCGAAGTCAGGACTTAAAATAAGTCTGGCTTCCATAAGCTAATTGCTCAAGGCTATTTCGTTGGATTGGTCTCAACAAGTGAGGAGTGAATCGTGAGACAAGCTCAAGCATTAAGTGGAATTATTATTGGAGGAGCAGTAGCGCTATTGACAACACAGCCCGTCAGGGCTGCAGCTACGCAAGTAACAGGAGTACGGCTCAACGAGAGCGATCGTGAACTTAAACTCGTTTTGGAGACTAAAGCAGGGGATACGCGTCCGCAGATTTTCACAGTGAGCCGTGGAAATGATTTAGTTACAGATATTGTTAATACTCAGTTGAACTTGAGCCAGGGCAACAGCTTTAGTCAGGAAAACCCAATGCCCGGTATCACTTCTCTTATTGTGAGCCAACTGGATGCCAACAAAGTTCGGGTAACTGTCACAGGGACAGAGAACCCTCCTACAGGAAAAATTATCCAGAGTGAGGCTGACTTAATTACCTTAAGTCTGAGCCCAGCATCAAATAATCAAGCAGCAGTTCCGATGGCTGTTTCACCCTCACCAACAGCTCCTGCAACAGCAGCAACACCTGATCTCCCAACACAATCGGCTTCCAAGCAAAAGACAGAAGCACCAAGTTCTCCCACAACTCTAGCTCAAACGCCAACACCTCGACCAGTTGCACAAATACAACCACAAACTTCGCCAACGTCAACAGTACCGACACTAACAAGGCCAGATACTTCCGGAACTCTGAGCCAGACGCCAGCTCAGTTGATCGCACAAGCTCAAACTCAACCTTCGCCAACGCCAACAGTACCAACAGTGGTGCCTCCACCCGTTGTAACGCCTCCATCACCAGACGTTCTGGTTCCCAACCCAAAAGTTACAATTGATGGGAATCCGGCTCCAGCAACAGGGGCAGCACAACCCGTGGCACCAGCACCACCCTTTTTGCCAAGAGCGATCGCGCCACCCGTGGGTGATATTGCCATCTCCAATATCAATGCTTCGGCTGGTTTTATTGATTTAGGAACAGCCGTGCGTGTCCCTCGCCTAGTTCTGCGAGAAGCTCCTGTTCGAGAAGTTTTGGCACTACTGGCTCGCTCCGCTGGTCTCAACGTTGCCTTTACAGGAGGAGGTGGTCAGGCTGGTGCACCTCCGGGTATCCCAGGAGGTGGTGGTACGCAGCAAACTATCTCGCTAGATCTAGAAAACGAGTTAGTTCAAGACGTATTTAACTACGTCCTTCAGATCTCAGGTCTTCAGGCTAACCGAGTTGGGCGCACGATTCTTGTCGGTCCTCAATTGCCTGATGTAGCTCGCAATCTCATCTCTCGAACCTTACGTCTCAATCAAGTGCCAGTTGGTCAGGCTGTTGGTTTCCTGATTTCTCAGGGAGCAGAGCAGCAGCAGGTTACAACTCAAAGAACACTAACGGTGGTCGGTGAGGGAGCCGCTGCTCAAAGAATTGAAAACACGACAACGTCAGTGCAAAAAATCACCCCACAGGATGTTCAAGCGCAGCCAGGAGTAGGACAGGGGCTGACCGGTCCTTTGGTGCTCAGAGGGTTGGCAGTGGGTACTAATGAGCGCCTCAACGCCATTACCTTGGTTGGTGAACCGCGCAAAGTTGAAATCGCTACAGCTTTATTGACGCAGCTAGATCTGCGCCGTCGTCAAGTAGCCGTGAATGTCAAGGTTGTTGATGTCAACCTGTTGGGAACAGATGCATTCAACAGCAGCTTTTCCTTCGGAATTGGTGACAGCTTTTTTTCCAATGATGGTGGAGCCGCCTCCTTCAACTACGGTGGGTTTAGGCCACCTACTGGACTACAGACAAGTACGAGTCCTGTATCTCCACCTGTAATCCAAAATCCCTTTGCCAATGCCACTATTTTCCAAGATCCAAACTCTCCCCTCACTATTCCAGGCTTAGGGTCTCGCACAATCATTCTGAGTCAGCCAGGACAGCAGCCGGTTCAAATTATTCCTCCCGGAGCTGCTCAAGTGATTGGGGGACGGCCTTTCATAACCCTAAACAATCCATTGACCCCAGGAATCGTAAATGTTACACAATCTGGGGACACTATCGTTACTTATAATGCCGATGGCACTGTTACGGCAACGGCTGGCCAACCGGGTACTGTTTCATTTGGCCTGCCATCTCTGTTCCAGTTTCCCAAAAGGTTGTTATCGGCTTTGCAAGCGTCCATTACTAGTGGCAATGCAAAAATTCTGACGGACCCAACGCTTGTAGTACAAGAGGGTCAAACAGCTAGAGTCAGCCTGACACAAGAGGTAGTTGGCAATATTAGGAGTGAGACTCAATCGACCACTAACCAAACTACGAGAACAGTAACAGCAGAGATTCGCGAGGCAGGTTTAATTCTTGAAATCGCGATTGATAGAATTGACGACAATGGTTTTGTCACTTTAGCTGTAAATCCGAGGGTGACTGCCATTGGGAGTCAACAAGATATAAGCGTGGGAGACGATAGAAACCGAATTGCTTTACTGAATGTGCGTCAGCTTGCCTCTGGGCAGATTCGTCTGCGAGATGGTCAAACTCTAATTCTGTCAGGCATTATTCAGGACTCCGACCGAACAACGGTGAGAAAGGTACCAATCTTAGGCGATATTCCGATTCTGGGTGCCCTGTTTAGAAGCACCGAGCGAGCGAATCAGCGACAAGAAGTGATTGTGCTGCTGACGCCTCAGATTATTCAGGACACGGAGGGTTCCTCATTTGGCTACAATTACACGCCAGGGCGAGAGGCTAATCAAATCTTGCGACGGTAATGTTTGCCTAATCCGACTAGAATATCTCACGGTTCTATAGCCTGGGAATGAAAGACGGGTAAAAACAGGGGGTTCGTTAGCCTAAAGCAAAGGAATCCCCGACCTCAACCGACCCTAGAAAGGCAGATGAGGGAGGATGTCAATAGCAGCTAAAAGTGAGCATCATGACTACCAATAGTGGAATTAGAAGAGAGATTCGACTATTCTCTCTCATCCTGATGTCTATGGTTGCTGGGATGAGTATTTGTGTACTGCAAACTAATCAAAATAAAGCCGTTGCAGTTTATCAAACAATAGCCACACCACCTTCAATAACCCTACCTTCAATAACATTACCGAGTATTACACCGGTTCCATCGATCACGATACCGAGTCCTACACCGATTCCATCGATCACTATTCCTCAAATCACGATACCGAGTCCTACACCAATTCCTCAAATCACGATACCGAGTCCTACACCGATTCCGTCGATCACGATACCGAGTCCTAGCCCAATTCCGTCGATTACTGTACCTCCAATCAATGTACCGACTCCCGCTGCTGAGCCGTCTATTGGTAGATAAGGTAAGCGGCTACCAATCACGGGACAGCACGCCGTGCGGGCTGGTAATAGATAATAGTCTCCAACCCATTACCCATTACCCTTACCGAAATGTCCCAGCTTAAGTTGGTAGTCGGTAAGCTAATCAGCATTTAAGTTGCATAACCACTCTCCCGTGCTCTTTGAGCATCTGAATCATGCAATTTGAAAGTACATCGGCTTAGGATCGCAAATTGAATAACTGCCAGAAGCCAGAACCTCTGTAGGGCGAACAGCTGTTCGCCCCTACCCAAAAATTAGAGGTTAATAAATCCACGTTCTTTAGTAAAATTCAGGCATGTTGGCAGAGTTATTTATTCCTGTTTTGCCTAGTCGCACAGTCCTCTTAAAAATTTCCTAAAAACAGCATACTTAATGAAATACTTTGGTAAAAAAACACGTTTTATACTAAGATGCTATGTTGTAATATGTAAAAACTGTTTCTTTGCCAAAAAAATCCTCAAATCCACATAATTTAAAGCTTTCAACGATCCATATCTGCGGCGCAGAGCTTAGAATAATGCAGTGAAACTTCGAGCCTGTGGGTGTTTCAGCGATTTTGAGTTGAAAGTCCCTGCTCTTTGGGTCAAAATCTAGCTCTCGGAACTAAGATTTTCGAGCCATGTTTGACCTGTGATCCAAACAAAAAGGAGATTCTCAATGAATAAAGGCGAATTAGTTGATAAAGTTGCGGAAAAAGCTACTGTGACCAAGAAGCAGGCAGATGCGGTCTTATCTGCCGCTTTGGAAGCAATTATGGAAGCGGTTTCCGAAGGTGACAAAGTGACTTTGGTAGGCTTTGGTTCTTTTGAATCACGGGAGCGCAAAGCCCGTGAAGGTCGCAATCCGAAAACCGGTGACAAGATGGAAATCCCAGCGACCAAGGTTCCTGCCTTTTCTGCCGGCAAGCTGTTTAAGGAGAAAGTTGCGCCGGGAGATTAACAGCTAATAACTTGAGCGGGATACATTCTTGAATCGACCAAATCACGGGGGAAATTTAGCCTGGGCAGCGGCACTGGCAGGCTGTTCCCCTTCTTTGATTGTTGATTTTTCTGCGAGTATCAACCCACTGGGACCACCAAAAAGTGCGATCGCAGCTATAGAGTCTCAGCTAAAAGACTTGGTCACTTATCCCGACCCCGATTACCAACAACTTCGGGTGTCTCTCAATCAGCTGCACCCGACTCTGACCCCTAGCTGGATTTTGCCGGGTAACGGCTCAGCCGAACTCCTAACTTGGGCAGCTAGGGAGCTATCAGAACTAGAGGGAACTTGCCTAGTTACCCCAGCATTTAGTGACTACCAACGTGCCCTTAAGGCATTTCAGGCAAAAGTTAGGGAGTACCCCCTTCTCAGTCGAGATAGTGGGCAATGGGCAAGAGGCAATAAGCTTCCCTACTCCCTACTCCCTACTCCTTACTCATCATCTTGGGGTCTACTACTGAATAACCCGCACAATCCTACGGGGCAGTTGTTTGATCGAGAAACAATTCTGCCTCTTCTTTCGCAATTTGCCTTAGTTGTGGTAGATGAGGCTTTTATGGATTTTTTGCCAGCTGAGCAGCAGCAAAGCCTTATACCAATGGTGCAGGACTATGAAAATTTGGTGATTTTGCGATCGCTTACCAAGTTTTATAGCCTGCCTGGGCTGCGGTTGGGGTATTGCGTGGCTCATCCTGATAGACTCCAGCGCTGGCGGCAGTGGCGCGACCCCTGGCCCGTAAACGTCCTGGCAGCGGCAGCTGCCATTGCCGTGGTGCAGGATGTAGAATTTCAACAGCAAACATGGAACTGGCTAGCACTAGCGCGATCGCAACTCTATCAGGGCTTGGCATCATTACCAGGCTTGCAGCCCTACCCCAGTGCCGCTAACTTTTTACTGGTGCAGTCTGAACAACCGAGTTCACAACTACAGGAAAAACTACTCAAGCACAGCCGGATTTTAATCCGCGACTGTCTAAGCTTCCCAGAATTAGGCGATCGCTACTTCCGAGTTGCTGTGCGAACAGATACAGATAACCAACGCTTATTAGAAGGTCTAAGAGCCATTCTTTGAATATATAGCGATTCTCAGTTGCGCACACCACACGGTAAGAGCACTATATCATCGTGCCCCTACGAGCAACCTGTATAGCACTCAATTGAGAACGGCTATAGTCAGTTGTCAGGGCTCCTGACTAATGATTAATGACTAATGACTAATGACTAATGACTGTTGAATACGACTTGATCGTTATTGGAGGCAGTATGGCTGGTACCTATGCCGCTATTGCTGCCACTCAGTTAAATGCTCGCGTTGCCTTGGTAGAAAATGAGCAGCTACAGACAAACTGGCTAGCTCATGGTGCCCTCTACACTAAGGCATTTAGTCAGGTTGGACGTGTCGCTCAGCAGGTGCGTGACGCTCCTTTACTCGGTATCCACTCTCAACTTGCGGACTCTACACAACAGCTACAAATCCCATCAGTTGAATTGAACGAAGCAAGACAATGGGCGGAAGCGGTCGTCTATACCTGCTCAGAACAAAGTTCTCCTGCTGTTTTAGCCTCTTTGGGCGTCGATGTTGTCATTGGTGTCGGTGAATTTTACCGACGCCCTCACCTTGGCTTTATGGTCAATGATCGACGCCTCCGAGCGCGTTCTTATCTGATTGCAACTGGCTCTCGCCCAGCTGTTCCTGATATTGAAGGGCTACAAAACATTGACTATCTTACACCGACAGATATTTGGCGGGAAGGCTTGAAAGAAGGGTTGAAGGATGAAAATTCTAACCAACCCTTGCAAGGTAGTTGGGTGGTTATTGGTGGTGGTCCTATTGGTATTCAACTGGCTCAAACCTTAGTACGGCTGAACTGTGATGTCGCTTTAGTAACCAGCGCTCCCCGAATCTTGTCAAAAGAAGACCCAGAGGCGTCTGTGTTGGTGCAAGCCCAGTTGGAAGCTGAGGGGATTCGCGTTCTCACTGACAGTCCAGTCAGCCAAGTTAGGCAGATTGACGAGAAAAAGTGGGTTCAAGCAGGAAATCATGCCATTGAAGCCGATGAAATTTTGTTGGCTGTTGGTCAAAAGCCAAATGTCGAATCCTTAAATCTAGAAGGTGTTGGAGTTAAATTCGATCAACAGGGTCTTGAGCTAAACGAGAAACTGCAAACGACGAATCCCCGCATCTATGGTTGTGGAGATGTTGCCGGTGGCTATCAGTTTGCCCATATCGCTCAGTATGAAGCCAGCATTGCTCTAAAGAATGCACTGTTTTCCCCCCTGTTTAAGGTCGATTATCGTGGAATTCCCTGGGCAATTTTCTGTGAGCCACAATTAGCACGGGTAGGTCTGACGGAGGAGCAAGCCAGACGCCGCTATGGCAAGGATGTCTTCGTCGTGCGGCAATATTTCAAGAGTGTGGGCAAAGCTCAACTTTTGGGAGAAACTACAGGTTTTTGTAAGCTCGTTGGGCGTCAGAATGGGGAAATTTTGGGAGCATCGATCATTGGACCAGAAGCAAGTGAATTGATTGGAGTGATCGCACTGTGCATTCGGCACAAGATTAAGGTAAGAGCGATCGCCAACTTACCCCAGATTTCCCCAACATTATCAGAAATCATTCACAAAACCGCTCTTGAGTGGCAGCGACAGCGCCTGATGAGCAACCAAAGTTTACAAAACTTTCTAGAAGGGTTCTTCAACCTGCGCCGTCGTTGGTCTTCTTAAGACTCCCACAACTAAATTCTCACAGAACCCCGACCTCCGCGTAGCAGGTCGGGGTAGTTCATCAAGAAAGGTAAACAGCACTATCAAAACGAATTGGTATTACTCGCTTTTTAGCAGGTATTAGATTGTCTTTAAGTGCTCTGTTTTAGACAAAGTGTAACCCAAGCAACCAAAGCTCGCTGTCCATTCCTGTATACCAGATATATTCTCTTACTTTTGAATGATGCTGATTACTGAATTATCACTTTTCGCAGGAGCTATATGAGAGTAGCTAAATTCTAGTAGAAATTTATGAGTTATTCTTTTCAATTCTCTGTTGTCTGGGACAACCTTGGGGTGTTGCTAGCTGGTGCATGGCTAACTGTTAAAATCTCGCTGATCTCGATCGCCTTATGCCTAGTTATTGGCATCATTGGAGCACTCTTTAGAACCTCTGAAAACCGTTTCCTAGATTGGATTGCTCTTGCCTACGTTGAGGTGATTCGGAATACTCCCTACCTCATCCAACTCTTTTTTATCTTCTTTAGACTACCGAATTTAGGTCTTAAGCTAACGGCAGAACAAGCCGCGATTGCTTCATTGGCGGTGAACTTTGGAGCCTACTGCACTGAGATTGTTTGAGCCGGAGTTCAAAGCATTCACAAAGGGCAGATTGAAGCAGGTTTAGCCATAGGCTTTAAAAAACTGGCAATTTTGCGCTACATCGTATTACCTCGTTTTTTGCTAATGGCTAATAGTCAACAACAACAATCAGCAATCAACTATTAGCAATTAGCGTTTACCTGTATGCGACACTCATAAACCGAAATGGTATGACTTACAGTCAATTCGATGCCCTTGTGGGGTAGGCTTTTTGTCTACTCTTCCTTATCAGCACAATCTGTCCGCAGATCGAGATGTTGAACAATTCATTTCAAAGATGATCAAAGTTTTAGGCAACTCCCTGTCAATCCTTTTGCAATTCTGCCTCCATCTGGGTCTCTTTGACCAGGGAATTTTCTTTTAAAGCCTCTTCCTTTTTCTGCAAATACAGATCTGTAAGCTGTTTCTGCCTGTTGGCATCAAAAACTTTTCGCCCCTCTGCAAAAAGCTCTTCCTCCTCTTCTTTCAAATGGTGAGTCAGCAAGTCTTTAAGCGCCTTGACTTTAGCCTCCCATTGTGCTTGGGTAACCTCAAGAGCATATAACTCGACCAAAAGTTGATTTGAAAGCCTGTGCTCTTCAATTCCCTCCCTCACTTCAGACTCTAAATGCTCTATAGGCAGAAGAACTTCATAGACAATTTCTTCTTCGGCGACAGTGTGAGAGTGAAGCGTTTTTTTTAGCTCCTCCAAGCACTCTTGTCTCTCAACCTTTGCATCATCGGGCAAATCAAGTATTTTAGCGAGTTGGTTTCTCAAAAGATCGTGTTCATCTGTTAACGTCTCAAAAATTGCCATGATTGCGGTATCCTCATTCCAGTTAGGAATAATCTTAGGGTTATTTCCTCGACTTAAGGATATCCAAAAAGGCATAAATAGCAGGTGAATGAAGCGTATCCGCCAAAATGGCTACACCAATAACCCTATTTAGAGGAATAGGCAAACTATACACTTGCACGCTAGGGGGAATAGGTTCAGCCGCCAGACGCGGGAGAATGGTTGCCCCCAATCCTTGAGAAACGAGACTCACAATTGCGGCATCCGTTCCTACTTCGTAAGCCACATTCAAGCTGTAACCAAATGCCTTAGCATGGTCATAAACTCGCTGCATCATGTAATCAACAGGCGGCATGATTAACGGCTGAGCCGCCAATTCTTCCCAAGTCAACTGAGCATTATTAAGCTTGAATGTAGCCGAGAACAAAGCGACAAATTCATCTCGCAACACTTCCCAAGCGTCCAGATCGTCACTAGCAGGCAGGAACGTGAATCCAACATCCGCTCGTCCCTCACGCAGGGCTTGCTCCACGTAAGGGTAATCATCGTGTTCGGTGAGACTGACAGCGATCGCAGGAAATCGTTGATGAAACTGAGCAATCACGAACGGCAGGATATGAGTGGCAACGCTACGAAATGAGGCAATCCGCACCTGACCACGTTTTAGCCCTTTCGCTAATTCTGCCTCTTTGGTAATTTCCTCTGCTCGATGCACGATTTCGCTAGCGTGTTCCACAACCCGCTGCCCCATCGGAGTGAGGTGAGCGCCATAGAATAGTCTTTCCATTGCCCATTGCCCACTCGCAAGTAATGTGACAGTGACTAATGCGGAATGTGGGCATCTTTAGCATGGCTCTACTTAACTGTTAGCAGTGGAACTCATTGTGGCAAAACCCCTACCTTACCAGGGACTACCAATCATTGTGAAACCTGCCCAGAAGTAGGGATGTTCAAAGTTTTGGTTTCCTAGCTTAGCTAGTTCTGGTGGCAGAGGTACCGACTTGGTGCCACTAAGTAATTGACCCCCTTCAAGACGCATCTGTCCCTTGAGCATTGCTAGTTGAGTCTGCCGCAGAGCCTCCGCCTTAATTGGTGCTCGCTTCAGCTGTTGGTATAACTGAGTCATTAACGCTAGAGTCCCTTGATCACTGACAGACCACAAACTCCCCAAAGCCGACTTGGCTCCAGCCTGAACCGCCAACCCCGCAAACCCTAATTCAGCTTGCTCATTTCCTAAAGCCGTGCTACAGGCACTCAGCACGAGTAAATCTACTGGTGGGTTGTTCCAACCCAACTGAGACAATTCGTTTAGGCGCAGCTTACTGTCCCACAGCTGAATGTAAGAATTGTTGGGTGCTCCCGGTTGGAAAACGGCATGGGTTGCCAAATGAATAATTCCAAAAGGTTGCCGTTGTCGCTGTGTCTTGAGATTCTCTAGAGTGAAGGACTCGTTGAGGAAAGACTTGCCTTGCCACAGAGAAGGAGTGATTGCCGATAACTCCACTGGCACAGCTGGTAAAGGCTTTTGCTCAGTAAATTGGGCTGCTCCCATCGCCAGAACTTGCTTAGTTTTAATACTCTCATAGCGCGTATCGGTAAGGCTGAGACTGGGCATCAAGCCAACACTATATTTTTCTACCAGAAACCCTTGACCATCATAGAGAGCAGCCATGGGTACGGAACGCAAACCTGTATCCATAAGGAAGGTCAGATTCTGGATGCCTCCTGCTTTTAACTCGGCTTCCAAAGGAGCCAACAACCACTTATACAGTCGATAAGCTGGAGCTAGGTAGTTACGCCCACTTCGAACGTTGGTCACTTGAACGCGAAATTGATCTGCAACTTTGAGGACTTGTTCGCGTGTGGTTCCAGCCACCCGCTTGCGAGTTGATACACCATTAGAGGTTACCAGCAGCAATTCCAATTGGTCTTGAGAATTTTTGTTTTCGGAGCCTGAATTTCGATTGAGAGAGGGTACACCTCGACCCCCATCGGATGCAATGACTTGCGGTACAAACGTTATATAAATGAGTGCTGGTTTAACCCCAGTCGCTTCCTCAACGTTGCGAAGAATATTACGGGTTTCTTGCAGGCTGACAATCCGAGTCTTATCGGATATCCCAAAATATTGCTCAAATTGACGCTTGAAAGGCTCATCTTGCATTGCAACCACGTCAGACTGAGCCAACGCAAAGTTTGAGCCACCATCCATGCCCGTTTTGGTTCCCTGGCTTGAAGTAGAAGTTTGACTGGGTAGCGGATTTGTGGTCGGTGGCGGATTTGGGTTCGGTAGCGGATTTGTGCCCGGCGGTGGATTCGTGCCCGGCGGTGGATTCGTGCCCGGTGGCGGATTCGTGCCCGGTGGCGGATTCGTGCCCGGTGGTGGATTCGTGCCTGGTGGCGGATTCGTGCCTGGTGGCGGATTCGTGCCTGGTGGTGGATTCGTGCCTGGCGGCGGATTTGTGCCTGGTGGCGGATTTGTGCCCGGTGGTGGATTCGTGCCCGGTGGCGGATTTGTGCCCGGTGGCGGATTTGTACCTGGTGGTGGATCGGTGCTTGGTGGTGGCAGAACTATTGTGGTACCTACCATACCTGCTGGCAAAACGCCTTGAGTTGTGCTGCGACTTGCCGTGCCTGCGTTTAAATTAATGTTGCCATTTTGTGGACGATTTCCATTCCCTCCTCTTGTAGTTATTTCGCCGTAGGTGATGCTGCCTGGGGCAGACATGGTGACATCACCCCCCTGGCTACTATTTCCTGTAGCTCTCGTATTGATAAGGCGGGTATTAATGTTGCCCAGAGTACTCGACAAGGTCACATTACCCCCTATGCTGCCTCTTCCAGTACTGCTGGTATTTATATTACCCGCGACATTAATGTTGCCTGGAGCAGACAACATTACAGGACCACCACTGCCTCTGCCGTTATTAGAAGTATCGATGTTTCCTACTGCAATAGTTCCTGGTGACGATCGCCCACTAGACGACGAAAAACGTGTCCCCCCTACTTGATTGCCAGGAACATTAGGGGCATTGGCTAATGTAGTCAAACCTGCTCGCAAAATCAGCGCTGAACTAGACCTCAAAATTTGAATATCTGGATCAGAACCAGCAAGAGAAATATCTGGCCCTGTAATTCTGATATTTCCACCATTGATGCTCCCTGTAGACTCTACCTTGAGCGCCACGCCGGTGTAATCGCCAAAACTAACATTGCCGACTGAACTGATAATTGGGTCGTAGAGGCTGACAAAGTTGCCAGGGTCACCTGCTAAGTTAAGAACCTCAAATCCGCTACTGGAAAAGTGACTATCTCCAGAGACATTGCCGTTACTGACTAAGCTGAGTTTCCCATTACTCGTGAATGGGGTCTGGGGATGATTCAGGGCAAGGATATCGATCGCGCGATCGCCCTGAATGTAGAGGTTTCCTCCTGCCTGCGCCAGAAAAGGATTTGCCACACTGTCCCGCACTCTTACTGTGTCCTGCGCCCACAGATTCAAGTCGCCTGTTGTACGCAACTGGCTCTCGACTAAGGTAAGGTTATGCTGGGCTGACAGTGTTGCTGTTTGAGATGTCACACTCTTGGCCACGACATCCCCATTTTCTACGGCAAGACCAGAACCTGTCAGTTCTACCTGACCCGCACCATTAACCACAAGCCCTGTATTTTGCTCAGTGCCAGTCAAAAGCTGAGGCAAAGAGTGAGGAGTAACGGGTGCATCTGACGGCTGAATCTCCAAACTGAGCAGGTGTCCAGGCTGGCTGAAGCGTACCATACCAGGAACAGCGGCAACGGTAACTTGGCCTCCGGGTGCCTCTAAGCTTCCCGTACTGACTACAGTGCCACCCAGTAAAGTCAAGTTTTGTCCCTGTCGTACTGTTAGCTGACCCGCGTTGGCGATCGCTCCTGGCGTCTGGGATGTTCCAAAGCTGAAAGTACTCGGTGTCCCTACCAGCGCTGCGTAATTATTTGCTCCCGTAGCATTGAACTGTAAATTGCCAAGACCAATGCCAGTAGCTGTTGTGGCGGTAAAGGAGGCTGGAACATCCAAGCGAGCCTTTGAACCAAACAAAATACCAGCCGGATTCATCAAGTAAAGATTAGCATTGCTACCGCTAACTTGAATCAATCCGTTAATTACTGAGGGATTGCCACCATTAACGCGGGATAGGATATTTTGGATGCCTGGGTTAGAAAGAAAGTTCGCTGTTTGATTTTGATCCAGACTAAACTGGGAAAAGCTGTGAAAAAGATTAGCACCATCCACCGAGGTTTGACCGCCAGTGATGTCAAACCGAGTGCCTGTAGGCGTCACAACTGTACCTGTCCCATCGGCAGATGGGACAATAGGTTGTGCTTTTACTAACGAAGGAAAAAGGAAAAACAAAACAGGAAATAGGAAAAAATATATAGATTTCCTGTCTAACATTCTGCTTTGGTTTCCCCTAAACAGAGGATAAAATTCCCCATTGAGTTTAAGGGTATTTCTACCGAAAGAATTTGTGACCAGCCAACTGCTGATTCTGCCCACAGTAATTTTCCTCTATCTTTTTCTTAAAACCAAGACCCCGTTTGTTACAACGGTTAGCACTAGTCAGCTAAGTAATAACCTCTGAATCTAGTGAAATGAACGCTTGGTGAAACGGCTTTACTCTTTTTCTACTACGATCAATTCGACGTTTTTTCCGTATAGTTGTTTCAAAAATTTGTGCTATTTTGCACTCTCTTTGAACCATATAGGCAGCTTTGACTTCTAAGGAAATGAACCATGATTGCTTAAAAGCTCGCAACAATCAAGTAAAATAGGTTAGAGGATAAGACAACACAGGCGGCTTGTGGGTTGTTGTCTGACTATAAGCTTTGAGACTTCTTATTAACTAGTATATCCGAGACAGTTTCGGTGCTTTTAGGTTTGGCGATCGCAGAACCTCAGCATCTTCTTCGCTCCACTGATCTTTATAAAGTTTCCTGACGGCAATCCATACTCGCTGTCAACAGGAAAAGAAAGTGTGATGGAGCCACATAATGAGCGATCCGTATCTGCTGGCGGCAAGTTTACTAACAGCAGGACCCATAACAGTCCCGCCTTCACCAGCGCTACTCCCAAATCTGCCAGATGAGCTTTGGACTCTTTCCGATTCAACTGCCCCTCAAACATGGCAATCTGTTATTACTCACCAGATTGTCCCAACATTAGAAATAACATCTCCTGAATTCAGCCAGCTACAGCTCAGCTCAGCCGCATCGGACATACACACCATCTCAAATTCTTCCCTGACATCAGCTATTGCCCAAGCGGCGACAGACGAGCAGACGAATAAGGACGTTTCACCCAAGTCCCAGTCCAAGGCTCTCTCACCTGTGTCTGGGAATCAACTCTATCTCCAACGATTAGCTGCCCTGAAAGCAGGCAAGCTTTATACCCGCTTAGCTGCTGATAGCTTTCAGTCATTTTGGACAAAAAGTATCGGCTCAGAGGCGCTGACGCTACAACAGCCCACTCATGAGCAATGGATACGTCTTTTGCAACAGGAAGCCAACGCCGTTGCGAAAGGACAAGGTTCCAATCGTCTCGGTATTATAGTCGGAGATTCGCTGAGTATGTGGTTCCCTTCAGGGCGACTCCCTTCTAGCCAACTTTGGCTAAACCAAGGAATTTCTGGGGAGAATACGGGTCAAATTCTCAAACGATTACCTGCTTTTTCCCAAACTAGACCCGATACTATCTATGTGATGGCTGGTGTCAATGATTTGCGTCAGGGAGCGACTGATCAGGTAATTCTCGATAACATACGGCAAATTGTGCGTCGCTTGTATCTGAATCACCCACAAACGCAAGTGATTTTGCAGTCAATTCTTCCTACACGGGTGACGGCAATTTCTAATGAGCGAATTCGTAACCTTAACCAACAAATCGCTGTGATTGCTCAACAAGAAGGAGCCGGTTATTTAAATCTCCATAGTTTGTTTGCTGATGGTCAAGGACAGCTAGGGCAAGATTTGACAACCGATGGTATACATTTGACAGCTCGTGGTTATCAGGTTTGGCAAGAAGGGCTAAATTATGCTGAATCAGCCTTGGCAGCGAATCGGGTGGCTCAGGTTAACAATTAACAAAAGAAGGAAACCTTAACTTGTATCAAGTTAATTGATAGAACGCTTGAATTGCCCCCCAAATTTCTGGCATCACATTACTCAAGGCGTGGTCACTGTCAAATTCAATCAATTGCACCCAAGGACGTATACTTGCATAGTCCCGGCTTGCCTCTATGGGTATGACTTCATCCTGCCGCCCATGCAGGATTAGGGTCGGTGCTGGTCGCACTAGCTGCGTTTCTTGATACTGATGGGCATCTTCCACAAACTTGTAATGTAGAGGAAGCGATCGCCCCTCTCCATAGTGATAAACCGACAGATATCCCTCTGAACGCCACTGACTTAGCTGTTCTTCCCCCAGTTTAGGTAACCAATGAAAGAGAAACCCAAAAGCGGGTGCCAGTAGGACAAGCTGCTCGACTTGTAAATGCCGTTGCCCTAACCAAGCAGCTGTTAGACCACCTAAGCTAGAGCCGATTAACGTTATCGGTGTGCTATCTGAGGGAAACACTCTCTCCACTTGATGCAGTTGGCCTGTTATCGTCAAGTGGGAAAAATCGTCTTGGTTGAGGTCAAGAACTTCTAATGAAATCCCAAGAGCAGCAAAGGCTTCGCGTAAATACACTGCCTTCCCCGACTGAGGACTAGAAGCAAACCCGTGGAGATATATAAACCTCAACTCTCTGACCCTCTTTGGTTCCTCATTGGGGAATTAAAATTAGTTCGTCGATGTTCCATCAGTTGAGCAAACTGACTCCGTTGATCTGGTGTCAGTACTTCCCGCATTGCCAGCATACTTTCAAAGCTTACTTCTTCCAACTGATCGCGCAACCTTCGAACTTCCTGATGTTTAGTGCGGATTTCGCCAGCAGAGGCATTACCTGCCATGAGCTTCTTTAGCTCTTCGGTAGCTTGATGCAGTGACTGTTTACTTTGGGAAATCTGCTCTTTATATTGAGAGTGAATAGCCTGCAACTTTTGCTTCTGCTCCTGAGTGAGGTTGAGTTGCTCCATCAACTTGAGCTGTCTAGACGCTCCACGTCTTGGTTCTCCTAGGCTCTGCATCGGTGTTTGGGGAAACAAGGGATTTTGGTTTGCCAGGACAACTGCTCCTCCAAGACAAAGCAAGAGAATTGAAAAAATAGAAAGACGACGCCACAACATAGGAATTACCCCTTTAAACTTTCTATCTCTTTAATTAATTTTTTAGTCCACAACTGACAGCTCAGCGCGCCGCACTCGCCTCTAGCATCCAATCAGCGGGTACATTGTTAGCTTGTAAGCTTGCTGGCGTCTCTGCTGTAACTTCATTCCAATTATTTTCTAGGAACGCCTCTAAGCTGGCATTGTTAGAGGGCTCTGGGGGGGAAATCAGGACGCGGTAGCTACTCAAAGCCATCAGTAACCCGGCGGCGATCGCTGGTGGAACAGCCAACAATCGCCAACTTATTGCTGGCTGTTGTGGAGTTTTTTCGATCGCGTTCATCAATTGCTCCTCCAAATCAGCTGGTGCTGGCGGAGGTGTGGAGCGATATTCGCGCAGAAACTCTTGCCATCGCTTGTCATTAGGCGGTAAGTGAGTCATAGTATCTCTCCTTGTTGCTGGATATACTGCCGTAGGGACATTCGAGCATGGAAAAGGCGAGATTTAACGGTTCCCACTGCTATGCCTAAAATTTGCGCTACCTCCTTTTGTGGGAGATCTTCCAAGTCATGCAACACCAGTACGGCACGATGCTCAAAGCTGAGCTGTTGCAGTCCTCGTTGTACGATGTCTTGATAATGCAACTCCATCAAGTCAGGAGCTTCGGAGAATTTGGAGTCTTGTATGGACAGTGCCTCTAACCCTGCCTTGAGCTTTGAAATGAAGGAACGCTGTTGGGCAAACTGCCGCCGTCTATCAGAGGCAATGTTCCAGCAGATGCGATAAAGCCAAGTGGAAAATTGGGACGCCTGCCGCAGCTGGGGCAAACCTTTCCATGCTCGCAGGAAAACCTCTTGCACTAAATCATCTAGAGCCTCAGCACCACATAGCTGGTAGAGGGTTGACCTCACTCGCTGTTGATAGCGTTGGTACAGTTGGCGGAAACTTTGCTTGTTGCCCTGTTGGCACTGTAAGACCAACTCCCTGTCGGTGTCGGGTTCTTTAGCAGCAGAGTCATTGTTTGACGCCTTAGCAGGTATGACTGTCACCTGTGGGTTCTCCCTCACGGGTTGGTTTTCTTGAGGTTTTAGACTTCACTGATCATCAGGAAGGTTCAACGTGGAGTTATAAGAATTTCTTATGGCATACTTTTTGTGTTCATCCCTCCGCGACCCAGTAAAGATTTCAGGAGATGTGAGTAAAGTCTAGAAGCGGCTGGGGATAAAGCATTGAAAAGAATTGCAATTTAATATTCATGATAATCTTAAAGGTTTTTATGAAGTTCTTGTCAGTTTTATGAGAAGAATTCTGAGATAAAAATTAATTAATTAATCGAAATCAAACACTTCTTAAAGAAAGACACAAGTTAAGGGGCAAGACCCCTCTTCCGGATGGGAACAAAGTAAACTTATAAATTAGTAAGTGAGGCTTAATTGGGAAGCTTATAAAAATTAACTAATGAGTGTTGACATTTTGTTGACCACAAATATACTTAGACCAATGGGAAGAGAAAAGTCCCGTCATATCTAAGACAAAAGAGAGAGGTTTCCAAAATTATTTGGAGGCAACATGAAACCCATAAACTGAATTTATCTTGGGAGAAGATATGCCTGGAATCTTTCAAACATATGTAATCTACCAGTTTGTTCCCCTTGTGTTCTGTGCTGTATTTGGTGTGGGATTAATTCTTTTGGCTTACTCTTTTGCTTTACCTTCCTTATAACTAAAGCTATATATCTTTTAAAACATAAGGAAGATAGGTTTAACTAAAAGGGTAGATCACTTTCGATGCTGAATTTACCAGATGTCGTTGACAGCAAAAAATCAGGGTGTTGCTGATCATAGCGAACAGGATGACCAGCAAACTCTGCTAGACCTTGCTGAGTCTTATCTTCGCGAGTCAGTTGCTCCCGTAGCTTCGCAGATTGATGATGATCCAGAGGTTCTCAGAGCTGCTCTGAAGGGAATGGGCGATCGCGCTTTACTAGCGCTACGGGTTCCCAAACTCTGGGGCGGTGCCGGAGTCACAGAAGAAACCTACCGGCACTTCCAACAGTTAGTTCCACGCTACTCTGGCGCTCTGGCATTCCTGCAAACTCAGCACCAAAGTGCCGCAGACCTGCTTGCTAATAGTGACAATGAGGCTTTAAAGCGGCAGTATCTTCCCTATATGAGCAAGGGTCAGCTATTAGTTGGTGTAGGCTTTTCCCAACTGCGGCGACAAGGTGATCCGCTAGTCAATGCTATTCCTGTAAAAGGCGGGTATCAGCTAGATGGAAAGGTGCCTTGGGTAACAGGTTTTGGCTTTTTTCAGGATTTTATTGTTGGCGCAACACTTCCTGATGGACAGGCAGTATACGGTGTTGTGCCTTGTGTTGATACATTTCAACAGGAGGGTAGAGCGATCGCCTTTAGTGAGCCAATGCAACTTGCGGCAATGGCATCCACTAATACAGTGACTGCCACTCTAACTCATTGGTTCTTACCCGAAGAACGTCTCGTCTTTATTAAACCTGCGGGTGCAATTCACGAGAGTGATAAGAGGAATGTTCTTCATCACGGTTTTTTTGCCCTAGGGTGTGCAAGAGCAGGACTCGATATTTTAGAAGCGGCTGCCAAAACTAAACAACTTCCTTTCCTAAGCCATGCTTTTGACTGCCTTAGTGAGGAACTTACTCATTGCCAAGCTGCCATGATGCAAGCTTTATCACCCGACTCCCACTCCTGGGAACAACGGCTACAACTTCGGGCTTCGGCAATTAATCTAGCTTTACGATGTGCTCAAGCGGCAGTTACAGTTTCCAGTGGTAGTGCTAACTACAAATATCATCCAGCACAGCGAGTCTATCAAGAGGCACTGATGTTCACTGTCTCTGGTCAAACTACAGCAGTTATGGAGGCGACTCTCGCCCAATTACTTCTCCCTGTTCAGGAAGTCTTCGACCGCGCTTCCTGCTAAGGGGTGAACCAACAGGGAGAATCGAAAATCACCCAAATGGGTGAACTCATTCTTTCCCTGGAGAAACTTAAATATGTATAGGGTCTAGATGAACAGTATTGACTAAGCTATAGCTCTTCGCCGGTAGTCGCTCTTGTAGAAGGTTCGTAAAATAAATTAAACTAAGGATGCTAACTAAAAGCACCCGTTCTTTAAGGAATTTAAAGCTTTTCTCAGTTTAGGTGAACGAGTTTGACTGGCAAACAACGTTTTGTCGCAGGTTGTGGCTTGTCTCACTCTCCTTTAGATTAAAATAAAGATACGAAAAGTAATCTATATTAACAGAACACCTGCTCGACTGGTGACAGAGGGATAACAGTGACTAACAAAGTTCCGGAGCAAGAAAAATCTCAGTTAAATGGATCTGCAGCTGTCACTGAGCATGACCTACAGGAGCAGGACTCTGAGTTATTCCAAACACCCGAAACGCCTAAAACCCGCCGCAACTGGCTATCGGGAGGGCGTGGTGTATTGATTGGATTGGGCGCTGGTATCCTCCTAGCTGTTGGAGGAATGCGTTTACTTGGCTCTCAACAACCGACAGCTCCTGCCAAGAAACCTCCGACTGCCGCCTCATCAGCCCCAGCTCAAAGCGTTACGGTAGCAACAGTAGAAACAAAGAGCGTTAGCCGCACTTTAGAAGCGACTGGCAGTGTTGCCGCCTTTGAGCTAATTCCGGTGTCACCCCAGGCAACAGGCTTACAAATTAAAGAAGTATTGGTAGATCAGGGCGATTTTGTGAAAGCGGGACAGGTGATGGCACGTCTTGATGATGCCGTTCTTCAGGCGCAGTTAACGCAAGCCAGAGGTTCAGTGGCACAAGCTGAAGCGCGTTTGACAGAACTGCAAGCCGGAACGAGAAAAGAGGAAATTGCTCAGGCACAAGCCCGTTTAGAGCAAGCCCAAGCCCGTCTCAGGCAGTCACAAGCGAGTATCCCCAGACAGATCGAGCAAGCCGAAGCTCAAGTCGCATCGGCACAAGCACGGTTGAATCTAGCTGAAAATCGCTATAGGAGCAACGAATCCCTCGTTAACCAAGGAGCTGTGGCGCGAGATAGATTTAATGAGGCATTGAGTGACTATCAAAGTGCCCAGGCAAGTTTGTCTGAAGCTCAACAACGCCTTGCTCAAGCACGAAACACTAATAACCCAGAAATTGACCAGTTAGTCGCTGCTGTAAGTGAAGCCACACAGCAGCTAAACCAACTGCGTGCCGGTTCCCGTCCAGAGGCTATAGCTCAAGCCCAAGCGCAACTGGTTCAAGCAAAAGGGCAAGTACAGGCAACAACTGCGCAACTAACCAATACGCGGGTGATTGCTCCTGTCAACGGTAAGGTCGCCCAAAGAAATGCCCGTGTCGGTGATGTGAGTTCATCTTCGACAAAACTATTTACGATTATCCAAAACGGGCGTTTAGAACTCCTATTAAAGGTTCCTGAAACTCAGCTGAAACAAATTAGCCCTGGACAAGACGTAAAAATAACGTCTAACAAGGATAGCAAACTGAGCTTGCAAGGGAAAGTGCGAGAAATTGAACCCCTTGTGAATGAAGAGTCTCGTCAGGCAACGCTCAAGGTGGACATACCTGCTGAGGAGTCTTTGCGACCTGGGATGTTTGTACGAGCTGCAATCATCACCTCAGCCGTGACGGGTCTAACACTACCCTCAAAGGCAGTGCTACCTCAAGCGGATGGTAGCGCTATTGTCTATAAGCTGCAACGCGATGGCACGGTTAAAGCACAGCCAGTGCAGCTAGGAGAAATTATGTCGGGTGAGCGAGTAGAAATTAAAAGCGGTTTATCGGCAGGCGATCGCGTTGTCGTCAAGGGTGCCCCTTATCTCAAGGATGGCGACAAGGTCGAGATTCGTGGTTAGTAGTTAGTAGTTAGTGGCTAATAGTAAGAACAAACAATCAACCATGAACCATTAGCAATTAGCAATTAGCAATTAGCAATTAGCAATTAGCAATTAGCAATTAACAAATGTCGTTCAACCTCTCTGCCTGGTCAATTAAAAAACCGGTTCCGACGCTGGTTCTATTCTTAGTTTTGACGCTAGTAGGCTGGCTCTCTTTTATCAACCTGGGTATTGATGCCAACCCGAATGTTGATATCCCAGCGGTTTCGATTACTGTTACCCAGCCCGGTGCTGGTCCCACGGAACTGGAAACCCAGGTAACGAAGAAAGTTGAAGATGCGATCGCGGGTTTGGGTAATATTGACAACATTGTTTCAACAGTCAACGATGGGGTTTCCAGTACCGTCGTTAACTTTGTCTTAGGCACCAATAGCGATCGCGCCACTAACGACGTTCGCAACGCGATCGCCCAAATTCGCCAAAATCTTCCCCAAGACATTAACGATCCAATTGTCAAGCGACTGGAATTTGCTGGTGGCCCAATTATGACCTACGCGGTCATTTCTGACCGAAGGTCAGTCGAAGAACTGAGCTACATGGTTGACCAGACAATCAGCCGCGCTTTACTGGCTGTCAAGGGAGTCGCCCAAGTGCCGAGGGTGGGCGGCGTTGACCGCGAAATCCGAGTTGACCTCGATCCAAGTCGCCTGCAAGCCCTCGGCATTACCGCCACTCAGGTCAATGACCAGATTCGTGCCTTCAACGTCAACTTACCAGGGGGGCGAGGTCAGCTAGGAGGAAGTGAACAGACCATCCGCACCCTGGGTAGCGCTCCGAATGTCGAGGTGTTGAAAACCTATCAAATTGCGCTCGAAAATGGAAGTTATGTTCCTCTATCCAGTCTTGGAGAAGTAACCAATAGTTTTGCCGAGGTGCGGCGGGAGGCACGGCTCAATGGTAAGCCCGTGGTCGCCTTCCAGGTGTTGCGCAGCACTGGCAGTACTCTGGTCAGCGTAGAAGAGGGGGTACGAAAAGCGGTAGAGCAAATGCAAAAAACTCTCCCCCCAGATGTCAAGCTGCAACTGATCTTCACGCGAGCCGACTTCATCCGCGAATCATACGAATCCACGATTGATGACTTAATCCAAGCGTCTGCATTGGCAGTGGTGACGATTCTCCTCTTTTTAAGAGATTGGCGAGCCACCTTAATTACAGCTGTCGCGTTGCCACTGTCAATCATTCCTACCTTTGCCGTTCAGCAGTTGTTGGGCTACACCCTCAACAACATGACCTTGCTGGCGTTGGCGCTAGCGGTGGGGAACTTGGTCGATGATGCAGTTGTGGAAATTGAGAATATGGAGCGGCACATGGCGATGGGCAAAACGCCTCGTCAAGCGGCTTTTGATTCTTCGGCAGAAGTGGGTTTGGCAGTGCTAGCGAGTGCAGCGACGATTATCGCTGTCTTTCTGCCTGTTGCATTTATGGGCGGCGTTCCAGGTCAGTTTTTCCAACCGTTTGGGGTGACAGTTGCCGTTTCTACGATTTTTTCTACCCTCGTGGCACGTACTATAACCCCGATGATGGGGGCTTTCTTAATGAAGCAGAAGAAAGTCAAGAGTAAAAAAAGCTCTTCTCGCTTCTACGGTTTCCCCAATACCTTCCGCGTGCGCTTTCAACCGTATCGAAGTTTGTTGACATGGGCATTGCGGCACCGTCTGACGACGATCATGATCGCACTGGCTTTTTTCATCGGCAGTGTGATGCTCATCCCTTTTATTCCTAAGGGATTATTCGATAACGGTGATATTGGTATTTCCACGGTTTCTGTCGAACTACCTCCCGGTTCGACTCTAGAAGACACAAAATCCGTTGTACAACAGGCAGCAACGCTAATTCAGCCAAGTCCAGCGGTTAGTAATGTGCTGGAAGTGATTGGGGCAGGTAGTGGTGCTGGCAGTTCGGAAAGTATCAACAAGGCAACTCTGTTCGTTCAGCTTAAGCCCAAAGAAGACCGAGAACTCTCGCAAACTCAATTTGAGGAGCGCCTTCGTCCACAATTTGCCAAAATTCCAGGAGCGAGAATTAGTTTCCAGAGTCAAGGTGCAGGGGGAAGTAGCAAGGATGTATCAATCCTGCTCAAGAGCGAAAATCCCGAAGCGTTGACAACAGCTGCCAATGAACTAGAAAAGCAGATGAGAACGGTGCCAGGTTTAGTAGAAGCGAGTTCTACGGCCAGCTTGGTGAAGCCAGAGATTTTGATAGCGCCTAATCCAGCGCGTGCCGCAGATTTGGGAGTAAACGTACAGGCGATCGCTCGTACTGCCTCCCTTGCCACGATTGGAGACAACGAAGCGAATTTAGCTAAGTTTAATCTCCCCGATCGGCAAATTCCGATTCGGGTTCAAATCGACCCGAAGGCGCGTGAAGATATTGACACCCTCAAAAATCTCAAGGTGCCTGGTCAAAATAACACCTTGATTCCCTTAGTAGCGGTGGCAGATATCCGCTTAGGTAGCGGTCCGGCACAAATTAACCGTTATGACCGATCTCGTCAGGTTTCCGTAGAAGCCAACTTGCAAGGCCTTGCTCTGGGAGATGCCGTCTCAGCGGTGAAAAAGCTACCTGCCATGAACCCACTGCCGCCAGGAGTTGTAGAGCAATCTGCTGGTGATGCCAAGATTATGGGAGAGATTTTCTCTCGTTTTGGCACAGCTGTGGGACTGGCACTGATGTGTATCTATGCCATCCTCGTTTTGCTGTACAACAACTTTCTCCATCCCTTGACGATTATGGTGGCGTTACCCCTGTCCTTAGGTGGCGCACTACTCGGCTTGCTGATTGCTCAAAAAGCTTTAGGGCTATACGCTCTGATTGGGATTGTCCTGTTGATGGGGATTGTAACGAAAAATTCAATTCTACTGGTGGACTATACGTTAATCAACCAGGAAGAGGGCAAATCGCAGTATCAGGCAATAATTTCTGCTGGGGTGGATCGTCTGCGACCGATTATGATGACTTCCCTTGCCTCGATTGCTGGAACAGCGCCCCTTGCTTTTGGAATTGGTTCTGGGGCTGAAGTCCGCAGCCCGATGGGAATTGCAGTTATGGGTGGTTTTACAACCTCTACGCTGCTGACATTGGTTGTGGTGCCAGTGCTATTCACTTATGTGGATAACTTACAGCGCTCGATTGTTGATCTAGGGCGGCATGGATTTAGCAAGAAACGCGGGCGTAGGGAAGTTGCTAAAGCGGCTCTTGAGAGTGGCGAGGAATAGGGATTCGATGCGGCTTGCCAGTGGTTGCCAAGAGTAAATACCAGCAAACAGAAGCGAGTTGAACTGTACCTACGGCTCGATCGCTTTTGAGCGCAACAATTTTTGTTCGCTAACACAGATGAAGAACAAAAAACCTTGACCAAGAAAGGTAGAGGGCTCTTATGCAGGAGGAAGAAGGAATGCCTTCGTCCTTTTCCCACGACCCAAGGGAGTAAGGGTATCAAGCCGCTTACAAATGTTCGATTTGGTGCCTCCCAATTGGCAGCAGGGCTGATTCGTTTTCCCGAAACCCGCCCGGAGTTTAAACTCCGGGCTAATAGCCAAAGTCGTCTAAAGACGACTCAAATAGTGATTTTCAGTCCTCTTGAGAGGACTTGATTCTATGAGACAGGGGTTTTAACCCC
>DATNPH010000157.1:0-97420 GCA_036703315.1 Coleofasciculaceae cyanobacterium
CAAGGCTGATTGCTAAAAATCCCACTCTTCAAACAGTTCGGCAACAGACATGGAAAAGCTAGGAATGATCGCTTCACCCTCTAGCGCATCCTGAGGACGAAGAAAGCGATCGGGTTCTGGGGAATGGTAAACCAAAACATATTTTTCATCGGGATGAATCACCCAGACTAAGCGAGTGTCGTTCTCAAAATATTCCACAATCTTGGTGTGGATTTCCTCAACCGTATTGCTGGGTAAGAGAATTTCAACAGCCAGATCGGGAGAACCTTGAAAGAAACCACGAGGCGGACGCTTTAAGCCCTTGAGCCGTTCTTTAGAAACAAAGGATACATCAGGCGATCGCTTATTCCCATTCTTTAAGGTAAAGGCTGTACTCGAATCGCAAACCGTTCCCAATTTGTGTTGCCGAACATATATTGCCAGAAGACCTCCCAGAAATGAGCCAATTCCACCATGCTCCATCCCTGAATTGCCGATATCCACAAGCTCCCCATTCACCAACTCATAGCGATGCCCATATTTGGACAATGCCATAAATTCTTCATCTGTCCAAACCTTTTTCTCGGTGGAGATTGTCATAAGCCAAGCCTCCTGAAATCTTCCCGAATCCCTGCTTCTAGTGTGGCACGTTAGAGGGCTGGCTCTCTAGCGATCGCTTCAACAGGAAACTGAGTGCAAGAAGGCAGAAGATAGAAGGCAGAGGGCAGAAGATAGAAAGCTTACTGTGCAAGCTTTTTAACCTTTTTTAATTGGATAGTTATTTCCGCCGTGCTGCACTGAGAGTCGGGTCTTTTTTGTCTTTCCCCTACTCCCACGAAAGCACCGCACAAAAAACGGACTAAAACAGCCGCTTAATCTCTATTTTTTAGTAATAACCTGTTAGGCATTTTAAATGACTAATTTGATTAGTCGTTCTGGGGATTCTTGGACTCTTGGACTAGGATAGGCATACTCGAAAAGCTCTTGCTCTAACCCAATTCAAGAATCCAATGTTCCTGAAGCCCAGATAGAAATATGTAAGTTTAAAGCCCTACTCCAAACTAAGTCCTCTAGGAATACCTAACACTGAGCAGGGGAATGTATAACCTAATTGCTGGATAAGGGGATGATTGACAGAGTTACAGCCCAAGAACAGTAAAGTCGCTACTTCTGATTCAACCACTTCTCTCAGTTCAGCCGCAACGTCACCAAACCGGAGATGAGCTTTGAAGGAACCCCGCCATTCTTCAGCGAGACATCGTGCTTGCCATAAGATACGGTCTGCTTGCTCGAAGGAGTCAGATTGAGTAAAGGTTGTCTTGGAGGAGCGTGGCTTTACTGATGTCTTCGGTTGAGCCACGGCTAACATTTGGGGTTTGGGTTTCGTTAAGACGGATGTAGAGGACTTTGTTGATACTGATGCTTTGGACAACTCCCATGGAAACTGATCGATTGACGAACGGCTTCCCTCAACTGAGTTGAAGATATCGGGATGCTTACGGCTGGGATTTTTTTCTACGACGTAGACAACTTGCACAGTGACTTGCTTTTGAGTCACTAAACGGGTTTGATGAGCAATCCACATTGTCAAATCTAGAGCGGTTTGACTGTTAGGGGAGGCGTTATACCCAACGACTAAATTGACTGATTTTGTAGAGTTAGCCCACTTGGAAGCAGAGGATGCTGGCTCAGGGAGCAACAGCATTTGTTCCATTAAGTCATTTCGGTTCATTGCGCCTTCAAGACGCATTAACATTGGCTTGATGTTCACAGCTTTAACCTCTCTTAAAGAAAACTAGTGACGGACGAGAGGTGGGTCAAAAATGGATACCACTATGGCTTATAGAACCTAGTGATATCTGTTAGGAGAGTCCAATTGCTTTCTGCTGTAATAGCCAAAGTCTTGGTACCCCTTCCACTGCCGACGGAGTTAGCTGACGGGCTAAGACTGGAAGGTATCTCTCTCATGTCGGAGATTAGCCCCAAAAATTGATTCCTCCGTTCCAAATCCAGGCTGGCAGATTTTGGCTGCTAGCCTGGAGCGGATTAGGCTGCCCACTCAACAATTAAAGGAATGATTATGCGATCTACTCGTCTTGGGTGAAATGTTGATCTAGGAAGTTCAGAGCATGGTTACGTAGTTCAAAATACTCTCTTGATTCACGTAGCGCTTGGCGATCGCGTGGATGTGGAAAAGGCACCTCTAAGATTTCTCCAATTTTAGCATTGGGACCATTGGTCATCATCACGATGCGGTCAGACATATACAAAGCTTCATCTACATCATGAGTAATCATCATCACTGCTTGGGGGTTGTTCTCCCAAATGTCAAGTACCTGTCGTTGCAATTTCCCACGAGTTAGCGCATCAAGAGCACCAAAAGGTTCATCCATCAACAGCATCTTCGGGCGAATCGCTAAGGCACGAGCAATGCCTACTCGTTGTTTCATCCCTCCAGAGATTTCATCCGGATATTTATTCGCGGCTGCTGTTAGATTGACCATTGCCAGGTGTTCGCTGACAATCTGTTTTTTCTCAACAGGAGAGGCATTTTTTATAACTTCATCAACAGCGAGGCGGACATTCTCCTGAACCGTCAGCCACGGCAGCAACGAATAGTGCTGAAACACCATCATCCGATCCGCACCCGGTTTACGAATCTCTTTTCCATCTAATCGTATTGAGCCGGAAGTCGGTTTTTCTAAACCGGCGACCATTTTAAGCAGTGTTGATTTGCCACAGCCAGAGTGACCAATAACGGATATATATTCGTCCTCATATATGGTCAGATTAATGTCGTCTAGGACAACAAGTTCACCGCCTTCAGGGGTACGGTAAGATTTGACGAGATTTTCAACTTCAAGAAATCCTTTGGCAGTTGTATTTGTGTCTTTTCTACCAGCTGTGGAAGGAAATTGCTTCATGATCAGGCTCCTAGGTAGTTGCTAGCGGTTAGAGATCAACTGAACGCTTTATTTATCAGGACATATAGAAGCGTTGGGGAGCGTCGGCTCGGATTTCAAAACTTTTGAGATAGCCCACTGGGTCACTGGGGTCAAAGCCTTTCTTGTCAATGAAGACTTCAGGGGATTCAACTTTGAAATCATCCTTGGGAGATTCGATGCCCATTTCTGCGGCAATCTCTCGATAAAGGTCAGCTCTCCAGCCTTTTTTTGCTAGTTCTTCCGCATTTTTTGGGAATTCCTTAATTTGTCCCCAACGAGCGGCTTGAGTCATTAACCAGATGCTTCTAGATCGCCAGAGAAACGTAGAGTGTTCTCCAGGCACTTGGGGAATATTTTTAGGCATATCAAAGAAAATTGTTGAGTCATCTGATTGTATGGTGCGGTCTTTGCCATCAAACCCACCATAGTTATAGTTGCCAATAAGTGCTGGTCCCGTGAACTTAGTAATGCACTTATCCAGTGATTTGATGTTGTCTTCATTAATCATCGGGGGAGCCTTGCACTTCTTTGGTTTTGCTCCAGTGAAAGACCGTCCGGTAATAATTGCGGCAACCTCTTCACGGTTTTCGGGTTTACCGCAATACTGGCAAGCTTCAATCATCGCCTTGACCAGAGAGCGATAAGTTTTGGGATACTTTTCAATAAAGCCTTCCATCACCCCAAGCAGTCGGTCTGGATGACCGAGCCAGACTTCTTTACCTTGAGCAAACGTAAAGCCAACGCCTTCGTTACCTTTGATTGCCCGTGTGTTCCAAGGTTCTGCCACCATATATCCCTGCATCGCACCAATCCGCACGTTGATCACCATCTGAGGCGGGGGAACGATGATGATCCGAAACTCTTTAAGAGGATCGACACCACCGGCGGCAGCTAAGTAGCGGATAAAGTATTCGTAGATAGAAGAACTTAGGACGACAGCCCAGACTTTGCGCTCTGCAGGCTGCTTTTCAAAGAAGTTTCGGAAATCTCGCCCAAACGCCTCCAAGTTCCCGTTGTACTCATGCCAAGGACGTAGCCCTGAGTCCCACATCGCCTTGTTCATCGTCATGGCGTTGCCGTGACGGTGAATTGTCATCGCCGCGCACAGTGGTGCATGGCGTGCGCCTTCAGCGCCAGTTCTGGCATTGGTGACAGCCCCTGACACGACGGGAGAGGCATCTAGACGACCAAAAATAATGCCGTCGCGAGAGGTGGCCCAGCTGGCTTCTCGGTTGAGCTTAACATTGAGACCGTACTTGCGGAAAAACCCTTTGTACCACGCGATCGCAAAAGGGGCACAGTCATTCACCGGCACATACCCGACGGTAAGGTTAGGTTTTTCCAGGTCTTTGGGATTTACTACTGGTTCTACCGCCTCGGCCGTTTTAGTCAGTCCCTGAGGGGAACGACTCGCGTTAACGGCACAAGAGGAAAGTGCCGTGCTAGCGGCTGTCGCTCCCATTCCTATTAGAAAGTCGCGCCGGTTCCAGTGATTTGAGGATGTGTCACTCATAAGTCAATCTCACCCATGCTTTCATGCGCTGCTGAACTGTGAAGAATTCAGCTTGCTTAAATTCAGTTAGATAGGCAACGAAAGGGGGCCTTGACGCGCTCCCAATCAGTTCTGATTGTTGTCTGTTAATTAAATGTTGGTTTAGGTGTTAGGTGTTGCTTGCCGGACGACGTGTTACCCATTCCTGAATTTTGCCGACAACATAGTCCAGGATAAGACCCGTTAATCCAATCACCAGAATTGCCAGAAACACGGAATTCAAGTTGAGGCGGCTCCATTCATCCCAGACAAAAAAGCCAATGCCGCTCCCACCCGTCAGCATTTCCACCGCAACAATGACCAACCAGGCAATTCCCAAACTAATCCGCAAACCCGTGAAGATGTAGGGCAAACTCGCCGGCCAGATAATCTTTGTAATCCTTCGCCAGCGTGGCATTTCTAGCACTCGTGCGACATCGAGATAATCTTTGGAAACGCTAGAGACGCCGAGGGCAGTGTTGATAATAGTGGGCCACAACGAGGTGACGAAGATAACAAAAATTGCGGACGGGTCGGCCAAGTTAAAGATGGCTAGGGCGATGGGAAGCCAAGCCAGTGGCGATACAGGCTTAAAAATCTGAATGACAGGATTGAGTGCCATCATTGCTTTTTTGGACATCCCAATCAGAAAACCAACGGGAATGGCAACAATCGCGCCTAACCCAAAGCCGATTAAGACACGGCGGATACTAGCAATCAATAACCAACCGATGCCCAAATCCCCCGGCCCACGCTGGTAAAACGGATGGATAATGTAGTCCCAATTAGCGGCAAGCGCCTCATGCGGGTAGGGCATCAACTCATGGTTGAAGTGGGCAACAATCCACCACAGGAGAAGAACTCCCAAAATCCCAAGGGCTGGCAGTAAGACAGCATCCTTACTAATAACAGGTTTTGCTTGCTTCCAGGCAGCTTGTCCCGCAACGGCGAGAATCGCAGCTAAGTTCAGCTGAAACAACATATGCAATGCCTTAGTATTTCTCTTCGGGTACAAAAAACCTGAGCAGTACCAGCCGGAGAAACTGATGAAATCAAGACCATTGCTAAAAATCTCGATTCTTTCAGTAGTCTCCTCTCAATGCCTACGGAGTTAGCTGACGGGCTAGGGCTGAGAGATGTCCTTCTCTACTCTTTTGAGAGTCAGAGATACGCCCCGAAAGATTGGTTCCCCCGTTCCTGCTTCACCTTAGATGCGAATCCCTGTAACGGTGAAGCACTGGATTAGGCTGACTTACTCTAGTTAAGAAAAAAGCATAGCATAGCTTTTCAGCATCGTCTCTGTTGTTGAAGAAATAGTTAATATTTGCTGATGTTGTGGTGTTTACTCCCCGATAGAGTGTGCATTACGAGGGCTTTATACCAGGTCGGTTTAGGAATGACACATCCAGATAAACGTTGATTGTTAATAGTTGATTGCTAATTGTATGTTGGAGCCATTAGCCATTAGCAAAAAACGAGGAGTTGAGTTGTGACAGATATTTACCCAAAGGATATTAGACTTATCAATTTCGTCGATTTTTTTGCCTAGTTTTGCTTCTGCCTACATGAGCAACGGTCTGGTAAATACCGATGAGTCCGCCCAGCACAACAGCGGCTGGATGCCTCTTGGATTGCTGATTAGATTGCTTTGGTGTAGGCTGATCAACTGTCGCCGTCTGGGTACTTTTATCTTGAGCCGCAGCGGCTTCAATGTCTTTAGTACGGGGCATGCCTTGCTGTGCTCTAGCTTCCTCTGTAAGGGGTACAGCATTCTTAGTTGGCACAATTAGAGATCCGTATTTGTTGGCGTAAACCTGTGTAAACTCAGCTCCAAAAAAGAGAATTTGGGCAGAAAAATTAACCCACAGCAGCAGCACAACGAGGGAGCCCGCGGCCCCGTAAGTTGACCCAACGCCGCTATTGCTCAGATATAAGCTAATTAGAGTTTTGCCAATTGTAAAAAGTAGGGCAGTGATCACAGCACCAATTGCTACATCCCCCCAAGTGATTTTGACATCGGGGAGGAATTTAAACATTAGGGCGAACAGCAGGCTAATCACGCCGAAAGAGAGGACAAAGTTGAGGATTGACCACAGGAATTGAAGACCAGGCATCATACCGCCTAAGTAGTTACCCAGTGCCGCTAAAACAGTGCTCAAAATTAGTGACACTAGCAGCAAAAAGCCAATGCCCAGCACCATGCCAAAGGATAAGATCCGGTCTTTGACGATGCCCTTAATCCCGCGTCCCGGCTTCGGTGCAACTTCCCAGATGGTGTTGAGGGAGTCTTGTAGCTGAGTAAAGATATTGGAAGCACCAAAAAAGAGAAGCCCAATACTGATGGCGGTGGCAATGATTCCCTCTCCGGACTGGCGAGAACTACTCTTAAGTAGTTCCTGGATAGCTTCTGCGGCTTCTTTGCCAACTAAGGCTGCAAGTTGCGTGGCAATCTGACCTTGGGCCGCTTGTTCACCGAAGACGATCGCCGCGATCGCAATGGCGATAACCAGTAACGGTGCGATCGAGAAAGCAGTGTAATAAGCTAGCGCTGCTGCCAATCGCGACGCCTTATCCTCTTGCCATTCCTTAAACGTTTCCTTCAGCAGTTCTACAATAACCGTTGGTTTCATCACCACGACTCCTAACAAAGTGCTGCCCGACACTACTTTCAAATTAGACTTATAAGTTTTGAGTTACAAGACTCTAAAGTTAGAAATTAACTAGTGCTCGTGATACCTTAAAAGTAGTAAAGTAACTGAGCAAATAGTAATTTCCGCCATATACTCCTGACTCAGGGTGGCATTTGACTGGGGTGTTTTGCGGTAAAGAACAATGAAATTCAGCATTGTCATCACCACTTATAATCGCCTCACCTTGCTGCGACGTGCTATTGACAGCGCTCTTGCTCAAACACTTCCGTGTGAAGTAGTTGTAGTTGACGACTGTTCGTCCGACGGCACACAAGCCTATGTCCAAGAACGGTGTGAGGCACTTGTCAGTGGCGGTGAAAAGCGTCTAATTTATCACCGCAATTCTATTAATCTCGGTCACTCGAAGTCGGTTAATGCAGGTGTTGAGTTGGCAACTGGAGAGTGGATTAAGCCGGTCGATGATGATGACTATTTAGCACCCAACTGCATTGAGGTGATGGAATATGCGATCATGCTGCGGCCCCAAGCGGTGATTTGCTCTTGTCAAGCGGCTCAAGTTGATGCCAACGAAGTTGAAATCAGCAAAACTCACCAAGTTGGTTCAGGTAAAGCATTTTATATTCCCCAAGAAGATATTCATTACGGCATGCTTTTAGAACAAGTTCCTTTCGGCACCCCGGTTCAAGTTGCCTTTAAGCGAAGTGCCTTTCTCAAATCAGGGGGTTGGGACTCTAGCTTAGATGCAAACTTTGATGATATTGATTCCTGGATTAAAATTGCTCAGTTTGGAGATGCCGTTTTTATTAATGAATGTCTGGCTTACCGGACGCTTTGGTCAGGTGCATATAATCAAAAATTTTCTCTACAAAAGCGTCTTCATACTAACATTTTAATTAAAGAAAAAATTTATTCACTTGTTAATGAAAAGCATCAGCATAAAATTCCGGAACTTCAAGATATCAAAGCTTATTTAAAGTTGCACTGGAGTATAGTAGCCCTGAAACAAGGAAAACTATTGAATGCAGTAAAAATGTCTTTTCCCGCTAGTTTTTCACCAACAGCTTGGAAGCTTTTAGGGAAAGCCGCCCGCTCGCGCCAAGATGCCAATCAGCAATCTCTGATTCGAAAGTTGGTGTTAATTGATTAGGAGGGTGAGCCTAGTCCTGAGTGCTGAGTGGCACGTCGTCCTCGCGTAACGGGCAACAGTACACTTTGCCTAGCCAATTGTCTAGGAGCAGATCTCCCCATTTTACTGATGCTACGTCTGAACAGGATTGGGGAACATTTGATTAGTGTTACTTCAATCAAAACTATGAGATCAGGAAGAATTGCAGGGGCTTTTAACCGAGAGAGACGAATGAATAATGAGAAAGGAGAATGTCATCGTGGTGGGCGTCGATTCGGGGCAGGTAGAAAGAGAGGTTGTGGTAAGTGGGGAGAGGAAACCGTTGTGATGCGTATTCCTAAGTCACAAGTCGAACTTGTCAAAACCTTTCTCGAAAACATTAAGTCAATAGAGATGATCTAAACTAGACTTGCTTAATTCTTAACCCCCAGCTATTGTGCTGGGGGTTTCGTTTACGGCGGTTGTCCCCCAATAGTCAAAACAGGTCTAACTGCATCTGATTGCTCTGTTTAAAGCCAAGGCGAGAGTAGGCTGGCTTCCCTGATGGCGAAGCATGTAGGATAACTCGCATGCAGCCGATAGATTTCACGCATGCCTGAAGCGTGAGTGTTTTGGCAATACCTTGACCCCGATGCAATGGCTCAACATAAACACCCCAGATATAGCCATATTTTCGGTAATGATCTTCAAGGATGCGTGGGTAGAGACCGCCAAAGAGCTGACAACTTGTAGAGCCGACTACTATACCGTCAACTTCTGCTACAAAAGCCTTATAGCATAGGTTTCGACGAGCGCGATCGATGAATTGCAGCGTGATATCAAGCCAGTCAGACTGGATAGAGTCGGCGGGAACATCGTTATCCCGCCACATTTGATAAAAGTGTTCATTTATCAAGGGGTGTAGATTGTTCCATTGGGTAGGATAGCACCAGTCAAGTTGGCTCCAGTAAGTTTGACTAGAAGTCGGTCATTTGACCCAACCTTTGCTCCAGTTAAGTCGGCTCCACTCAAATCGGCTCCACTCAAATCGGCTCCAATTAAATTCGTTTCCCGTAAATTTGCGTTTCTCAAGTTGGCTTGAAACAGGTTGGCACGAAAGAGATTGGCTCTTTCCAGGTTGGCTCCTTGAAGGTTAACTTGGTGCAGAAACGCATCAGTTAAGTTGGCATCACTCAGATTGGCATTGCTCAAGTTTCTTCCTGACAAATCTCTTTCTTTGAGAGAAGCTCCGCGAAAGTCGGCTCCACTTAAATCGGGAGGTTGTGCAGGAGAGCGATTGTGAGATTGAGAGGGCGATGTCTTAGGAGAAGGTGGTGGAGGTGATTGATAACGGGGTGTTGACTTTGGCTTTGATTGGGGAGGAGTGGTTTGAGTTTGATGCGTAGCACGAGCTGATCGCAATAAGTCACGAGCCTGATTAATTTCTTTGAGTTTCTCCTGAGCTTTTTGCTTTAGCCGTTGATTATCTTCGGGGATGCGATCGGGATGCCAAATAAATGCCAAATCTTTATAAGCCTGGTTCACTTCGTCTTGTGATGCCCCAGGCGAGAGTCCCAACACTTTGTAGTAGTGGTCTAGATCAGTCATTGCCACGACTCAAACCTTGTTTTCTTTTATTCTCCGTGTTTCACTGACTTGCAGCCAATACCACGGTAAAAAGACCCTATTTTAGGGTTGCAGCTAACCACATCCCAAAATTCTCCCGAAGGATTGAACTCAGTTGCCGATAAGTATGCTTAACTATATTAAGAATAGTAACAATTCTTTGCGTTGGGCGAGATATGTGTTGCTATACCTGTGGTACCTTCGCACAAGGAATAATATCGGTGACATCACGCCTACCCATTGTCCAGACAGCTGAAGAATCGTTAATTGCAGCATTTTTCCGAAAATCAGTAGGCAACTGGCGATCAGAGCGGCGCTACTACACTCTTCCCGATGGTGATACCAAGGAAGTGGTCAGCTTAATTGCTATTCAGTTTCTGGAGCAAGGTTGTGATGAACTACTTCAGCTACAGCAGCTGCATAAGCTACCCAGCGAAATATTTCTGACCTGTGGTGCTTTAGTGAGCTGGAAAAGCAGCGATTCTATAACAGGGCGTAAGCAGTCTGAAGATTCGACGGTGTTTGGAGCGCTAGGGAATACACTCTATCGCGATCGCGGTTTTGCCACATCCAAGCCTGTTACGGCTGAGTTCTACTTCTCCAATCCTCAAACCTTGTGCTTACGAACAGAGTACCAAGGCTCTGTGTTTGAGGAAGAACTCAAACTGATTGGGGACAACTACCGCACACGACAAACGATTATCTCTCGTGCTGGTGAGCAGAAGATGATCGGTCAGTATTTGGAAAAGCGCTTGGCCTTTAAGTAAGCTAATCAGCATTTAGATTGCACAATCTGCTTTCTCTGTCTGCACCGAGAACTCCTCAGTAATTTGAACAAGCATGTCATGTCCAGGTAATAGGTGATAATCAACAAGCCCCAGCGTCACTACTGGGGCTTGCTCAACTTCAATTGGATAACATTGAATTATCTGAGTGATTCAGCGTTATTAGTAGAAGCAGCCAGCTCCTCTAATCGCTCCTGCTGATCTTGGCTAATGCAAGATTGAACTAAGGGTTCTAAGTCGCCTTCTAGCACTGGATTGAGCGAGTAGTTTTGACCAAGGCGGTGATCAGTGACGCGATTGTCTTTGTAGTTGTACGTGCGGATTTTCTCTGAGCGAGAACCCGTACCCACTTGCGATAGTCGCATCGATCTCTCAGCTTCCTGTTGCTCCTGGAGCTTAATCTCATAAAGCTTGGCACGGAGAATCTGCATCGCTCGCTCTCGGTTTTGGAGTTGCGATCGCTCTTCCGTACAAAACACTCGAATCCCTGTAGGCTTGTGGATCAGGTCAACCGCTGTTTCCACTTTGTTCACGTTCTGTCCACCGGCACCACCCGAACGAGCTGTTTTAAGTTCTATGTCTTTGGGATCAATCTGGACTTCGACTTCGTCAACTTCCGGCATTACGGCTACCGTTGCTGTAGACGTGTGGACTCGTCCTCCAGCTTCCGTTACCGGCACGCGTTGCACTCGATGGACACCAGCTTCAAACTTCAGCTTACTGTAAACTTGGTCACCCTGGATTTCCAAAATCGCCTCTTTAAAGCCGCCCATATCTGCCAGTGACTCAGAGAGCAACTTTACCCGCCAGTTTTGAGATTCGGCGTAGCGCGAGTACATCCGCACCAAATCACCTGCCCAGATACTTGCTTCATCGCCGCCAGTACCTGCGCGAATTTCCAGCATGATGTTTTTGTCATCATTGGGATCGCGGGGCAATAGCAAAATTTTCAGACGCGTTTCCAATTGCTCTAGATTGGCTTGCAGTTCCTCAACTTCCAGTGCCGCCATTTCTTGCATCTCTGGGTCGCCACCTGCTTCTTTGAGGACTTGCCGTGCGCCTGCTAAATCTTGCTTAGTGGTCTTCCAGGTATCGTAGGTATTAACAACGTCTTCTAGTGAGGAGCGTGCCTTCGCGACCCGTTGCATCTCACTCGGATCGGTGGCAATATCTGGATCAGCCAGACGCCGTGTTAACTCATTAAAGGTTTGCTCAACAGATTGTAGTTTCTCCAGCAGGTAAGTTTCAGCCATGATTTATGCGATCGCTCCCTCGAAATAGCCTCGGAAAGTATGAAGTGTGAATTATTTTGAAAGGAAGGATGAAGTCTAATGTGTAAAGAATGGATAGGTTGGCAGGCTCGACAAAAGTTAGGTTTGACAGACCAGCTAACGGCAAGCTTGACGCTTCATACTTCATCCTCTACACTTCAACCCTTGGGCTATTTCTCTTCAGACTTATCGGCTGAAGCGGCGTTCTTATCCAGCATCCCGTATTTCCGCATGAAGCGCTCAACTCGCCCTTCTGTATCAATCATTTTCTGTGTCCCTGTATAGAAAGGATGAGTACCAGACCAAACATCAACGTGAAGTTCAGGTTTAGTTGAGCCAACGGTCATTACGACTTCGCCGTTGCAATAGACCTTAGCTTCTGGATACCACTGTGGATGAATATCAGGTTTTGCCATATGTTACTTCTCTACTCTTAAATTTGACCTATCTAACTTTAATTTTAGCTTTTAGCTGTCAGCCATCAGCTCTCAGCAAGCAAGTGAAAGCTTTGTCTCCACCTCTAAGTTCGGGGCAAATATAGCTGAGGAACTGAGGAGCTGACCACTGAAAGCGTTTATCGTTTCGAGTATTGTGGTGCTTTACGAGCTTTGTGTAAGCCGTATTTTTTGCGCTCTTTTGCCCGTGGGTCACGAGTCAAGTACCCTTCTATTTTTAGCGGTGAGCGGTTTTCTGGGTCTAATTCACACAAGGCTCTAGCCACTCCCAAACGAATTGAGTCAGCTTGTCCGGTTAAGCCACCGCCGTGAGAATTGACCAAGATGTCGTATTCATTTTCTAGCCCCAAGGTTTCCAATGGAGCTTTTATCGCTGAAAGGTAAGCGGCGTTGAATTGGAAGTAAAGGTCTCCTGGACGACCATTAACAGTCAGCTGACCGCTACCGGGTACTAGGCGCACCCGTGCCACTGAGGACTTACGGCGACCAGTACCCCAATACACGGCGCGATCGCTTGTTGATTCTGCTGCTTGCATTATTCTTTATCTCCTCCTGGGATTGTCTGAATTGTTAGTGGTTCTGGTTTTTGTGCTTGGTGGGGATGGCTGTCTCCGACATACACTTTCAGCTTTGTAAAGAGTTTTCTTCCCAGAGTATTTTTAGGCAGCATTCCCTTAACAGCTTGCTCAATAATCCGTTCCGGTACACGGGCTTGCAACTTAGCAAAGGTTTCTGTCTTCATCCCACCTGGGCGACCCGAATGACGGCGATAGAGCTTCTGAGTACGTTTTTTGCCTGTGACGGCAACTTTTTCGGCATTGATAACGATAACGAAGTCCCCGGTATCCATGTGGGGAGTGAAGGTCGGTTTATTTTTACCTCTGAGAATCATGGCAATCTCACTTGCCAGTCGTCCTAGACGCATGTTGGCGGCGTCTACAAGGTACCACTTTTGTTCAAGAGAGTCTTGAGGGGGAAGGTAAGTCTTTTCCATCGGTCAATTTCAGGTTGAAGGTTAAAAGTTAGGTTGAAGGTTGGAAGATTGAATGTGACGCTCCTAGCGTTGTTACCACTGCGCTAGCCAAGGCAGGCAAAGTAACCTTCAACCTACCCTTTGAGGCAATAGAAACTTTGGCTGTGTATCAAACCAAACTTCTGGAGGGAAGGGCGAGTCTGGATAACCAACACGCAACAAGCACAGACCCTTGGCTGGGGCAGCGTATTTAATTTCTTCCCGCCGTTGGTTGACCCACAGTTCAGTGAACTGCTGGGGCTGTAGATCTCCCCTTCCTACTTGTACCAGCATTCCCACCAAAAGCCGCACCATGCCATACAAAAATCCGTTTGCCTGAATTTCTATATGAATAAACGGGCTATTACGATAGCATTCTGCCGCCTGCACATCCACCCACGAATGCGATCGCCCTGAGTTAGCACGGTGAAATGCCGCTAGGTGGTGCTTACCAATCAGGGGGGTTAAAGCTTCCTGGATTAAAGATTCATCTAGAGGTGCATGATAATAATGCCAACTAAAGGGTCGCACAAACAAGTTGGGGCAGGCGTCCGTATAGAGCGTGTATCGATAACGACGCCAGCTCGCACTAAAACGAGCGTGCCAGTCTGGTGCTACCGACGCTGACGCCCGAATTAGTATGTCGTTCGGTAGTCGGCTATTAAGAACAGCTGCCCATCGATGTGCTGGAATTGAACTTTTTGCATTAAAGTGCGCTACCTGAGCGGCTGCGTGGACACCCGTATCGGTACGACCAGCCCCGTATAAAGTCACGGGTCGCTGCTCCACGCCAGAAAGCACCTTTTCTATTTCCTCTTGCACACTCCGATGCTGGGGTTGACGCTGCCAGCCATAAAAATGTGTGCCCAGGTATTGTATAACCAGGGCGACACGCTGTTGGGTCAACTGGGTGGATTGCATGGATGGCAAGGAGGAAAACAGCTGTCACACCAGCTCGATAATCGCCATTTCGGCATTATCGCCACGACGGGGCATGGTTCGCAGGATGCGGGTGTATCCACCATTGCGATCACCATAGCGTTCTTTAGCTCCCTCAAATAGAGAGTGAACTAACTGCTTATCGTAAAGATAGCCTAATGCCTGACGGCGTGCTGCTAAGGAGCCGTCTTTTGCTAGAGTAATCATTTTTTCGGCTTCTGACCGGATAGCTTTTGCCCGCACTTTAGTGGTAGTGATTCGACCGTGACGAATCAGTTCAGTGGTCAAGGCTCTCATCAGAGCCTTACGCTGGTCAGCAGGCTTTCCAAGTAATGGAACACGACATCGATGACGCATCTTCTTTTCTTCCTATACACTCCAAAAAAACTGCTAATAGCTAATTGTCCCTAAAAGCGAGCCATTAATGATTAGACATTAGCCGTTAACGATCAGTTAGCTTTTTGCTGATTTCTCTTGCGGCAGTGTGATCCCTAGACGGCGCTGTAAGGCTTCAATCACTTCTTCAGCGGACTTTTGACCAAAGTTTTTAATTTCCAGTAGGTCTTCCTGGCTATAATCCAGCAAATCGGCTACCGAGTTGATCTGAGCCCGCTTCAGGCAATTGTAAGCCCGCACTGACAGTTGCAATTCTTCTATTGGAATTTGACTGGTTGGATCTTCATCATCTGGATAGTCATCTTTAACCGAATCCACTGTGAAATCTTTCAATGGATTGAACAAAGCCACCAGAGTATCAGCGGCTTGACTAAGAGCTTCTTGGGGCGTCAAGCTGCCATTTGTCCAGACGTCTAGAAGCAACCGATCTTTTTCCAAAGAGCCGTCAATCCGAGCATCCTCAACGCTGTAATTTACCTTGTTCACTGGCATAAATACAGCGTCAATTTGGAGGAAATCCACTGCCGTGGCCTCATCTCGTCCCCGTTCTACGGAGCGGTATCCTTTCCCTTTTTCAATGCGGAACTCCATTTCCAGCCTTGCACCTTCAGCGAGAGTCGCAATATACTGACCTGGATCAACTATTTCCACTTCGGATGGAAGATCGAACTGAGCGGCTCTTACTGTTGCAGGCCCCGTAATCATCACCCGACCTATTTGGGGTCCAGAGGTATAACTTTTGAGGACAACTTCCTTCATGTTCAGCAGAATTTCCAGGACATCCTCACGCACCCCGTCAATGGTGGCAAATTCGTGATTGACTCCAGCAATCCGGACAGCGGTTATGGCTGCCCCTTCCAGGTTTGATAGGAGAACCCGCCTTAGGGCGTTGCCAACCGTTGTACCTTGACCGCGTTCTAGAGGCTCCAGGATAAACTTACTATATTGACTCTGATTCTTCAGTGTTTTAGACTCTACACACTCGATCGAAAACTGCGCCACGGAGTGACCTCCCTTACTCATAAGACCCCAAAGAAAGCAGCTAAGGCGTGCTTCCTTCTATGTTGCTCCTAACAAAAAATTTGAGTGCACTCTGCTCCAGAGTGAAGCACTTCCCAACTGATGTGGCTTGAGTTTTGGCTCAAACCAATCGTTGATTAAACTCGACGCCGCTTGGGTGGACGGCAGCCGTTATGGGGAATTGGGGTAACATCCCGAATCAAGGTAATTTCCAGCCCAGCTCCTTGAATGGCCCGAATCGCAGTTTCTCGACCAGCACCAGGACCACTCACCATCACTTCAATCTGCCGCATTCCTTGATCTATGGCTCGACGCGCAGCCGAGTCAGCTGCTGTTTGAGCGGCGAAAGGTGTTCCTTTTTTTGCCCCCTTAAATCCACTTGAGCCAGCTGAAGCCCAGGAAACAACATCCCCTCTAGTATCAGCAATGGTGACGATAGTGTTGTTGAAGGTGGACTGGATGTAAGCTACTCCGTTAGGTACGTTGCGTTTTTGCTTTTTTGCACCTGTTTTTTTAGTTGGTCGCGCCATGTCGCTCTAGAAAACTCTCGTTAGGGTGACTGAATAAAATAAAAAAATTACTTCTTAGCCGCTGGCTTTTTCTTTCCAGCGATCGCAACCCGCCGGCCTCGACGAGTTCGAGCATTAGTGCGAGTGCGTTGCCCCCTTACCGGCAGGCCCAAGCGATGACGACGACCCCGATAGGTACCGATGTCAATCAAGCGCTTGACATTCATTGACTCCAAGCGCCTCAGGTCTCCTTCTACCTGATAGTTAGTTTCTACAGCAGCTCTGAGAGCAGCCACCTCAGCATCGCTCAGATCCTTAACCCTTTTGTCGGGATTAACTCCCGTTGCTGCCAATACTTCTTTAGACCGGGACAGGCCAATTCCATAAATGTAGGTTAGACCAATCTCTATGCGTTTATCGCGAGGAAGGTCTACACTGGCAATCCGTGCCACGCTTTTTTCTCCCTATTTTGAGTTTTATGCTACAAATGAGTTTTAAGAGTCTCTGGTTTATCCTTGGCGTTGTTTGTGCTTGGGATTTGGGCAAATGACCATGACCCGACCGCGCCGTCGAATGACGCGGCATTTCTCACATATTTTTCGTACTGATGCTCTAACTTTCATGCCTCATCTTGGCTACACTGCAAGCCTACCATTATATCATGTTTTGGGCTATTTGTCAACCAATATCAAGTAAATCATTGAATAAGGATAAACGTTTTCTAAGCCTACTTTTTACGAAGGCGATAAGTAATCCTGCCTTTCGTTAAATCGTATGGCGTTAGTTCGACTTTGACCCGATCACCTGGCAATATTTTGATGTAGTTTCGGCGTATTTTCCCAGATATATGAGCAAGGACATTGTAGCCGTTGTCCAGATTAACTCGGAACATGGCGTTTGGCAGGGACTCAGTAACCGTGCCTTCCATTTCAATCAAGTCTTGTTTAGCCAATGTGTTCAAACCTCAATGTGATTGACTAGCCCCTCCTTCTCCAGGCTTCTGGATGTTTGTCCAGAGAGTCTTAACATATTTTATCAAATTTGTACTCAAAACGTCTGAATGAGTTATGGACTATTGGATTCTCTTGAGCTTTGTGAAGGCTGCTCTCAAGTTCTTCAGAGGGCAGGTTATGCATTCATCACCTGTTTTAGAGACTCTGTGACTTCCTCTGGGGAACGGTTTCCGTTAATTGATTTTAAAACTGAGCGATCACGATAAAAATCAATCAACGGTGCTGTTTCGTTATGGTAAATTTCCAGGCGTCTACGAATAGTTTCTGGAGAATCATCCTTGCGTCCCCGTCCCAATAGGCGATCTAATAACACGGTATCCGGCACTTCCAAGTTTACGCAATCATAAGTCTCGTTCAGTTCCTGCAACAGGTTTTCCAAGAAAGACGCTTGGTTAACAGTACGTGGAAAGCCATCTAAAATCCAGCCGTTTTCGGCATCCGGTTGATTGAGACGCTCACGGATCAAATCTTGGAGCAACTCATCGGGAACCAATTCGCCCTTGTCTACATAGGACTGAGCCTTTTGACCAAGGAGTGTGCCCTGAGCGATCGCATTTCGTAAAATTTCACCCGTAGAAATATGGGGAATGTTCAACAACTCAGCCAAACATTGTGCCTGAGTACCTTTTCCGGCTCCTGGAGGACCTAAGAAAATTAATCTTGTCATTACGTAGTCATTAGTAGTCATTAGTAGTCGTTAGCTATTAGATATTAGCCATTAGTCATTAGGTGCTCATACAACGATGGATTAAGGATGAATGACTAATGACTTCTATCTACTGCTTGACCATGCCTTCGTAGCGTTGAGAGATAACGTAAGTCTGAATTTGCTTAGCAGTGTCAATTGCAACACCCACCAAAATCAGCAAAGACGTAGCTCCCAGTCCCCTAAAAGTTGTGACTCCAGTAGCACTTTCTACAGCCGTTGGCACGACTGCCACCAATCCTAGAAAAATTGCTCCTAAGAAGGTCAGTCGGTTCAACACCCGCTCTACATACTCGCTTGTTGCTTTCCCTGGACGAATACCAGGAATACTTGCCCCCATCTTCTTCAAGTTCTGGGACATATCGACTGGGTTGACAATTAGAGAAGAGTAGAAGTAACTAAAGAACACAATTAAGACTAAATAGGCAATAGCATACAGCCAGGGAGCCGGACCATTCGGATTCAGATAATTTGCCACTTGATTTAGCGCTTGGCTGACTGGTGCTAAAAAACCCTTGTCACCACTATTACGAGCAAATTCAGCCAGGTAAGCTGGAACAACTAAGACAGCAGAGGCGAAGATGATTGGCATAACACCTCCCTGATTTAGTCGTAGCGGCAGATAGCTTGTCCGCTCTCTATAGAGACGACGTCCGACTTGGCGTCTTGCTGAAATAATTGGAATCCTGCGGGTTCCCTCTTGCACAAAGACAATTCCGACAATCATGACCAAGAAAACTACCAGCAGAATTACCACCTTACCGATTGTTTCTCGACCACCTGTCTGAGCAAGTTCGATAGTTTGGCCCAAAGTCCGGGGCAAAACGGCAACGATATTGACGAAAATCAATAACGAGGCACCATTACCAATACCGCGCTCAGTAACTAGCTCCGACAACCACATAACAAACATGGAGCCAGCCGTTAGCGCTAGCACGGTTTCAATGACAAATAACGATCCCGGTGTTGTAGCATAACGCTGAACCCACAGAGCAATGCCAATACTTTGAACAACTCCCCAGCCTAATGATACGTAACGGGTAATCTGAGAAATTTTTCTCCTACCCGCTTCGCCTTCATTCTTCTGTAAGTTCTCTAAGGATGGAATCGCCGCCGTCAATAGTTGCAGGATGATCGAAGCATTAATATAGGGCAAAATTCCCAGGGCAAAAATGCCTAAAGCGGAAAGACCACCACCGGAGAAAATGTCCAAAAATCCAATAACTGGGCTATTTTTTAGGTCAGCGGAAAATCTTACCCGGTCGATTCCCGGTACGGGTAAGAAGACACCAAAGCGAGCTAAAATCAACAGACCAATGGTCACCAGCAGTCGGCCTCTTAGGCCAGCCGCTTGTGCCATCTGCATAAAAGTTTCTTGAGCGGTTGGGGCTTTGTCTCGACTGACAACCATAAAGGGCTACCTCTTCAGGATACGGGGGTGATGCTCTTCACCGGAAAACAGTGGCGCAAGTCAAACCTTTACGCCTCTCTCTATGACTTCACAGCTACCACCTACAGCTTCAATTTTGCTGCGAGCTCCAGCAGTGAAGGCAGCAGCTTTTACAGTTAGTGGTACGTTCAACTCCCCGTCGCCGAGAATTTTCAACGGTCCATCGTTTGTGGTGACAATTCCTGCATCCATTAATGAGTTCAATGTCACCTCTGTATTGGCAGGGAGTGATGATAACTTACCCACGTTAATCGTAGTGTAATGTTTAGGATTGATGACCGTAAAGTGCTTTAACTTGGGCAAACGCCGATACAATGGCATCTGACCACCTTCAAAGCCTGGTCGTGTACTCCGACCGGAGCGTGATTTTTGTCCCCGCATCCCAAAGCCGCCACTAGCACCCTGACCGGCACTGATGCCGCGACCGATACGGCGTCGGCGCTTTCTTGAGCCTTTTTGAGGCACTGCATCATTTATTCTCATAATCTTGCACTTAGCATTTACTTAAAAGTTGTTTGACCTTCCCGAAGGGTAGCCGTTGCCGAAGTCTCGCTTGAAAGGTTCCAAAAAGGTTGAAGTTAAAGACTCAAAGGTTGGAAGTTATAAGCTGTAACCGATATCTCAACTCATTTGCAACCTGCAACTTTACTCTAGGCGTAGAGGTTCTCAATGGAAACACCCCGTTCTTCTGCCACTTCCGAAAATGTGCGTAGGGAGTCAAGCGCATTAATCGCGGCTCTAGCATTATTCAGAGGGTTGTTGGAACCTAGCTGCTTGGCTAAAATGTTACGAACTCCAGCTAATTCCAGGACGGTACGCACGGCTCCTCCAGCAATTACACCTGTTCCAGGGGCAGCAGGTCGCATCATTACCTTTGCACCAACAGCCGTGCCATTAGACGGGTGAGGAATGGAATTAGATTTGGTCAGGGGGACATCAATCAATTGCTTTTTACCATCAGCAACCCCCTTACGGACAGCGCCAATTACATCACTGGCTTTGCCAACGCCAACACCAACTTGACCACGCTCATTACCGACGACTACGATCGCTCGAAAGCTCAATTTTTTGCCACCTTTAACGACCTTGCTGACCCGACGGATTTGGATAACCCGCTCCTGCCAGGTAACGTCTTTCTCTTTAGCGCGGTTGCTTTTTCGACGAGTTGCCATAGTTTTATCCTGAACAATTACATAAGTATGAAGTAGGCTTTAGGTCAAATTTTCCCTGTCAGAAAACTTTGAGCACGCTTACTAGCAGGTCTTTGTATCCTCCCTCCTTCACACTTTAGACTTTTTTCGCATTTTCTAGAAATCTAACCCGGCTTCCCGAGCTGCTTCGGCTAGAGCTTTGACGCGACCATGGTACAGGTTACCACCTCGATCAAAGACGACCTTTGAAATACCTTTTTCTAACAATCGCTGAGCAATCAACTTGCCAACCTCAGCTGAGGCTTCACAAGTCGCTCCAGATTTTAATTCTGACTTCAAACTAGGTTCCAGAGTGGAAGCAGCAACCAAAGTATGTTGCTGCACATCGTCAATTACCTGCACATAGATGTGCTCATTAGAGCGAAAGACAGCTAATCTAGGACGTTCAGCCGTGCCGTTCACTTTCCGACGCACCCGGTGATGCCTGCGTCGTACCAATTCTCTACGAGTACGCTTCATGTTTACTTCTTACCTGTCTTACCAGCTTTACGTCTTACCACTTCACCGGCATAACGAATGCCTTTACCCTTGTAAACTTCCGGTGGACGGACAGCGCGAATGCGGGCGGCTGTATTGCCCACAATTTCTTTATTAATCCCACTAACAATTACATTAGTGTTGCCCTCAACGGCTAGTTGGACGCCTTCGGGCGGGACGATTTCAACGGGTTTGCTGTACCCAACGTTCAAAATTAGGTTACGTCCTTGAACCTGCGCTCGATAACCAACGCCCTGAATTTCCAAACGCTTTTGAAAGCCTTGAGAAACCCCTTCAACCATATTGGCTACCAAAGTGCGAGACAACCCATGGCGTTCACGAGCAGCTCTGGATTCATTGGCGCGCAACACTTGGAGTGTCTCACCGTCTTGCTCTACAGTTACTTGCTCCGGCAGAACCCGATCAAGTTCTCCTTTGGGCCCTTTAACAGCAACATGTTGACCGTCAATCTTGACAGTCACTTTGTTGGGAACAGCTATAGGGCGCTTACCGATACGTGACATGATTTAATCCTCCTTGAGAATCCAGTATTCGGACTTCAGCCTTCAGAAAATCCTTCTCTCCTACTGGCTGCTGACGACGACTGACTCTTACCACACGTAGCACAGCACTTCACCACCAATTCCCTGACGCCGTGCTTCTCGGTCAGTCATAATGCCACTAGAAGTAGAGATAATTGCAATACCAATTCCGCCCAAGACTCTTGGTAATTCTTTGCAATTGGAGTAAACCCTTAAACCTGGCTTACTAACACGCTTCATGGCTCTGATAATAGGTTGGCGGTTTTTACCTTTGTATTTCAGAGAAACCACTATGTACTTTTTGATGCCTTCGCCAGCTTCTTCATAATCAGCAATAAAACCTTCGTCTTTTAAGACTTTGGCAATACTGCGCGTCATTTTTGTTGCTGGTATATTTGTTGTTTGATGTTTGACCAAGCATGCATTTCGAATGCGGGTCAGCATATCTGCTATTGTGTCGTTTGCCGCCATTAGTTCCTTCCTATTGAATACAGCCTTAACTCTCCCGGAAAGGCATTCCCAACTCTTTAAGTAAGGCGCGGCCTTCTTCGTCGGTGTGGGCTGTTGTGATGATTGAAATATCCATGCCACGAATTTGGTCTATACTGTCGTACTCTACTTCAGGAAAAATGAGTTGCTCTCGAACGCCTAAAGTGTAGTTACCACGACCATCGAAGCTTTTAGGGCTGACGCCGCGAAAGTCCCTAATTCTCGGAAGTGCTAAGCTAATTAACCGATCAAGAAAAGCGTACATCCGCTCTCCCCGTAGAGTAACCATGACACCCACAGGCATCCCTTGGCGAAGTTTAAAGCCAGCGATCGCTTTTTTAGCTCGTGTTACTACGGGTTTTTGCCCAGTTATAAGTGCAATTTCACTCAAAGAAGATTCTAGCGCTTTAGCATTCTGAGACGCTTCTCCTAACCCTCGGTTGACGCTAATTTTCGCTACCTGGGGAACTTGATGAATATTTTTATAACCGAACTGTTCTCTGAGTTTTGGAACTACCGTTTCTTGGTAGATAGATTTCAATCGTTGTGCCATAGTTTTTGTCCTTCTCAACCCCTGGGCTTAGTCAGGGAACTGTTAATGGCTAGTGGCTAATGGTGAGCTAGCGCTGTCTTGGGGGTTCCCCCATGAGCGACTAGTCAACCCGAAGCGCTAATGGCTTTTCTATTACGATTAGCTATTAGCGATTAACTATTAGCCACTAATCGATGATTTCACCAGTTTTTTTAAGCATTCGCACCTTACGCCCATCATCAGTAACGGTGTAGCAAATGCGGCTGGCAACCTTTTGCTTAGTGGAATAAAGCATAACGTTGGAGCTGTGGATAGGAGCTTCAAAGGTTACGATTTGACCCGTTTCACCTTCTTGCTGAGGCTTAACATGCTTGGTTTTGATGTTAATGCCTTTAACAATTACTGCACTCTGCTTCGGTAAAGTCCGCAAAATTTCTCCAACCTTGCCTTTATCCCGACCGGTAATCACCTGAACGGTATCACCTTTCTTGACGTGCATTTTGTAGCGCTGAGCAGTACTTTTCGCGCCCATAAGTTTACTGGTCATCAGAGCACCTCCGGAGCCAGGGAAACAATTTTTGTAAAGTTTTTATCACGCAATTCTCGCGCTACGGGACCGAAAACACGGGTTCCCCTTGGGTTACCATCAGCGTTGATGATCACGGCTGCATTATCGTCGAAGCGAATGCTCATACCACTGTCCCGACGTAGGGACTTGCGGGTACGGACGATCACAGCTCTCACAACATCTGACTTTTTAACAGCCATGTTCGGGATAGCATCCTTAACAACGGCGATGATCACATCACCTACACCGCCGTAGCGCCGATTTCCAGCACCTAGGACGCGAATGCACTGAAGTCTACGTGCTCCGCTGTTGTCAGCGACATTCAGGTAAGTTTCTTGTTGAATCATGGTAAACCTCCTTGTTGGTTGTTAGTTGTTAGTTTTTGGCTAGTGTGTTGTTAGTTCTCCAAGAACTAAAAACTAACAACAACGCTTAAGATTGAGAGGTACGGTTGAGGATTTCCGCGACTATCCAACGCTTAGTTCGACTGAGAGGACGCGTTTCTTGAATCCGAACGCGATCGCCTTCCTTACACTGATTTTCCTCATCGTGAGCTTTGTAGCGCTTCGTCCGCACGACGATTTTGCCGTACTTAGGGTGGGGAGCTCGGTTTTCTACAGCAACTACAACAGTTTTGTTCATTTTGTCGCTGACAACCAGGCCAACTCTTTCTTTGACTGCCATTGGGTCTACTCCTCTTGTGTATCAGGTTGTGGGGTATCAGCAGATGCTTGAGACGCAGCGGCGAGTTGGCGTTCACGTTCTACCGTCATTAGTTGGGCAACACGATGCCGAACATGCCTAAATTGATGAGGCTTTTCCAAGCGTCGGGTTGCCTGTTGTAGCCTCAGCTGAAATAGCTCACGCTTGGCAGCTAAAATGGCATCAGCCAGCTCCTGATCGCTTAAACTTCTAGCATCTTGTATCTTGGGCAGAGGCATAGCTTATACCTGTTCCCCTTGACGGGTAATAAACTTCGTTTTAATCGGCAATTTATTAGAAGCCAGACGCATTGCCTCACGGGCAACTTCTTCCGTAACACCGGAAATTTCAAAAAGAATTCGACCCGGTTTGACGACCGCCACCCAAAACTCTGGTGAACCTTTACCAGAACCCATACGAGTTTCAGCGGCACGCTGTGTAACTGGTTTATCAGGAAAAATCCGAATCCAGATTTTGCCACCTCTACGGATATAGCGAGTCATGGCACGACGGCCCGCTTCAATTTGACGAGCTGTAATCCAAGACGGTTCTATGGCTTGCAAACCAAAGTCACCGAAGTTTAGGTTACTACCACGAGTAGCTACGCCAGTCATTCGACCACGCTGCTGTTTACGGAATTTCGTTCTTCTAGGACTTAACATGATTCGTTTATTGCTAATTGTTCATAACCATTAGCTATTAGCCAGTAGCCATTAGCCATTGACTATTCATTTGAGCGGTCTTCAAATTGCTGACGGCGTCGTTGTTGACGACGACGGGGTTGAGCTGTGTTAGGAGCCGGCTGTTCTTCTTGACCAGGAATGACTTCCCCTTTGAAAACCCAAACCTTCACTCCCAAAATTCCGTAAATCGTTTTGGCAGTACGGTACGCGTAGTCAATATTGGCTCGCAGCGTATGTAGAGGAACCTTTCCTTCAAGAACCCACTCTGTTCGGGCAATTTCCGCCCCATTTAAACGACCACTGACCTGAATTTTGATGCCCTGTACATCAGCGCGTTGAGCACGTTGAATAGCCTGACGCACAACTCGTCGGAAGGAAACCCTTCGTTCTAGCTGTTGTGCAATATACTCGCCAATCAACTCAGCATCCGCATCCACTCGTGCTACTTCGACGACGTTAATGCGAATTTGACGATTGCTACCTAAAATGTCTTGCAGACCAGTACGCAAATTATCGATACCGCTACCACCACGACCGACAACGACGCCAGGTCGAGCCGTGTGGATTTCTAAATCAATTTGATCAGCTTTACGCTCAATCCGGATTTGGGAAATTCCCGCATTGTTGAGGGTTTTGTCAACATACTTTCGAATTTTGTGGTCTTCTTGTAAGACTTCTGGGTAGCGCTTTGTGTCTGCAAACCAGCGAGAGCGATGCTCTTGGGTAATACCCAGACGAAACCCAATTGGATGAATTTTTTGTCCCACGACTGCTTCCTTATTTGTTCATTGCTAATTGTTCATTGCTAATTGTTCATGACTATTAGCCATCAACCATTAGCCAATGACTATTCATCAACTTGGGGAGAAACACCCACTGTGATATGACATGTGGGCTTGCGAATCTGATAAGCTCGACCTTGAGCTCTTGGACGAAAACGCTTCAAGCTCGGTCCCATGTCGGCATAAGCTTTAGTGATCACTAAGTCAGCGGGATTAAGACCAGCATTATGCTCGGCATTTGCCACAGCAGAACGCAGGACTTTTAGCACGGGGTCACAAGCCCGGTAAGGCATAAACTCCAGAATAATTAGGGCTTCCCGGTAGGATCGCCCTCGAATTTGATCGAGAACTCGCCTCACCTTAGACGGTGACATTCGGATGTAGCGAGCGATCGCTTTTGTTTCTGCTGTAGTATCTATCGCCATAGTTTTCAATGCTTCTAAAAAGACAGGAGAGAATCACCTCTCAACTCTTCTAACGACCTGCCTTCCGATCACCCTTGGCGTGTCCCCGGAATGTGCGTGTCGGGACAAATTCTCCAAGTTTGTGACCTACCATTTGCTCGTTGATGAAAACTGGCACATGTGTCCGACCGTTATGAATAGCGATCGTGTGACCAACCATCTGTGGCAAAATCGTCGAGGCTCGCGACCAGGTTTTTATTACCTGTTTTTCGCCCTTGGTATTAAGGGTTTCAATCTTACTGAGAAGACTATCCGCGACAAAAGGACCTTTTTTTAAAGAACGACCCATAATTCAATGTTGAAAGTTAGAAGAGTGAATGTTGGAAGTTGAAAGAGTCAATGTGCTAAAAGTTCAGACGAGTTTTCTAACGTAAGCAACTTTCTCGCCCTGTTACCTTCAACTTTCTAGGACTGACGACCACCACGTCCTCGCTTCGAAGATTTCCGCCGACGCCGAACAATCAAAGAATTACTTTGCTTCTTCGGCTTCCGTGTTTTGGCTCCTAAAGCTGGCTTGCCCCAAGGCGTGACCGGACCGGATCTACCGATAGGTGCTCTTCCTTCACCGCCACCATGGGGGTGATCTACAGGGTTCATCACGCTTCCTCTCACCTGCGGACGACGACCTCTATGACGATTGCGACCCGCTTTACCCAAACTTAGGTTCCTGTCATCGATGTTACCGACTTGTCCAATTGTCGCGTAGCACTCTCGACGCACCATTCGGACTTCAGTTGAAGGGAGCTTTAAGGTTACATAATTGCCTTCTTTTGCTACGACCTGAGCCGTTGCACCCGCAGCACGAACAATTTGCCCACCTCGCCCTGGTGTCAGTTCCACATTATGAACAGTCGTTCCTAAAGGAATATTGCTTAAGGGTAAGGAATTGCCAACTTCGATAGGAGATTCTGGACCAGACAAAATGGTTGTACCCACTGTCAATCCAGAAGGATGAATAATATATCGCTTTTCTCCGTCCTGATAGTAAACAAGTGCAACCCGAGCATTCCGGTTAGGGTCGTACTCAATTGCTACCACTTTGGCTGGGATATTGTGCTTATCACGGCGAAAGTCAACAATACGGTACAGCCGCTTGTGCCCCCCACCACGACGCCGACTGGTAATGACGCCGCGATTGTTGCGGCCTTTAACACGATGCTTGTACTCAACTAGTGATTTTTCAGGCTCAGTCCGTGTGATCTCGGCAAAATCCGAGACACTAGCCTGACGTGTACCGGGAGTGTACGGTCGATAAGAACGGATTCCCATAATGAAGGATGTAGGTTATTAGGTTATAAGGTTGTAGGTTATAAAGTTTAGGTTATAAGGTTGCAGGTTATAGGGTTTGACTATCCAACATCCAACCTTTCAACCGTTAAACTTCTGGGAACAGAGTAATCGAATCTCCAGCGGCTAAGGTCACAATCGCTCGCTTGTAGTGCGGCTTGTAACCAATAAATTTGCCGACTCGACGCTTTTTACGCGGTGGACGTAGGGTATTAACGCTAGTAACCTTAACCTCAAAAAGGCTTTCAATTGCCGCTTTAATTTCTGGTTTTGTCGCTTTAAGAACCACTTCGAAGACGTACTTGTTTTGCTCCAGCAGTAACGTTGCCTTCTCTGTGACAATTGGGCGAAGCACCAAATCGGCAAGCTCGCGGGGATTATATTCAGTTACTTTAGGCACCGTGAACCTCCTGAATTCTGGCAAGCGCTGCTTGGGTCGTTACAATCTTGTCAGCTGCCAGCACGTCATAAACATTCAAGCTGGTTGTTGTAATCAACTTGACCGTTGATAGGTTTCGCGCTGACAAGTAGACCATTTTGTCTATCTCAGGCACGATAATGAGAATTTTTGACTCAGGCTCAATGCCCCACCGGGCTAGCGCGGCTACTAGTTCCTTCGTCTTTGGTTGTGGCAGGTTGTCAATGAAGTCCTCCACCACAATCAAATCTTCGGTTCTACTCTGAAATGCTGTTCTCAAAGCTAAGCGCCACTCTTTGCGGTTCATTTTGAGCTTATAGTCTCTGGGTTTTGGACCAAAGATTACACCGCCACCGCGCCATAGGGGTGAACGAATTGAGCCAGCACGAGCCCGACCAGTTCCCTTTTGCCGCCAAGGTTTGCGCCCTCCTCCGCTAACTTCTGCGCGGGTTTTAGTGGAGGCAGTGCCTTGACGAGCGTTCGCCAGTTGCATAACCACTGCCCGATGAACAATGTGAGCAGCGGTTTCTTCTTTGGCAACTCGCAAGTCCAGGGTCGCCTGCCCGACTTCTTCTCCTTGCCAGTTTCGCACTACACAATCAACCATACTCTTTAGTCCTTAGTCCTTAGTCCTTAGTCATTCGTCCTTTTGTTCATGGTTCATAGTTCATAGTTCATAGCAATTAACAGTGAACAAGGAACACTAAACAATGACTATCGACCGACCTTTGTGGTCGGTGTAATGCTCAAAAGCGCGCCTGGCTTTCCGGGAATCGCACCTTTAATCAGTATTAAGTTGCGCTCTGAGTCGACCCGCACCACCTGTAGCTTGCGAATTGTTACTCGTGCGCCCCCCAAACGACCCGCCATTCTCTTGCCCGGAAAAGTACGACCGGGAGTTGTTCCTGCACCAGTGGAACCAGGCAGGCGGTGGTTTTTGGAACCGTGAGCCATGGGACCCCGCTTGAAATTGTGGCGCTTCTGATAACCAGCAAAACCACGACCAATACTTGTCCCCGTCACATCAACAATTTGACCAGCCGTAAACATGTCAGCCCTAACTGGCTGACCCAGCTCAAAAGTGCTGGTATCGTCTAGGCGATACTCTCGCAGGTGACGTAAGGGTGGGGCACTAGACTTATTTAAGTGACCTAGCTCCGGCTTGTTAAGCAGCTTAGGTCTGACTTCCTGATAACCAAGTTGAACAGCACTATAGCCATCCGTTTGCTTGGTTTTAATTTGTGTCACAGGGCAAGGGCCAGCTTGAACGACGGTGACAGGAATCGCTCTTCCTTCTTCATCGAACACTTGGGTCATGCCGAGTTTTGTGCCGAGGATACCGACAGACACGGGTTTCTCCTTAAGTATAGACATCACAGTGAGGCAGGATATTTGGTAAAGCACAAATCAGCTTTACCCGACAAATTTTGTCGTCCTGACTTCCTAAAGAGCAATCCTTTTACGTAAGAAGGCTTGCCTTCCAGTAGCCTTAGTAAAAGTTTTAGAGCCAGATTATGTGAACTGTTTTTAGGGTCAGTACTGGCTAGCTACGTCGCCTTGATTCTTCGGGACTTAAGTCGTAAACTTCTCAGTATCCCTGGGAGGCGAAAGTGCAAGTACGTATGGGTCAGAGACTGTTGACTCAAAGAGCTTTCCAGCTCTTACATCAACGGTATTGCACTTGCTCAGATTTAGGCAGAACAAACAAATAGCTTGTTAGTAAGCCGCCCCAAGCTTAAACCTATCGGTTCAAAAAACAGCACTTGTCGTGACCGCAGTTGTTTTTGATTAGCCGCGATTGGTCACGATCATTTACTGTAAATTATTTTTCTACATTTGTCTAGTAAATCCCTGACGTTGTTGCAAACAAATTGCAGTTGATCAGGCATAACCGCCCATCACTTATAATAACCCCTAATAGGAATTAACAAAACTTAAAGCGGAATAGGAGGCTGAGATGGCACTGCTTACAACTGGCAATTCATTCATCCGCAACCTCGAACAAACGGGTTCATTGGCACTATATGCACCTTTAGAAGGAGGATTTGAAGGGCGTTATCGGCGACGCCTACGGGCAGCAGGTTATACCACCTTAAGCCTCACAGCGAGAGGGTTGGGAGACTTAGCGGCTTATCTGACTGGAGTTCATGGAGTTCGTCCTCCTCATTTGGGCAAAAAAGACATGGGCAAAGGCGCAGCAGTCGGTGAAATTTACTTCATACCACCGGTGGTGAACTATCAACTAGAACATCTGCCTCCTAAGTCAAAGGGTTTAGTACTGTGGATTCTGGAAGGCTTTGTTTTATCTCGTCAGGAAATTGAATATTTAACTACTTTGACCAAGCAAGAACCACGAGTGAAAGTGGCTGTAGAAATGGGAGGCGATCGCTACTTCCGTTGGACACCACTCAAAGAGACCTTATCCGATGTTGCCTGAGTTGAGGCTGCCTAAGAACTAGTACTAATACATCAGTTGACCTTCATAGGTTGCGGTAATTAGCTTAACGGCGTAAAAGTTACCTTTATAACTCCCCCAATACCCTAGTTCAGAATCTGGGTTTGATACCCTTGAAAAATACTGAGCAGATTGGGGGATATTTTCATGCTAGAAGAGCGTGACTATACGTTAATCATCGACAAAAGCGGCAGCATGTCAATTCGAGACCAGTTGGGTAATAAAAGCCGCTGGGAAGTCATGCAAGAGTCCACCCTAGCCATAGCCAGTAAATGCGAAGAATTTGACCCAGACGGTATTACTATCTACTTATTTTCTGGTCGCTTCAGACGCTACGACAATGTGACGGCTACCAAAGTTGCACAAATATTCAAAGAAAACGAGCCATCTGGTCGTACTGATTTGGCTAGTGTACTCCAAGATGCCACTAGCAACTACTTTCAACGTAAATCTGCCCGTCAGACAAAGCCCAATGGGGAGACAATCCTCGTCGTTACGGATGGTGAGCCAGATGACCGCAAAGCTGTAATGAAGGTAATTATAGAAGCATCACGACGGATGGATCGGGATGAAGAGTTAGCAATTTCCTTTGTTCAAGTCGGTACGGATGCTCAGGCAACCAAGTTTCTTAAAGTCCTGGATGATGACCTGCCAGGAGCTGGTGCGAAGTTTGACATAGTAGACACAATTACCTTTGATGATATGGAGGACATGACCCTGACGGAAGTTTTACTCAATGCCATTGTTGATTAGGAGAGTTTGTTAACAGGGATCAAAGGCATGGAATCTATAGATGACTTATTAGCGCAACTCAAAGCTGAGTATCAGGAACAAGAGCAAGCTGAACAACCTAAAAAACCGCTTTTGTTTGAGGAGAAAGAATTTAAGTCACCACCTGTGTCACCGACTTATCAAACTCAGCTTTCTGCACACAATTGGCTATCTCCCGTTGAGGATAACCTGTTAGCGCAAGTTAAGGCTGAGTTTGAGGAACAAGATCAGGTAGACGAATTTAAAAGACAACAGCAGCAAACAGAAGAACAACTTCGAAAAGAGCAACAACTCCGAGAAGAACAACTTAGAGCAGAACAAAGACGGCAACGAAGACGAGAGGCACTAACTCAGGAAGCAAGGGAGTGGCTAAAAAACTTAAATCCCCGTTCAGAAGAAGGTAGGTGGTTTGAAGAGTTTTCTTATTCCTACTCCTCCAAACTGGAGGCGGCAATTGATTATCTAGAAGCCTTACGGGAAACTCATCGCTAAAAGAGACAGACGCAACGCTTGACGAGGTTTTTTGGGCGTCGTATAGGCTTAGAGTAGGAAATGTTGACACTTAGGGGAGGTTATTCTCTAGTGGGAGGTTCTATTGTGGAAGACCGTGACTATACATTAATCATCGATAAAAGTGGCAGTATGTCAACTCCAGACCAACCGGGTGGCAGAAGTCGCTGGGATACTGCACAGGAATCTACCTTGGCGTTGGCAAGAAAATGTGAGCAGTTTGACTCAGATGGAATCACAGTTTACCTATTCTCCGGTCGCTTTAAACGCTACGACAATGTGACCTCAAGCAAGGTAGGTCAAATTTTCCAAGAGAACGACCCTATGGGTACAACTGATCTTGCCAGTGTTCTGAAGGATGCTACGGATCGCTACTTTCAACGTAAGGGATCTGGTCAGACAAAGCCAAATGGAGAGACGATTTTAGTTGTAACGGATGGGGAGCCAGATGACCGCAAAGCGGTGATGCGAGTCATCATTGAGGCATCGAGGCAGATGGAACGGGATGAAGAACTAGCGATTTCACTGATTCAAGTTGGGACGGATTCAACGGCTACTCGATTTCTTAAAGCACTGGATGATGAGCTCCAAGGCGCTGGAGCCAAGTTTGATATTGTGGACACGATTACGCTGGATGATATGGAGAACTTAACTCTAGCGGAAGTCCTGCTCAACGCCATCAACGATTAAAGATGAGGGAAAGTGACAGGTTGACGGCTATCACTGTTGACGAGCCTAGGCGTAAAAAAACTTAATCTTAGATAAGTGAGAATAACTTTACTTCTCTTTTTAGAGACTTTAGTAAGGCTTGAACCACTAGATTTAGCGTAAAGGCGAGGGTTACTTCCCCATATCTGTATTTAGGGGTGAAAAAACTAGCGATCGCACAGATTGGAGGAGGTAACCCGTGCTACCACCCTTGACAATTTTCCTCCCTTAAACCCTTAAAATTCATCTCCCCATTTTTGGCACAACGTTTTAGCATATAGGGGTGAGTGAACTGTACTATCCCTTACTTTCCCTAAGGGAGGGTCATTGGTTTAAGCTCATCTGCGGAGCCAGCTTCCAACACCTCCCTGCCGTTCGAAACCTAACACTGGCTTATACCCTCGCCGGCGCTGATTGCATTGATGTCGCAGCTGATCCGGCGGTTATTGAGGCGGCTAAAGATGCCTTACAAGTTGCCGAGGTACTAGGTGGTGCGGCACAAGCGGAAGGGTTTGGATACAGGAGCCGACCGTGGCTGATGGTTAGCTTGAATGATGGGGAAGACCCGCATTTTCGCAAAGCAGAATTTAATCCGGATTTATGTCCGGTAGACTGCCCCCGTCCCTGCGAAAAGATTTGCCCAGCCGAAGCAATAGTTTTTCAGAATGCTAGTGAAGGCGTCTCTGGAGTGGTCGATAAACGTTGCTATGGCTGTGGTCGTTGTCTGCCCGTTTGCCCGGAAAAGCTAATTCATACCCGCTCCTACGTATCAACACCCGAGGCGATCGCAGAACTTATTCTACAAGATGGCGTTGACGCTGTAGAAATTCACACAAAAGTCGGTCACTATGGTGATTTTCAACGCCTCTGGAAAGCGATCTCTCCCTGGATAAATCGGCTCAAGCTCGTAGCAATTAGCTGTCCAGATGGCGAAGGTCTAATTGATTACCTTTGGGCAGTCTACAACCTAATAACGCCACTACCGTGCTCCTTAGTCTGGCAGACCGATGGTCGTCCCATGAGTGGTGACATCGGCATCGGTGCTACTCGTGCTGCTGTGAAACTCTCTCAGAAAGTACTAGCTGCTGGATTACCGGGATACGTACAGCTGGCTGGGGGTACCAACAGCCACACAGTCGCCAAACTTAAAGCCGTTGGGCTACTTAATGATTGGGCAATTGGGAATCGAGAATCGGGAATTGGGCATTGGGAATCTTCCCCTACTCCCCACGCCCTATCTTATGTGGCTGGTGTTGCTTACGGTAGTTATGCCCGTGTCCTACTCGCGCCGATTTTGGACGAATTGGAAAACATTAGTGGTGAAGAAGTTGATGCAAATCTGGCATCGGGTCAAAATCTATCCCTTGGACACCTGGAAAAGTTACCAACTTTACTGTGGCAGGCGGTGGCAAGCGCTGACTCTCTTGTTTCACAGCTAAAGTCATCGAGAAATCTGCTGCAAGCAATACCTAACTAAGCCGAAAAGTTTAGTAAAAACGAATTTTCAAGAAACCCACCGACAACAGCAGCGATCGCTGTATTAAATACGACCCTATGGTGAATTCCGACGGTATCAATCCCTCTGTTCAACAACTGCCATCTACTCAAGACTCGCCGGTTGTGGATGAAAACCTCATTTCAAAAAGGATGCAGATTACAGACGACCTTCAGAAGTTGCTAGACATTTTGCCACAAGAAATTCGCTCATCAGTGGAGCAACACCCTCAGCGAGATAACTTGATTGAGGTGGTTATGGATCTTGGACGTTTCCCAGAGGTGCGCTTTCCCGGAAAAGCAGAATACCTTTCCCAGACACCCGTAACCCAGGAACAGCTGCATTATAGTGTCCAGCGAGTAGGGCACTTTAGCGGTGACAACCGTGCCGGAATTGAGCGAACCCTGCACCGGATTAGCGCTATTCGTAACCGCCCCGGTGAAATTATTGGCTTAACCTGCCGTGTTGGTCGAGCGGTTTTTGGCACCATTGGCATGATTCGAGACTTGGTGGAAACCGGGAAATCGATTCTGATGCTAGGGCGTCCCGGTGTTGGCAAAACAACAGCATTGCGGGAAATTGCCAGGGTTTTGGCGGATGATTTACAAAAACGGGTTGTAATTATCGACACCTCGAACGAAATTGCGGGTGACGGTGACATTCCCCACCCAGCGATCGGAAGAGCCAGACGGATGCAAGTCGCTCGTCCAGAACTTCAGCATCAGGTGATGATTGAGGCGGTAGAAAACCATATGCCAGAAGTCATCGTCATTGATGAAATTGGTACGGAACTGGAAGCCCTCGCTGCTCGGACGATCGCTGAGCGTGGTGTTCAGCTTGTTGGGACTGCCCACGGGAATCAAATTGACAACCTGATTAAAAATCCCACCTTATCTGACTTAGTTGGCGGTATTCAGGCAGTGACCCTGGGAGATGACGAAGCAAGACGCCGAGGTTCTCAGAAAACTGTTTTGGAGCGCAAGGCACCTCCAACCTTTGAAATTGCTGTAGAAATGCAAGAACGGCAGCGCTGGGTAGTGCATGAAACCGTCTCTGATACCGTCGATGATTTGTTAAGGGGGCGTCAACCCAATCCACAGATAAGAACAATAACTGACACGGGTAAGGTGACGATTACCCGTGAATTTCCTAGTCCACCAGTAGCAACACCATTCGACAGAGGTGGACTAACCTCTACCTCGATCCGCCCGACTGGCTGGCGCTCATCTGGACAGATGAAGCCTCTAGCACGTCAGACAATAGAGCGGAAACCTGAAAATCGCGACTTTGAACAACTACTCGATCAATCGTGGCAGCACCACGATCAGTCTGACGATGCTATCCGCACACCAGGACCCAATGGGGAGGATTTGCCCCTACATATTTATCCTTATGGCGTTAGTCGCCATCAAGTGGAGCAAGTAATCCGGGTGCTGAACTTGCCAGTAGCCTTGACAAAAGACATGGATAGTGCTGATGCCGTGTTGGGTTTGCGATCGCATGTTAAGAATCACGGCAAGCTTCGCTCAATTGCCAAAGCTCGTCAGGTGCCCATTTATGCTGTGAAAGCCAGCACCATACCCCAAATTACGCGTGCCTTGCGGCATCTGTTGGATATGGATGACTCGGGTTTACCTGAAGCAGCTGACTTGCGCTTATTTACCGAAAACGGTAGTGAAGACGAAATTGAGGCACTAGAGGAAGCTCGCCTTGCTGTGGAGCAAATCGTCATCCCTAAAGGACAACCAGTCGAACTGCTACCGCGATCGCCTAAAGTACGTAAGATGCAACATGAGCTAGTCGAACACTATCGCCTAAAATCTGACAGTTTTGGCGATGAACCCAATCGGCGCTTGCGAATTTACCCCGCCTGATGCGAATAGGAATGGGGAATCGGGAATCACCTTTTCCCCAATTAACAATTAGCGATTTCCTATTCCCGGTTCCGCAAAAAAGCTTGACACTTTCTAGGTAAGAACTGCTACCATAAGCAAGGTAAAGCAATGGGGCGTAGCCAAGTGGTAAGGCAGCGGGTTTTGGTCCCGCCATTCCTAGGTTCGAATCCTAGCGCCCCAGTAGAACTAACATAATCCTCCGCTAACCGCTATCTCCAGCAGCAGGTTGAACAAAGAAAGGCAGACGGCAGAGGGCAAAGGGCATTTATGGATTTATCCTGATGCTAGAGATGCCAAGCCATCTTAAGGGCTCAATTATGCAAGGGTCACTCCTAGCCACTGAACTATGCTCAGTGGCTAGGAGTGACTCGGGGTTGAATCCCTCTGAGACTCCCCTCTTCTGCCTTCCTTCTTCTGCCCTCTGCCTTCTTCAAACTGTGCATGGATTGCTGGAACAGCGACCCCAAAATTGATCCAAATTGGTATGAGAAATAGGGAATGTAGGCACTTTGCAGCTGGTGTCACATTCGTTGTATCTATACGACATCGTTAATTCAGCATCATTATTAGATCTGCCCACTGCCCAATTGTTTGAAATAAGGAGACCTATACCATGCCAGCAAACTTTCATTGGCACTCATTCTTGATGAGTATAGTTAGGGCGAGAGCCTTGGGTATAGCCTTACTGACTGCTGTTGTGAGCTTTAGCGGAGGAACTGCCTGTGTACAAGCGGCTCAAAGTATTGTCGTTCGTCGTGGTTCTTTAACCCGAACAATTGATTTGGCTGACCTCAAATCTCTGGCTAAAACCAAAAAAGCGCCACCAAGTCTCGAAGCTTATGCTCGGATTTTGCTTCCTCAACAGCGAAGTCAAATCCTATCGGCACTGGAGGCAAATTTCAACATTGATGCTGTATCAGTTCGTGACTTCCTCGATACTCCGGTTGGTAATTCGCTTATCTCAGCGCTGACTAGCGTGACATCTCGACGCGATCGCGTTGGGCAGCTATTTACAAAAACAGCACTGATTGTAGGCACTAGGGCACCGGAAGGACTATCTGTAATTAGCTTTATTGAAGCCTATCCCCGTACCAGTCTCGACATCGATTTAGATCAAGCGTTTCAGGTACTGGGAAACTTTAATGCCGCTTTTTGGCAATCTCAGGCGTTTATGGCAGCGATCGCACCCCAACTCGCACCCAAACGTCCCCAGATTAACCTACCCCTTGATCCTACCCAGCCGGGAAGCGCCAAAGTACAGGTGCTGAATTTAAAGCTGAACGATCAACAACGTCGCCGTGAGATTCCAGTCGATGTTTACTGGTCAACAGAAGCCTCTGCTGCCAAACCGATCATTGTCTTCTCCCATGGGCTGGGTTCTGTGCGTACCGATATGCGCTATTTAGCAGAACATTTGGCATCTCATGGCTATGTTGTGGCTGCCTTAGAACATCCAGGCAGTAATGAAGCTCATATAGTGAATGCAGTAACCGGTAAGACTTCATTGCAGGAAGCTCAACAGGCTTTTAATAGCCCCGTAGGTATCAGTTTTCTCCTCGACCAAATTATCAGGAAAGCATTAATTGATAAAACTCCCATTCTAGAAGCAGAAGAATATTTGAATCGTCCTAAAGATATCAGTTTTCTCCTCGACGAATTCAAGAAACTCAACCAAACCGCAGGACCGCTGCAAGGGAAACTTGCATTCGATCGCGCTATGGTGGTTGGGTATTCTTTGGGAGGGTCTACCGCTTTATCCATTGCTGGAGCCCAGATGCAACTTACTCAGTTGAAACAGCGTTGTCCTGGGAACGTGCTGGCTTTTAGCTTGGGGGAAAATGCCCAGTGTTTTGCCAAGGATCTGCCAGAAAATAGCTATGAACTCCGTGATCCACGGGTAAAAGCCGCGATCGCTCTTTCTCCAACCACATCTCTACTGTTTGGCGAAACTGGTCTAACTAAAGTTGCCATTCCTACACTAATTACAGCCGCTTCCGCTGATAAAACAACCCCAGTTTTAACTGAACAAGTGATTGGCTTTGATAAAATGCCATCCCCGAAATGGCTGGTTGGTTTCGTTGGCGGTACGCATCTGAGTGTGAAAGACCCCACTACGACAACCGATCAGGCAGGTCAACCGGATACACTTTACACTGGTGGTGAAGTTGTTGGTGAGCAAGCGGTTGATGTTCGCAACTACCTCAAAGCAATCACCTTAGCCATGGCAGCACCACTGACCGAGGATAGCGTAGCGGGAGCGAGTCCTCGAGCATCTGCTAGCAAATACGTTATCTTTCTTACATCAGAGTATGCTCAGTATGCTTCTACCGAGCGCTTTCCGATTCGCCTAGTCACAAAAATTCCACCGGCGGCTGAGGCAGTTATCAAAGATTTCATCCAAAATCAGGCTACCCAAAACCTAGTCCCCTCAACGGCAACAGATCAGAAATATTAGTGTCAAGCAAAACACAAAACTCAAAATTCTTTGAGCCTATTGACCGTGTTGCCCTATCACTGATGCTAGGGTTGAGTCTGCTGATTGGGATATTGTTGTGGGGCGGCGATCACTCTATGCCCTACGTGCGAAATTTTAGCTGGCAGGACAAACAAGTAGGAGCAGTGGATACCTTCTTTGTCCTTACATTTAGCCGCCCAATGGTTCACGCTAGTGTAGAAGCGAATCTACGTATTGAGCCACCCTTACCAGGGTTAGTCAGTTGGGCTGGAAGGCGGCTAGTCTATACCCTGGCTACTCCGGCGCACTATGAAACAACCTATAAAGTTGAATTACAGAAGGCACAGCAGGGTCTAGGGAATGGAAAACCTGGGAATTTGATGAAGCCGTTTACGAGTCAATTTCGCACCCGCGATCGTGCTTTTGTCTACCTAGGCGTACAGGGAGAAGAGAAGGGACGATTAGTTCTCTACAACCTTACCCAAAAACAAAGAACTATCCTCACTCCCAAAAACTTAGTCGTTACAGACTTTAAGCCCTATCCAACTGGCGATCGCATTTTATTTGCCGCTAGTGACTGGTCGAATTATGGTGCTGGTTTATTTGAACAACAGCTATATACTCTCACCACCGGAAGCGCTTCGACATCTGCAAACCAACCCAACTCGACCTCTGGAGTTGGTAAAATCGAGCGAATTTTAGACAATCTGGATTACCAAAATCTGAAATTTGACCTGTCTTCTAATGGGCAGGTAATTGTTGTTCAGCGGGTACATCGGCATAATGTAGAAGATTCTGGTCTCTGGGTTCTGCGACCCGATGCACCTTGGCAACCCCTTCTCAAGCAATCGGGAGGAGACTTTTTAATTACGCCGGACAGTGCAGCCCTTGCCACTGCACAAGGAGAGGGCGTCGCTATTGTGCCGTTGATTCCTAAGGCAAAGTCTTTGGATTTTCTGCCTAAGTATGACAAGGCACTGAGTTTTGCCAGAGATGGCGTCAAAGCGGCGATGGTGAAGCTCAACAGTGATAGGACACAATCACTTTTTCTGGTAACCAATCAGGGGCTTCAGAAAGAACTCTTACACACTTCTGGCGACCTCCTCCACTGCGAGTTCGACCCCAGAGGGCAAAATCTCTACTGTTTAATGACTCAGTTAGTACCGGAGCAAGAAGCTTATAAACAGCTAAGCCTCGAAGTAATTGACCTTAAGACATTCAAAGTAGCACCTCTGTTGGTTCTACCTAAGCAGTGGGAAGACGTTCAAATGAGTTTGTCACCAGATGGTTTAGCGCTGCTGTTTGATCAGATTGTCACGAAGGAGACACTGCCTTTAAAAGAGGATTTGACAACGGATACAGGAGGAGCGATCGCGACCAGTCGTCTGTTTGTGCTGCCTATAGGGGAAAGAACATCAGAATCTACCTCCGAGGTTGTACCACAGCAACAGCTACCTGTAACAGGTTTCCACCCTCGCTGGTTGCCCTGATAAAAGAGGAGTCGCAGACTAATCTTTTTGCAGATATTTCCAAGATTTATCAAAATTACTTAATACCTCATCACAGCAAACCAACCAACCCCTGAGATGCTTTAATGACTAAGACTTCTCTAGGGTGCAAGTAATACGCGACCTGTTCCACCTCCAAATCTGTTTAGTTGAGGTTGTTGCTAGGATTGGCAACGGTGAACAGGTGAGAAAATTCAGGGTGATCGCGCTTTTGTGCTACTTATAGCAGATGGCAGCTAGGCTATGTCCTGCTGCGTGCACAGACGTGGGAAAATCCAAAATCTTGACATTGAGTAATTAACGTTGTAACACCTACCTGGCTCTGAGGAACTTTGATTGTGAGATTTCACTGGCTATTACCCAGTTTTTTGGGCTTTTTTGTGCTTACATCTCCTGCTGATGCAGCGGAACTGCTATTTTGGCGTTTTGAAGCCGAGCAGAATCGACTGGTCTTTTCAACAGATCAAGGAGTTCAGCCCAGGGTACAGCTACTTACCAACCCGACTCGTCTAATTATTGATTTGCCTGGTATTAACCTGGAACGCCCAAGCGCAGAGCAGGAGGTGGGAGGGGTAATTCGTTCGGTGCGAGTGGGGCAATTTGACTCAAAAACGACGCGATTGGTGATTGAATTTACACCTGGGTATTCAATTACTCGCCAACAGGTGCAACTTCAGAGGATTTCCCCTAGGCAGTGGATAGTAGAATTGCGGACACAGGATCGAGTGGCACAGTTCCCCAATTCGAAGCCTTTGCCACCGTTGCGCCCCTTGCCACCTGCTACGACTAATCCGCTAGGAGACTTATTCCGTGTTCCTCGGGGGCGGATGGTGGTGGCGATTGACCCAGGACATGGTGGTAGAGACCCAGGAGCAGTTGGCATTCGTGGAGTGCAAGAAAAAGATATCGTACTACCGATCGCACAACGGGTAGCGGAAATCTTAGAACAAAAGGGAGTCCAAGCGATTCTGACGCGAACAAGTGATTATGAGCTAGACCTAGAACCACGAGTGCAATTGGCACGACGAGAAAATGCTAACTTGTTTGTCAGTATCCATGCCAATGCCATTGATAACCGTCCAGATGTAAATGGCTTAGAAACTTACCATTACGAGAATGGTCTGCGCCTTGCCCAAACAATCCACAACAGCATTTTGCAGAACCTAGATATTAGGGATCGAGGTGTTCGACAGGCAAGGTTTTATGTTCTGCGGAGAAATCCTATGCCAGCTGTTTTAGTGGAAGTGGGTTTTGTTACGGGTAGGCAAGATGCACCGAGATTGGCAACAACAGATTACCAGAACCAAATGGCAGAAGCGATCGCCCGTGGAATTCTACAGTACATTCAGCAAAACTTTTGATTTTTATGTTGAAAGCTAGAGGGAACGACGACAGGTAGGTGGTGTTAATCCTGAACGCTGGGATGTAGCGGTGGGTGCAGAAGCGGTAAGGACTACTTGACCTTTGTCATTAATCACCCATCCTTGAGCTTCCATCAACGGGACTGTCCTGGAATTATTTGGCAGTGTGCCTTTTGGGGAACTTGAGCGAGTTATGACTGGGTGAGCGATCGCACGTAAGTCTGTCCAAACGGCATCACTGCTTAGCGTCGCACTAGGATTATCTGGCAATCCACCACGTCCAGTAACGATAAATTCATTTTGAGCAACTTTTCCTCCATCACCTGGACAGTTCTGAGCAATTTGGTTAGAGGCATCAATCACTTCAGTTGGCAGGTTGGTCAAGCCTCGGCTGGGGTCAACATCTGGTGTGTTGATTTGCACTGTGCCATTCACCCCATAGTCAGAACTGGCATTGATGTCACTCTTAGATGTCAACTGAGGGCGGTTCTCCAGCCCATAGATGCCTTGAGTGGTGATATTGATATTACCTCCTCTTCCCTGGAAGGCATTTGCAATAATGTCACTATCTTCCGTGGGGATAGCAACGATAAAAGGTGAATTGATGATGATATTACCGCCATTGCCATTGTTGTCAGCTTTGGCAGATATCAAGCTGTTTTGACGCATCAAGATTAAATCTTGTACTTGCAAACTGATATCGCCGCCCAGACCTGATGCTGTCGAAGCCTGTAACTTTCCTTGGCGAGAAAGCTCAATCGAGTCAGCTGCCACAGTTAGAGAGCCTGCATTGCTTCCTAACCCTTGACTGCTCACAGTGACTTGTGCTCCATCCCTGACAATCAATCGCCTTGTATCGATCCTTAAGTCTCCGGCAGATCCAGTACTGAAGGATTCCGCTAGCAAACTGCTGGGACGCCCATCAGCTGATGTACCTAACACTTGAACGGACTCGGATGCGGCGATCGCCAACGATCCTCCGTTTCCTTGGCTCCGAGTCCCAGCCGATACCACTGCCCCATCCCGAACAACCAACCGCCTCGTTTCAATCGTCAAGTCTCCGGCTGCTTCGGGGCCGATGGTGCCAACAAACAGGCCACTTCTAAGCAAACTATTTGCCGATGTTCCAATGAGTTCGACAGACTCTGAGGCACTCACACTCAACGTTCCCCCCTTACCCAACCCGCCGCCCAAAATAGAGGCTGAAACCTGTGCTCCATTTTGAACAGTCAAGCGCCTGGTTTCAATCCTTAGGTTTCCGGCAGATCCGGAGCCTCCTTGTGTCACAGTAAACAAACCACTACTACTACCTTTAGCTGAGGTTCCACTCAGTTGCACGGAGTCCGAAACCGTTGCCGTCAATCTTCCGCCCTGACCTTCACCCGCAGTAGAAGTCGAAACCTGTGCACCATCTTGGACAATCAATCGCCCAGTCGCAATCTGTATATCTCCGGCGCTGCCGGAGCCTCCTTGAGTCTGACTGAACAAGCCACTGAGAAATACACCATTAGCTGAGGTGTCAATCAGTTGGACAGAGTCAGTGGCGGTAACAGTCAATGTCCCCCCCCGTCCCTCGCTAACAGTAACCGTTCCAACCTGTGCCCCATCCTGGACAATCAACTGTCCAGTTTGAATTCTTATGTCTCCGGCGGTTCCGGCACCTCTAGTCTCTGTAAATAAGCCGCTGCGGGACTGACCATCAGCTGAAGTACCAATCAGTTGCACGAACTTAGAGGCGTCCACCTCCACAGTCCCGCCCCGCCCTTGGCCATACGTAATCGCTGATACGATCGCCCCATCTCGAACAATCAACTGGTCGGCACGGATCGAAACTTTTCCTCCCGGTTCCGAACTCAGGGTATTAGCCACGATCTTTGCACCCTCGGTGAGCGTAATGCGCCTGCCGGAAAGCTGGATGTCGCCACCGCCCTCACCACTAGCATCAATTTTTGCTCCATTGGTAAGCAATATATCGGCTCGTTGTACTTCCACTGGGTAAGTCAAACGTAGCTTGTTCCCATCCACATTCAGCCCTACCGTTCCCACTCCGGCAACGCCTCCCAACTCGACGTGACCCCCCTCCGCCTGCACTAGCCCTCCTTCTAACTTCACCTCACCGCCCAATAACAACAAACTCTGACCAGCAGGAACTTTTAAACCTGTCATGGAGTAAATGGATTGATTCGTAATTGGCGCAGGGGCAATTTGATTAAATAGAAAAGCTGAAGGATTTACTGTCAGTAATAGGGGAACATTAGGCTCAGAAGCACTGAAAAAGCCCTGATTGCCAAACTGGAGGGCGTTAGCTGTCGTCGCGACAAACGAACCATTGATATCTAGTCTGGCATTTGGTCCAAAGATGATGCCATTGGGATTAATTAGGAATAAGTTAGCATTGCTTCCAAGCCTTCCAAGAATCTCAGAACGACTACCTCCTGTTACCCGACTCACAATGTTCTTAATCTCAATTCCAGGAGGATTGTCGAAGTAAACGGCTTGTCTTTCACCAAGGTTAAATTGGGCAAAACTGTGGAACAGGTTGGTGTCCCGAATTGCCCCACCAGTGATCAGGCTCAGCTGCGGGTTATCAACGTCAGGTTTGACGACAGAGCGTTCAGCTCCTAGGCTGTCATCGGGTGTAATCTGGGAGAAAGCGCGATCGCTTGTGCCCCCAAAGGCTACCACTAAGACCAACGAGCTTGCTAGCCATAATTGCCAATCCTGACTGAGCCAACTCCTATGACTCACCACTTAGCCCCATAGACATATACATATTGAGAAGGTACAGGATTACTCACGTTAGGAGGAATCTCAACAATCGTATCTTCCTGCCGCTTAAAGTCTTTAATAACGTCTTTCCCATCATCACTACTAACGTTGATTTGACAAGGGGCATTGCTAGGGCAATGGGTAGAAGAGACATTACCACGGAATCGAAAGATGTCTTTGCCCTTGCCACCAATGAGAGTGTCGAGGCCCGGACCTCCGTCTAGCGTATCCTTTCCATCTCCACCATCTAGGCGGTCATAGCCTGCCTTGCCATTGAGAGTGTCATCTCCATTAAGTCCATTGATGGTATTTTTGTTGTGATCTCCATTGAGAATGTCATTTCCCATAGTGCCGTTGAGAGGTTCGCTCAGCGCTTGGAGTTTGGCGGGGACAGTAACACTTGGTGATTGAATGCCAGAAGGCTGGTTCCAAAGCATTCCCAAAATTATCAATGTTTCAAACAGTGCCATGTCAGTTACTCCTCAGACACATCGTCAAAATCGGTAGGCACCCAGGAGAGAAAGCTTTTCATTTTATTGGTTTAGTACTACAGCATTTTTCGAGTTCGTGTACCACACGGTAGGGGCGCTCTTGCCTTTATTGGTGTCAACTTAAGCCCTGGCGACTAGAAGTCGCGGCTACAAAAACCAAGTCCGCCTGCGCGGACTAATGAAAAATCAAGGGTTTTGTATGCCAAGCCTTTCCGTTCGCCGAAGGCGTTCCCGAAGAGTAGGGTAACCCGCGCAGGCGAGTTTCGTTTGTGTAGATGCGGTTTCAACCGCCAAGCTAACGTTAAGTTGACACCCATGTCTTGCCTTGCGCCCCTACAACATCCTGCAAGAGTACCGAGTTGAAAACTGCTATAAGTCCTCATGATGGCAAGACGATTTGAAGTACCGCAGTACCCTTTCGGGTACCTTTTGTTGGTCAATACAAGTTTACAAATGTCTCCTCAATGTATTGAGAATAGAGACTGGTTGATCAGGCCAAGGATTAATTTTAGCGGAGAGGTGTAATCACAGGAGGTGTAATCACAGGAGGTGTAATCACAGGACGTAAGATGTCAGGACGAGGATTGAAATTCTCAGAGTTAGGCAGAATTACAGCACCGTAGACATGTACATATAGAGAAGGAGAAGGATTACTCACGTTAGGAGGAATCTCAACAATCGTATCTTCCTTGCGCTTAAAGTCTTTAATAATGTCATCCCCATCATCACTAGTGACGCTGATTTGACAAGGGTCATCGCTAGGGCAAGAGGTATGAGAGACCTTACCCTGAAATCGAAAGATGTTTTTGCCCTTGCCACCGATGAGAGTATCTGGACCCCTACCTCCGTCTAGCGTATCGTTTCCATCTCCACCATCTAGGCGGTCTCTGCCGGCTTTGCCGATGAGAGTGTCATCTCCTCCAAGACCATTGATGGTGTTGTTTGTATCATCTCCTATCAAAGTGTTATTGCCAGAATTACCATTGAGAGGTTCGCTGATAGCTAGTAGTTGCACGGGTGCGGCAAGATTTGGTGGTTGAATACCAGAAGCTTGGTTCCCCATCATTTCCAAAATTAGCAAAGTCTCAATAAGGGCCATGTCATTTACTCCTGAGAAATATCTTGAAAATTGGCAGGCACCCAGGATAGATAATTTTTATTGTTTGTTACGCATGATTGTGCAGAAAGTCTGTTAAAAAAGTCAACTTCTATTAGGTGTCTATAGTAGTTATCATCCTGTTCATTACCTTATATGCAAGAAGTCTAGATAACTTGAACAACCACAACCTGACTGATGGTGATTTACCCGGTTTACTTCCTGAGTTTGCGACTCTGTATATAAACCTTTAAATTATTGATTTAGTGGCCTGTATCTAGAGTGGCAAAGACAGTTGAACTGCCGCAGTACCCTGATGGGTACCTTCTTCCTAAATAGACTTCATCACCCGGATGACTTTGCATTTCTTAAAAAAAATCCCCTCCGGCTATCACACCAACAGAGGGGAAATTTTGTCTTTGAATTAGACTTTACTGCAAGCGAAATAGAGTTTTTAGTTTGAGGCTGGTTGCTGACTACCAGTGGCTACTTCTTGCCCAGAGTCCGAGAGGGAGGGACGCAGACAAAGATACAACAGTGAACCAACCAGTGGCACCAACGCCACTGCCCAAAATAGCTGGGAATTTTTCAGCCCTCGTCGTGCCATATCATCTCCTAGTAGTGCTGGAAACAATAGCACTAACAGACAAACAGCTAAGCTCATCGCATTAATAAACCGACTGGTCTGATACTGCTCAACAAAATTTTCCCAATCTCCAAACACTAAACCATAAGCGATTATGGCGATCGCACTAACGCTGAGGATAACACCAGTCCAACGAGAATCAAGGAGTTTTAGCCACGTATCCTTAGAGCCAGAAAAGTCTTGATTGGGTTCGCGAAGTGCTAGGTAAGGCAAAAGACCAACTACTCCCGTTCCTACTGATGCTAAGGCAAAAGGCCATGCCGGGATTTTTTGCATTCTGCCATCGAAGAATAATAGACAACTGTGCATTAACAGGCAGATGCCAACTAGGTTAAATACAGATAGAACGATGGGGTTGATCAGTTGCCACTGACCTGTGAATAAATTTTGCAGTAGCTTCAGTGTGTCTGGTTGAATAGGAGGAGCGAGGAAGAACACATAAGCAATAAATCCTACCCAAATCAACCAAAAAGTAATTTTTCTGCTCATGGTCTTGATAGATAGCTTCCTTTGGTGAGCGGCTAAGGTTGAGTTAGTTTGAGGCTGGTTGCTGACTACCAGTAGCTACCTCTTGCATAGAGTCCGGCAGGGATGGGCGTAGACAAAGATACAGCAGTGGACCAACCAGTGGCAGCAGTGCTACCGCCCAAAACAGCTGAGAATTCTTCAGACCACGTCGCGCCATATCATCTCCTAGTAGTGCTGGGAATAATAGGCACAACAGGCAAAAATCTAGGCTCATAACATGAATAAAGCGATTGGTTTGCCACTGGCGGATAAAATCTCCCCAATCTCCTTTAAGTAACCCAAAACTCAAAAGAACTAAAGTCCCCAAAGTAAGAGTAACCCCAAACCAACGCGAATCTAGTAACTTCAGGACGATATCTTTAGAGCCAGTAAATTCTTGATTCGGTTGGCGTAGTGCTAGATAGGGTAATAAGGCAAACGCTCCTACGCCAAACGAGAGTGTTGCAAAAAGCCATGCGGGAATTTTTTGCTGTCTGCCATCAATAAATATCAAGGCGCTATAAATTAACGGCCAAATACCCATGATATTGAAGAGGGCAATGATTAGGGGATTAATGCCTTCCCACTTACCAGTAGAAAGGCTTTTTATCAGTTCTACTGTATCGGGTTGATTAGGAGGGGCAAGGAGAAAAGCATAAGCAATAACGCTGATCCAGAGTAACCAAAATCCAAGTTTTCTGCTCATATCAAAGTATCAAGTGAGACAGCAGGCGTATAAAACGATTCAGCTTCGCTGCTGCCGTTCGCGAAGCGTCTCCGCCAGGAGAAGGCGATCGCACACAACAAAAGAATGATACCTATTTTCATAGGAGACACCATGTGCATATTAACGAAGCGAATTGCACTTGGCGCTAAGTTTGACGTAAGCCCCCAACGAGTTTCTTACCCTTAGGCGTTCTACACAGCTGACAGGCCTGGGATGAGAAGCCGGCGTCCACTCTAGCAAAATAAACCTCACATAGTTCACAATAAGTGCATTATGTCAATAGCAGTACCAAAACTAGTGTCTAGATTATGTCTACACAACATCCTCTAGACTTAGAAAATTTTTGGCAAATCTGCGAAAAACTTCTCTGACACTCGTGTAACTAGCTAGCGAGTGGCACATCCATGCTTAAAAATCAGTTGTATGCACTGCAATAACTTGCACAAGTAGCGGACGGTTCGCTACACACATGAGGCACACCAGGAGCCTTAACTCGTGGACGACCTAGATAAAACACTCCGAACTCTCGTTGCCGAAGCCTGCAATCATCCACCCAAGAGTTTGGAGCGTCGGCAAAAGCTTAGTGAGGTACATCGATTAGTCATGAAGTCCGGCAAGCTCTGGAGAGAATATACACCCTACTACAACGACGCAGTGCAACAGATGTGGGAATTCTGCTGTCGGAATCCGGAACAGTATGACCCTACACTTAAGGGCGTTATTACTTGGCTAGACGATTACCTTAAAAAGCGATTGAGAAATTTTCGAGATGCCAGGTACAGGCAAAAGGCGAGAGAAATCACTGCCCTACAAACAGAGTCTGGAGAAACAACAGACCCTGTGGCGAATTTACCAGCTTGCCCCGATATTCAGCCAATTTTGGAAATTTGGGAAAAGACTCTGGATTGGGTGCACAATGATCCAGATGATGTGTTATGCCGTACTTGCTTTAGAGGATATTGCCAGGTGAACTGCCAAGCCTTAATCTTGCGCCGATTCCCTTCTGAAACTCCTTGGTCAACCATTGCTACAGAATTTAACCTAACGCCATCAGAAGCGAAAGACTTGCCCAAAGTCTATAACCGTAAATGCTTAGCGCTGTTGCGAAAATTCGCTATGTCCCAAGGATATGTAGAAGACAAGGATAGTTCTAGTCCGAGGAAATCGTCATGATTTACAAAGCACAGACTCCACAAGATTTGACAATACCCATGCCTATTACTCAGGAGGCACTAGAGATTGCACAGCGGTTTGCCAACGAGCAACCTACCCAGCAGAAAGCTCTCCAGGTCTATCTCAACACCCTAGCTGTGTGTAGCGTCAATAACTACTTGCGGATCATGGACATTCCCACAGACTTGACAGCAGGCGATAGTTGGAATCCAGTAGTGCGCCTAGCTACTGATGTCGCCGACCTATGGGTGATGGGTCTAGGTCGCTTGGAATGCCGCCCTGTCTCTACGACAAACCTAGACCCAAAGGCGGTTCAAAAACAAAATAATAATCTGTGGTTTCGATTCATCAGCTCGAAGCTTACCTCTGAGGACGAATCTATCCCACTTGTCTGTCACATTCCACAAGAAGTGCAGTTCGGGAGGATTGGCTATGTAGTGGTTCAAATTAACTCGGAGCAACAAGAAGCTACTCTGCTGGGATTTTCCAAAACAGCAGCAACGGGTGAGTTAATAATCAGCCAATTGCAGCCTATTAACGACTTGCTAAAACAGTTGGAAAGCCAAAGTTTGTTGTCCGTCACCTCAGTAAACTTGAGCCAATGGTTGCACGGTGTCTTTGAGGTTGGCTGGCAGTCTGTGGAATCCCTTCTGGATACACAAAAAGCCAATTATGCTTTTAGGCAGAGAGTTGCCAATAGTATTAGACGGGCTAAGCCGATTAGATTAGGAACGCAACTAACTGAGCCTACTGTAGCTTTGATCGTTACTCTGACACAACAGAAAGCTGCTAACTTTGACATTAACTTACAGGTACTTCCCGTAGGGGGTGAAACCTACCTTCCAGTTGGGTTAAAGCTTGCTATTTTAGATGAATCGGGAGAAGTTTTTCTCGAAATTTCATCGGGAAGTGCTAATAATATTATACAAACACGGCAGTTTAGCGGTCAATCAGGAGAAACATTTCACGTTCAAATTTCTCTGGATAAAGACAGTATTACGGAATATTTTTCGCTCTAGCTACATTGATGGTCGAGACGTATTGGGAGTAGATTAGTTTATATTTTTAATAAAATATCGCAAGAAAATATGACATTTATTAATGAAACATTGAAATAACTTAATATGACGACATTTCTGGTTAATACAGCCATAGCCAATCTAAAAAAATGGGAATACTTATAAAAAAAACATGGAAAAGCTAGTCTTCTTAAAGCTAGAGGTAGGCGACTTTAACCAAGGGTTCAAGGTCATTCTTGACATTGCAGAAGAGGGACTATTTCCCCATATTATTGGAGTGAGCGGCTGTTTGCGACCAGCTCCAGAAGTGGCTAAATTTTATAGGGATTGGCAGACAAAATATTGCCGTCTTGAGTCTAATTATCGTAGGAAACGCCTATACTTTACCGATGAAAATTTCGCTGAGGAAGAGGGCAAAGAAGAAAATTCTATCCAAGAGTGTTATGAAGCAGCAGAAAAATTTAAAGCAAGCTTTCGGGATTGGCTCAAATGTGAAGAATTTCGCCCTATTGAAGCAGAATTATTCACAGATTTAAGCAAATCTGATGAAATTCGGGTAATTCTTAAGACTGAAGATGAGTTTTTGCGGAAGTTACCTTGGGAGGTTTGGAATTTTTTTCAAAGATTTCCCAACGCAGAACTGGGTATTAGCCCTTTGTATTCTTACAAGCAAAGACAATTTTCTACTCCAAATAAAGTAAAAATATTAGCTATTTTAGGCAATAGCGATGGCATTAATACTCAGGAAGACAAAAATATTTTAGAGGGCTTACCTTGTGCAAATGTATGCTTTCTCGTGGAACCGACACGCGAACAGTTTAGAAGCCTTTGGGAAGACCAATGGGATATCTTATTTTTTGCTGGACACAGTTCTAGTAAAGATGGCCAGAAGGGTTATATCTATATCAATCGAACCGATGACGGCAAGTTAGAAATTAGCGAATTAGAGGAGACTTTAAGGACAGCGATTGGTAACGGTTTGAAACTGGCAATTTTTAATTCCTGTGATGGATTAGGATTAGCACGTCAGCTGGAGAGGTTGCATATCCCGCAAGTAATTGTCATGCGGGAGCCAGTACCTGATAAGGTCGCACAAGAATTTTTAAAGTATTTTCTAACAGACCTTTCTCGTGGTCTGTCTTTATATGCTTCCGTGCGACGCGCTCGGAGCATACTGCAAGAACTCCTGCAAATAGATCAGAAATTTCCTGGTGCTAGTTGGTTGCCAGTTATTTGCCAGAATCCAGCTGCCAAGGACTTTATTTGGCCTTCCCCATGGCTTTTGCCTTCTGGGTGGCGTAAGCGTGCCAAACACTCAAGACAGCATAGCCATGTAGCAATTATCAGTGGGCTTGTGGGTGGAGCGATCGCTGTTATTGCAATAGTCTGGCTATCTAGTTTCACGCAAGCGCCCTGTTCAGTTGCGACTGAAAAGAGAGAAGCAGGTGTTTGCGTTAAGGATTTAAGCAAAAAATCACTGATTATCGGGTTCTTATCGTCTCCTCATCAACCGATGGAGACGACTGATGAGTATCAATATTTACCTTTACAAAACTATCTAAAGAAAAGCTTCGGAGGTCGAGTTAAAACAATATCAACTGAAATTTACAATAATATGTCTTATCAAAAGATGCAAAGTCTAATTTCCAATAAGGAATTAGACATAGTTTTTGCTCACTCCCCGATGAACTCTTGGGTAGCCAAGAAGAACGGCTATATCTGGTTGGGTAGCCATAATCCCTCTAGTTCAGCCTATTATCGCTCAGTTCTATTTGTCAGAGCCTCAAGCCCTATTCAATCTACTGCTGATGTTAAAGCGACAACAAGGGTAGCTTTGGGTCATGTCGGTTCAGCCTCAAGTTTTTATGTTCCAGTTTATGACCTATACGGCAAGAACCTGAGTGTGACCTTAGTAAATTCTCATAGAGAAATTCAAGAATTGGTAAGGACTGGAAAAGTTGATGTAGGTGCTTCTACAGAGTCCGACATCGAAAAGCAATCCGAATTTAGAATTATTCACTATAGCCGAGCTATTCCTGTTGCTGGTGTTTTTATCTCTCCTAAGCTTTCCGAGTCAGATCGCAATCAAATTCAACAAATTTTTAGACAGGCTCCTAGAGAAATTATTGATAAAGCCAGATACCAGAATAATATTGAGGAACCAAATTATGACTATATAGGACAGATTTCAGTTAAGACAGAAGAAATTATAAACTGTGCAAATTTTAACTATAATCCAGTCCAGTTCTTTTGCAACCAATAACGAATATCTGTATAATATTTAACTTTTCTTTTCTTGACCGGATGCCTTCAGTATCACATACACAGTTACACGGGTCACAAAGAAGTTTTTCGCAGATTCGCCAAAAAATTTTTCTGATAGCCGTGCGAAAAGTTGGGTTGACAGGCGTTAGTAACAAGTAACGAACAAAACGCCAAACGGTAAGGAGGCATTATGCGCGTCAGCATTCGTCCAGATCCCTTTACCCTGACGGGTAGGGGTAGCACATACATACTTGTAGCCGCGTGGGTTTATGCCAATATTTCATCCATGAAGTGGCTGTTGGAGTCGCTCAGGCAGGCATCACCTCTCAACCTCAGCCTGATTGGCTTAATGGTTGTGGTTTTGCTCGTGCAGGTAGTACGATCGCGTCGCCGTGAAGAATTTGACATCGGCAACTATCTTTGTGCGACACCCGTACTGCGATCGCTTCCTCTGCTACTCATGGTGGGTTCAGCCGTAAGTGCGATCGCGCTCCAGTGGCTAGTCGATATCGAACAACTCACCATACTTTTGTTTTTACTTGGAACCTACGGATTATGCGGTCTATTTCTCGCACCGTCCATTTGGCGTAAAGGATTGCCCCTTGCTAGCATCATCGCCTGTCTTATAGCATTCAGTTCTCAGTTGGGGGTTGGTTTGGGGTTACCAGCGAGAATTCTAACCGCTCATGCGGTGGAACATCTGCTCTCGGCTTGGCATATTGCAGCAATCTCCTCTTACGACATCATCCTTATGGAAAATGGTGTTGCCCAGGTCGATGTACCGTGTAGCGGTCTGAAAAGCTTGGGGACAGGGACGCTCTTTTTGCTTGCTGCTACGTGGTTGGAAGGTCGAAAGCTGGGGTTGCGCTGGTTGTTAGTGTGCGTCTCAAACTTATTCCTTCTGCTGTGTGCCAATACCATACGGGTACTGCTGTTGGTGATTATTACCTACGTCCTAAAACAGCCGCTATTTGCCCAGGTGCTGCATATCCCTCTAGGGCTGATTGGTTTAGGGTGCGCCTGTGGTTTGAGTTGGGTGATGCTTCAAACTGTTCCCAAGCAAGGGAAGGTAAAGGACACGGAGACGCGGGGATGGGGAGACGCGGAGAATTTATCTACTTCTTCTCCTGCTTCTTTAGCGGCACAGGCTTTACTGATAGCTTTCGTCATTGCTCTGATACCAATTAACCAACTCCACCCTCAGCAGGAACAACCGCTATCAATTGCTTCCTTGCATTTTCCTGAACAGATGGTATCTGAGCGCATCGCCTTAAGCGCAGGTGAACGTAAATTTTTCGACAACTATCCTTCTATCGTCCCCGAAAAGAGACGCTTTGTATCGGGCGACCTTTCCGGTTCAATCCTGATGGTAGCCAACACAACTTGGCGCACTTATCACCCACCAGAACTGTGTTTGCTTGCCAGTGGGCTTAAAGTAAACCGGATGGAGAAAAAGTCGCTAACACCTAACGTTCAAGCGCGTTGGCTATCTTTAGCAGATGGTAAATACTCCGCAACTTACTGGTTTCAATCCCCTAAGCAAACCACCGATGATTTCCTATCTCGCCTTTGGAGTGATGTCACTCGCCGTCAGAAAAATTGGGTGCTAATTTCCGTTCTGTTCGATCGCTCTGTGAGTCCAGATAGCACTGAAATTCGTAACTTCACCACTACGATCCACGATGCGATCGACCAGAGTCTTAGTCTTTAGTTGTTTGTTGTTTGCTAACAACTCTTGGCTCCTAATACCAATTGGCTTTTCCAATGACACATTTCACCCCCCCAGCCCCCCTTATTAAGGGGGGAGCAATTAGAGAATATGTGTCAAACTCAAACCCAATTGGTATAACTCCTACTTCTGACTCCTGACTGCTGAGAACACCACAAAGATTGGAACACGGATGCAGGGATGAGTTGGAGAATGTGCTATCTGTCTATCCGTGTTAACAATCCGTGTTGTGCGCTTCTGATTCCTATTTTCTTAAGAGGATTTGCAATGAAACTGAAGCGGGTATTTAATACCATTTTTCACGCCATCTTTTGGCTTTGGAATCTCGCGTTTTTGCTGATTGTGTATGCAGGAATCTTACCCCAGATTGGAGGGAAATTGATTGCTGCTACATTTACTGGTGAGGTTCCAAGTGAATTCTTCATCACCTTTGTCGGTCTGATTGCGGTACCTACCGTGTGTACCTTGATAGGAGCGTTGCGTTTTCGCAAGCAACCTCTACAGTTATTGCGCCTGTTTTACGGCGTGGAAGCACCGCTCTTTTTACTCTGCCTGATTCGTTTATTTCTGCTACGGGAGCTTACCCCTGCTAGTACTCAGATTGTCGGTACATTGGTTGTTTGTATTGCCGCCTTTGTTCTCGATTTATTTTATGGCTATATCGGTCAACACGATCGCCCTTCGGACAGCACTAGAGGCGCTCAGATTTCTGCTACGTATCGTCGTCCCCTGGCATGGCTACAGTTAGCCTGTCACACCTTAATGGTGTTGGTTGGTTTATATACAGGGACACTGCTTTTGTTCTATGCCCTACCTACAGCTTGGGTTGTCCTGGTCGCATTCTTCACATTTGGGTGGCTGGCAGAACTTGGACGGATGTTGCTCTGGGAGAACTTAATTTGGAATTGGTGGTTACCTATAGGCTTTCTCCTGTTTTGCTTCTCCTCAACTCTGTTTATAGTCATGCCTTCGGCGTTTACGGCGCTTTACCTTTACTCTGGGCGTCGGGTATGGAACGCCTTTGCCTCTCAGTATGGTCGAAATCGTGCGATCGCAGGTTCTGTGACTGTAGTCGCGGCATGGTTGGCAATTTTTCTCGTCCTCCAGCAACAGCCTCAAACTAAGGCATTTGCGCTGCTTAAAAACCCAGCACAAACTGATAGCAATCGGCAAGCGCTGTTGGCAAAGTCGGATACCATTCGTTCGGGGTTAGTCAACGCCTACTTATCCTCCTATCGCTACCTCAGCACTAGGGTAGAAAACGACCATATCCGCGAGATGTATAAAAACGTCTTTGGTCTAGCGAAGTCGGACGGTCACGTCTTACAGAACGTCTACAATCAGCTAATGTCGCCATTTTTGTACAACGGCTCCCGTTCTGATGGCGAAAAAGCGGCAAAGCTTTATGCCGAGTTCTTCGACATACCGATTCAAAGAGCGGAACAAGAGGCGATTCAACAGGCACTCCAATCGACTGCGAACCGGGATGAGGCAAAGGCGGGACTGCTGAATGTTAACCAGAAAAAGGTGTGGCTGCGATCGCAACAAATTACCGTAAAACCCCAAGGTGATTGGGCGGATGTGGAACTTCATGAGGTGTACGATAACCAAACGCCTAATTTACAGGAAGTTTTCTACTCTTTTTCCCTACCTGAAAGCGCGGTGATTACAGGTGTATGGCTAGGTGATACCGATAACCGCGACAAGCGCTTTCCCTTTACAGTCTCGCCACGCGGTGCTGCCCAGAAAGTTTACAATGACCAAGTCAGAGAGCGAGTAGACCCTGCTCTCCTCGAACAGGTAGGGCCGAGACACTATCGCCTGAGAGCTTTTCCAGTTCCTCCCAAACCCTCAGTAGTGAGGGGTAACGTGCCAAACCAGCCCACAGAGATGCATATGTGGCTCACGTATAAGGTGATGCAACAAGACGCTAAGTGGGCAATGCCTCAGCTAGGGGAGAAACGCAATATCTTCTGGACGAATGACTCCAAGCGCATCTACAACGGACAAGCGGTTAAGAGTTCTGAGAACTGGTTGCCCTCCTTCATCAGCGCGGCTGAAAAGCAGCAGCCAACCTTGCATCAGGTTAACTTGCCAGGTGGCTACCGCGTCTCGGCAAAGCCTTTAGCTGGTAACGATTACTCCTTCCCACAAGCTAAGCGGTTTGCGGTTGTTTTGGATAGCTCTCGCAGTATGGCTTCCCACGTTAAGGAGTTGAGCCAAACATTTACCTGGTTGAACGAAAAGGGCTTTGCTGACAATGATTTTGCTAACAATGATGCTGATTTATACGTGACAGCTTCCGCTGGTGCTCAACCTAAACGCATCGACGACATCCGTCAATTTGATGTCACTAAGATGACGTTCTACGGCACGTTACAACACAAGCAGATTCTCCAGCAGTTTGCTCAACTGCGCGGCGATACGCTCTACGATGCTGTCTTAGTAGTAACGGATGAGGGCACTTATGAATTGTCCGATGATAAATCTGATGTACCCGTAGTGCCTGCGCCCTTGTGGATGGTACATGTCGGCGGCAAGTTGCCACCCGCTTATGATGATGCCACGTTAAGAGCAATTCAAGATAGCCGTGGGGGAGTGTCTACCGAAATCCCCAATGTCATGCAACGGCTGGCAACTCAGGTCACAATGGGTGATTCTGTGGTAAGTGTGGTGGACGGTTACGCCTGGTCAATGGAAAAGCAGCTACAAGGAGTGTCCGTAAAAGCAGATGCCAGTACCAAGAACGGTTTTGAGCCAGTGGCGGCGCGGCAATTAATACTGGGACTGAGTAAGGAGAAAGCTAAGGAACAACTGGTTCAGCTGGATACCATGCATACCGTAGCTAAATCTTTTGAGATTGTTACGCCTTACTCATCGATGATTGTGCTAGTTAATGATCAGCAAAGGCAGGCACTCAAACAAGCGGAGCAACAGAGCGATCGCTTTAATCGGGAGGTAGAAAATGGGAACGAGCAGTTAACTAAGCCATTCAATCCTCTCAACGTTTCCGGCGTTCCCGAACCGGAAGAATGGATGCTGTTGGGTCTAGTTGCGATCGCGCTTGTGTTCATCAGTAGGCGTCAGCAAGATGCTGTCAATTAGTCAGCTCTTAACAAGACTGTGACACTTCAACTGAGCCTCTCTGAACAACAGGGAGGCTTGTTTTTAAGTGCACAAATTTAAACGTAGGGTAGGCAGTTCTTATGTCTGTGGCAATAAGCTGTGCGATTAGTTAGAAAATTGACATCTACTCTAAGAGATGTTGTTGATTGAAGAGCTTCCACTTGGTCTAACTCGATGATAAAATCTAGCCGATGATTTCAAGTTTTTCATGAGTCATCAAGGAATAAGATTGAGTCTCAAATCGGCAATGGTTGCAACCGTTGTGATTGCAACTACCATGGCTTGCCATTCTTCCCAACCAACTAGCCAAGGGGTGAGTCAACGCCCTAGTACCAGTTCAGAATCAACGTCAAATAAGTTTGTTGCCGTTACCCAAATAGTGGAGCATCCAGCGCTTAATGCAACACGCGATGGGGTGAAAGCGGAACTAGAGGCAGCAGGCTACAAGGTGGACAAAAACCTCAAATGGGAGTGGCAAAGCGCTCAGGGACAGCCTGCAACAGCAACACAAATTGCTAGCCAATTTGTTGGGAAAAAACCAGATGTAATGGTTGCGATTTCTACCCCCTCAGCTCAAGCCGTTGTTTCTGCAACTAGGGATATCCCTGTAGTGTTTACGGCTGTCACTGACCCTTTGGGTGCAAAACTAGTACCTAATATGAATAAACCAGGGGGTTTAGTCACAGGAGTACAAGCGATCGCACCCATTGGCAAGCATTTAGATTTAATTAGCAAAATCATCCCTAAAGCTAAGCGAATAGGCGTACTTTACAATGCGGGTGAACCAAACGCCGTGACGCTAGTCAATTTATTGAAGCGGGAAGCACCCGTTAGAGGAATAAACCTTGTTGAAGCAACAGTCGTGAGTTCTGGCGAAGTGGCAACTGCCGCACGTAGTTTAGTCGGCAAAGCTGATGTAATCTATGTTCCTACCGATAATACAGTGGTGTCTGCCCTAGAATCCGTAATTCAAGTTGGCAGGGAGAATAAACTTCCCGTATTTTCGGGAGACAATGATTCCGTGGCAAGAGGTGCGATCGCTAGCCTAAGCTACAACTATTTCGATGTTGGTAGGCAGACGGGTCAAGTCGTTGTGCGAATTCTCAACAAAGAAAAACCCGGAGATATTGCCGTAGAACCGGCAAAAAAACTCGAACTCCACGTTAACCCCAAATCTGCCGAAGCGATGGGAGTGAAGATTCCTGAAAGCGTCCTCAAAGATGCTGCAAAAGTTATTGGAAACTAGGGGATAGGAAAGTCAAAAATCAAAATCTCCAATTCCCAACATGACAGCAATTGCTTTCTTTGGTGCGATCGAAACGGGTTTGTTATATGCTTTAGTCGGATTAGGAGTCTATTTATCATTCCGCATCCTTGACCTACCTGACTTAACGGTTGATGGCAGTTTTCCTTTAGGAGGAGCCGTAACAGCTAGTTTAATTGTGCAGGGCGTTAATCCATTTTTAGCCACTTGCATTGCTTGCATCGCAGGAGGATTAGCAGGGTTGTGTACGGCATGGCTAAATGTGCAATTCAAGATTTTGAGTCTTTTAGCCAGCATTCTCACGATGATTGCTCTCTACTCAATCAATCTGCGAATTATGGGTAGACCTAATGTACCCCTTTTAGGGCAGTCCACTGTCCTGACACCCTTGGAAGGAGTAGCAATCCCATCATGGGTTCTTGTGCCGATGCTCTTGTTAATCATCGTAGCGATCGCCAAACTAGGCGTTGATTTTTTCCTGAGTTCCGAGTTGGGTTTGGCAATACGGGCAACTGGGGCTAATCCTGGTATGGCAAGGGCGCAGGGTATCAACACAGGCAAAATCATTTTGTTGGGGATGGCAATAAGTAATGGCTTAGTGGCTCTCGCTGGGGGATTATTTGCTCAGATTTATAGATTCGCTGATGTCAGCATGGGAGTTGGCACAATTGTTTTTGGTCTAGCTGCTGTAATTCTCGGTGAATCATTTATTTCTGGTTCAACGGTGCAACGAGCAACCTTTGGGGTTTTAGTCGGTTCAGTGGTTTATCGGATTGCGGTTGCGATCGCTCTCAATGCAAATTTCATCGGCTTCCAAGCTCAAGACCTTAACTTAGTAACAGCTCTTTTGGTAGCATTAGCACTGATATTGCCTAACTCACGGAATTCATTAGGAAGCTTCCTGAAGCGTCGAAAAGATTGCTAGTGGTTAATTGTTAATTGTTAATGGCTAACTAAAATGATTAAAGTTGAGGCAATTCAAGTAACTTTTAATCGAGGTACTCCCCTAGAGACGAAAGCCTTAAAGGGGATTGAGCTTACAATTCCTCAAGGGCAGTTCGTAACGGTAATTGGCAGTAATGGCGCAGGAAAATCAACTCTGCTTAATGTCCTTAGCGGTGATGTAATACCAGAACAAGGCAGAGTATTAATTAATAGTCAAGATGTTACTAAGTGGTCATCGCCTAAACGAGCGAAATTAGTGGCGCGGGTGTTTCAAAACCCTTTAGCTGGTTCCTGTGCTAATTTAACCGTCGAAGAAAATTTGGCCCTGGCTTACCGTCGAGGGCGGAAGCGAGGCTTGCGCTATGCATTAAATCGTGCTGTAAGAGCGGAATTTCGGGAGCATTTAGCGCGTTTAGGGTTGGGCTTAGAAAAACGGCTTGGCGATCGCATGGGGCTATTATCGGGAGGGCAACGTCAGGCGGTGAGTCTTTTGATGTCAACGTTAGCTCCGAACCAAATTTTACTGCTGGATGAACATACAGCCGCCCTTGATCCCAAGACTGCCGCCTATGTGTTGCAGCTAACTCGTGAGATTGTCGCCGAACGGGGTTTGACAACACTGATGGTAACTCACAGTATGCGCCAAGCTTTAGCTTTAGGCGATCGCACAGTTATGCTCCATGAGGGTCAGATTATCTTTGATGTATCTGGGGAAGAGCGTGCGGGACTAGAAGTAACAGATTTATTGCATCGATTTGAGGAACTGCGCGGTGAAGACTTGGCGGATGATGCCTTACTTTTGAGTTAGTTTCAATCCCTGATAGGGATTCAAGGTAATTGTCAGAGCATCCACTTAACTTTATAGAATATGAATTCCCAGTTTCAATCCCTGATAGGGATTCAAGGTAATTGTCAGATCAATCACAGCAAATCCAACAATAGTAGTCAAAGTTTCAATCCCTGATAGGGATTCAAGGTAATTGTCAGACGGTTACTTCACAGGTACGTTTTACGCTCACTTGTTGTTTCAATCCCTGATAGGGATTCAAGGTAATTGTCAGTAACCATTGTGCAGGTGAGTGGGAATATCAAGTGTTTCAATCCCTGATAGGGATTCAAGGTAATTGTCAGCTTTTCTGCGAGTCGCGCCTCTTCCGCTTCCGCCGTTTCAATCCCTGATAGGGATTCAAGGTAATTGTCAGGCTTGATGCTCCGGTATCTCCGGTCTACGGAATGGTTTCAATCCCTGATAGGGATTCAAGGTAATTGTCAGATCAACTCTGATAACGCAAATAAATGCGATCGCTGCAAAGTTTCAATCCCTGATAGGGATTCAAGGTAATTGTCAGTTTAGCACCATAGTCGCCAGCATTAATAATGGTTTCAATCCCTGATAGGGATTCAAGGTAATTGTCAGTCGATGAGGTTGTTGCGATCGCACGTTGCCTTAAGTTACCTCTAGTTTCAATCCCTGATAGGGATTCAAGGTAATTGTCAGATTACGTGCCCCCACCTGAAGAAGTTGGGGAAATTACAGCTCAAGTTTCAATCCCTGATAGGGATTCAAGGTAATTGTCAGTCCTGTACTCGCAGCCACTGTAATCAAGTGAAAGAAAGTTTCAATCCCTGATAGGGATTCAAGGTAATTGTCAGTAGATTGAATGATTTCTTTGTTAGGAAATTTAGAATTTGTTTCAATCCCTGATAGGGATTCAAGGTAATTGTCAGTGGTTGTTTGATGCCCATTGCCAGATTGTGTCTCATGTTTCAATCCCTGATAGGGATTCAAGGTAATTGTCAGCACGCCACGAAAATCAAAGTTCACGCCAATAAAAAGTTTCAATCCCTGATAGGGATTCAAGGTAATTGTCAGAGATAATCCTCGACTACTTGGAGAAACACCACCAAGCGTTTCAATCCCTGATAGGGATTCAAGGTAATTGTCAGGCATTAGGAAAATTTCTCCCTTTCAGTCGTCGATAGGTTTCAATCCCTGATAGGGATTCAAGGTAATTGTCAGTTATGAATCTGATTCAGGGCGATCGCCGTTACCAAGCCGTTTCAATCCCTGATAGGGATTCAAGGTAATTGTCAGTATATCTGTACGGTTCTTTTCTTTGAATACCTGGTTTCAATCCCTGATAGGGATTCAAGGTAATTGTCAGAGTTGAAGGACGGCACTAATCCGCTCAGCCGTATAACGTTTCAATCCCTGATAGGGATTCAAGGTAATTGTCAGATTGCACTTTGCAGTTCTTTATCCATATCCTCATCTGTTTCAATCCCTGATAGGGATTCAAGGTAATTGTCAGAGAACACAAAGGTTCTTAGCGATCGCAAGTCCTGTTTCAATCCCTGATAGGGATTCAAGGTAATTGTCAGTGGTACGAGTAGAAGATTTTGATGCAGGTGCTAGGTTTCAATCCCTGATAGGGATTCAAGGTAATTGTCAGGCAATGAAGCTTACATAGTTAGCTTTCATGCTCGTTTCAATCCCTGATAGGGATTCAAGGTAATTGTCAGGGATGCGCCCAAAACATTCAAGGTGCCAGCAGATAGTTTCAATCCCTGATAGGGATTCAAGGTAATTGTCAGCTACGCCTTTGTCTAAATCCATTGCAACTAGTGTTTCAATCCCTGATAGGGATTCAAGGTAATTGTCAGGGCACACACCTGAAAGGCTTGCTGTATTTAGTTATCAAGGTGCGGTTGCACGAATCTCCTATATCATCCCTATCAATTCCTTGATTGTCAATGGTCGAAAACGTCCAAACCCTTACTTTGTAAGGTGCGCGAACCTTTCTATAGTAGCGATCGCTCCAACTCTTTGTAGGATAAGGGGTAGAGCCTGATTTTTCGAGCAGTCCACAAAAACACCCACCCCTTCGCGCAACTAAAGGCATCAAGCCGTCCTTTCTCAATCCGGCTGACTCAAGGCATCCGTCAAATAATCAGCAGCAGTTTCCACCAAAGCGATCGCATTTTCGTAGAGCATCCGAGTTGGTCCTAAAATCCCCACACTCCCTACAGCGACTTCACCCTGGCGATAAGGCGCACAAACTAGGGTACAGGTGCGCATAGGTTCTAAAGGATTTTCTGAGCCAATCCGCACTGTTACACGACGTTCAGATGTCAGCGTTTCTGGCATTTCAAAGATAATCGGCCAGAGTTGATCCTGCTCCTCTTCCAATAAATGCAACAGCATCTGAACTTGCTGCAACTCAGAAAATTCTGGCTGACGCAACACCTCCGAGATGCCCCGAATCATAATTGGTGTAGGAACGGGTGCCATGGCACGACGGGTTAACTGAGCTATCACCCTTCTCAAGAAATCTGCATACTGGGCAAATTCTCGGTCTAGTTCACTCCAATCCAGGGTAGCGATTTCACTAAGTGATCGCTCTCGTAACTTACTATTGAGAAAGTTAGATAAAATCTGTAACTCTTGCTCAATAATCGACTCATCAAATTGAGCCTCACCTCGTGCATGAGCCAATTCCATCACAACCGACTGTGTCTCATAAGAATCTGTTACCACAATCAACATCACCTGCCCAGGCTGTAGCTGCACCAACTGGAAATGTCGCAGGCGTGTAGTTCGAGTCTGAGGCATTGTAATTAACGCAATATACCCACTCACAGCCGAGAGAATTTGCGCAGCATTTCGCAACAGTGCCTCAAAGCTGGCATCTTCAGCATTTAAATGGTCTGTAAGTAAATGCTCAACTTGGCGTCCCAATCGGTCGGCAGGTGTGATTAAGTGATCAACATAAATTCGATAACCCGAATCTGAGGGGATTCGTCCTGCCGAGGTATGAGGTTGATACAATAACCCTGCTTTTTCCAAAACACCCATGCACCCGCGAATTGTTGCAGGGCTAACACTGAGGTTATACTCTGCCGCCAAAGCTTTGGAACCCACAGGTTCTGCCGTTGCAACGTAGTGACGGATGGTTGCACGGAGAATTTGTTGTTGCCGCTTAGTCAGACTCACTTGGAGAGACATTTGAACAAAAGCTAATCTTAATCAAATTTTAAACAGATGCAAATGATTGTCCAGATTAGGATTTAATGAAGGATTACTTGCCTTGCCAAGTGCCATCCGGACAAAGGCTGGCTTGAGGCAACTGCACCTAGTTGAAAACGTCGGGGAGAGAATTTGTAGTATCCTTTCCGCCTTTGACTCCTCATTCCTTTATAAGAATGGGGAGAAGAAGCTACCAACTCTTGTGGCTTGTGCTAATGGGCAGGAGATGCGGCGGTAGCTTTTCTAAATGGTCTTGGCTTTAAGATAGCAGAAGAAACTGCTCGCCGTGGTGTCTAGTACTCTGTCAAGATTGATTTAAGGGGTAGATTGGCAATCTAATCCGCAAGTTGGCATTGCACAACTTCGGGATGACCAAGAAAGGCAGAAAGCATGCGGCAGACGGCTTTTATGAAAGAGTTTCTGCCTTTCACCTTCAAGTCAATAGCCTTCAAGTCAATAGCCTTCAAGTCTAAATTGACAGAGCACTAATCTTGATTCGGCTAGTACCGAGGAATGCTGCGATCTACAAGAACCGAGTAGGCATCAATGCCTCCGGCAATATTTTTGACATTCGTGAACCCTTGACTCACTAGCCACTGACACATCTGTGCTGAGCGAACGCCATGATGACAGAGGACTAGCGTCTCAGCCTCTGGGTCTAAACGAGTAGGGATTTGCTCTGACCATTGGGCAAATTTACTTAAAGGGAGATTTTCAAAGCCTTCCAGACGAGCGATCGCTATTTCCTGATCTTCTCGAACATCTATCAACTGAAGACTCTCAGGAGACTGAGTCATCCGCTCATGTAGCTGTTCAACACTAATTTGGGCAAGGGGTTGACTAAATGATTGATGCGCCATCAGATTTTATTACGTTTATTTATACAGTATTAATGGGAGAGTATTAACAAACACGGCAACAGTACCCGACTAAAGACATATTAGACGCCCATAAGCTAGCGCCCACAACAAACAAAGAAAATTCCTCCACCCGATTCGCCACTCCCCACTCTCAAGATAGTGGTTGTTAAGGGCGAAGAGCTGAAATAATGGTAGGCGTGGAATTGGGATTTTTTCTCCCTTAATCGCCTAAGAGACGCCGTAAAGATTCACCATGAAGCTACGCTCGTTTTATTATGCCCTGGCAGCAGTAGTCACAGTGCTGCTGTTAATTGCTGTCGCTGGCTTTTTCTGGTTAACCTCTCAAAGCCCACTCAATTTACTGCGGGAAGGGGCGGTGAAGAACCCAACTACCGCAATCTTTGTGCCGAAACAGGCACCTGTAATGGTATCACTGCTGGTGAATCCAGACCGATTGGAGGCGTTTCGCCAACTGGTGGCACGTCCGGGAAATCGACGGCGATCGCGTGCCGAACTCAAGCAAATTGAAGATAGCCTACTAGCCAACAAAGGCATAGACTACCAAAAAGATATCAGACCTTGGATAGGCGACGAAATCACTCTGGCTGTTACATCGTTAGACTTTGACCGCAACCAACAGAATGCGGCACAGCCGGGTTATTTGCTAGCCGTCACAACCAAAAACGCTCAAAAAGCACGCGAATTTTTGCAATTGTTCTATTCCAAGCAGGCGACAACGGGTGTAGCAGATTTAGTCTTTGAAAAGTACAAAGGCGTCAACCTAACTTACAAGCGTCCTTCAACCCCGCTTGAAGCCATTAGTAGCAGTTCTAAACTGCTCCCCGAAAATTGGACGAGTGCAGTAGTGGGCGATCGCTTTGTGCTATTTGCCAATCATCCAAAGGTGCTGCGGGATGCTCTCAACAATGTCCAGGCAGCGAACCTTAACTTGCAGGATGATCCCGAATACCAAGGAATGTTACAAAGACTTACTGAGCCTAGGATGGGTTTAAGCTTTGTGAATATCCCAGCACTAGCCGCGTGGACTTCCAAAAAACCCATACCAGCACAAGAATCTTTTCAGGGATCACAGACGTTAGCGATCGCCCTCTCGCTGAACCGCCAAGGATTGCTGGCACAAACGGCTTTACTTGGAGCACAAAGCGATACAAGCATAGAGCCTGTACTCTCAAAGCCTGTGGATGCCTTGCAGTATATCCCCGACAAGAGTGCCTTAGCGATCGCTGGTAGTGACTTGAACAAACTTTGGAATCAGCTTTCAACCCAAGGGTCAAGTAATGACATTCTCAAACCGCTACTTGCTCAATCCGTAGCCGATTTACAGTCACGCTGGGGTATCCAACTACCGGAGGAGATTTTCAGTTGGGTGCAAGGAGACTATGCACTTTCACTACTGCCTCGTCCCGATAGAGTCGATCCCGATTGGATTTTTGTTGCCCAAAAAGCTGACCAAGCAACGGCTGAGAAGTCAATTCAGCATCTAGACGATTTGGCAAAACAGCGGGGATTAAGTGTAGGAAGTCTCACACTGGGAGAGCACAATATCACGGCTTGGACAAAGCTAGTCACAGCTGCCAAGACAGTCCCTGGAAAAGATGATCGTTTGATGAAATTAGAGGCACAAGTTCAGGGGATTCACGCCAGCGTTGAGAATTATGAAATTTTCACGACTTCGATTGAGGCGATGGATGAAGCACTCAAAGGATTAGAGCATTCTCTGCTTAAGAGTGACAACTTCAAAAACGCGATCGCGTTCCTACCACAGCAAAATGATGGTTATCTGTATCTCGATTGGACAACAGCTGAAAACTTCATTGAACGTCAGTTGCCAATTGTACAAGTTGTCGAACTGGTGGGGAAACCATTGTTTGACCATCTGCGATCGCTTAGTGTTAGCAGTTATGGCATCGACAACGGCATCCAACGAAGCAAGCTGTTCTTCCGGTTAGACAATGGCAACAAGGCATAATAGTTGCTCTTCCTCAAGGGTTACTAACCGCAAAGACGTAACGTAATCCAAATCTAGGTAAGAGTTGAATGGAACCCACAAAAAGACCACGAGTAAAAATTTGCTGCATTGGTAGTGTTGAAGAAGCTAAGCTGGCAATTCAGTACGGTGCCTCAGCCTTGGGTTTAGTCTCTGAGATGCCAAGCGGTCCAGGAATGATTTCTGAAGGTTTAATTGCTGAAGTAGCATCAATGGTGCCGCCTACCGTATCTTCGTTTTTGCTAACCAGTAAGCCAGATACCCTAGCCATCATCGCACAGCAACGACGCTTAGGCGTGAATACGATTCAGCTTTGCGATCGGCTGCAATCTGGTAGTCACGAAGATTTGCGTCAGGCATTGCCAGGAATTTCGATCATTCAATCCATTCAGGTTACAAGTTCAGAATCAATAGACGAGGCGCTTACTGTAGCGCCTCATGTCCATGGGTTATTACTCGATTCCGGTAATCACTCCTTGGATATCAAAGAACTTGGCGGTACAGGACGAATCCACAATTGGGAGATTAGCCGACGCATTCGAGAGTTAGTTGATATACCCGTTTTCCTGGCAGGAGGACTCAATGCTGATAATGTTAGAGCAGCCATTCGACAGGTAGGACCGTTTGGTGTGGATATTTGTACTGGTGTTCGTACCAATGGAGAATTGGATGAGATGAAGCTAGCTCAATTCTTCAGTGAGATTTCAGCAAGTTTTGATAACTAGTGAATTGCTCAATTGCTTCTCATTCCAAAGCTTTGCCCTGCATTGTGTCCATAATTTGCACAAAAAAGGGTAATGCTTGTCGTCATACTGCTTTTTATGCTTTTTCACGTTGTCTTCAATCACAAGCCACAATGAACGCAGTTGTTGGCAAGTTGAGGAATGCTGAATCTAACAGGCAAGTTATGCGGCAACTAGAAATCATCGGTGAGGCGGCGCGACGACTTTCTAAGGAAACTCGCTTGCAGCTTTCTGAAATTTCCTGGGGTCAAATCATTGGTATGCGAAATCACCTGATTCATATATACGATGATGTGGATTTAGCGATTGTTTGGGATACTATCCAGAATGATTGTCCGCCATTGATCGCTCGCCTGGAAAGGGTAGTTCCACCAGAATAATAGGAGTGATTGAGGAAAGGCGATCACGTTTTCTCTTCATGATGCGATCACCAGCAGCCACTCAACAGAAGGGCGATCGCAACTTGGTGTAACCAAGAAAATCACTCTTCACATCTTGATGCTCTGTCTCAAATTCGTCAAAACCTGTTGAGTAGTACTCTTGAGAATGAGAACGTATCAGGAACTAACACCGAAACTAAAACTCCTGACTACCCACTTAACAAGCAAACGCTGCAAAACATTATTCAACAGAATGCTTCTAACTGAACTGCTGACAACTTTGCAGGAACTGAGCCGGAATCTGCGGATGCCCTCCCCAGTGCAAATGAACATAAGAAGCATGTAGCTGATGCAGTCGCCAGCCTTCAGTTGTTGCCTTACCCTGTCCTCTCTGGTCATATCCTCGCGTCTCAAACAACGGTTTCTCCGGCATCGCTGTCAATTGAGAGTGATGAAACTCATGCCCCCACACCATTGCACCAGCACTTAGCAGAGGACTGTCTTGCAGGGCAGTTGCCTGGCGATATCCCACACTCAGACGTTTCCCCATCACCGTTGTTGTTGGCAATACTCCCACCATCGACCAAGACTTTCCCTGAAAATCAGTAATCTGCTCACACAAATACATCAGTCCTCCACACTCGGCATAAGTCGGCATACCCTGAAAAATTGCCTTTTGGACTGCTGCACGGGCATTAGTATTTTCAGCTAGTTGTTGGGCAAAGACTTCTGGAAAACCACCACCAAAATACAGTCCCTGAACATCCGCAGGCAAAGCCGAATCTGTAAGCGGGCTCCAGGAAACTAACTGTGCACCTAGTTGTTGCAAGATATCCAGATTGTCCTGGTAGTAGAAACTAAAAGCGCGATCGCATGCCACTGCTACCCGAATTGGGGTTTGGGAGCCTGCTTCCACTCCTAAGACCCCCCCTAACCCCTCCTGAGTAAGGGGGGGAGCAAAAACAGACGGATTTGGTATTCCCTGCCTTAATAAGGGGGGGCTAGAGGGGGTGAGCAATGGGAATAGCCGTTCCCAGTCAAAACAACTGTCTCCCAGATGAGCAAGCCGGTCAAACAGGGCATCCAACGCAGACATTTCCGCAGTGGGGACTAAGCCCAGATGTCGATCAGGAATCGTGATAGTATCCTGACGCCGCAGTACTCCCAGAATAGGGATTTGCAAAGGTTCTAAGGCATCTTTGAGGAGTTCTAAGTGGCGATCGCTTCCTATCCGGTTCAACACCACACCGGCTAGCTGAATTCTGGGGTCAAAAGTTTTGTAGCCATGAGCGATCGCCGCCACCGAGCGAGATAACCGACTGCAATCTAACACCAATAACACAGGCAGTTGTAACAGCCGCGCCACATGAGCTGTACTCGCCCAATCATCCTGCCCAGATGCCCCATCAAACAACCCCATCACGCCTTCTACAAGGGCGTAATCTACTCCCTGGACATGACGAGTAAAACATTCCTGGACGTAGCGTTCCGAAGTCAGCACCGGGTCTAAATTCCGGCTAGGACGCCCCGTAACCTGCTGATGAAACATCGGATCGATGTAATCAGGTCCAACTTTGAACGATTGGATGGTTCGCTTCTGCCGAGACAAAAACGACAGTAGGGCGAGTGTGACAGTTGTCTTACCCACCCCACTGCGTTCACCAGCGATGATTAAAGGCATAGTTATGGGTTGTTGGTTAGTGGTTAGTGGTTATTAGCAAAACTACTAACTACTAACTACTAACTAACTAATTTGAGCATTTCAGCTGTAACCGCTAGACTTTCTTCATAAAGTACCTCACGACCCCAGCGTTGCAGTTGCTGACTTAGCAGCTGTTCAGTTTTTTGGTCAAACAAGGGTGTTACCTGCTGAATGCGACAGGCTTGGGCACCACCACCTGCTTCCATCCGCATGCAACCCATGGTTTCCGAACATAAAACGGTACAGCAGTCTGCCTCTTCGTTGGTCGAACCCAAGCGCAGGCTAATCAAGTCGCCCGCAACTTCTCCTACATCAGCGGTAGGAATCCCTGCCAACTCGGCTTCAACGGTGCGCTGATCTGGAGAAGTGAATTGAACACGCCTAATATCGTAATCACCACCCTCTTTCTGATAAGAGACAGGACGCCACTGTAACCGAGAGGCTAACCAACCTAGAAACATGAGTGCCTGAGCCTGATTACCTTTCTCATAATCGAGGGTTACCCGGTCAACCTCGTTGAGAACCGCACGGCGCTCTGGAGGGTCAAATGCCTCAGCCGTCAACTCTTGCCATGGTGCCAGCCGCCTCCAATTGAGGTCGGCGAGCCCCGTTCCCTGCTCGATCAGGTTTTGTATCTGCAATAGTTCTGTCTCTGCATCATTGAAGGAACTAGAGTCAATGATGACGCTATTGCTAAGGCTTGTCAGCCGCTTGAACAGACCATACTCAGGGTCAGGGGTTCCCTTCCACCAGAGAAATTTGGGAAGCTCTCCAATCACCAGCGCTGAAATCATCCCAGCGTTGCGTTCTAGGGCAACCGCCGTGCCTCGCAGAGTGATGTATTCGCAGCAAACGAGTGTGCTCTGAGAGTGCTTCTGAACTGGACAAGAGGCAGAGACCTGAGCGGTAACGCCTTCATCTTCACCCGCGATTGGACAAAGGGCGATGATCCGACAGGGATTGGAAGCCGCGATCGCATCCGCAAGCCCCGAGCCTTGGAGATCTGGGGAATACTTTAGCGTTTGGGTTCCTTGTGTACTGCTTGTCGCCCCGTTGTTGAGTTTTTCGGTATATTCCTCGCGCAGTTTTGCCTTAGTGATATCGTCTGCCGTACCCGTCCTCGATAGTCCATAGGCTTTCTGTGCGGCCTTTAGAGCAGCCACCATGCGCGGTCCGACAATACCGTCGATCGGACCGGTGTAATATCCCAATGCGGCTAACAGCTGTTGAGTTTCTCCTGGTTCATAAATAATCAGACTGAACGTTGATGCCCTGATGGCAGAGGGAAAATCGCCATATTCGCCAGCACTACCATAACTTTGCCAGATTTGACGCAGTTCCGCCTCGAGATCACTGATTGAAACATCTTTGGGCTGTTGTAGGGAGACTATCGGAGGAGGTGATTGTGTTGCCATATCACTTACTTGTTGGTTAATTGTGCGTTGTTAGCTGTTGCTCATTATTTGTTGGTTGTTAGTGATTAATTGTTAGCTATTTAACGGCTTCTTATAACTCAACAATAAACCACTAACAACTTATAGGGGCGTGCAAGCTTGCACGCTCCTATAGTCTGCGCCAGCGCCGTCCATCGCGATTAAGCAATAGCTCCGCCTCGGTTGGTTCCCAGGTTCCTGCTTCGTACTGGGGAATAGACGCCGGATCGGTCGGTGCCTCCCAAGCCGCCAGCGCTGGTGTCACAACCCGCCAAGCTTCTTCCACTTCATCAGCACGGGTGAAGAGAGTTTGGTCACCTAGCATACAGTCGAGTAACAAGCGATCATAGGCATCAGATGTTGATATCCCAAAAGAAGAGCCGTAGCTAAAATCCATATCTACCGTGCGTGTTCGCAGGTTGGGTCCAGGCATTTTCCCTTCAAAACGCAGCGAAATACCCTCATTTGGATGAATCCGCAATGTCAGCACGTTGGGGTTTGCCTGCTGTGCGGCAGATTGAAAAATTAACAAGGGAACGTCACGAAACTGAATCGCAATTTCGCTCACCTTCTTTGGTAACCGCTTGCCCGTTCGCAGATAGAAAGGAACACCCTGCCAGCGCCAGTTATCGATTAGTAGCTTCATTGCTACATAGGTTGGCGTTGTAGAGTTGGGGTTCACTCCCGGCTCCTCCCGGTAGCCAGGAACTCGTTTGCCTTTCATCCAACCAGCTGAATACTGACCCCGCACAGCTGAATTCTCTAGATTAGCGATGTCTGCCAAGTGAGTTGCCTGAAGTACCTTCATTTTCTCCGTCCGGATGCTATCGGCGTCCAGGGAATTGGGTGGCTCCATCGCCGTGAGGCAAAACACTTGCAGCAGGTGATTTTGCACCATATCTCGCAGTGCCCCAGAGGTTTCATAGTAACCCGCTCTGTCTTCAACGCCCACTGTTTCTGCTACTGTTATCTGGACGTGGTCAACAAATTGGCGATTCCACAGCGGTTCAAAGATAGCATTGGCAAAGCGGAATACCAACAAATTCTGTACGGTTTCTTTGCCCAGATAGTGGTCGATGCGGTAAACCTGTTGTTCTTTACAGACTTGTTGCACCACTCGGTTGAGCTTCTGAGCTGAACTCAAATCTGTACCGAATGGTTTTTCAATAACCATTCGGTTTTTCACCGGGTCACTTAGCATTCCTGCACTTCCCAGTTGTCGGATGGCTTCTGGGAAAAACTTAGGGGAAACTGACAGGTAGAATACTCGGTTACCTCGTGTCCCCCGCTTCCCATCCAGTTCCCCTAAAAAGGCTTTGAGTTTCTGATAGCTTTCTGGCTTATCAATATCGCCAGGACAGTAGTACAAACCTTGAGCAAAGTCTTCCCACATTTCCTCGGCTCCAATGCCGTTAGAAAACTGCTCAATACCCTCACGCATCTGCTCTCGGAAGTAATCGTGGCTCCATTCACGACGTGCCACACCCACTATCGTGGTTTCGGGGGGCAGGCGTCGATCTCGTTTCATCTGGTAAATAGCTGGAACAAGCTTGCGTTGCGTGAGATCTCCAGACGCTCCAAAAATTACCAGAATCGCTGGTTCTGCCGATCTCTCCTGTTGTAATCCAACGCGTAGGGGATTTTCTAGTAGAGTGACCATAGTTGTTTCAAGTTCAATCAATAGAGATTATGATGGATAGAACTTACGCACCCTGTACAGAATTTCAAATATAGCGCTGTAGCATCTTCATTACCCCCTCTGAGAGCAGGGGGGTTTAGGTAGTTCGTTACGTAAGTCCTGAGCCAGACAAAACGAAAAATTCAGAAAAACCGTTTCTTTTGTGTTTTGACTGTTGCTTTAAATCTACCCTTCTTGTCATCCAGAAAGGAATTGTTTCATTGGGTGGACTCCCTTGTGCAGAGAGCGCTTTGTGCGCTAACCATATCGAGGGATTAGGATACGGGCACGACATTGTCGTGCCCTTACAGTAGATGAGGAATTTCTGTGCAGCAACGTTGACTTACACTGTCGCCAAGTGTTGAACTTTTTCCTGTAGAGATGATATTAAGGATTCGAAGGGCTTGATGAATTTGTCAATTCCATCATCAAGAAGCTCGTCCATCACCTCATTGAGATTGATATCGATATCGGGGTCTTTGAGATTTTCAAGGAGCTTGTAAGCTTCTTCGACATTCGACTCAATCCGGCTGTCAGGAGAACAGTGGTCAGCGCAGGCGTCAATTGTGCTGGGCGGCAGGGTATTGACGGTATCGGGACCAATTAGCTCATCAACGTACATAACGTCGCTGTATTCGGGGTTCTTGGTACCCGTGCTTGCCCACAGAAGTCGCTGGACTTTTGCTCCTTTTTCTGATAGAGCTTTCCAGCGATCACTCTGGATAATCTCTTTGTACTTTTGATACGCGACTTTGGCATTAGCGATCGCTACTTTGCCTTTTATAGCTTCCAGTACTGCCTTCTTTTCGATCCGGTCAACGCCTTCTTTGAGTTTGGCGTCAATGCGCGCATCAATATTGCTATCAATCCGGCTCAGGAAGAAACTTGCCACTGAAGCAATCTTGCTGATGTCCTCCCCTTGAGCAGCCCGCTTTTCCAAGCCCCGAATATAAGCCCAAGCTGTCTCAACATAGCTATCTACTGAGAACAGCAAGGTGACATTAACGTTAATTCCTTCGCTAATCACTTGCTCAACCGCTGGCAAGCCTTCTTTCGTTCCCGGAATCTTGATCATTACGTTTTCCCGACCAATTTGGCTGTAATAGCGTCGGGCTTCCTCGATCGTTTTTTGGGTATCCAGGGCAATGTTTGGCGGTACTTCAATACTGACGTAACCATCAAGACCATTGGATGACTCATAAATAGGTCTGAAGATATCGCAGGCATTGCGAATATCGTCAAATATTAGGGATTCATAAATCTCCTGAACAGATTTACCTCCACTGATGCCTGCTTCGATATCAGCATCGTAGACAGCATTACCGATGATCGCTTTTTCAAAAATCGCTGGGTTAGAGGTAATTCCTACAATTCCCCGCTCCTCAATCATCTGCTTGAGTTCGCCGGACTGGATAAGAGTGCGGCTCAGATTATCCATCCAGATACTCTGACCGTAGTTTTGTTCAATTTGGAAGATTGGATTATTAGCTGTTGTCATTAGTTAACTCCTAACGGATGGTAATGTTTATTAGGTTAGAAAGTTGAAGATTGGAAGTTATTACCTGCAACCCCAACTAACCTGCAACCTGCAACCCTGGTTTAGACTCTCGTGCCTTGTCCTGAATAAACGACTCTACAAGGGATACATCTTCTTTGCTACCGATAATCAACGGGGTTCGAGCATGTAGAGCCTTTGGCACAACGTCTAAAAGTTCTTGAGTTCCCGTACTTGCTCTACCACCGGCTTGCTCCATCAAGAAGGCAAGGGGAGCCGTTTCATAAAGTAAACGCAATTTTCCTTCCGGCTTTTTCAACGTACCGGGATAAAGGAATACGCCACCCTGCATTAAAATCCGATGAAAATCTCCCACTAATGCCCCACTATAGCGGGCAGTATATCCTTCATGCCGATGAACATAGCGAATGTAGTCCCGGATTGATTCCTCGCACTGCCAGAAGTTACCTTCATTCACGCTATAAATCGGACCGTGGTCTGGCACCTGAATGTTTTTATTGGTAAGGATGAACTCGCCCAAGCTGGGGTCAAGCGTGAAAGAATGGACGCCTGTACCCATGGAGTACACCAGCATCGTGCTTGGTCCGTAGAGAATGTAGCCAGCAGCAATTTGTTTACGTCCATTTTGTAGCAGATCCTGGGCATCGCCGTCGATATCGTCTCCTTCTTGCTTACGAATCGCAAAAATTGAACCAATGTTTAAGTTGATGTCTACATTCGAGGAGCCATCAATCGGGTCATAGAGTAGGGTGTAACGTCCGATCGGACAATTTTCCGGGATATAGTAGGGTTTTTCCATTTCCTCGGATGCCAACCGACAGACGAGACCGCTTTGCTTAAACACTGAAATAAACACGTCATTGGCATAGACGTCCATCTTTTTGACGGACTCTCCCTGCACATTGACGTTACCTGTAACTCCTAAGGCTCCCTCCACTAAACCAGCACGGCTCAAGCGTCGAGCAATAAGCTTTGCTGCCAAGGCAATGCGGGTCATGACCGCACTGAGATCGTGTGCCTCTGCTGAGAAACTCTGAAGTTCTTGTAAAACGTGACGGGATAGCGTTGTACAATCACGATCCAGGGAACGCTCCTGAGCCAAAGGCTGATCTACATCCGCCATAATTTTCATCCTCCCTATCGGGTAAAGCATTCCTCCTATAGGCTAGTTGCTCATAAACTGCCTCTAGGAAGCCAACTGCCTAAACCTATTTACTTTCTATCTTAGGGAGGCATTTGGGCTGGCGCGTCTAACTTTAGATGAACTATAGAAACTATAAAAATAGGAACGAAATCTTTATATTGACTTCCTTGCATCTATATAAGGAGTATGCGTAAGGTTAAATCGGTTTAAAAAAACATTATTCAAGTTGAAAAAGGAGTTATGGCAGAACATAAACGGATTGGGATTCTTACCAGTGGCGGAGATTGCGCTGGGTTAAATGCGGTGATTCGAGCGGTAACTCACCGAGCTGTAGGGACTTATGGCTGGGATGTACTGGGAATTTGTCGCGCTACCCAGGGGTTGATGGTTCGTCCTCCTCAAGTGATAAAGCTTGAAAAGGATAAGGTTGATCCTTTACTGACGCATGGCGGTACAGTGCTGGGAACTACGAACAAAGGTAATCCATTTGCTTATTTCATGCCAGATGGAACAGTACGCGATCGCTCCCAAGACATCATTGAAGGGTACAACTCATTGGGGCTTGATGCCCTAATTGGGATTGGAGGCGATGGCAGTTTAGCCATTCTTCGCAAGATTGCTCAACAGGGCAATCTAAATTTTGTGGGAATTCCCAAAACTATCGACAACGATGTCGGGATTACGGAACGTTCGATTGGGTTTGATACAGCTGTTAATATTGCCACCGAAGCTTTAGACCGCTTGCACTTTACAGCTGCCAGTCATGATCGGGTGATGATTCTGGAAGTGATGGGTCGAGATGCCGGTCACATTGCCATCAGCGCTGGAATTGCTGGAGGAGCTGATGTCATCCTCATCCCAGAAATTCCTTATACCTTGGAAAACGTTTGCCGTAAAATCAAAGAGCGTCAGGAACAAGGTCGGCACTTCTGTTTAGTGCTTGTGTCAGAAGCTGTTTGTACAGAAACAGGTGAAGCCGTCAAAATTAGCGATCACTTCGGTGAATGTCGATTCGGCGGTATTGGTCAATACCTAGCCGATCGGATTTCTGCTTCTACGGGTGCAGAAACACGAGTCACTGTTTTAGGACACACCCAGCGCGGCGGCATTCCTTCGCCACTTGACCGATTACTAGCGTCAGCCTTTGGCGTTGCCGCCGTTGATTTAATCGCTGCCGAGAAATATGACCAAATGGTGACTTGGCAAAACCGCCAGGTTGTAAGTGTGCCGATCGCTGAAGCAATCAGCCAATATCAAGCCGTAGATCCCAATGACACCCTCGTCAAAACAGCTAAAGGCTTGGGTATTTGTCTAGGAGATTAGACAAACTTCTGCGTTGGCAACAGCAAGTGACGAGTGGACGTTCCTCGCCATGCCAACTCGCCTATCATCTTCCCTTTAAGGGAAGATGATGAGCAGCTTTGCCAGATTACGGCTCAAGCCGTGAATTGCCTTGATTTTTTCTAAAACTGATTACTGCTACTGCGTCTTGTGCTGCTACGATTATCTTCGCGAGGTCTTGCTTTGTTAACTCTGAGCTGACGTCCCATCCACTCAGCACCATCCAATTGAGAGATGGCAGAGTCTTCTTGAGCGTCGTCTGACATTTCAACAAAAGCAAATCCGCGCAGCCGCCCCGTTTCACGGTCTGTAGGTAATACAACTCGTTTGACGGTGCCGTAATCGGCAAATACTGTTCTCAAGTCTTCTTCAGTGGCTTGGTAAGACAGGTTTCCGATGTATATGGTCATGTCGATCAATAAAACTGAACGAGAAAGCAAAGTTCAGAGTCGCCGACACTAAGCAAGTTGATGGAAATTGCTTAAGGTCTTGCCTGATTAACCAGTGGTGAATTCTCAAAGGTGAGCAACCGCGAATACGGTAGCAAAACCAAAAATTAAACCAAAGGTAGAACTGAACTTTTATACATGCGTCTTATGATAACTCAATCATTTGCTTTGAAAAGGTTATCTAACTGACATTGGCAATAACATAAGACCATAAAAGGGTCTGCCGTGATTCAGCAGACCCCAAGTTTAAAACCCTATTGAGTTAAATTTGGTCTTAGTCAATCGAAATTGATTGAGGACCAGTAGTTTTGCCGTTATCCCTGTCGGTAGCAGTGCCTGTGTAGGGGGAAGAGCCACTTTGCTCTCCCAGCCAACTCTTGACTGGGTCATCTGAGAGATTGAGTCGAAACACCCCAGAAAAAAATCCTCCAAAGAAAGCAACAGGCTGCTTAGTCAGCTCTTTAAAAATTGGTGTTAATTCATCAAGGAACATCGTTGTATCTCCCTAAACTGGCAATGGGTGTATGACTAAGAAAGGTTGGAGGGTTATACCATTTGGGTAAATATCTGTCACAACTCAACAGCTGGTTTTTGCTAATGGCTCATGGTGAGCCAGCGCGGTATTGGGGGTTTCCCCATAAGCAACTGGCTTACTTCATAGCGGTAGCGACGCATGAGGGTCACCCGAAGGGCTAATAGCTCCAACAGATAATTAGCAATCAACTATTAGCAATTAGCCTTTACCTGTATGTGACATTCATAAACCGAAATGGTATGAATGATTCCTCTGGGATCGTAGCGTGTTTATTGATGAACCATGCTCTGCACCTATAGTGACTTCTGCTCTGAAAACAGGCACTTATCCGAGTCGCAACCTGCTGGTCCAGCTTCAATCAAATCGCCTGCTAGGGTTCTCCCATCTGTTGCTTCGCGATCATAACGGCTCAATGCCAGGTTAAAGTCATTAGTTTGGCGTCGCATTTCTACTTCCTGCATTAGCTGCTCATAGAGTTGACGATCTATCGGCTCGAACGGTAAGCGTGGGAAGGTTTGATGGTCGTCAAAGCGTGATAAGAGAGCGGCTGAAATGTAGCCTTCATCGTCTCGGATTGCTTCATAAATCCGAGTCCCTAATGCTTCCACCTCGTGTTCACGCAGCTCAATCGTGGCGCTGGTGTTGTGTCGCACATAGAATTTCTGAACTTGCATGTAAAAGTCCATCTGCGCGATCGCACTAAACTTACTGATGTCAATTTCATCAGCACCTGGTAAATCTGCCCAAGGCACAGCCACCGGAATTTCCACAAGCCATTCTGAACAAGCCTCCGAAAAGGGGTCATTCAAGAGATTCCCCTGCTCATCCTTGTCAGATTGAGACGGGATAACGTTGTAACCGTAGTCAATACAGGCAAGAGCAACTGGATCGTACTTGCGGAAGGTGATCCGGCGAATAAAACGTTGCGCTTTGGGAGGATGCCAACCGGGAGAGGCGCTGGTGAGTAAGGATTTGGTGCCAGAAGGTTGAACCGTTGTGCAGCGGTTGGGTCGTTTGAGATTGTGGCGATCGCAGTAATCCCACACAACCCGATGCACAATGTCTCGCCAACGAGTCAAGTATTCTTGCTCCTGTCGCTTAAACGTAAGCCCTGCGGCAGTTTCCGGTCTTCCTTCTGACCACCAGCGTAACCAATCAACACCGAAGGCGTTGACAAAGAAGTCGAACAAACCCGTGAAAGAGACCCCTACAATTGGATCAAGCTCCCGTGACTTCCGGTAGCGTTCCTCAACAAATTTGTGATTTAACAGTACAGCTACTGAAAGCGCACCGGCTGTAAAGGCATTTTCTTGTTCTTTGTAATTGAGTGGGTCAATTTGATTGAGATGAATCTCAGCCAAATTACAATGAAAATTAGAGCCAATGATTTCCAGCCTTGTTACCCTAGAAGCTTTTTATCCTCTAGTTCTTACACTTGTTTTTTGTGTAAGCTCCGCGTACATTTTGTATGTATGAATTTTGAAAATTCCTTTTGTTATCCTATCTTTATTCATACATACCCCCACACTCTTGGAGAGATTATATTCTAAATTCGATGAAGATTATTTGTTTCTTGAATTTAGTTTCACTCTCTACGCTGTACGGTGGTAAAAGCTTTTTATTTCTTTTACTTACCTCGGAATTAACATCTCAGCCTTTTCCGATTTTGCGGGGTGTTTAACGTGAGGCAAATTGTTCACCACACGGATTCAAGCCAAATCGGCTCATTCGGTGTTCTAATTCTTCATCACTGATATTATCTCCTAGCTGTCTGAGATACACAGCAGCTTTTTGCTTGTCCTCATTATACAAATGCAGGAATTTACCTTTTTTATCTTTTGTGTTCAATACATCTATATTGGTTCTGACAACAGCTTCACCTGCCCATTGAATAGCACCTTCACCAGAATAGTACTGTTTACGAACTGCCTCAATGCATTCATTAAGAGTTGGCTTTTGATGAAAGACGCGAGTATGGTTTGCCATTCTCAGCGCATCTCGCTCTGGGTCAATGCGCCAGTTGCCTCTTTCATCTTGTTGCCAGAGGTTATCTTTTGCATTAGCTCCTAATTTATCATCCGATAAAAATTGCCGCATCCCAGCACTTCTTCGAATATTGCCAGCAACAATTGTGACAGCAGCTTCATCAATTAAAAGGCAACATTCAACAGAAGTTAATTGGCGTCCTACAGCTTTATCCAGAATAGATGAACAATGCTTGTACAGTTCTGGCAATTTTACAGGGTTAGCAACACCACCAAAGCCTTTAAGAACTTCTCCCGCAGCACGAACATCACTGAGATCAATTGATACTTTGACCTCACCTGAGAATCGTTCATCAGTGGATAATTCCAGCAGAGTTTGATAAGACTTAACCCAACCTTGGCGAGAGTCTCCTACATAGATGGTGACTTGGTTGCCTTCAATCTTGACTTCTGTTTGTTCACGACGCTTTGTGAGTAAGGTAGAGCCAGGTTCACCTTCTATAGTTACAGTGAGTGGGTTACGAATGGTGGGGAGCTGGTTAATGTATTTGGCTTCTAAAACAGCGCCTGTGCCACAGCCCATCATGGCAAGATCCATCATCAAGCCGAAAGCACGCCAGTCTACTACATTGGTACTTGTGCAGTTGTAGGCTCCTGAGAAGTTTTCTGGCTTTTCAATCCAATCTGTATTACCGACCCAGAGCCAACGACCAGAAGGTAGACTTTTGAGCTGGATCATCATCCGATGTAGAAGGGTCGCTTCACTATCACTCAGCCTGCCTAGTTTGGTAAATCCCTGAGTAGTGCGATCGCAAACTTGCTTCCAACTCTCGCGCCCCTCCTGTGTCCTGCGGCTGTAAGTCCTGAAAAATACAGGGTTAGCAGCTGGTGCTGTTTCTGGAAAATCACCCGTTTGGCGTTCCCGCTCAAGCTCTCGAACCATAATTAAAGTTTGTTGTCGGTTTAAGCTAAACCTTGACTATAGCGATTTTAAATATAGTGGTCAAAGGTTGAAAAACTTAAGAATTTGCGCTAAGTGTAGGGCTGAATTCAAACCTAAACATGTCTTTGGCTCCCTGGCGATCGCTCCTAGCGCGTGCTCTTCACCAAAACCGTAGCCTTCCCTATGCCCGCTACTTCCAACTGGCAACAGTTCGCAAGGATGGGCGTCCTGCGAACCGCACGGTGGTCTTTCGTGGGTTTGTAGACGACACCAACCAACTCAAAATTATTACTGATTCCCGTAGCCAGAAAGCAGACCAAATTAACCAGCAAGCTTGGGGAGAAGCCTGCTGGTACTTTCCTAAAACTCGTGAGCAATTTCGTTTGGCTGGTCAGCTAACTCTGATTGGAGCCGATTATCCCGACCAATCCCTAAAAGATGCCCGTCGCGCTACTTGGCAAGAGCTTTCTGACTCAGCACGTTTACAATTTGCGTGGCCTCATCCAGGGGAATTTAGAGCAGAAGACAACACGGCTTTTTCTCCACCACCACCTGACCCAACGCAGCCACTACCAAATTTTTATCTATTATTGCTAGAACCTACACAAGTTGATCACTTGGAGTTACGAGGCGAACCACAAAATCGATCGCTTTACCATCAAAACAATGCTCAGGACTGGTTGAAACAATCAATAAATCCTTGAAATGAGGAGTAGAAAATTGAATTTCACGGCAAGTCTTGCTCACTCACCCTTGGTATAAGTAGCGCTTTGTTAAATACCAGCACCATCCAAAAACTGCTGAATGACTTTGTCCTCAATGCGGCAACTTGTGGTTCTCCTAGTGGAAGCATCTGAACAATCAAGCTCTGAAGACACGGCATGAATCAGGGATGCCTTTGAAGACGGTTGACTTGCTAAACCTTGCACTTGTTGTTCTAGTGTCTCAATACGGTCTACTAGAGTGCGAATAACTGCGGCTTCTGAATCAGGCAGACTGCCATGTTCCAATGGATTAACCCGGACACCAGAGCGATACACAATCCGACCTGGGATACCGACTACAGTGCAATCAGATGGGACATCCCGCAACACAACTGAGCCAGCCCCAATGCGAACATTGTTGCCAATTTCAATGTTGCCCAAAACCTTGGCACCAGCGCCAACTACAACATTTTCTCCAAGGGTAGGGTGCCGCTTGCCACACTCCTTACCTGTACCACCCAGGGTAACGCCTTGATAAATGAGGGCATAATCTCCGACAATGGCAGTTTCGCCAATCACGACACCCATGCCATGGTCAATGAAAACACCTTTTCCAACTTTGGCACCAGGATGAATTTCGATCCCAGTTAAAAAGCGGGAAAACTGAGAAATTAACCGAGGAATGAAAGGAATTCCTAGAAGGTGTAACCAGTGACAAAGACGGTGGAATAGTAATGCCTGAAGACCAGGGTAGCAGAATAAAACTTCCAGCCAATTGCGAGCGGCTGGATCGCGCTCAAAGATGATGCGGAAGTCAGTAATAAGTGCAGATAGCACAGGCAGATTACCTAGTGGATGGTAAAACGAACTACTACAGACTATACTATCGCTCTTGCTTACTCTCGCACACCCAAGGTGTAATTGAGCCTTTGTCCTGATTCTATAGAACCGACCCAAATCTTGTAGGTACCCGCTTTCAAGGAGTCTGTCACGCTGGCATCTTTGCTGGAACCTGTGTCATCGCCACAGCGAACAGTCTGATCATCAGGCCCTTGAATCACTAGGGTTGTATCTTGTCCTTGACTGTTAACTAGAACGCTTAAATTAGGGAAGTCTTTTTGCAAGACCATGATGTGATCGGGAGTAGCATCCGCAAAACCAATACAGGGATTCTTGTTGCGATCGCGGTTGGCGATCGATGACAAAGAGTAAGAGCCTCCTGTGCTACCGATAGCGCGCCCTGCCTTAGGAGCAAAACCGGGTGATAAAGTCAAAGTACCGAAATTAGCTGCCCTTTGGGATAAGACTGGTGTAGCGCTTATTAGGGCGGCTACTACAGCAACAAGACCTCGACTATATAACCGCAGCATGTGTCTTAACCCTCCTATAAAGACTAGAATTCTTGCAAAAGTAGAATGTTTGTTATTTAGCAGTAGTATTTATCTCTCTTGGCTTTGCCACTTATGCAAGAAGCCCACTGGGAATTAAATTTCTCTCCTGAGACGGAATTACACATGTGAGTGCATACCCTTGTCTTAGCTGAGCTGAGGCTGTTAAATACCGACAAAAGTGACACTCTACTGTCTGCCACATTACAAAAACCGTTTTGGAGGTACTATGCCACTAATTATTTTGATTACACTGCTGCTATTTAATAGTTGGCTATTTTCAGAAGTGCTTGTGTTGCTTCCATTGAACCTCCTTAATTCATTGAAGCCTTTTTCTTCATCAATGCTGCTGGTTGCCTTACTCGCCTTCTTGTGGTGCTTTGGAGGGGAATGAGAGTTGGGCCTAATTTGAGAAAGTACGGATTAGTTAACTTGAAGATACGGTGCCCTTAATTACGATTTTAGCTAGCAATGAAGTCTAGTGGATTACCGAATGAATAATCCACTGGCAGGAACCTTTCTTCGCACCTAATGCAATGTAGTGATGAGTACCTAACTCAACTTCTTTATCAGTGTTAGATAGTAGGACGATACCTGCTTCAGTAAACGCTGGCACTTTAAGTAAAACCCACCTGCGGAATACGGTTCCGAGATGGGTATCTTCGCTAGGATTACCGAGCTTTTAGCTCGGTAGGAACTGATGAAGCGCTTTACTACATCCGAAATACTACCACCCTTGTGATCCCTGCATGACCCTGACTTCTATGGATCATAGAGATATAGCTGAAATTCTTAGGAGGAGCGATCGCGCTTCTACTTTTGGCACAGCGCTATCGGAAGGGCACGGTGATACCATGCCCCTGCTCTCTAATTGCGATGCCAGATAGTCACACCACCGGGCTTATCGATTAGGGTAATACCTTTGGCTAAGAGTTCCTTGCGGATGCGATCGCTCATCTCAAAGTTTTTCACTTCCCGTGCTTTTTTGCGTTGCTCAATCAGTTCCTCAATCTCCGCATCACTTAAGCTGTGTACATCAGTTACAGGATCGGCCGATCCATAGCTAGTTGCTGTTCCAACAGTCGCAACGATCGGTTCAGGACGAGCTTCCAATCCTAAAACTTGAGCAAGGCAGACTAGTGTCCGCCACCGACGCTCTAGAGTTTGGGGGTCGGCATCCGTTCTCTGTTCATGAACAAGGATATTACCCTCACGGCTCAAATCCTTAGCTAGTTCAAACAAGACAGGTAAACCCCCAGCAAAGTTAAAGTCATCATCCACCGCTTCATTAAATCGCGCTATCACAGCATCTTGTAGGGGCGAGTCATGACGGACTTCGTCCCGATTTACCTCGCTTCGCTCACCATTTATGGTGAGCTTGTCGAATCCATGCAACGCATTCGAAGAAGCCTCCGCACCCTCTGGTTTCCAACCCAGTCTCTTGCCATACTGATAACCGAACAGCAACCCTTCCTTAAGGGTGCGCCATCCATTCGTAGCCGATTCTAGAGCATCATCCGAAAAATCGATCGGCTTGCGGTAATGAGCCATCAGCACAAATAACCTCACCGCCATCGGATCAACGGGTCGATCTAGCAAATCACGGATGGTGATAAAGTTGCCCAGAGACTTGGACATTTTCTCACCCTCCACTTTCACCATGCCAGTATGTAACCAGTAGCGAGCTAGCGGTTTGCCAGTTACAGCTTCCGATTGAGCAATTTCATTCTCGTGGTGAGGGAAAATTAAGTCAGATCCCCCGGTGTGAATATCAATCGTTTCACCGAGTTTCTCCCGAATCATTGCCGAGCATTCAATATGCCAACCTGGACGACCATCACCCCAAGGGGATTCCCAGAAGGGTTCCCCTGGTTTGGCTGCTTTCCACAGGGCAAAATCAGATAAGTCTCTCTTCTTGGACGCCTCATCATCCACATCTACTCGTCCACTAGCCCCGAAGAGCAAGTCTTCTAACTTGCGTCCGGAGAGTTTGCCATACTCTGGAAACTGGCGTACTGCATAGTAAACATCACCAGCGGCTGGGTAAGCGTAGTTCTTCTGTTCCAACTCGTAAATTAGCCGCTTAATCCCGTCAAGCGTATGAGTTGCACGCGGATAGGCGTCAGCTTCTTTAACATTGAGCCGCGCCATATCCTCAAAATATGCTTTGATAAAGCGCTCAGAGACATTTTCCATTGATGTCCCTTCTTGCCGTGCCCGGTTCAGAATTTTGTCGTCAATATCTGTGAAATTCTGCACATAATCAACGTCTAGCCCTCGCCATTGCAGATATCGACGGGCAGTATCCCAGACTATGCAAGTTCTGGCATGACCCAAATGGCAATAGTCATACACCGTGATGCCGCAGCAATACATCCGCACCTTACCGCTTTCCAACGGCTCAAAAGGTTCCTTGCGACGAGTCAGTGTATTGTAAAGGGTTAAGGTCATGACACAGTATTAATGAAATCAGTAATGGATAGATCAGCAATAATGAGGAAAGCAGGGATGTTATAGCATCCTCATGACGGTGTTAATCACACCTGTACGTTATCCTCTTATATTCTGACTTGTTCGACGGCTCCCTATGCAATCAGTACCAACTCAGTCCGCATCCTCCGAGGCAATAGATGCCCCCAAGCAGGGCTTGCCAGTCACCATCATTACTGGTTTTCTCGGTAGCGGCAAAACCACTCTCCTCAATCACATTTTGACCAATCAGCAGGGACTCAAGACAGCTGTTCTGGTTAATGAATTTGGTGAAATCGGCATCGACAACGAGCTGATTGTAACCACCGGCGAGAACATGGTGGAACTGAATAATGGTTGTATCTGCTGCACGATTAATAATGATTTGGCAGAGGCAGTATACAAGGTTTTAGAACGCGAAGACAAGGTGGATTATCTGGTGGTGGAAACCACAGGTCTTGCTGATCCTCTGCCGGTGGCACTCACCTTTTTAGGGACGGAACTGCGAGACCTGACTCGTCTCGATTCCATTGTTACCACGGTAGACTGCTCCAATTTCAGTCTAGATCTATTTAATAGTGAAGCCGCCTATAGTCAGATTGCCTATGGCGACATCATACTGCTCAATAAGGTAGACCTGGTGGATGAAGGTGATGTAGACGCCCTAGAAATCAGAATTAGAGAGATCAAAGCAGGGGCAAGGATTATCCGAACAACAAAATCCCAGGTGCCACTGCCTTTGATTCTCAGCGTGGGTCTATTTGAGAGTGACAAATATTTCCAGCTGGGAGCGTCTGATCATAAGCATGACCATGAGCATCACGACCATGAGCATCACGACCATGACCACGATTGCGGTCATGATCATCATAACCATGACCACCACAATCACTCCAATCACCTGGAAAATGATGGCTTTACTTCGCTTTCGTTCGAGAGTGACAAGCCTTTTGTGATCAGGAAGTTCCAGAATTTCCTAGACAATCAACTTCCAGAAAATGTGTTTCGTGCTAAAGGAATTCTTTGGTTTGATGAGAGTCCGAATCGTCACATCTTCCACCTCAGTGGTAAACGTTTCACCATTGAGGATGATGAGTGGAAAGGTGCACCGAAAACTCAACTGGTGCTGATTGGTCAGAATTTAGATCATCAGAAATTGCGATCGCAAATTGAAAAGTGTATTTGTCTGCCTTCCACCAGTCGCGGCAAGGGATTCGGGAAATAGTTCTTCTTGAGAAGCCAGCCGATAGAAGGCACAAAGAACTCCCCACGACTAAAAGTACCTAAGATTCAGATAGTTATGGGTAATAGGTCATTGGCTTTCTCTTCCCCATGACCAAAAAAGGATGAAGGATGAAAAGTGTTTTTAGCTGTAGTTTCTGCGTCCCTAAATTTAATTTATGGGGAAAGGCACATCACATAGTTCATCCTTTACACTTCAGCCTGCCGTTGACCTATTACTCGTGACTGGGTGGCGATTCGGTTGACAATCTGTGTTCACAATCTGAAGGGAATGAATCTGAGGCTACGAGTGCGATACCATCCAAGTGTAGTGAGCATTACACTAATTTTATGGAGCCAGATACCCTACCCGCAGAGCTAATCCTGACGCATCCGCGTCAGACCCTTGGAAATGTCCAACTCGATTGGACACCTCAACCCGGTAATTATCTCGACTTTGAAGGTAAAACCTATGCCGTTTTAGAGCGCCGTCACCGATATTTGCTCAAAGCAGGGCGCTATCGATTACAGAAAATTGCCCTTTATGTACAGTCTGCCAAACGCCCGACCGAAAAAAGCCTGATTAAGGGACGCTGGGTACTTGGTGATGCTAACTGTCGCTTCAATGCTCACTCTGAACTGATTCGTTGCGCTGTCAATCCAGAGGGACCATGCAAGTCTTGCCGCTTCTACGAGCCCTCCACATCAGAACTTGCAACTTGATCGTTACCTAAAACTTCTCCCACTGCTAGACGCATCCCATTGGCAAAATCCCAAGCCTTTTGAGCGCGTTTACCAGCTAGTTGGACTTCCTGCAACAGCAACAGCCCCTCTCCGGTTTGAATAATTGGGCCGAGTCCCTTGACAATGCTCATCACTTCTCCGGGACGCCCCAATTTTTCAGATAGAGAGGCACTCAATTGTTCTAGCACTTTTATCTCTAGGGGCAACTGGGAGAAGTAAGCGTCCATGAGGGGAGCCGTGGCGATAATTTTTAGAGATTTATCCCGAAATGACGCCACACAGTTGGGGAAGAATCCCCTCACCTGATTGTGCAACTCAATAGCGGAGCGTGACCAATCCAAACCATAATCCTGCTTTTGAATCAGTGGCGCATAGGTCGCCTGAGAGCTATCTTGAGGAATAGGTTGAATTTCCTGGCGTCCTAGCTTTAGAAGTGTTTCAACTACTAAATCAGCTCCTAAATTGGCAAGAGTTTGAGCTAAGTGCTGAGCATTATCCAATAGTTGAATTGGTGTATGAACCTTTAGCAGCATTGCCCCTGTATCCATCCCCGCATCCATCAGCATTGTTGTAATGCCAGTTTCTGTCTCACCGTGATAAAGACACCACTGGATGGGAGCGGCACCTCGATACTTGGGCAAAATTGAGCCATGAACATTAATACAACCTAGCTTAGGGATATCGAGAATCTCTTGGGAGAGAATCTGCCCATAAGCAACCACAACAAAAACATCAGCAGAAGTCTGCCGTAGTTGAGTGAGGGTTTCGGTGTTCTTTTTCACCCGCTTCGGTTGCCAGATTGGTAGTTGATGCGCCAGTGCAACAGTTTTTACAGGGGAGGGGATCAGCTGGTTACCACGCCCTCGACGCTTATCTGGCTGGGTAACGACACCCAAAACTTCAAATTCAGGATTGTTCAACAAGCGTTCCAAACTGGGTACAGCGAACTGGGGAGTACCAAAGAAAACGACTCTCATTAGGGTTGAAGGTTCAAGGTTGGAGGTTGTAACCTGCTAATCTGAAAATAGGCAGGGGGAGCAAGGGAGGAAGATTTTCATTCTTTCGGTGTGTGCGATCGCCTAGCGCGTTTGATTTGTGACTAATTAGCAGCAATTTCAATGCGGCGATTACGTTCCTGGTTAGCAGCGGTATTATTTGCTACGATAGGACGACTTCCGCCGTAGCCAATAACCATCCAATGGTATTGATTGTTTAAGGTGCGGGAAAGGTACTGCTCAACAGCTTTGGCGCGGCGAAAGGACAGTTCTCGATTTTCATCGGTTTTGTGAGTGACGTCCGTGTAGGCAGCAATACGAATTGTTTTCGCAGGAGAGTTGCGTAAATCAGTGACGATTTTGTCTAAAATCAAGCTGGCTTCTGGGCGTAAAATGCTATTGCTCTGCTCAAATAAAATGTCACTGGGTAAGGTCACCTTCAGCTTATCAGTTGGAGAGGGAGACTCGGAAACGGTAGCTGCGTCAAGAGCATTGCTGTTTCCAACTAATAGGGTATTTGATCTGGAAGCCGATAGTCCTTGAAGCTGGGCGGCGATCGCTTGTAGTCGCGCTTCTAGAGTTTCCTCAGGGCGACTGATGCCGAGTTGTCCCTCTAAATTGCCAGCACTATCACTCAACGCCTTCAGCTGCCCTTGTAACTGTGTCAGTTGATCTTGCACCTGCTGTTTTTGTATTGCTGTTAGCTGTGGTGCTGCATTGGAAGTATCTGGGCTAAGCGTTGAATTGGCAGTAGGAGAGGCAGTGGGTGTTCTTTTGTCAAGACGCTCTAGCACCTTGAGCATTAGGGGTCGCTCTGGGTTCGGACTCGGATAGAAGTTGGCGAAGATAATGCCCACAATCAGGGCTAAACCCCCACCAACACCCAGCAGTAGCACTTGGAAAATTAAAACTAGTAACCATGGGGGTCTACTTCTGGATTTGCCAGGAGAAGTTTTAGGTGCTGAATTAGCAGATTGAGTCACCGATTTTCCTGAATTCTATGCAAACTATAGAAGAATCATACTGAGAATTCGATCTTCCTATCTCGATAGTGAAAAATTTGGAACCTACCATGAAATCGACTAGATTAGTCTCAAAATTCGTAAAGCGAGTAAAAACTTTCGTAAAAGAGTGATTTGACAGATTCTTAACTTGTTATACATAACATATGAAACGCTATCGTAGTTCCTTGGGCGTTGCTTGTGATACAAGGAGCAGTGTATAGCAACCCCACCACCATCCCTGTTCAAAAAAATATTTTGTTTAGTAGGATGGTTTACCTCGCAACCCTACTCACTGTTTTTTGTTACTGTGCTGCTCATGGCCCATAGCCTATCGACCCAAGTGGCTTTGGAGAATGTGCCTATTGGAGCCAGATCCTCAGTGGTGTCATCTTCACTAACCGTCAGTAAAACTGCCTGAACAAATAGCCCTCGATATGACTGAATTGACTGAATTAGGAGTGCAACTTGACCCTCTTGATAGTCCTCATCCCATCCCTTGGAATTGGGTGTTGACGACCCAAGCTGAACTTAGTGCGTCTGAGCGTGCTGAGACACGATACTATCGTAGCCAGTCGTTAATTTCTCCCGACGGCGAGTACGCGGCCTATAGTCGTATTCAGCTACAAGGTCAGCCGGAAATGTACCTTAGCCGCATCACCAGTGTGATGTTTGTGGAAAATCTGCGAACTGGAGATTTACGGACAATAACCCCATCTTCTCCCTTGGCGGACAATCCTTTAATGGGCAATGTAGAAGCTGATATGCCAGGAGCGATCGCTGTTTTAATTCCTGTTTCCTGGTCGAAATCTAGCGATCGCCTCTTAGCACGGCAGCTTGAAGGAATGCTCAGCACATCGGATGCTTCTGATTTCGCCGTAATTTGGGATCGAAAGCAAAATCACACCCTTACCCTAGCACCTAGGCACATTGAGTACTGTTACGCTGTACTATTAGGCTGGAGTCAAACGCATCCCGATCAGATTCTGTTTCGGGCTGGTGAATGGGGCGATGAGCACCCACCTGTGTGGACTGTTGATCTCAAAGGTCAAACTACCCGTGCCCTTGCAGATGAGCCAACTGTTTATGGTCAAGTACTCAACCAAGTTTGGGCTGGTCCGCAGGTACATTGGTAAACTGCCCTTACTAAAAACAAGCCTATTGATTGAGTTGGTATTAGGTAATGGGAGAGAAAAACTAATCATCAGAGCAGAATTTCACCAATTACCTATTACCGACCTCGGCACATTTACCTGTGATGTTGTTCCACCAAATTTTTCAGGTAAGAATGGGCTTCTTCGGGCGAAAGCAGAAAAATCTGACCATTGCACAGGATTTCGTATTTTCCCTTATGGTAACCGTGCCCTGAAATCAGCCCCCTCTTCACAGCCTGATTACCAAACTTCGTTAGTTCGTTAGTAAAAACAGATTCCATACCAACTATGTGCTTATTAAAAATCTGTTCTTCGTTGTTCTCATCCATATCTGCCTAACCCTTGTTTATTGATGACGTGGCGCGTAACAAGCACCCTAAAAGAATCGACTCTACCAGCTGTTAACAAATTGGATGCTTGCCTGGATTCACTGCATGAATAAACTCACTGCCTGAAGTGGGCCATCCTCGTTTGTATGACGCTTCCTCGGGTTTACCCCAGCCTAGCTGCAAGATAATTTCCAAAAAAGTTGAATTTCCATGTTGAGAGAGGTTTGCCCATTCCGTCTTGTAAGCGATCGCCTCTACATCATCAGGTGCAATTTGTCGATAATCTTTGCCAGATTTAATACTTAAGTACAAGTCCATGCCTAGTGTAACTTGCCACCAAAAACCTAGGATCAAAGGCTTAGCGTTCTTAAGAATTTCTAGATCACTCGATAGTGCAACTAACTGCTCATCGACAGCGGGATAGTGCAGACTTTTCCCACTTATCGTCAGCTGTCGCCAAACAATACCTGAGATTTGGTGTTGCTGCTGGTAGCGGTGAACCGATGCTTTGAAGTCTCTATAAGCACTGAACTTTTGAATGCCATCCGGTTTGAGAAATTGATCAATTATCGGGTTACCAGACACAGAAGCGGCGAGATTAAGACGCTCACCATTCATACAGGCGCGGCGCTCATCTGCCAGGATTTTAATTAGCTCCTCCGTGCTGTAGACCTCTGACATCAGCACACTCATTGAATTGCACTTATTGACAGATTAATACGATTTTCGTTTTTGTAGCCGGTGGGAGCACTCAAAACGTCCCACGGAAGTGAGCTTTATCGCTCACGTTCCGTTAACTCATGTATTAATCTCGTTAATAGCCCGTCGCTTCAGCTCAACTGATTCTGAACGTGGCAGCAAGTCAAACACTTGCCGAAAAGCATCATCTATCCGTTCATAGGGCATTTGTCCTGTCTCATCGAGCACCACCTTCCCTTTCTGGTCAATTAGAACCGTCTGGGGAACCAACCCTTTGTAATAGTAGCCTGGTTCAGAGGGTTCATAGGTAGATTTTAGGGGCAGGCTATCGATGTCAATAGGCATAAAATTTGCTGCCCGTCCATAAGGCTCCTGTAGCTGTGAGACAACCGTGGCATATTGTTTGCAATCGCTGCTGTCATCTACGTAAAACACCAGCAGTGAGGGTTTTTTACGTTTTAGAGACTCTGCCAACGTCACTCGTGGCGGTACCAGCGAACCATTACCGCCATAAAGGGCAAAGATATTGCCATCAAATTTGTCATCATTAAGTCCTGCCAGAGCTGGTGGTGCTCCCAACACTAGCAAACAGCAAAAAATCGCAACCAAGCTCAACAAACAACGGGCAACTAGATGCCTCGCCCTGTGACGAGTTGTAAGAATTCTCATTTAAAGCCGTAACGAGTGAAAATTATCAATCCCTCTATATATGATTATCCCTGGTAAATAGATAGTTTGGTTGCCGCCGATCACACAGATGCGGGAGATAGGGAGATAACTTCTGTGTCTTCCCTACCTTCCCTACCTTCCCTACCTTCCCCATCTTCTCCACCTTCCCTACGAAGTTGTGTGAGTAGCCCAAACTAATAGCGAATACGCGGGTCAATTAAGGCATTGATAATGTCGATCGCCATACTAGCCATGACCACGATCGTCCCAAAAAATACCATAATTCCCTGCACAGTGGGATAATCCCGTAGAGAAATTGCCTGATACAACCGATTGGCTAATCCAGGCCAAGAGAATGTTACCTCCGTCAAAACCGCACCCCCTAACAGCGAGGCAAAAGTCAGTCCCATAATCGTAATCACCGGAATCAGTGCATTTTTCAGGGCATGATTCACTAGAATCGTCCCTTCTGAAATACCTCTAGCGCGAGCAGCTTCCACATAATCGGCTTTGAGTGTTTGCTTAAGATTGACACGAACAATCCGCTCAAAAATGCCACTGAGAAGCACACCTAACGTCAGGCAGGGAAGAGTGAGATAGTAAAGCGCCGCGAAAAAACTTCCAAACTCACCGCTAAGCAGGCTATCAATCGTATAAAGTCCAGTTGGACCTGAGGGAGTCGGTATGGAAGTCGGAAAACGCCCTCCAATAGGGAACCATTTTAACCGCACACAAAAGATTAACTGCACAATCATTCCTGCCCAGTAGACAGGAAGCGCATAGGTGATAATCCCAAACAGGCGTCCTGCCAAATCTAGAGGAGTATTGGGACGCGAACCGGAAAGCAGACCAACGCCAATTCCAATAATCAACGCGACGGCCATGCTGCCTACGGCTACTTCTACTGTTGCTGGGAAGAACTGCTGAATTACCTGCCAGACATCTTGACCTTGGTCGGTAATTGAAGTCCCTAAGTTCAAACGCAGTAGGTTTCCCAGGTAGTTAAGATACTGTATCGGTAAAGGCTGTGATAACCCCAACCGTTCGCGTAGAGCGTTTTTAATCTCATCAGAAGCTTTACCGCCGAGAATGGCATCTACGGGGTCGCCTGGGGTGGCACGCAGTAGTAGGAACACAATCGTGACGATTGTCCATAGCATTAAGGGAGCTAAAAGCAGACGCGCAAAGATGTAGTACTGTAAGGCACGGGAACGAGACATAGTTATTAGTCATTAGTTATTAGTCATTAGTCATTAGTTATTAGTTATTAGTTATTGGTTAACTGAGAATTAAGTAAATGGACATAATTAACACAACCAATTTATAGGGGTGGCATTGATCAGGATTCTCTTTGGAAGAGGGCTATAGAATTGAGGTAGGCAATCCCCACCTTCCGTTTAATTTTGTCCACCTACTTAGCTAAGTTGGATTGACTTGCAGACTAATAACCAATGACTAATGACTGTTTAAGCTTTATTAACCTGCCAGAAGGTTGGTCCCAAAACTGGGTTAATTAAGACGTTCTTTACTGATTTTTGGGTAAAGGCGTAGTCTTTTTTGAGCCACAAGGGAACAAAGGGGACATCCTTTGCCATAAGGTCTTGAATTTGAGCAAAGATTTTTTTGCGCGCTTCGGGATTTTGTTCTTTACGTTGAGCTTCAATGAGTTTATTCATTTGCTCACTATAGTAAAAAGACCCCTGACTTTGACTTGCTCCGTCTTCACAGCCTTTTGCAGCTGACCCTTTAGAACAACTGAATAAGGGCTGAACATAGTTATCTGCGTCCCCAAAATCGGGAGTCCAAGCTACTATGTAGCTCTGATAAATTCCTTTTGCCGCGTTAGAAAAGAGAGTGGTTTGCTCTACAGCTTGTGGTTTGAGTTGCATAATCCCGTCTAGTTTCTGAGCGGCATATTCTTTGAGAGTAGCGGCTACCTGGGCGCGATCGGCAGAACCGGAAGAGTAATAAATTTCTAACTCAAAAGGTTTGTTCTTAGAGAATCCTGCTTTCGTGAGCAGTGCTTTAACTTTCTCAACATTACCGTCGCCGTAGGCATCTTTAAACACAGGTTTGTAAGAGTCAAAGCTAGACGGAACCATGCTGTAAACAGGCTCGACTTGCCCCCTATAGACGCGCTGTGCCATCAGGGGGCGGTCGATGAAGGAGGCGATCGCTTGTCTTACCTCTACCTGATTCAGAGGCTTCTGCTTCGTATTCAGCACTAGGTAACTAAGGCTACCACCTTTCTCTTCCACGACTTGCCAGTTTTTTGATGCCGCCTGAGATTTTAAGTTGAGGATTTGCGATGAATCCAAGGTGAGATAAGCAATGTCTACTGCACCTGTCGTGAAAGAATTGTACAAATTGGAGGAGGAATTGGTAAAAATCTGAAAGTCAAGTCCCTTATTCGGCGGTTTTGTACCCCAGTACTTGTCAAAAACATCCAGCCGAATTTGTTGCGGTGTGAAGGAAACCAACTTGTAAGGACCAGTTCCAACAAATTTATTGGGCTGGAATTTTCCCGCACCAATTTCATAGGCTTTGGGAGAGACAGCACACATGCCAGTAAACGCCAACAAAGACGGAAAAGGCGCAAAAGCGTTTTTGAGTTTGATAGTCACTTCGTAATCGCCAGTGGCTTTTACGGACTCCACAATATCGGAGAGCAACGCTGAGGGTTTACCGCCATTTTTGATAAACCGATTCAGGGAAAATTCCATTGCTTTGGCGTTGAAAGACTCACCGTCATGGAAAACAACGCCTTGGCGTAAGGGAATTGTATAAGTGAGTCCATCTTTACTTACTTTGGGCAATGCTGTGGCAAGTTGCGGTTCTAGGTCGAAGCTGCCTTTCTTGTAGGTATAAAGGCGATCGCCCAGGCTGGTGATGATATTACTAATGTAGACTTCATAGCCATCAGCTGGGTCAAGCGTCCGAGGCGGATCAGTTAGACCAATTGTAAGGCGACCATTACCACTCGCGCCTGAACTGGGAGAACTCGCTGTCGGTGCTGATGTCTTGGAACCACTACAGCTAACGATCAGGAAACAGCAACAGAGAAATAAACCTAAAAATTTTCCAAGTGATTGCCACTTATTACGAGACAAGCGAAACCAGTTCATAACATGCATGTGGATTTTAGAGATTGGCGATTAGCCAAGAGTAATTATCCTAAGCTATCTATTAAAGCCGAAAGCCAATCCCTGAACAAACCTAGCGCCTAAGAGACTAACAGGGGGGCAGGGAGGCAGGGGAAGCCTTTTGTTGCATCCATAACGGGCGCAGTTGTGATCGTGGGACGCTCTCAACTAAATTGAGTAATAGAGGGGAAACGCTTTGGCATCTTTGGGTTTGACGTATACCTGCTGCTGCGGTTCCAGCTTCAACTCATCAAATCGCTCTCGCGACAGAATCGCTACAACTTCTTGACCATCCTCCAGAGTTAACTCTGCCTGAATCTCCCATCCCAGATGAATCACTCGCTTGACTCTGGCAGAGACACTAGCACCATTGGACGTTGTTTCCACTACGACATCGTGAGGTCGCAAGAAGATTTCCGGATTTGCAGAATCAAATCCCCCGCGTTGGAAAATCTCAGAGGAACTGGGCAGTACATTCACCGGTCCAATGAAACTCATGACAAATGCTGAGGCAGGGTGATCATAAATCTCTGCTGGTGTCCCTACCTGTTCCACCCGTCCTTTATTCATTACCACAATTTTATCTGCCACTTCCATCGCTTCTTCCTGGTCGTGGGTCACGAAAACGGTTGTGACATGGACTTCATCATGAAGGCGTCGCAACCAAGCTCGTAGGTCTTTGCGCACTTTGGCATCCAAGGCTCCAAAGGGTTCATCCAGCAGCAAGACTTTGGGTTCAACGGCTAAGGCTCGTGCCAAAGCTACCCGCTGTCGTTGACCACCAGACAGCTGGGAGGGGTAGCGATCGCCTAATCCTTCCAACTGTACCAGTTGTAGCAATTCTTCCACCCTCGCTTTCACCTTCGCTGGTGGTGTTTTACGAATCTCTAAGCCAAAGGCAATATTCTTTCTGACTGTTATGTGTTTGAACAGAGCATAGTGTTGAAACACAAACCCAATTTGGCGGTCTTGAACATTCTCAAAAGTAGCGTTTTTGCCAGTAATCCAGATGTTGCCACTGTCTGGCATCTCTAGACCGGCAATCAGCCGCAGCAGTGTGGATTTCCCAGAGCCAGATGGACCTAGTAAGGCAACAAGGGTGCCGCTTTCTATGGTTAAACTGACCTGATCGACCGCTTGAAAACTGCCAAAGTGTTTGAATACATTTTCAACTACTATGCCCACGGTGATAAACCTCTGATAACTTTAATAAGCTTTTTGTGTATTGATGTGATTGATAAGCGAACTTGGAAAACTAGCTGCTGAAACACTGAATTAATAGTTTTTGAAAGGATTACTGTAGTTTCATTTCGCTACGTAAATGCTTCAATCTTTGTACCATAAGTTTCTCTACACAGCTGCTAGTGACCAAGAAAGGGGTTGGGGAAACTCCTAAGCTCCAATGAACACTCACACTGCTAATTGTTAAGCTATGTTGCGCTTAGTTGTTAAGGTGTGTTTCAACTTGACCCAATATCTAAGGATGTTGGTCAGATGAGTGAAAAGTCCGTGATACTATGCACTCCGTAGCTCTAGAAAGATTGGGGAAAACATGCCAGCACTGAGAGTTGCGGTTGTTGGATCAGGGCCAGCAGGCTCTTCTGCCGCAGAGACTTTAGCAAAAGCAGGAATCGAAACGTTCTTGTTCGAGCGCAAACTCGACAATGCTAAGCCTTGTGGCGGGGCGATTCCGCTGTGTATGGTGAGTGAGTTTGACTTGCCGCCGGAAATCATTGACAGACGGGTGAGAAAGATGAAGATGATCTCGCCGTCGAATGTTGAAGTTGATATCAATATTGAAAAAGAACACGAATATATCGGGATGTGCCGTCGTGAGGTACTTGATGGCTTTATGCGCGATCGCGCCGCCAAATTAGGTGCCAAGCTAATTAACGGCACAGTTCACAAACTTGAGATTCCAACCAACAATTCTGATCCGTATACCCTTCACTACGCTGACCATTCAGACGGTAGTCTGGAAGGAACACCCAAGACGCTGAAAGTAGACCTGGTAATTGGTGCCGATGGTGCTAATTCCCGTGTTGCTAAGGCGATTGATGCTGGGGATTACAATTATGCGATCGCCTTCCAAGAGCGCATACGTCTGCCAGAAGACAAGATGGCTTACTACGAAGACTTAGCAGAAATGTATGTCGGCAACGACGTGTCCACTGACTTCTACGCCTGGGTTTTCCCTAAATACGACCACGTCGCTGTTGGCACCGGCACAATGAAGGTTAATAAAGCCGACATTAAAAAACTGCAAGCAGGTATCCGCGCTCGCGCTGCCAAACGCTTGGCTGGTGGAGAAATTATTAAAGTCGAAGCTCATCCAATTCCAGAGCATCCTAGGCCTCGCCGCGTCGTTGGTCGAGTTGCCTTGGTGGGAGACGCCGCCGGAACCGTAACCAAATCCTCTGGTGAAGGGATTTACTTTGCCGCTAAATCAGCCAGGATGTGTGCCGAAACCATTGTAGAAACCTCCAATGGCGGTACTCGCATCCCCACAGAAGCCGACCTCAAGCTCTATCTGAAGCGCTGGGATAAGAAGTACGGCATAACCTACAAGGTTCTAGATATTCTGCAAACCGTCTTTTATCGCTCTGATGCCACCCGTGAAGCTTTCGTGGAAATGTGTGCGGACCGTGATGTCCAACGGCTGACATTTGATAGCTATCTCTACAAAACAGTCGTGCCAGCAAATCCCCTCATCCAGATGAAGATTACTGCCAAGACCATTGGTAGCCTTCTGAGGGGAAGTGCGTTAGCTCCTTAAGAACTACCAAGCCTTAACAGGATATACTCCCTGCCCTCAACCCTTAGGTAGAGCAGGGAGTTTGTCAACTCTCAGCTAATTGAGCCTCTCCAGTTAACTGTTCAGTATGAGGCAACTCTAAGCAATAACCGGCTCCATACACCGTCTTAATATACTTAGGATGGCGCGGGTCAGGCTCTAGCTTTGTTCTCAGATGGCGGATATGTACCCGGATGGTTTCGATATCATCGTCTGGATCATAGCCCCAGACTTCCTTGAGAATGTCGCTCGGAGAAACCGTTTGACCATGCCGCTGGAGTAAGCAGTGCAGTAGCTCAAATTCCAGATGCGTCAGTTTAACTGTCTGATCAAACCATATAGCCTCAAACCGTTCTGGAACTAGTGTCAAAGGACCATAGTTCAGGATTTCCGTGTGCTTCTCTCCGATGGGAAGGCGGTCTGTGCGTCGCAGTAAGGCTCGCACTCGCGCCAACATTTCTTCGAGTTCAAAGGGCTTGGTCAGGTAATCGTCGGCACCAGCATTAAAGCCTTCTACCTTATCTTGAGTTTGACCAAGGGCGGTCAACATCAATACAGGAATATCGGCAGTGCGCTCATCCCGGCGCAGTCGCTGGCAGACCGTGAAACCATCTACTTTTGGCAGCATCAAGTCGAGCATGATCAGGTCTGGCTGTAGTTGTAAGGCTAAAGCCTGACCCTTAATGCCATCTGTTGCTTGATTAACTTCGTAACCAGCCATCTCTAGATTGATGGCAACTAATTCTGAAATTGCAGGGTCGTCGTCGATGACGAGAATCCGGGGCATCGCAAATGCGTTTTAGCTACGTGTGTTTGTTAAGGTTCGATAAGAACTGTTATGAGTAAGACAATAAGCTTTACCGATTATAATGGTTGATTCTAAATTATTTCTGAAGAAAATGG
>DATNPH010000198.1:0-4920 GCA_036703315.1 Coleofasciculaceae cyanobacterium
CTTGGTCTTCTGCATCGATCCCAATTCCGGTATCAGAAATTTCCACCCGTACTTGACCAGTCTCATCATGATGATTGAGACTAGTCTCTAGCAGATAGGCGCGAATCGCCACTCGTCCACCCGGCTCAGTGAATTTTAGGGAGTTGCCGACTAGGTTAGCAAAGACTTGGAGCAACAGATCGTAGTGACCCAAAACAGGCGGTAAATCGGGTTCAATTTCTTGAACCAGTTCAATGCCTTTATCTCGGGCGTTTAGCCGATAGGTTCGCAGCGTCTGCTCTACTGGTTGAGCGATGTCTACGGGTTCAAAGTGATAAATTCGACAGGATTCAAGTTTCGATAAATCTAGGACATCATTAACCAAGCGGGTTAGTCGGTCAGTTTCGCGATTAGCGGTTTCGAGAAACTCCCGTCGCTCCATTTCACTGAGGTCTTCGCCGTATTCGTGAAGAGTTTCGATAAATGATTTGATGTTGAAAAGAGGTGTCCTCAGTTCGTGGGAGACATTACTGATGAAGTTGCTCTTTGCCTCGTTCAGCTCCACCTCGCGGGTAATATCCTGTACAGTCAGGGCAATTCCCTTGATGCTCTCACGATACTGATCAAACACGCTTGTCAGCAGAATGCGGACGGTACGAGCCACAGGTTGGTTGAGGGTAATTCGGAACTCTTCACCTTCGCGATCCGCCGCCGTCTCCCCAGCCGCAATTTGATACAGTGGTCGAGTTAGTTCCTGAGTCACCGTGTTAGGTAGGTGATGCAGAACGTTCTCTCCCACAATATCAGTTCCCTCCCAACCGAAAAGGCGTCGTGCTGTGGGATTGACCAATATCACGTGTAAATCGGTATCAATTAGTACAGCACCATCCGCAATAGTGGTGACCAATGTCTCTAGTTTGGCTTTCTCAGCGGTTAGTTCCTCAATATTTTGCTCTTCATAGCGCTCTAGGCGCTCTGCCATGTCATTGAAGCTGAAAATCAATTCGCCCAGTTCTCCACCTAAAGGGAGGTCAATTCGCTGCTTAAAATTACCCGTGGCAATATTTTTAACACCCCTAAGTAGTTCTTTAATTGGCTTGGTAATCATTAGGGCGTTAGATACGGCACCTAAAATCACCATCACCCAGATCGAGATAAAGACTGCGATCGTTACATCTCGTGTCAAATTTGAGGAGGCAACAACCGTCGGATTCGGGTTAATACCAATGGCTAAGACACCGATATAGTTGCCGTCGTGCATCAAGGGGACAAAGACATCTGTGACTTGTCCATCAGGTGTCAAGTGCTGCCGCACCATCGGCAAATCCGAGCTTTTGGCGTAGTTCTCTGGTAGCTCAATCCGACGCTGAATCGTTAGAGAGTTTTGTACCTCAGATTCAGAGAATGGAATTCCAAAGAAAATCTTGCCATCCTCGTCAGCGTAGAGCATATAGCGGACACTGGAAGTGCTGCTATAGAAGCGGTGGGAAAAGCGAGCCACCTCCGTCAGATTGTTTTCTGCTATCTGCGGTGCAACATTGGCTGCCAGCAATAGACCTAGGTCGCGGCCGAAGCGAGTATCGTTCATTCTCGCGTCTTGTTGAATCGTGTTCACCGCCCAGAAGGTCAAGCCACTCATGAATAAGGAGACAGCCAATGTTGCTGCCGCCATCAGTCGGGTCTGGAGTGTAAACTCCGACCACCAATGCGCAATAACTTCTCGAAGGGTTTTTAGCAAAGCCAGCAAGATTGATTTACCACGATCAACAGGGAAAATTACAAACTCCTTTAAACGGTAGATGCTCTACCTAGGAAAAGCTACTCTAAAAAAACTATCCCCTATATATATATATATACGCTTTGAAGAGAAGCTTATGTTCTATAGAGAGCATAAGCCTATAGTATTGACCACTTTTGGAAGGGTTGACACTTTTTTGGACTTACCTGTTTAACCAGGCATGGAGCCAACTCATGAAACGCTATGACCGATATCCTTACGGTAGTACATCCCTTCAAACTGGATGCAATTCATTGCGGTATAAGCCCCCGCGATCGCTTCGTCAAATGTCTCACCTGTCCCCGTAACACCCAGCACACGACCGCCATCTGTCACTAGCTGTTGCTGCTTGAGCTGCACTCCTGCACAGAAAACAGTTGCGCCTAGTCCGTTGGCTTGCTCAATACCTGTAATGACCTGCCCTTTTTGATAAGTACCTGGATATCCTTGAGCCGCAGCAACGACACAAGCAGCTGCTCCAGGTTTCCAACTAATCGGTGGAAGTTGAGCTAATCGCTGCTGGGTACAAGCCAGCAGTAGCTCTTCCAAGGGAGTCTCTAGCAAAGGCAGGATAGCTTGGGTTTCCGGATCCCCAAACCGACAGTTAAATTCCAGAACAGTGGGATCGCCTTGAGCCGTAATCATCAAGCCGGCATACAGTACACCCCGATAATCGATGCCTCTTTGCCGTAAGGCGTCCACTGTAGGCTGGAGAATTTCTTTCTCAATTCGTTCCATCAACGCAGGTGTCACAATCGGTGCTGGAGCATATGCTCCCATCCCGCCTGTGTTTTCCCCTGTATCCCCCTCACCAATCCGCTTGTGATCCTGAGCGGGTAGCAAGGAGCGAACGCTGATACCATCCGTCAGCGCCAAAATTGACACTTCTTGACCTGTCACATACTCTTCGATCACTACAGTACTAAAGCCACTCTTGAACAGTGACTTAACAGCGGCTTGTGCCTCTTCAACCGTGGCAGCAATTATGACCCCCTTGCCTGCTGCCAAACCATCAGCTTTAACAACAATCGGTACCTCCTGAGCCATGACATAGTTAGTCGCCGCCTCAACTTCAGTAAAAACCGCACAGTGAGGCGTGGGAATGCCAGCCGACTGCATTAAAGTTTTAGCCCAGTACTTACTCGCCTCAATCTGTGCACCTTCCTTTGTTGGACCAAACACCATCAGGCTTGGGTTTTCGTGTTGCAGGTAGTCTGTAATTCCCAAAGCCAAGGGGAGTTCTGGACCAACAACCACTAGAGATATATTCTGAACCAGAATAAATCGGGCAATTCCCTCAAAATCATCCACTCGTAAGGAAACATTTTGGCAACGCTCCATAGTAGCTGTGGCACCATTACCAGGAATACAAATCACCTGCCGAATGCGTTGAGACTGTAGCAATTTCCAAGCGAGGGCATGTTCGCGTCCTCCATTGCCAACCACCAAAACCTTCACGTTAGCTTCGCGCTCCAGAAGAATAGAACTTTTCGATAAACACTGCCAAATTGTGCTAAGTCTGCCGTTGTCGGCCGACCACAGACAGCTTGTAGGAATTTATTGTCCTTTAAAGACGAATAACTCCGCAGAACGGATAAGTTCACAGTTTCAAGCTTTTGAGTAAAGCAAATGTTCTACATTATGCCATGTGATTCAAAAGAGAGTGCCGAGTTGTGAGTCTGAGAATCCTAACTTGGGTCAGGTTTAAGCACTTTACTTAAAGAAAGTATTTATGTAGTAACGAGAAAAGGATTGGAGAATAGGACAGTTCAATCCCGGCGATAGGCTACAAGCAATATAAAGAGAAAGGGGTTTAAGGGCTTTTGTGTCTACGGATTGGGGAAGTAAGAAGACCAACCCCTAACCCTCAAATCCTAATCCCCGATCGCGGCTTTTTGCTGTTGATAACGTTCTTTAAACTGGCGCTGTTGTATTTTGTGATCCACAATTGGGGCAGGATAGCCGCAGCGATCGCGATCAAGGGGCGGTATGTCACCACTAATTAGGAATTCCGTATCGACAGAGCGCAGTTCAGGTAGCCATTCTCGGATGTATTCGCCTTCGGGGTCAAATTTCTTGGATTGACTTGCTGGATTGAAAATCCTTACAGGTTTGGGATCCATGCCACTAGACGCACTCCACTGCCAGCCACCGTTGTTGGCAGAAAGGTCGGCATCATACAGATTTTGCATGAAGTATTTTTCTCCCAGCTGAGGACTAATCAGCAAGTCTTTGGTGAGGAAGTTGGCGACAATCATGCGACAACGGTTGTGCATCCAGCCCATTTCATTCATTTGCCGCATAGCAGCATCCACAATTGGATAGCCAGTTCTCCCTTGACACCAAGCTTGAAAATAGTCTTCGTTGTTGTCGTAGGGGAAGTTTTTCAAGGCTTCGCGAAAAGCTCCGTCTGCTAATTCTGGGAACCAATACATCGCGTGTTGATAGAACTCCCGCCATGCGAGTTCCTGTTGCCATGCTCGGATGTTAGCTTGAGCTTCGTCACTGCGGCTGTTTTCCAGGGCAGTGAGGGTGGCAGCCCAAACAGTGCGAACACCGATGGCACCGAACTTCAAAGCAGCACTGAGTTGGGACGTACCGTGAACGGCTGGAAAATTACGCTGTTCTTGGTAGTCATAGATGGCCTGAGCGGAAAATTCATCTAGTTTTTCCTGAGCCGCTGCTTCTCCTGGTGCTGTTACCAGTTCATTATCCCAAACAAATCCCAAATCCTTTGCTGTAGGTAGCTCTACGGCTCCAACTCGTTGCGCTGTCTCCTGTTCCTCTTGCGTTAGTCCTTCGGCATTTTTGAGGGGTTCTACAGGGTTTGCTTTGAGTTTGCTACTCCAGTTGCGCCAGAAGGGGGTGTAAACCGTGTAGGGATTCTTAGAACCCGTGGAAATCTCTTCTGGGGCGTGCAGTAGCTGATCCCAGTTGTTCTGTACTTTGATCGCCTTTTCTTTCAAGGCGTCTGTAACAATGCGATCGCGCTCTTTTGAGTAAGGTTCGACATCCCAATTCCAAAAAACTGCCTTGGCATTAAGAGCTAATGCCAGTGTTGGTATAGCTTTAGTTGGATTGGCATGAACAATCAACAACTGGCTACCTGCCTGGGCATAGCGCTTTTTGAGTGACTCCAAACAGCCGATCATGTAAGTCACTCT
>DATNPH010000162.1:0-14739 GCA_036703315.1 Coleofasciculaceae cyanobacterium
TGGGTTCTGGTGCATGGTCCCAAAGGCTTTCGTAGAAGAAGAACGAGACACCCAAACCGCGATCGCGCGATGCTTGTACCTTAGCCTGAATTCGTTGCATCGGCACCGGATTATTTCTCAAGCCTGTCAGGATACCGATTCCCGTTGGAATCTTTTGTTGCACTTCTTGAATTTCGGGGCGGGAGATCTGATCGACAAAACTTGGCAAATCGGGACGATAAACTTGCACAATTAGCTCGTCCACAATATTTTGGCGCACCCAACCCACCCAGTCTTGCAGGTAGCCATTGTAAGCCGTGATATAGGGATTAGGAGAAACCGAGAAGATCGCATTCGGCTTTCTCTGTTTTACAGCTTTGTTCAGTTGTGTCATGAACGCCGTAATTTTATCTGCCCGCCAACGCACCCATGCCGCATCTTCGGGATTCGGAGGCGCATCTTTCTTGGTTTCCTTTTTATATAAGGCAAGCGTATAGCTATCGTAGCCAAATACATTAGGCAAACTGGTGTGATCGTCAAACTGAATACCATCGGCATCATATTGGGTGACGACTTCCAGCACGAGTTCAGTGATGAACTGCTGCACCTCTGGATGGAAAGGATTTAGCCACATCACCTCACCCGCTCCCGAAATCCAAGTTTGGCTACCATCTCGCCGTTGCGTCATCCACTCAGGATGATTCAATGCCAGTTCCGAGGTAGGAGGAGCCATGAAACCAAACTCAAACCAGGGAATCACTAGCAACCCTTGGCGATGAGCTTGAGCAACGAGGTCAGCGATGATATCTTGTCCCTGTAACCCTTTGCGGACAAAAGGTTGGATACCTGTTCGTTGTGCCACGGCACTAGGATACAGCACATAACCAGAATTCCACACTACAGGATAGACCGTGTTGAAGTTCACCCGCGCCAATTGACTCACCGCATCTTGCAGTTTGGCGCGATCGCTAAGTATGTCATTATCATTTTCAGTCATCCAAACCCCGCGAATTTCCGGAAAGGATTTCCGCACCGTTGTCTCTGGTACTAGGATTTCCTCGATTACGTCTGGTACGTCTGGTAGTACGCTTTGCGCGACTGCCTTTGACATCGACCAAGGAGCGATCGCAGAAATAGGGTTGCCGATCAGCACTACTGTGATCAATGACACCAGAAAAGGTAAAAGAAAATACTTGAGCGATTGCCTCTGGCACCGCCCAACAAGTGATCGCCACCAATCTTTAGGGATGAAACGCAATCTCATAAGTTTGAATGATGAATTAGCTGTCCAACCACGCGATCGCTTACCTTTGTGATGGAATTCACGATTAATAATGTACAGGTATTTATATTTACCTAAGGATTGGTTAATTCACAGGACTCGTCCAATAAGTAAAATTGAACAGTTAAATAAGATAAACCTATGTATTTTTGAACCTGATTATCGGTGTGGTTTTGAGCGGTGATAGGTGTTGCATTAGACCTATTGGAAAAATCAAGTGTTATCGCATAACAGTAGTACTTATCTCCTAGAGCTTTGGCACTTATGCACAAAGACTATATTGAGCGTGGCTTGTGGTATGTCAATCGTCAAGAGAGTCGCGTTAGGTAGTCGCAGGGATGGTTGCAAAGGTAGTTCACCTAGATTTAAATCAGTTGTCTTCATTCTTCAACTTTCATTCGATTTAGAACAGTCAAGTTTTTCAAGTTAAGATGCAAAGTAGGCTGTCTACCTACTTATTGCAAAACTCAATTGTTATGACGTAGCAATAGTACTTATCTCCTAGGGCTTTAGCACTTATGCAAGAAGTCTATTTTTTGACAGTTGTGTCAGGGAGAGTTTGTTCTATCCCTTTTGAATGGATAATTTTCTTGAACACCCAACCTGCCTCCGTTTTGCCTTCACTGCCCTAGACTCGACTGTGAATGTTGGAATGTCTTGCAATTCAGTTTCGTTCAGGCTGTATTGTTCACAAACCAAGCTTAGACGAGTCCCAGTGGTTTTAACAGCCTTGACAGAATGGGTCAAGTCACCCCGAAAATACAAGAGGGTATTAACTTCTGGCTTAATCTGTCCAACTTGCTGTTTGTGGGAGCGCAGCACCAACTCTCCGCCTTGCATGTTGGGCAGCACCTGCACATAAAGAACACTGACTACTACGGGAGGCTCAACAGTCTTGCAATAAGACCGAAGTGAGCGATCGATATGGGGATCAACGCGGGAGCCTTCCTTGAGCAGCAAGGGATTGAGGTAGAAAGCGTTGCAGGTAGGCTGTAGCACCCGGTCTAAATAGGGTTTGAAAAAGGGAAATCGCTGTTCCACTCCCCCAAGTTCTGAACGTTGAAACACAACAGAAAACCCTTGGGTGCCAATGAAGTCGCGATTGAGGTTGTTGATTGCAAGATAAGGGCACGCCAAAATCTCTCCTCGCAGGTTGTTGAGGTAATTGATTGGAAAGGCATTGGGGTGTTGAGAATAGTACTTCAAGGTGCTCAAGGAATTCAGAAAAGAAACTGAAGATACAACTCAGGACTTACGCAAGTTTACCTTTGAACCACCATTTGTAGGGGCGCTCTTGCCTTCATTGGTGTCAACTTAAGCCCTGGCGAATGGAATTCGCGGCTAGATAAACGAAGTCCGCCTGGTATTGTTCTTACCAGCAGAGATCGGGAAACAGACCGTAAGTCCGCCAGGATGTTCTCAGTCCGTCGCGTAGATAGGTCAATTCTGCCGATGTCGTAAACATAGTGCATGGAGGTAATGCGATCGCAAAGAGTACAACAACAGGAAAAATAAGTAAGATACCCCAGACAGGTATCACCAACAGACCGCAAATCAGTCCGCAAAAGCAAAAAGCTTGAGCGTTGAACGGTCAGCTTGCCTAATCCCAAGTATGTACGTGAATGGGCTAAGGGGCTGGGACAACGAGCCAAGACCGACAAGCAAGACGCACTGTTGCTAGCCCGATTCGCCGACGAACGCCAACCTAAAGCATGGCAACCGTTGCCCCATGAGGTCAGCGAACTCGAAAGTCTGCTCGAACGCCAACGTGATTTAGAACAGTTACTGGGGCAAGAGCGAAACCGATGGGAATCGCTGCAAAACCGTCCTGGAATTGCCAAGAGCGTTGTCAACAACGTTGAACATATCATTCGTACCTTGGAGGAGGCACTCGCCCAAATACAGCAGGAGATTGAGTCACATCTAAAGCAATACACGCATCTGCACGCGGATGCCAAACGACTGCGAGAGGTTCCAGGTATTGGAGCCAAGAATGTGCTGCCAATCCTGGTACTGTTGTACCGCTGGCACAGCTTAACGGCTGGGCAAGGCACAGCCAAGGGCTTGACGGCTTATGTGGGTATTGATCCTCAAACCTATGAAAGTGGTACATCAGTGCGACGAACTGCCACAATTTCCCGGTTTGGCAATCCCCGGATACGCCAATTGCTGTACATGGGTGCCTTAGGCAGCAGCCGTGGCAACAATTGCTTACGCCAGTTCTACCTGCGTCTTGTGGGACGCGGCAAAGCCAAGAAGTTGGCTCTACTTGCTGCGGCACGTAAGATTCTGGTTTGGGCTTGGGCTGTTTTCCGCCAACAAACTAACTTCGACCCCTCTGGCATCAACAAGGAATTGGCTGTTGCTTGTTGACACCAATGAGAGAATCTGCGCGGACTAATGAAAATCAACACTTATTTAACCTGCGCAGGCAGGTTTTGTTCGTGTAGCTGCGGTTTCTAACCGCCAAGCCTCCTTAAGTTGACACCGATGAAGGCAAGAGCGCCCCTACCATGTGTCGCGTCTGTGCGTAAGTCCTGTACAAGTATCGCTCTCAAGTATTTCTGTAGAAACAGAGATACACCGCGAGGTAACTCGCGGTGCATATTCTTCACTTAGCCTTATTTACTGGAGGCAAGAAGCTCTGACACGTCTGCGTGTGCCAACACAACGTCTGGTTCCCTCTGGAGAGCGTTGTAGTACTTTCTCTCAAACGCATTGCCTACTTCTGACGGCGTGAGCAGTGTGCGGGCATAGGTAATCAGATTTTGGACATCGTCCAGCGATACCGGTTCATCTGCTCCAAGCATTTCATCAATTTGCACAACAAGCTCAGATATGCGATGTAGCCAAGCAAATTGTTCGTGCTCAATGACGAGTTGAAGGAGTTCTCCGCTCGATACTCGCCCACGCGCCTGTTCGTAAGCAATGCGCTCTGTGTCAAGCAACATCCGGTGAAGGTGTACCAATTTGTTTCGCAGAGCGCGCAGATGTTGATGTTGATTTATTCGTTGTAGAAGTGTGTTAGAAGTCAATGGAACCCATCCTCCCGTTACGGTAGTCTTCAAAAGCTTGAATAATTTCTGCTTCGGTATTCATCACGAATGGACCATAGCGAACAACTGGTTCGTTGAGTGGTACACCAGCGATGAGCAGCACATCTAATGGTGATTTCGCATCCGATGGATTTGTAATTGTCACTTCCTCACCATCTTGTGCAAACAGCACCATCTGTCCATCTCCCCCACGTTCCTGGTCTGCACCAAACAAGCCTTCCCCATCAAGCACATATGTAAAGGCATTGTATTCTTTTGGCACAGGCTGAACCACTGTTGCACCCGGTTGGAGTGTGAAGTGCAGGTACATAATCGGAGTCTGCGTTTCGATCACAGCCTTAGCTCCTAGCGCTTCTCCTGCAATCACTTTCACACTCACCAAACCATCATGAGTTTGAGCCGTTGGAATTCGTTCAGCCGGGATTTCTTGATAGCGAGGCTTGATCATTTTGTCGCGACTAGGCAGATTCACCCAGAGTTGCAGTCCGTGAAGTCGTCCGCCGAGGCGAGCAAATTCCCGCTCTGGCATTTCCGAATGGACGACACCTGCTCCCGCCGTCATCCACTGCACATCACCGGGACCAAGCTTTCCTGCATGTCCTTGTGAATCTTTGTGCTCCAATCGCCCTTCAAGGATATAGCTAACAGTCTCAAAGCCCCTATGGGGATGATCGGGTGCTCCCTTCGCTTGACCTGGCTCGACATCAACTGGACCTAATTCATCAAGGAGGAGGAAGGGGTCGAAATCCGAAAAGGTGCTCTTGGGGAATGGGCGGCGAACAAGCATGCCTTCACCCTCCAGCGTTTGGACACTGTTGATAATTCCTGCGACAGTCCGAATTGTCCGTGTTTGAGTCGTCATTCATTTCCTCCTTGGTGCCTTAGTTTTCAGCTTGATTATTCACAAGGCGAAGATATTATCTTGGTAGACACCTCTTATATGTGATTAATCATATATTAGCATAAGGTTATATAGGAAGTAACAGATAGGCTTCCACTACTTAATTCTTCGGAAAACCGTCTATGTCGCTAGCACATGCAATTTTGGGTTTACTTCAGCAAGAAGAAAGGACGGGCTACGACCTTAAAACAACCTGCTTCGATCAATGTGTTGCTCACTTGTGGCCCGCAGACCAAGCACAAATCTACAGAACCCTCGATAAACTGGTGGATCAGGATTGGATTACCTGTACTGTTGAGATTCAGCACGATCGCCCGAACCGTAAAGTCTACAGTGTGACTGAGGCAGGAAAAGCTGAATTAACTCGGTGGCTTCAATGTCCGCAGTCTTTGCCAACACTGCGAGAACCGTTACTCATTCAGTTATTTTTCGCAGCCCAGTTACCGAATGAAGCGATCATTCAACTGCTAGAACAGCAGTTGGCAGCACGCCACGAAAAGCTGGCTGAATGTGAAACGGTTGAGTTACCAGCGCTCGGAGATCACTCAGCGAGTCGCGAGCAGATCATGCAACGGCTTGTACTGGAGTTAGTGATACGAAGAGAACAAACTTACATTGATTGGATAAAGACAGCTATTGATGTGATTAGCCAGCAGTAGCAGCGTATTGCAATCATTGGTGTCAACTTAACGTGAAACCCAAGTTTGACAACCGTTTGCCATTGATACCTACAGGCTGGAAGCCTGGGGCTACACAAACGAAGTCCGCTTGACAAGAACTAGATTTGAAGCCTGCGTAGGCAGGCTTTGTTTGTGTAGCCGCGAATTCCATTCGCCAGGGCTTAAGTTGACACTGATGATTGCAATATGCCTTTACCGATCTGTCAACCTTGAATTGACGGGTTGGGAGAGGACAAGGGGGACAAGGCAGACAAGGAGGACAAGGGAGAAGTATCCTAACATTTACCGCTCAAGTCTGCCTTGATGCTTTACTACTCCCATGACTGATAAAGACCAACAGCAGCCTAGAATGCATAAGGAAGCATAGAAGATTCATGAATGGATATAACACGTAAATTTGCGATTCTTGCTCCTGTTCCAGAAGCTCATCTCATTTCTGGATTAGAAGCGATCACTGATCAAGCCAACTCAGACGACATTACCAGCCAAGCGTTGCCCAAGGTTGCTTTTGGCAGCATGGCATTTGAAATATTGCGAAAAGCCGATGAGCTACGCAAAGAGCGAGCGATCGAAGTGTTGATCTACGCTTCCGATTCCAAGGAAGACCAGCCATTAAATTCAGAAGTATCGTGGCGCGCCCGTTACATTGGGCATCTTCCCTCTCGCAGTGGTCGCTATCCCGGCAAAGCTCAGTTTCGTCCTAAGGCTGCTGCTACTGAGAGACCCATTTGGGCAGTTTACTGGGAAGTTCAGGAACTGGAGAAACTCAAAACTCCAGTTCCGATTGCTTCCCTTCAAGTACTTGGTCAAAAGGCAAATTGCAAACCGCGCTTTGTGCCTGAAGGTCCGGTTTTGATCGAGTATCCCTTTGCAGCGTTTTCAGCAATTTCCCGACAATGACAAGACGTCGTCAAAACGGCGTCTTTGCTCGTAAATGGAGGATTTGTCCGGAATGCGGATGCTCGAAGCGAAGTTCCCTCGCGTGCAGATGTAACCGACTTGCAACGGCACGGCATCCATAAAGGCGATCGCCTAAAATTGGTATGCCAAGTCCTCTGGAATCAGCAGCGTGAACTCTCAGCTGATGGGTGCGTCCTGTTAGGGGCATAAACTCTACACGAGTCCAGTCTCCTTCCCTGGCAGTAACCTGGAAGCGAGTCAAGCTGGGTTTACCGCGCTGCCAATCGACTTTCTGATAGGGGCGATTCTGAGGATCTGACCACACGGGTAGTTCGATCGCACCTTTATTGGTTGTCACACAACCGGCAACTACGGCTTCATAAACCTTGTGAACCTGCCGCGCTTGAAACTGCTGAGTGAGTTGACGATAAGTTTGTTGATCGCCTTTGGCGCTGCACTGTGCGCAATCGCGAGCCAGCAGGAGGATACCAGATGTTCCTTGATCCAGGCGATGCACAGCCACAAGCGCCATGCCATTGGGCAACAGATGACGTAAGCGACTCAAGACACTATCTTGGCGATCGCGATAACGACCAGGTACCGATAGTAACCCTGCTGGTTTGTTCACTGCAATTAGCCATTCGTCTTCATAAAGAATGGGTAGCTCAGCGGAGGAGAGAGTAAGGGGGTGAGGGGGTGATTGGTTTGAATCACATCTTGCATCTACCCATTCACCCGCCAGGGAATCAATTCCCTGGCTCATAGCGGAAGTCCTCTCAAGAGGACTAAATGTTGACTGAACAAGGATTTCAGTCCACTTTAGTGGACTTGAGCTATGAGCCCGGAGTTTAAACTCCGGGTGGGTTGGGTAGCTATACTCTGGCTCTCCCCCTCTTTGTCTGTGAGGCAATCCCGAAAGCAAAAACCCCATCAATGGCTGGCAACGTTCTGCACAGGCTCCATAGAATTCTCCCTGGACTTTGTCCCGATCGCCTGAGGACACCCCCCACCAAAACTCCGCCATTGCCAGTGGTTTTAGACCCTGTGTTGCCGCATAATGTAGCAGCTTTGGGGCACAACAGTCTCCTGTCCCCGTGGGCATCGAGCCTCCTGGCATCAATTGCTGCAACACTCGGGATTGCCCTAAAAAGTTAGTGAGGCTGTATGCAGCGTGCATTTGAGCCTGCAATTTGCGAGACAGTGCTTTACGCTGTTGTTTCAGTTCGCGAATCCGCGCATCCGCCGCTTCAATACACTGCTTGAGTGGTTGCAACACGGCATTCTGCTGGCATTTGAGTTGCCGTCGCTCAATTCCATGCCGACGACTTTCTTCGTTGAGTTGTTCAATAGCAACCGTGAGTGCTTCTCCCGTGAGGGTTTCGCAGAGTATCTGACGTTTTTCTTGTCGTTGATGTTTGCAATGTCGATGGCGATCGCTCATTTCTTGCAACTGCTGCTCAAACTCACGATACAGGGTTGCGTACTGCTGCCTTGGAGGAAGTTGCTTCAGGGTAATTAGTTCTTGCTTGATAGCCTCCAGCTCAGCCAAAGTGCGGGATTCCTCTAGGGCAACTTGGTCTCGCCCTGGAATTGGCGGTACCCAGCCCTCAACTGCGCTGTGACCATTCAGAAGACCAGAGAAAGCTTTTAGTACCCGTTGTTCGCCAGTAGACAGTTCAACCAGCAGTATTCCATACATCTTGCCTTCATCTGAATAAGGCGTATTGTTGGCAAGGTGTTGCATCAAAGCAAAGGCGATCGCTTCGGACATTGGAGTGCGCGGCAGTCTCAATAGCTCACCACTTTCAGGACAACGCCCTTCATAGTAATAGCTAGGAGATAAGTTGTTGACAGCACAATTGCAGTCAATAAAATCTGAAAGCGGATGAAGAACTACCATACAAGGCATTATCTCAAATGTGGCTTACCCCTATTTGACTGAATATTTCATTACCCAGTTAAATCAAATATTAGGCATTCTTACTGAACCATTTAGAATTTATTTTGAGGGAGCGATCGCATAGGTTGGATTTGGCTGTATGTGGACACCATTGCGATAGCGAAGCTCTCTTCGACGTTAGGAGCGTCAGCATGGTGCGTAAGCAGCAAAGCGCAGATCAGCTTTGCTGGTGCCGGAGGCAATCGCTCCTACCGTTCATCCTCCATATTGATCGTGCAATAGCGCTTGCGCGCTGCTGCTTAGCAGATTGCCCCTACGTTAAGATGTCAGTGAGCGGTAGCCAATCATGGTTGTTATGAGCCAACTACAAGCCAAACTACCAACCGATACCTGGGTGAATGCTACCTGGGACGAATACATAAAGGCGATCGGTGATTCTAGCTACGAAAATGCTAGAGGCTACTACGTGAGTGCTTGGTTGTTGTCCCAGTTTCAATCTTGAGCGATCGCCTAGAATATCCTCTTAAGTTTTAGTCGCAACTAGTAATTCTCGGTATACCCGTTTGAGATCTTCCAGTTGATAATGAGCATTTAACCCACTGGGGTTGGGCAGTACCCAGACGATCGCTCCATGCAGAGACTCATCCTGCCGCCCTATGACGGCTTTGGGTCGATTGAATGCCGTTCGATAAGCGCCGATACCCAAAACAGCTAGAAACCGCGATCGATAGTGCTGCACCTTAGCTGCCAACTGTTGATGACCTACGATCAGTTCTTGTGCGTCTAATTCATCCGCCCTTGCTGTTGCCCGATCTACAATATTCGTCAGACCATACCCGAATTGCATAAGGTCGCCATCTTCAAACGGTGTCAGCAATCGTTCTGTAAAGCCTGCCCCATGCAGCGATCGCCAAAAGCGATTTCCCGGACGGGCGAAGTGATGTCCGACGGCTGCACTGTAAAGGCTAGGATTGATGCCACAGAATAAAACTTGCAAGTCTGGTGCAATAATGTCTGGAACGGTCTTCCCGATCGCTGCACGAATTTCTTCTGGAGTGGGTTTACGCTGCACAATCTAGACTCTATCCAAAAATGTCTGGCAATTTGCCAATGGTTCTCTCATTTTATAGATGCAGCAGTTAACTGAGCGTTTGGCACAATTGAGTTAGGCGATTGCGCGTTGGCGTTAGCGGGCACAGCGTCAGCGAGTAAGCGAGACGAAGTCCAGCACAGTGCCAGAGGCGATCGCTACTGCCACAAAACGTTGATTAGAACTCGCTGAACCCAAAAGCTAGTTCCCATGAGACTCTCCCCAAAACAGATCGATGAGTGAACACCCTACTCAAACTATCGCAGAACAGCTTCTTTCTGACCTAAGACAAGAGCAGCAGTTACTTGATTTGATTATTAGAGGATGTATCGAACTTCGGTGGGCGATCGCAGAAGAAGAGAAGGAAATTGCCGAAGTAATGATTTACAACGCCTTCGAGACATATGCCCGTTCTAGGGGTATGTCCCGAAAAGCGGCAGAGAGCTTTTGCGATCAACACCTAGAAGAATTGATTCAATCCGTTCTGGCGATACTCTAGTAGCCTACCGCGCTGCTGCAACGCTCGTGAATATTGTCAGGCTTCAGAACTGGTGTTCAACTTTCCTTTTGAGGTTACAGTCAAGGTCAAATCGCTCATACCCCAGACTTCAAAGAACTGACGAAATAACCCTTCACTGGCTGATGTCATATCCCCATCCGGGTCAATGATTCCACCCTGGAACAGCCGCCCCATATCAGTTTGCAAATCCAATCGCAAATTGCCATCATCGCCCTTATGAAGAATCAAGCGACCATTTGCCAGGACTTGCCCCGCACGACTAATAATTGCACACCGCATTCCTTAAGTTCCCCCTGCTTCAAACGACATACTTAATCATGATGCCAGGATATTTGCGGCAATATGGCAACGCCATGTTCCGCCGTTGGGAAAATGACGTTAGAGAGAATTGCCAAGAGGAAGGAAGGTTTACCAAGCGCGATCGCCCTAGCCGATTTAGCGTCCTGTACGTTCAATTTCTATACGGATTTGCGATTTTTTAGGGTTTTACACCAGAATTTTGCAGGACTCAGGATTAACAAACTTAAAGCCAGTGCTGAGGATAACTGCGCTCTTCCGCCAAATTATTGAACACCACAGCACACAAAACCGAAATAATTGAACCTTCAAGTGCTGGAATTAGCAAGAACTGCCAGGATGCCTTCGACATCATTACCACTAAAGCAACAGCTCCTGACGGCGGATGCACCGTTCCTGTCAACTGCATTATCCCGATTGCTGTCGCCACTGCCATTGCCATTGCCCAAGGGTCAAAACCGAAAAGATGTAAGATAATCAAGCTTATCGAGGCAGCGATCAAATTCCCACCAATGACATTACGCGGTTGCGCCAACGGACTGTCAGGTACGCCAAAGATTAAGACGCTGGTAGCGCCAAAGGGAGCCATCAGCAGCGGCATCCCCGTTTTCACAGACAGGTAACCAGTTGCGGCAATGCCGATAAAACTACCCAACCAACTCCACAGAATATGTCTATGATCAGGTCTACTCAGAGGAACGGATCGCTTGCCGCCGCGTATTTTGAAGAAGTATTTCTCAGCTTTCAACCGAAAGCCCACATAATTAATTTGAGGGATCAGGGTCTTATTAATTTGTTTTTGGGGAAGATAGCTTTTCATGATTTTCTGTAAAAACCGACAGTAGACTTGAGAAAATTAGCTAAGTAAATATGAACTAGTCAACAAGCCAAAGTACAAAAAGTTGCTAGTTAAGCCAAGTTCAGAATTCAAAGAAATTTCTGATTTATTCTGAGTAAATTAATTGACCAACTTCAAGACGGGTATTTCACTGTTTTAAAAAGAAGAGATTCACCCTACCTACACACCTTTTTAGTTGTATGAAAATGACCTATGTATCTTAGAAAAGCTTAAGATATAGCAGTCGCCAAAGCTGTTAGGACAAGTTGGTGATAGCCGCCTACAGTAGCGTATTGTGTGAGTTGAGCATTGTCCTAAGCTGCATGTCCGTTGCTATAGTTAGCTTTTGCTAAGTAATGTTAGGAGTCATTAAGATTACATTTAACAGGATCTTGTAATCACTAAAAATGGAACGGACAATTGATAAATATAGTTAATTAAAATGATGATATTTACTTATGAATTTAACCGAATGGGCGCTGACATCACCCAAGCTACTTAGAGCGAGTCGGATGAAACAAAGCAGAACGAAGATGGCGAACCATCAAAAGAACGGCTAAGGACTTAATTGCAGTGATACGATGAAGGCGATTGCCTGCGCCACGCTACGCGAATGCGCTCTACTGACTATGCATCGAACCTTCATTCCTGGCATTGCTCCACCCGCAGTACAGTCTGAACCCGCCTGGTGGTTCGCGTTTGTCGGCAATAAGCTGCTAGTTCGCCTCGAAGGGACACTCAGCAAAATTCCCAACCTAATTAGCCTGGCAGAGATTGGCTTGATGCCCGTGCGAACCCAATTCCTCGGCACCCTGGACAATCAGCCTTGTTACTCGGCCCAACTGCCTCAGGATGCAATCGCACCTGAGGGAATGAGCTTGCGTGGACTGCGCGAATTGTACGGAACGTTAGACGAAGACTTGTTTGTGCTGAGTGGTCGTGCCATTCAGATTGTAGAGTGGGATCGTACCCACCAGTACTGCGGGCACTGCGCGACGCCGACAACCCAATTACCCCATGAGCGTGCCAAGCGTTGCCCCAAGTGTGGATTAGTCAATTATCCTCGCCTCTCGCCTGCGGTGATTATGCTCATCTCTCGCGGTGAAGAGTTATTGTTGGCTCGCGCCCATCGATTCCCCGCCGGGATGTACAGTGTTCTTGCTGGATTTGTCGAACCGGGAGAATCGTTAGAAGAGACGGTGGTGCGGGAAGTTCGCGAGGAAGTTGGGATTGAGGTCAAAGACATTCGCTATTTTGGTTCGCAACCCTGGCCGTTTCCGAACTCACTGATGATTGGATTCACAGCCACCTATGCCAGTGGTGATATCGTGATCGAACCCGAAGAGTTGGCGGATGCTGCCTGGTTTAGCAAAGACAACTTACCGCCGATTCCTCCGAAACTTAGCATTGCCCGAAAACTCATCGACTGGTTCGTCTCGACTCACTAAGTTATTCGGGTAAACAGTGCGATCGCCTACGGCACCAGCAAAGCGGCTCGCAAGTGAATAAAACAGAGTGATTAGCGATCGCTCAAGGATGGTTCCGAGTCCTTAGACACACAAGATTTAATTAGAGTTACTATGTTCTTTGGTTCTGCTTATTTATTGTGGTGCTTCCGTAGCAAGCTCCTTCATATCGCGATCGCCTATGGTTTTTGCTACCTGGCGTTGCTCCTAAAGACTGGTGCTCTCAACTGTGTCAACCGCTACGTTTACGCAATAGTGCCCTATCAATGGCGCTAGGTGTATTGCTGGCTTATCATCATGCGTGTTAGGGCTACCCCATCTTAGGCTTGTTCACTATGTTGCTCGTAGTTTTTGCCATTAAGTTGGCGTGGTGGGGTTAGGTAGCGTAAGCTCGTTGAACTGTAAAAGGGTCTTGCTTAAATCTCGTAGTGCCAGATAGCTCCAGTCTGAAGGCATTGAAAGTAGGAGAGACTTTGCCACGGCTGGTAGCCTTGGTGCTTAGATGGGGATATGCCAAGATTTAGCTATGACGATAAAGCGAAAGACGTTAAAGTTCGACAGCTCAGGCTCAAGAGCAAAAAGCGATTCCATGGTTTGATATTTGTAGTGGCAATGTGGCTTCTGAGCCGAATGGTAATTGTCGTAGCGATGCAGCTGATTGCTCCTTCACTTCACCTCTCACCCGCAAGCTACAACCCTCAGCCGATTGATTTTGTTTCTGGCTATGTTCCCCAAATGGGCTGGGAGCTTTTCTCACATTGGGATGGTGCTTGGTACCGAAAGATTGCTACCTCCGGCTACGACTATGCCAATGATGGCCAGTGGCATTCTATTGCCTTCTTTCCCCTGTTTCCCTTGGTCACTCGTGGAGTGATGACCCTAGGCTTACCCTTTGAAGTTGCAGGCACATTGGTGAACAACCTAGCATTTCTCGGTGCTCTGTTCATGTTATACCGTTGGACAAAACAACATCACGGCATTAATGCCGCCAGGTGGGCAACGGCAGTGCTAGCTTGGTGTCCCTTGTCTTTATATGGAACTGTACTCTATACAGAGGGATTGTTTTTATTACTGACCACAGCAGCTTTAAGAGCTTTTGACAACCGCCAATATGCTCAAGCTGCTCTCTGGGGAGCAATGGCGACCACAGCTAGAGCCACAGGAGTGGCGCTTATACCCACCTTTCTTCTTGTCGCTTGGAGAGAACGAAGACCACTAATTGCTTACGCTACTGGTCTGTCAACAGGTGGAGGATTGGTTGTATTTATTGTATATTGTGCGATTCGTTTTAAAGACCCCTTGGCATTTGTCCATGTCCAGCAAGCATGGAGACATCATGATTGGTTGAGTATTTTCAATAATGCTTTAACCTTAGATATCGAGAGTGTAATAAAAATTGTCATGCTAATTGGTGGTAGCTATTTGTTATGGCACTTACGTACAAAACTCAATTTTATTGTTCTTGCCTACAGCGTTTTCACCTTTGCACTGCTCCTCATGACTGGAGCTACTAGCTCTTTCCACCGCTACGCTTACGCAACTGTATCACTATCCATTGGACTTGGTGTTTTACTTGAGAAGTATCCTCGCTGGGGATACGCACTGATTAGTTTCTTCGCTATCTTGCTGATTGACTATGCTATTAGGTTTGCCTGGTGGCAGTGGGTAGCCTAGAGTTAATTGAAGCCTAGCGGGGTTTTGCTTCGATGCTGCTTTTAGCTGAACTTGTATTGTTTTAAAGCATAAATGTTACTAATTTAACAATTATTAATATCTATCTAAAGGAAGATCCGCAAATTACCTAAAGTTGTAGAAACTATTTAAAACATT
>DATNPH010000182.1:0-8917 GCA_036703315.1 Coleofasciculaceae cyanobacterium
TTTTCCTTCACACTTCCCATTGAACTCTCTGCAAAAGAGCCTCCAGAGCGACGGGGTATCGCCCGTGATCAAGTTCGACTAATGGTTATAGATCGCGAGAACTACCGAGTCAAGCATACAAAATTTAACAGATTAGGTGAGTTCCTCCGTCCCGGTGATTTGTTAGTCTTTAATTCCAGTCGAACACTTCCTGCTTCCCTGGATGGCTGTGAAACGCCGAAAGGGCCCTGCATGGAAGTCCGTCTAGCCCAACGCCTTCCCGATGATTCTTGGCTCGCGCTGCTGCTTTGTCAACAGGGTGAGCCTTTCACCTGTGGTCTTCGGGGAGGTATGCAGATTGATTTTGGTCAGGGATTAACAGCCACGGTTTGCGATCGCGATGAAAATATTCCCAGACTCTGGAAGCTACGCTTCTCAAAATTGGGAACCGAGTTGATGGACTTACTCTACCGTCTAGGGCGACCTATCCGTTATGAGTATGTCTCAGCACCTTGGGATTTAGATTATTACCAGACTGTCTACGCCAAGGAACCCGGTTCAGCAGAAATGCCATCAGCTGGACGTGCATTTACCTGGAAGTTACTCTTTGATCTGAAGCGCCGTGGTATTGAAACAGCGTACATTGTACTGCACACTAGCCTCTCCTCATACATGGACGATGACTTAGACGCGCAACACCCTGCCTCAGAGGAGGAATACTTTATTAGTGAAACCGCCGCTCAAAAGATTAACCGAACTCATGAGCAAGGAGGACGAGTAATTGCAGTAGGGACGACTGTAGTAAGAGCGTTGGAATCAGTAGTAGATGAGACTGGAAAGGTTCAAGCCCAACATGGCTACACACGGTTGCATATTTCAGCCAATCACAAGCTCAAAGCTGTGAAGGGTTTACTGACAGGTTTGCACGAACCAGAAGCCAGCCACCTCGATCTCCTGACTGCCTTCCTCCCTGCCAATACGATTCGGGACGCCTACGAGGAAGCTGTGCAACAAAGCTATTTCTGGCATGAGTTTGGAGATTTGAATCTAATTGTTTGACCAAAGAGGGTAGGGGTTAGGGCGTGTTTTCAAACCCGCCCTAACCCCCAAATCCCCCTTAAAAAGGGGGACTTTGACTGGATTCTCCCCCCTTTCTAAGGCCGGAGCGACCGGAGCCGAAGGTGAGGATGAGGAACTGGGGGGATCTTCTTCGCAACACACAGGTAAATATAGAGTTTGAAAACACGCCCTAGGTGGGATAGGCAGATAGGAATAGTCGCCTAGATTTTTGGAACTCATAGGAGAAACTCTAATCCCCTACTCTCCTGATTCCTACCGACCCGTCTACCTACCTATTCCCTTTCGATGTTGTGTTGCCCATTCGAGGAATACTCTATACCCTGAGTAACAATCCTTAACTTTCTGGTTTCTGTGCAAATCCGGGACGGAGTTAAGGTGATTATTTTCGGGGTGATGCCACATCATGAGTATTCTCAAATTCATCGTAATTGGGCTGACGTACATCGGCTTAGGTTTAGGCTACTTGCCGGGTTTACGGATGAATCGCGCCAGTATGGCTATAGTCGGGGCATCATTGCTGATAGCGTTGGGGGTTTTAGACCTCAAAGAAGCTTGGAGTGCGATCGACTATAAAACCCTGATTTTCCTGTTCAGCATGATGGTGATCAGCGCTAACCTGGCTTACTCTGGTTTTTTCCAATTAGCGCTTGATATTATCATGCGCTTTACTAAAAGTCCTTTTGGGTTGCTAGTTGTTTTAACCTTTGGGAGTGGCATACTTTCTGCTTTTTTCCTGAATGATACTATTGCCCTAATTCTTACTCCTTTAACGCTCAGTTTCACCCAAGCGTTGAACCTTAATTCGATTCCTTACTTGCTAGCCTTAGCTGGTGCCACTAACCTAGGTTCAGTTGCTACTTTGAGTGGAAATCCCCAAAATATCTTAATTGGTTCCTTCTCTGGCATCAGCTATCTAGAATTTGCTAAAGCTCTAACTCCTGTCGCACTGGTGAGTCTGCTAATAGAGATAGGGTTGCTATGGTGGCTCTATCCTGATGTTCGCTCTACCAAGTCTTGTTTAACTAGAACTCCGTCACGCTACCGTGTCTTCCAGCCGCTATTAATTAAGAGCCTCTTGAGCACTGGAGGTTTGTTAGTTGCATTCTTAATCGGTGTACCTCTAGCTGAAGCAACTCTAATGGCAGCAAGTTTCCTTTTAATCACCCGACGAATCAAGCCTTCTCGCATCTTGAACCGAGTAGATTGGGATTTATTGGTGATGTTTTCTGGACTGTTTATTGTCACTCAAGGGGTGGAAAAATTAGGGTTCTTAGGTTGGTTTGCTGCTTTCGTTCACACTCCTCTGAGCATATTGGGAGTAACGGTTTTACTTTCTAATTTAGTTTCTAATGTACCGGCAGTACTACTACTGCAACATTTAATTCCTCATCCAGATACGAAAACTTGGCTGTTATTAGCAGCCGGCTCTACCTTGGCGGGGAATTTGACTCTACTTGGCTCGGTCGCTAACTTAATTGTGGCTGAGGCTGTTGCTAAACTCGGTTATCATTTGTCATTTTGGGAACATTTGCGATTTGGCTTACCGCTTACGGCTATAACCTTAGTGCTTGCCTATTTCTGGATTTAGACTTAGTACAAATGTGAGAAAAATTTATTTTCAACTCTAGTTTGTAAACAGAGTTAACTGATCGAAAGATAGCCTTGCTGTTTGTGGAAGCCATAGGTTTTCTTTCCTAGAAGGTCACTCTAAGGGAGTTGATGCTTGTTGTGGGGATGTTCTTGTAACTTTAAGAAAGACTAGCGGTAAGTAGGCAGTAGCAAAAATTAGGGCACTATATCGAAACAAGCCGTCGTAAGCTAAGACAGTTGCTTGTTGATGTACAGTATGTGAGAGAGTAGCGATCGCTTCGTTTGGAATATTACGAAGATTAGCACTAGCCAACTTCAGCATATGAAAGGTTTCCATGTGCTGAAGCATTAGCGTCAATAGGGCAATGCCTAAACTACCTCCTAATTGCCGCACTAAGTTATACAAACCAGACGCTGATGCAGTTTTAGCACGGCTAATGCTGCCTAGAGTTGCTGTAGACAGAGGCACGAAAATCAACCCGATCGCCAAACCTCTCCAGACTTGGGGCCAAAATAAATCCCAGTAGCCTGAGTGGCTATTTAGGTAGCTAAACTGCCAAGTGGCGATTACAAAGATGGTAATCCCTACCCCTAAGGGAATACGGGGGTCAAAGCGATCGGCTAACCGACCAGCAATTGGCATAATAAAAGCTGTAGACAACGCCCCTGGCATGAGAGCAAGACCGATCTGGGTGGTATTGAAATGCAAGATTTGGCTCATGAAAACCGGCAAAACAAATAGCACACCATAAAGATTAAATCCTGCCAATGCTCCGATGATGTTGCCTGCTGTAAAAGTGCGGTTGCTAAACACCGAAAGATCGACAACCGGATTAGGAATCACTAACTCTCGCCGCACCAGATAAGCTAAATTGACAACTCCAAGTAAAGTCAGGAAAATAATTATCCCAGAATTAAACCAGCCCAATCGCTGTCCATTTTCTAGTGCGTACTGGCAGCTTGCCAAACCAATCACTAGGGTAGCTAAACCAGGAAAATCAAATTTTCCTTCAGGTTTTTTCAAGTAAGACGGATTGTGAATATACCGGAGTACCATAAACACAGCAAGGATTCCTGGCAGCAGATTGATCGTGAAGATTGAACGCCAACCGACTGTATCCGTCAGATATCCTCCTAAAACTGGACCAATTGCTGGACCAACAACCACACCCAAGCCAAAAAGACCCATTGCTTTACCATGTTCTTCTTTGGGAAAAGTCTCAAACAAAATTGCCTGGGCACTCGGTAGTAAGGCACCTCCCGCTAATCCCTGAAGAATCCGAAAGCCGACAAGTGATGAAAGATTCCAGGCGATGCCGCACAGTAAGGAGGCTAGAGTAAATAATGCGATCGCTCCAGCATAAAATCGTTTACGTCCCAACAAGGCACTCAAATAGCCAGTTAGGGGCATCACAACGATATTGCTGATGATGTAAAACGTAGCGACAGCACTCACTTGGTCAATCGATGCAGAAAAATCTGCCTGAATTTTCGGGATTGCCACGTTGACAATGCTGGTGTCAATAACGGCAATCAAGGTGCCAGTCATAATCGTGGCAGTAACTAACCATTTATTGACAGCCCCTGGCGCATTAGACAAGCGCTTCATGCTGTATTAGCTCTCAAGTTGCTATTTCATACAGTTATATCAAACTGATACAACCTAGCTGGGTATGTTAGATATAGATGCCATTCTCATCGTTTGGGCTAAGCTGTGGACTCTTACTCAATTACCCCAACAGTTGAGCTAAATTCCCCAAAACTACCTAATCTTGGCGTCAACCTAACCTACCAAATCAGCGATCGCATTGGTTTGCGATTCCTTCGTCTAGGGTGACCGAGCGCAGCTAACGCTGCTACAGCTCGATGTCTGCCCAAATTGCAGCATGGTCTGATGCAGCGTGAACTGCTTTAGTCATTTCTTCGTAATGAGGGAAAAGAGTTCCGTTTGTCCCTCCCCACACGCCCTTTCGGAAGATACCACCGCCTTTAACGCGATTAAACAGCGCGGGCGAGAGAAGCAGATAGTCAATTTTGTTCGATGCCGTGCCGTTAGCGTAAGTCCCCGGACGCCCGTCACTGAAGAAAGACGGGTGGGTAGTAATGTCGCGAAGGTCTGACCCATCCGCAAGCAGCGGCTTCAAAGGCTCGCTCGCTGGGGTGTCATTCAAGTCTCCCGCGATGACAATCAACTCAATCCCTTCATTTCTTCGTTGGTCATAGATTTCCCGTACTCGCTGCGCCTGCGCCCGCCGCTTCGCATTCGACGCGGCTGGTGTGCCGTACCCTTTACTCTTGAAGTGATTGATCATGACTAGTAAGCTCGTGTTATCGCCGACCCGGACAGTAAACTCTGGGCAGTCGCGGCTAAAGATAGGAAGACCGTCCTGCATGTCGTTTATATGACTTATCATCGACTCAATTTGGAATCCAGGCTTTGTAAGGATTCCCACGTCGATTCCCCGCTCGTCGTTGCCGTCGATGAGCATAGTCTCACTATAATTAGCATTTATCGGCTTTAGAAGTTGCTCATTGAAGTGGCTCAAGGCAATCCGATTCTCCGCTTCAACGACCGCGAGGATATCAGCATTGACGTCCTGAATCACACGCGCCGTCATTTTCATCGCTACTTCATTGACAGACTCGGTCTTGAGTTCTACCCAGCCGATCCAATCGCTGCGACCTTCGGCAACAACTTCAGGTGGGCCTGTCCGGGATCTTTTCAGGAGCCGTCCATGGTTCTGCCTTAGGGTTGCATATTTAGAATCGTCACTTTCACTCAGTCCAAGCCGATTAAGGGATTCGAGGATAGCAGACTTTTTGGAGGCGGTGTACTTAGGCTCTAGCAGTAGGTTATTCAGGCGGCTGTACTCGGTGAGTATAGGCTTCCCTTCGTCCGAATCTTCAAGATTCATGGCGCGGGCACGGGAGAACAGATTTTCAATGTTGAATGCAGCGATGCGCATACTATGCAGCTCCAGCTTAAAAATGCGTTGTCTTATGGCAATGGCGTCACTTGTACCGCCTAGTCAATGATTAGACAACCCTGTGAATGATGGATTTTCTTCCTCTATCATTATTCCTACGTTATAGTCAAATACGGATTCGCCCCTACCAGAGTGCAATTCAGCATGAGCGAACCCGGTAAAGCACATGATTAATTGAAACCAGCAGGATCGATTTCTCCAAGAGCGCAACCTGCCGGAACCGTTTGACCGGCTTGTAGGAGACTTCCAATCGGAGTGTCGGGCTGAATGTTACCTTTAAGGTTAACCTGTAGCTCTACCACCATATTGTTTCGCTCTTCGTCAATATCTCTTTGACACTGAACTTGAACCTTGCTTCCCGCTCCATCATTGAACGCTTCATCAAACTGATTTCGGATCTCATTAGAGGAGAGAGAATTACCAATATTTCTAACGAATAGCTCACGGACGGAAGAGTTATTCACTTGGTCTAACAAAGCGATCGACTCTTGGAAATATTCTTCTGGTGAGTCGCTGTAGCAAGTTCCATGTTTGTACCATTCATGTAGATGCAGATCCGAAGCAAATCCTGGCATCTTGGCGGCTAGTGCATTGCGCGTTTCCGCAGATAAGTTGATTGGTGGCAACTCTGACCATCGCTTATCTTTGTCAAGACGGATGAAATCCTTACTAACATTGCAATAGATATTTTGACTCGGCTGAGGCCATAAACCGTGTAGAACTAAGTTTGTGGCATCAAACCCTTGTGCCGTTTGGCTCTGGCATTCGGGTTTACTTGGCTTTGTTTCACAAAAGGATGGTTGCCAGCTGAGGGCAAGTAAATAAGCCTGATTGACTGGAGCAGAAGAACCTAAAAGTTGTCCGCACTGTACGGACACCCAGCGAGCAAACGGTTCAGCGCCCTCGATCCTAAGCAAGTAATGGGATGCGTTATCTCGGTTTTTACCAATGACTGGATAGGTTTCTTGGGGAGTCAGTCGAATATTTCCTGGGTTGGTTCCGCTTCTGATTGACTGTAGGGCTTCGCAAGCTTCCCCAGCAACAAATTGCTCGTCGAGCGTGATAAATGCGAATGCTGGCCTAGACCACAGAGTTAAACAGAAGCATAGAGAAATTGCAAGCAACAAACATTTTTGCAGCCTTGACATTGGTATTTCCTTCTTGCTTAAAAATAGTTGACTACACAGCGCAGTATCTTGAGAATAGGCAGCTTCTACTGGGCTTGTTGCAAAATAAGGCTTAAATTCGCTGAAATGCCTGAATGGCAAAGTTTATGAGTTCTGTAATACTCTGAAGCCTGAAAGCCTTTCTCAACAAAGATTTTAGGCATTAATAGTTTTTATTTTGCAGCCGTTCTACTCTAAACAATAGAGCGAATATTAAGAAAGTACCCTTAAGGGTAATTTTCCTTTGGCATCAATCTCTTGGGTGATATAGCAAAAGGCAGAAGGCTGAGGGCTTTTATGTTTATTACTGATAGGTAGTTGTTTGGGCCGTTAGATCTGTCCTAACCTTTATGGCGACAGCTATACGCCGTCAGTCAAGCTCTCCGGGCATACGCTCGGCAAACGTTAGCTTTGGATATTTTCAAGGTTTCTAGGCGGCTCTAAACAACTAAACCTACCCTATGAGTAAGGTGGCGAGGTGCAAAAAGCCAAAATTGTATTGACTTTGAGTGCGCTGGTGCGGCGAATTCACTTCGCCGCAAGGAAGGGCAGTGTTTCACCGATTTGGATTCCTATTGGTTTCGCTTGCAAGGGCAGAGCAAGTTCAAGAGTTCAGGAGGAATGTCCTCGTAATGTTCTAGTAGAAAGTCCATCAGGGCAAGATGGCGCATATCAGTTTGTCTGGGACGACGGTAGTTGCCACCTCTTCTGAACCAGCATCGGACAGTAGACATGGAACGATCGCAGATAAATGCGATCGCTTCCTGATTGACTTGCCATTTGGCGTAGAATTGCTGCGGTGTCATTCCTAGTTGACAGTAGCCGTAGAGGTCGATTAGGGTTTTCTCTCGTTCAGTTAGAGGACGAGGTTTTACCATTGTTAGAGTCTCCTTTTATTGGGGAGCCAGAAGTCAGCAGGAAGACTGGACAACTTGATGCTGGCTTCTGACCTTTTTAGATTGATCGAGAATTGGATGAATCGGTGTATCACTGCTGCCAAATTGCTTCGAGGCGGGATAGTGCATGTTCGGTATAGCGTTGTGCTTCTTGCAAAATGGACTGCCAGAGGTTGTTAAGGATACTTAAGTTTGGACAGTAGCGAATCAGCGTGCGGCAAGCGGCAATCCACTGTTCTAATTTGCGGTAACTGACGAAGTAACCGCCTTTTCCTTGGATGTGTATCCAGAGGACGTTGTGCCATAGGCGAAGCCGGACGCAGCGTTAGCGTAGCGAGCGCAACGAAGTGAGCAAGCGAGTATTTTTCCCAGTTTAGGATACGTTCTTGGTTGATTTTCAGGTGTTTGGCAATTTGTCGGAGGGTGATAACAAAGGCTTTGGGGTTGATGCGGTGGCGTAGCGGTTGCATGGTTGTCAGGTGTTGGATGAAGAACCTCTCCCTAACCCTCTCCTACGAGGAGAGGGAACAAGAACAAGTTTGTTGCTCACAGCGGACTTTGGGTTCGCCTGTGCGATTGTTCATGCTTGATTATTGCCAGAAAACTTTGTTTGGCTATCTGGCAATTTATACGAATTAGTATTAAAATGTCAATACAGAAGACAGAAACTTTAGCTTCCTTCTTCCTTATAGAACTCTGCTTGCTTTGAAACTATGGTCAGATATTTTGACATAGCACGACTTGGTGTGTGGATACCTTTCTCCCACTCACTAACTGTTGCTTGCCGCACGGCGAGCCTTTCTGCAAACTCTGCTTGTGTTAAACCCATATGGCGACGCAGTGCCTTGATTCGTTCGCCATTCCACAGCACCGTGTCCCCCACCTGCTGAACTGGAGGTTTAGTAGTAGGTTTACGAAATGTCACTTGTTGTCCATCCAGATCCACATCCTCAACGCGATATCCAGCGTCCATCCAGGCAGAAGCTTGCAGTGCGCCTTTGGTGCGATTACTCCACCATGCTCGTTTACTCTTTGCTGAGTCGGGCAAAGGGTTGTTCATCAGAGCCTCGATTTCAGCAAAGGTGAGGATGACTTCACTTTGATTGCTGCCACGCAGAAATTCGAGGAGTGGCTGGTACTTGCTGCCCTCCTTCATGCAATTTTTCTTCTCCTAAGATCGTCTGCTTGCCCAGTATAGTAACGAAAAGGCTCCTAGTTG
>DATNPH010000206.1:0-5851 GCA_036703315.1 Coleofasciculaceae cyanobacterium
GCCCTCTTTCCCAGATGCCAAAGACATGACAGCTGAGGAACGGGATACGCTAGTTGGCTTGGTGTACAAAAAGCTGATGGAGATTGAGTCGCGCCTGTTGCCTTGTGGGTTGCATGTGATTGGGAAGCCGCCAACTGCGGAAGAAGCGATCGCAACTTTAGTCAATATCGCCAGTCTCGATCGTCCCGAAGACGAAGTCCTAAGTCTACCTCGGATTATCGCTAACAGCATCGGGCGAGACATTGACGAAATTTACCAAAACAATGACAAAGGCTTCTTAGAAGATGTCCAGTTGTTGCAAGACATCACGCTAGCAACTCGTGATGCTGTTTCCGCCCTCGTGCAAGCACAAGCCGATGCGGATGGTCGCGTCTCTAAAGTCTCCAAGCTCAATTTCCTCAACATGGGCAAAAAAGAGCCTTGGATTGAAGCCATGCACCAGTTGGGTTACACCAAGGTTGACCCCCAAGCCATTAAACCCCTGTTTGAGTACTTGGAATTCTGCCTCCAGCAAATCGTTGCGGATAACGAACTAGGGGCAATGCTAAAAGCCCTGGAAGGCGAATACGTCCTCCCTGGCCCTGGCGGTGACCCCATCCGTAACCCTGATGTTTTGCCTACAGGTAAGAACATCCACGCCCTAGATCCCCAATCCATTCCCACAACGGCTGCTGTTAAATCAGCCAAAATTGTGGTTGACCGACTTCTTGCTCGCCAACGGTCTGAAAATGAGGGCAAGTGGCCTGAGACTATCGCCTGCGTCCTCTGGGGTACCGACAACATCAAGACCTACGGAGAATCTCTGGCGCAAATCATGTGGATGGTCGGTGTTAAACCCGTACCAGATGCCCTAGGTCGAGTCAACAAGCTGCAACTGATTCCCTTGGAGGAATTAGGGCGTCCTCGGATTGATGTTGTTATCAACTGTTCCGGCGTCTTCCGCGACTTGTTCATCAACCAGATGAACCTGCTTGACCAAGCGGTGAAGATGGCAGCTGAGGCAGACGAACCCTTGGAGATGAACTTTGTCCGCAAACACGCCATGCAGCAAGCGGCTGACATGGGCATTAACTTGCGGCAAGCAGCGACTCGCGTCTTCTCCAATGCTTCCGGTTCCTACTCCTCGAATATCAACCTGGCAGTAGAAAACAGCACTTGGGAAAGTGAGTCTGAGTTGCAGGATATGTACTTGGCACGGAAATCGTTTGCCTTCACCTCAGATAACCCAGGCACGATGGAACAGTCGCGGCAGATTTTTGAGACAGCCCTGAAAACCGCTGATGCTACGTTCCAAAATCTTGACTCTGCCGAGATTAGCCTGACAGATGTCAGCCACTACTTCGACTCTGACCCTACCAAGGTTGTCGCGAGTCTGCGAGGAGATGGCAAGACACCTGCGTCCTACATTGCCGATACCACGACGGCAAATGCTCAAATCCGCAGTCTTTCGGAAACCGTGCGTTTGGATGCCCGGACTAAGCTACTTAATCCCAAGTGGTACGAGGGAATGCTCAGTCACGGCTACGAGGGTGTGCGGGAACTCTCAAAGCGGTTGGTGAATACGATGGGTTGGTCTGCAACGGCTGGTGCTGTCGATAACTGGATTTACGAGGATACAAATACTACGTTTATCCAGGATGAAGAAATGCGGAAGCGGTTGATGAACCTAAATCCTCATTCATTCCGCAAGGTTGTATCGACGTTGTTGGAAGTGAATGGTCGCGGGTATTGGGAGACGAGTGAGAGTAATTTGCAGATGTTGCGCGAGTTGTATCAGGAGGTTGAAGACCGGATTGAAGGAATAGAATAGTCGTAACTTATCAGAGGTTCAGATTCCCGACTTCTTAGAGAAGTCGGGAATCTCGCCTTCAGGAATCATTTAAAAATCTAAAATAAAAATCGCTATGACTGCTCTAACCGTCAACTTTAACTCCGTTATTAAACTGACAGACGAGCAATTTTATCAACTATGTCAGGATAATGAAACTCTCAGATTTGAACGTAATTCAAAGGGAGAATTAATTATAATGCCACCTACCGGGGGAGAAACCAGCAACCGCAATGCTGGATTAACTGCTCAAATCTGGGTTTGGAATGAGCAAACTCAACTGGGTAAAGTTTTTGATTCCTCTGGTGGTTTCAAGCTACCTAATGGTGCAGATCGTTCTCCTGATGCCTCTTGGGTAAAATTGGAACGCTGGAATGCTTTAACTCCTGAACAAAAAACGAAATTTGCTCCCCTTTGCCCTGATTTTGTGGTTGAGTTACTTTCTCCAAGCGATAGCTTGAAAGACACTCAGGAGAAAATGAAGGAATACCGAGATAATGGCGCTCGTCTGGGTTGGTTAATTAATCGGAAATCTAGGCAAGTGGAAATTTATCGGCAAGGGCAGGATGTTGAAGTATTAGAAAATCCCGTGACTTTATCGGGTGAAGATGTTTTGCCTGGTTTTGCACTATATCTTGCATCAATTTGGTAACAGCGATACGCAAGCGGTTGATAACTCTCAACGTTATTCTTTCCGCAAGGTTGTATCGACGTTGCTGGAAGTGAATGGTCGGGGTTATTGGGAGACAAGTGAGAGTAATTTGCAGTTGTTGCGCGATTTGTATCAGGAGGTTGAAGACCGGATTGAAGGAATAGAGTAGAACAGTGGGGGTGGGCATCTTGCCCACCTCAGTATATTTAATATTATTTATGATTCGGAATACAAAAATTATCTTATGTACATACGATAAGGGTGGCGTAGGCAAAACAACACTGGCTACTCATATCACAGGGGTTCTATAAAGATCTCAAATGGGCTATATACGCGTTAGACAGCCGCCGTCATCTTTAGAGGGCGCTTAACCAATTTACCGCCCGCTCCGCAGCATCAAAGAACTTATTTGACAACGGCGCATCCACTTCAATTACCGAACCACCATCATCAAATTTTGCACGCCCTTCATGAGCTACATTGTTTCTGGTTCTGTACGCTTTTTCAACTAGGTCGAAGACTGCGCCATCCTCTAGCTTAAGCGACCTTCCATCCAATAAATCAGTGATAAGATGAAACCTCTTTTCAGCAAAGGAAACTTTTTGCTTCAAGATTTTCTTGACTTGAGTATCCCCGAATTTACCTTTACGATGTAGATATTCGTTAGCTGCAACTTCACAAGCTGTGCCAATCGAAAGTATAGCCTCACGAATTCGTAGCGTTATGATTCTCTCTTTCGCATCCAGCAGCAAACTATTAGTCAAGTTAGGCTCTATGTCTAAGGACATATTCAGCCGGATCATAGACATACTAATCATGCCGCGCTCAGGAGATGGTATAGCGCCTGATGTGGCTGTTGCATTCACATCACCCTCATAGGCGGGCAGTCGCTCACCTCGCTCTCCTTCAAACCAACTTATAGAGTGTGGCGTGACTATATAGAACCTCTCGTCCTGAAACCGAAAATGCTCCTCTACGCCAACAATGAAAGGTGACTGCGATACCACGCGACAATGATTGATGAACACATTGCAACTGCGGACAGCAATTTGTTTGTATTTCGCTTGCACCTCTGAGGTTTTCACATCTTCCTGTGACTCTAGTTCACCTTCAACTCTCACTTCTATTCGGTCAAGGCATAAGTCTTTGACGGTTCGGGAGACAGAGCTGACCGGTAGAGAAAGCCTTGAAAGTGTTAATTGCATCGTAGAAAGAGTCTTATCAATATCCTCTGGGAATAACTCTTCCTCCAGATTCCTCGGTCGCACCTTAGCCAATATATCGGGAAACTGAAAAGCGACGCCCTGATTTTCCCAATCGTTATCTCTAGGCAAGACGTATGGAAAATAAAACTGGAATAGCGCGATTGCTTTCATTGTTACCTAAAAGAAGGCTGTCTAACTATTGAAGCAGTTCCAAGATTTCCAGGGCATTGACAACTAGCAATTGAGGTTCTGTTGGCTCTATACCGGGACTAACTGGTAAATTAACTCTAGCAATATCCCCACTTGGCAGAATCATCGCGATCAGTAAAACACGACTGGGAGTGCTTACATACCAATTTCCCGTGTCTGAGTCAAAGGTTTGCTGCTGAAGTAGCTCCAATGTTTCCAGAGCATTAATAATCAAATATTGAGCTTCTGTTGGTTCCAAAGGCAGTGACTAGGGAATTAACTTTAGCAATTCTACAAGACAATGCTATTGCGTCTATCTTCCCCAACGTGCGATCGCGTTTGCAGTATAGTGGATGCGATCATGTGTATCTTTCCCAAAGTGCGATCGCAGCGCAGGAAATGCGACTATAAGAGAACAGCAAACACAAGAGTAAAGCGTGAGTCAACAAGACAAACTGCTGGCTAAAATCCTAATTGGCACTTCTGACTCAAACATCCCCTTTGCTCAGATGTGCCAACTTTTACGTAGACTCGCCTTTGAAGAACGGATTCGCGGCAGTCACCATATCTTCACTAAGGAAGGCATCGAAGAAATTCTAAATTTGCAACCCAAAGGTTCACAAGCCAAAGCCTATCAGGTTAAGCAAGTCCGTGCAGTGATTCTCAAGTACCAGCTAGGAGGTCAAGATGATACTTCGCTATGAAATTATTCTCTACTGGAGCGAAGAAGACCAAGCATTTATTGCCGAAGTACCAGAATTACCAGGTTGTGCTGCTGATGGCGAAACTTATCAAGAAGCCCTGCAAAATGTAGAAGTTATTATGCAAGAGTGGATTGAGACTGCCGAGGAGTTAGGGCGTCCGATTCCTGAACCGAAAGGTCGCTTGATGTTCGCCTAGTTGATGAAGACTGAAGTGCGATCGCCTTTGCAGTATCGCTGGATGCGATCTCGCCTATCTTTCCCAAAGTGCGATCGCATTCCTCATTTAAATTAGTAATGTATCCACTTGTGGTTAAAGCTTGACATGACCACCCTCACCATCAATCTCCAATCCATCAAACTCACAGATGAGGCATTTTTCCAGCTATGCCAGGATAACCGCGATCTCAAGTTTGAACGCAATGCCAATGGAGATTTAATCATTATGCCACCCACTGGAGGGGAAACAGGGAATCGCAATGGCAGATTGACACAGCAACTATTTAACTGGACAGATACTGATGGGACTGGCATTGCTTTCGATTCTTCCGTTGGTTTTAAATTGCCTAATGGTGCAGATCGTTCTCCTGATGCTTCCTGGGTAAAACTGGAACACTGGAATGCTTTGACTCTTGAACAACAAACGAAATTTCTCCCTCTTTGCCCTGATTTTGTAGTGGAGTTACTTTCTCCGACTGATAGCTTGAAAGAAACTCAAAAAAAAATGAAGGAATACCGAGATAATGGTACTCGTTTGGGTTGGTTAATTAATCGCAAATCCAGGCAAGTAGAAATTTATCGCCAAGGTCAAGAGGTTGAGGTGCTTGAATCTCCAGCTAATTTATCTGGGGAAGATGTTTTGCCTGGGTTTGTCCTGAATCTTGAGCGTATTTGGTAGTACTCAGTAACTAATGACTCTAGTTATCAAGAAGCACTGCAAAATCTAGAAATTATTATGCTCCGAGTGGATTGAAACCGCCAAGGAGTTAGGCTGTTCGATTCGGAGAACCTAAAGGTCGCTTGATGTTCGCCTAGTTGATTAAGAATGAGGTGCGATCGCCTTTCCATATCATGTATGCGATCGCGTGTATCTTTCCCGAATGTGCGAAGTGCTAGCGCACCGCTTCGCTAACGGTATTCTCACCAATCAGCCATCTTCAAATGGATTCAATATACTCAACCCATCAACGCGCCTAAAATCCTCAACATTACGAGTCACCAAAGTACAACCTTCAGCTAAAGCGCAAGCTGCAATTAAAGAATCTGCTAACCTAAC
>DATNPH010000220.1:0-11810 GCA_036703315.1 Coleofasciculaceae cyanobacterium
ATTAGTGTCAACTTAAGCCCTGTTGAAAAGGAAGTCGCGGCTAAATAAACCAAGTCCGCCTGCGCGGACTAACGAAAAATCAACACTTATTTAACCTGCACAGGCAGGTTTTGTTTATGTAGCTGCGGTTTCAACCGCCCAATCAACGTTAAGTTGACACCAATGGTGCATACGCCCCTCAAACCTATAGAGAGAACTGGAACCTATATAGAGCAAAAGGCTTGCGCCCCTACAAAAATTTTGTTGTGGAACAGACGCAACAAATCGTCATCCTAAAATCAGGCAACGCCACACAAGAAGTTTCAGGACTTACGTAAAGCCGCTATGGGTAGGGTAAACAATTTGCGTAAATCCTGAGGTTGTTAAATAGGCGACAGATTAGTTTGCATAAGTAGCGTCAACCTTAGAGATATAGTCATACAGATAGTTCCTCACCCAAAAGAAAGACTTTTATGCATCAAAAATATGGCAGATGATATAATCCTCACCTGTTGCGACTACCTACTTGGGTGATGTTGAGCCTCTAGCTTCTGCCTAAAATTTATAATTATCAGGAAAGATTTTCAGACTGTGTATTTTACAAAAAAAGAGCCGATGAGTGCTTTTCCAGTTAACTCTGATAAAACTGTACTGAGCAAAACGCAGCTTACTTCTGCCTCAATAGGTTTGAACCAACCTCAAACAGAAGCAATCGTTGTGAGAGACCTAGAGATGGCACTGCGATCGGGACAGCAGTTGTTTCAAATCCTCAAAGGGATTAACTGGGAAATTCCTCGTGGGAGTATCCAGCTTTTAATGGGGCCTTCTGGGTCTGGGAAAACGACCTTGCTCTCAATTGTGGCTGGACTGCTGAAACCGAGTGCTGGAAAAGTAATCTTGCTCGGAGAAGAGATGACTAAAATGTCTCGCTCCAAGCTATCTCGGTTCCGACTACACAATATCGGCTTTATTTTTCAAGATTTTAATTTATTTCCTGCGCTAACAGCAGCTGAGAATGTTGAACTAGCGTTGAATCTTAAAGGTATTAAAGGACGAGTTGCCCGACATCAGTCGCATGACCTGCTTGAACAAGTTGGCTTAGGCGACAAAGTAAAGCAGAAACCCCAAGATTTATCTGGAGGACAGAAACAACGGGTAGCGATCGCTCGTGCCTTAGCGGGTCATCCTCAGTTGATTATGGCAGATGAGCCAACTGCTTCTCTAGACTCCCAGAGTGGTCATGCTGTGATGGAATTATTGCGCCAACTTGCAAAGGAAGGAGGCTGCACGGTGTTAATTGTTACCCATGACCCTCGGATTGTAGATGTAGCCGATCAAGTGGCTTACCTGCAAGATGGAGTTCTCAGGCAGGAAGTCCGGTAGAAGAAAGCGTGTGTCCATCTGGGTCTGGCAAGAAAGCCCAATATCCTACTGGATACCCAGACGCAACGGTCAAACCAGAGCTTTCCTCCTAACGCCTAAAAGGGTCGCTCAGTAGGTTCTTAGCAAACAGCACTGTTGTAACGTTCTGCAACACTCGCAATCCGTGAAGTGCCCCTCGAATCAGTCGAGAAGCGGCAATGGGTCGGCGAATCATTCCAATGGCTAAAGGCAAAGGCTGAAGCGAACCATCAGGACTGATCGCCGAAGTAAGATCGGGGAGATTGTGGTGAGAGTCATCGCTGATAACTCGCAGCATTGCCACAGCTACCCCCGCTTTACTCAACACCTCTAAGGCAGCAAATCCCTCCATATCTACAACATCAGCATCATAAACCTGACCCAGATCGCGTTTCTCAGAGGCAGAATAAATTAGGCGATCGCTTGTAAATCCCTTCACCAAAAAAGCCCTATCGTTCAACTCATCGCAAAGCCAAGCCGTTAACTTCGGGTCACAAGGTTGCAACAACGGGGTAGAATCCTTTGATTGATAAACACAACTTTGGTAAAGCACGATGTCCCCAACGTTGTAGCGAGCGGTTAAACTACCACATAGACCCATGAGCAGAACGTTGGGCTGAGGATGATTAGAGAAGTGTCCAGCTTCTTGTAGTGTTTTTAAGTATCTGGTTAATGGGGATGCGCCAACGGGAATCGGAAGAACTGGCAGTGTACGAGCAGCAGAACGTCTTAATCCTCGACAAACAGACTTGTACTCTGCTCCTTGAGGCACAATAATGGCTTGAATAGAAGGATTTTGCATCTAAATTATCATTATTTAACGAGCCAGCCAAAAAATCCCAATGTCATTGAAACCATCTTCAATCATTAACCATTTGCGTCGTCTTCTATTATGCCTATCGAGTTGCATAGTCTTTCTAGCTCTTGATAGTCTTCTTTATTCGGCTCCGAGTTTTGCAGCGGAGGAAATTGTCGTCAGGTACGGAATTTTTGAGCAGTCGCTCCCTGTTGAAGATTTACGTCAGTATGGCGAAACACAAAAGGTTTCTTCTGATCTCCAATTTTTCCTGCGTTTCCTCGACACTAAAGAAAAACAGATGTTGCAAGAGGCGCTTCAGGTGAAAATGTCTCTTGATATTGTGGCTTTGGATAAGCTACTCGATACAGAACTCGGCGAAAAATTTCTGTCTACTGTTGCTGTGGCGATCGCACGTCGTGATGATGCCGGAACCCAAGCACTACGAGCCGCCCTTATCCTAGGAGCTAAATCTCCCGAAGGATTGGGAATAATCAACTTTTTAGAAGCCTATCCCAGTAAAAGGCTAGTCATTAATGCACCAGAAGCTTTAGAGGTACTGGACAAGTCAAATTTATATCCCGATCCATCTCAAGTGCCACCAAAGGATAACCTAAGTTCGACACTTCTATGGCAACTTGAAGTCCAATATCAGCGACTTGCTAGCCAAGGCAAGCAATACCAGGCTTGCTTATTTGGAGATTCTATTTCTGCTGAACTTGGAAATACTCTCGGCAAGGATACTTTTAATTATGCCTTAAATGGTCTAAGTACAATCTCATTAGTTGAACAACTGAAACTGTTAATGCCTGCCAATGTGAAATGCCAAAAAACCATTATTGCCATTGGTGGCAATGATGCTTGGTATGGCCTTACTGATGAGGTATTTGCCAACAAGCTAAAAGAGGCGATCGCTTTAGTGCGAACAATGGCAACTAAGGAGATTTTTCTGATTCCGGCATTTTACTCAACCGTTGAGGCTAGCTTAGATCCGAGCCTAGCCGCACCCCTGTCAAGAGTTGAGGAAATCAATACTCTAATTAATCAAGTTGCTGCAACAGAAAAACTGCCAGTTGAAGCAGAAGGCATACAACCCTTATATGAGAATAATGTTCTGAAAGACAATTTAACGACAGATGGTGACCATCTCAATGCAGAAGGTCTAAACATTTATCGACTAGCGTTATTAAAAATATTAAATTTTACTGGTAGTCAGTAGTCCCTGATATCATTTCCATTTTTGTTCGCTACAGACATTACCCCCCAACCCCTCGATTTTTGGATGGAGCAACAAGAGTATCTGTAGCAAGGCAAGCATTGAGGAAATTGGTATGAGTGTCTTGATGCCAGAAGTGGGAACCTTTATATTTACGATCACCTGCTTAACAGTCTGCAAGGTACAACTGCAAGTAGGCTAGCAGTGACTTTCTAACTTCTGCCATGACTTGCTCTCGAAATGCTTCATCTCGGGTCAAAGAGAGAACATGGAGTTTACTGACCATTGCCACAGTTACTAGAGCAATCAGCTCACATTGTTCCGGTTCTAAGTTGGGAGCACGTAGAGCGTAGAACGTTGCTAAATGTTTAGCAATTTGACGGTCAACGTCTGCCTGCATCGCTAGAACTTCTGATGATGCTCCGTGTGAATGCACAAAGACTGAACGGAACCCAGGGTGTTCAATGAAGAACTGATTAAAAGCATCATTCGCCCGGTCAACATACACACTCAACGGTAGATGAACAGCCTCCGGGCTGTGTAGCTTTGCGATCGCTTGCTGCAACTGTTCGAGGTAGCTTCCTGCCAGAGCTTTGAGAATCGCCGCTTTATCGGGAAAGAACCGATAGAGCGACCCTACTGACATTTTGGCACGAGCTGCTATTTCGATAGTCGTAGCCGCCTCAAAGCCCCTGAGGGCAAATACCTGATCAGCAATCTTCAGAATGTGGTTCACCCGTTCAATGCTACGGGCTTGTTGCGGCTTTCGCCGCATCTGGTCAGAGTTCGATGAGCCTTTAAGCATTTGTTTATCTTTCCCTTGACAAACGCGAATAAGTATTCATGTTTTAAAATATGAATACTTATTCGCATCATGTTACTAGACAACAGCAGTACTTAGATTTGGTGAAGAAAAAGAACATGGCTCGTTTTCTCATCGGTACAATTCCTCTTGTCGGACATGTCAATCCTGCCGTGCCCATTGCTCGCCAACTGGTGGAGAGTGGTCATGAAGTGTGGTGGTATACAGGGAGCGCTTTCCAATCCAAGATTGAGGCGACTGGCGCTCGATTCGTTCCTATACGCACGGGATTGGATTTCTCTGACCCCAAGAACATCTCCGACTCATTGCTAGAAAACAGGAAAAATCTCAAAGGCCTGGCGCAGTTTAAATTTGATTTCAAATACTTTTTTGCTGACTCGGCTGTTGGACAGGTAAAAGACTTTACAGATATACTGCGCGAATTTCCTGCTGATGTACTTTTATCAGATGTTTGTTTTCTGGGGGCTGCCTGGGTTCACGAAAAAGGTGGGCCACCTTGGGCAGCATTCGGGATTACTGCATTAGGCATAGTTAGCAGCGATACAGCTCCTTTTGGATTGGGAATGCAACCCGATGCCTCGATGCTGGGACGTTTACGTAATGGTTGTTTAAACTGGGTGTTTCAGCAAGGACTGTTTAGGGATGTAACTGTCTACATCAACAGTGTCCGAGCTAGTCTCGGATTACCGCCTTATCAAAAGGGTTTTTTTGAGGCTGTCGTATCCCCGTATCTCTATTTACAGGGAACGGTTCCAGCGTTTGAATACCCCCGTAGTAACTTGCCACCCCAAGTGCATTTTGTCGGGCCGTATTTGCCGGAACCGCCTGCTGATTTTATACCCCCCATTTGGTGGGACGATTTGAATTGCGGGAAGCCAGTCATCCACGTCACGCAGGGTACAGTAGCCACCGAGGCAGACGATTTGATTGTCCCCACGCTCCAGGCACTTGCTGATGAAGATGTGCTAGTGGTTGCCGCGACTGGTGGTAAGCCGATTGAAAGTATTAAACTTGCTCCTCTCCCAGCAAATGCCAGGATAGAACAATTTATTCCGTATTACAATCTTCTGCCACACGTCGATGTGATGGTGACCAATGGCGGGTACAACGGCGTGCAGGCAGCTCTAGGGCATGGTGTACCACTGGTCGTCGCCGGTCAAACTGAGGAGAAGCCAGAGATATGTGCTCGCATCGAGTGGTCTGGGGTGGGTATTAACCTGAAAACCAAGACACCCACCCCAATGCAGCTAAAAAACGCCGTGAAGAAAATCTTAGCTGAACCCCACTATCAGCAAAAGGCTCAACTTATACAATCTGACATTGCCTGTTACGACGCACCGACTTTATCCGCTAAGCTGCTTGAACAGTTAGCGGCAACAAAACAGCCCGTTTTAAAGTAGCCATCAGGAGTCAGTAGTCAACGGCTTAGCTCAATAACTGACTCCTGAACTAATAAAAATGATTAAGCCGGACTTGCTTCAGTCCTGGGCTTACGCCGAGGTAAGAGTTTGACGATACGGTAGGCGGTTTGGGCGATCGCAGGCATTAGTTGCGGCTGAAGCAACCGTTGATCAAATTTACTCATCCGCCGCTGGTTTTCCTCAATACAGGCGGCAAGAAACTTTTCAGCTGTCAGATCCATGGTAAAAGAACTGGCTCCAGTTGCCGTAAAGCCAGCCCCACTTGTATCGGCATCACCAAACGCTTCGATTAGATTGCGAAGTGCTCTGCCATAGTGCCAGAGTCCTTTCGTTGTTCGGAGTGGGACAAATCCCTTGCCCCGCTGAATTTGCGTGTAAGTGAACCAGTTGACAAAGAACACGATATGGCGTGCCTCTTCGTCCAGGATGGGGTCAAAGATAGTGAATAATTGCTCCGGGAAAAAGCCGGCTTCACGGGCAACACCGAATAGCCCAAAGGCGAAGAAGGAATCTAAGCACTCTTCAAAGCCAAAGTCAGTGAAGGTTTGCTCAATGTTGCTTTTAAGCACAACATCAGGACGTTCCCCCATCTCAATGTCATAGCGCTCAATCAGCGTTTTAATCAGACGGGAATGGCGCGATTCCTCTCTGCCTTGGAGAGCGATCGCTTCGTGCAAAACTGGATCATCCACTAAATCGGCGTAGGCAGAAACCAGGACGCCAGCTTCCCGTTCAGTGTCGAGGGCTTTCTCCCAAAAGGGAATACCCTTTAAACGCTCAAGGGTCACACTGTCTAGATGAGGCCACGGGAGTTGCTCCGGTTCATACTCCAGATGGCTTTCCATAAAGCTGCGGCAGAACAATTCCTTATGGTCTTCAGAGCCAATTTTCATCTGTTACTTCCGTTTGTTAAAAAATTTAGTAAGACAATTCGGCAGTGTTACTAAGTTAAGTGAAATCAAGAGTGTAGGACAGCAACCCCAGCATTAAGAACAAACCATCTCACAAACTGCCTTGTCAAGAGTTGTTGTAACAATTTCAGAAACGCCTCGGCGTGGAGGAGATAACTATACCTTCGGAAGATAGCGCTTTTCGCAAATCTGCGTTGAGGACGGGATAGGATGAAAAGTGTTTTTGTGACTTAATTGGGTGATTTTCTAAGAAGATGGTGCAGCCCCTTCCCAAGACATCCCTAACACTAAGAGAGCGCTTCAATATTTCTAGGTTAGCGATCGCCTATCCTTGGCTAACACTAGGGTTTTGGATCGCTGTAACAGTAGCAGGGATATTGGCTTTCACTTCCCTCAAATATGCCTTATTCCCCGATATTACCTTTCCAGTAGTCGTGGTGAATGCCACAGCCCCTTTCGAGACGGCATTGGAGGTCGAGTCAAAGCTTACTAAACCAATCGAGCAGCAGCTCCAATCACTCCAAGGACTCAATGAAGTTCGCTCCTCTACCTACCCAGGTCAAACCGCTGTCAGTTTGTCCTTCGATGTGGGAACGAACCTAGAGGCATCAAACCGTCAAGTCGAAACATCACTCAAACAACTAACCCTACCAAACGGCGCATCATTCAAGGTTATTCCCCTCAACTTGAATGAATCAGCAGTTATCAGCTATGCCATCGGGAGTCCCACAAAGACTCTAACGGAGCTGAACCAGATTGCCGAAAAGCAGATTCTACCTGAGATTAGTCGATTGCCCGGAGTGCTAAAAGTTGAGCTATTGGGAACTCCAAAAGCCACCTTTACTCCTCCAGGCGCACAGGGTGACGTTGATCGCTCTCAGGGCGGTTCGGTAGTCCGGTTCAATGGTCAAGACTCGCTTGCCTTGCAGGTGATCAAACGGGGCAATGCCAATACGCTGGACGTGGTAAGTCAGGTGGAGAAAGCCGTGGAGCGGTTGGCATCTACCTTGCCTGATGTAAAACTACTCTTGGCAGCTACTCAGGCAGACTATATCCGCGAAGCCACAAACGCGACGCTTGAGGCTCTCGCACTAGCGATCGCGTTATCCGTCATCATCATTTTTCCATTTTTGTGGAACTGGAAAGCCACTTTGATTTCAGCTTTGGCAATTCCCACCTCTCTATTGGGAACGTTCATTGTCATGGCGATTTTCGGGTTTAACCTGGAAACCATTACGCTACTTGCCTTGACATTAGTAATTGGGATTATCGTCGATGATGCGATCGTTGATGTGGAGAACATCGTCCGTCACCTAGAAGAAGGAGAATCTCCTCGCAGCGCAGCGATTTCTGCCACCAATGAAATTGGGCTAACGGTTACAGCCGCAACCTTCACAATCGTGGCAGTTTTTCTGCCAGTCGGATTAATGGGGGGTGTTATCGGTCAGTTTTTCAAACCATTTGGGTTAACTGTTTCGGCCGCCGTGATTATTTCTTTGCTGGTTGCCCGTACCCTATCACCCTTATTAGCTGTCTATTGGCTAAAACCGAAACCATCTCGCAGCGAGGAATCGAAAGACTTGGGCTTTGTTCAAAGCTACCGAGATGTACTGCGCTGGTCTTTAAACCACCGATGGCTGGTGTTAGGGTTAGCTGTACTAAGCTTTCTCGTGGGTATAGCGCTAATCCCGCTGGTTCCTAAGGGGTTTATTCCTCAACTCGATCGCGGTGAGTTCAATGTAGTTTATACAGCTGCGGCTACTACGTCTTTGAGTGAATCTCGTACCATTGCCGAGAAGCTAGAAACAACGGTGCGTCGTTCGCCCGAAGTGCAAACAGTATTTACGATTGTGGGTTCCCGCGAGGGTGAACAAAACAAGGGTAACCTCTACGTCAAGTTAAAAGATGATCGCACTATCTCAACTCCCGAAGTGCAAACCCAACTACGAAAATCATTACCTACAATTCCCACTGTTTCCACAAGCGTAGAAGACATTCAGTTTGTAGATACAGGCGGCGAAAAACCACTCCAGATTGCTCTATTAGGTGATGACATTGTTAGCCTTAACCGTTCTGCCAAAGGGCTCAAAGAGCGAATTCAGAAGCTGCCGGGATTTGCAGATGTGACAGCAACGGGTGAAGGCGCTCCAGAAGGTACAATCTTTCAAATCGAACGTAGCAATAATCGTCGGGTGGCATATGTTAGCGCCAATCTCACCAATGGACAGGCTTTAGGAGATGCTACGAACCAATTGGTAGCTGAAGCCAAGAAAATTTTGCCTCCTTCTATTTCATTGGACTTGGGAGGAGACTCTGCCCGTGTCGATGAAATCTTTGGCAGTTTCGGTGTCACCTTGGGGCTGTCTGTGTTGTGTATTCTGTTGGTGCTGATTTGGCTGTTTAAAAGCTGGGTTGATCCACTGGCGATTATTTTCTCTTTGCCTCTATCATTAGCAGGGGCAATGCTGGCGTTACTGGTGACTCGGAGTGACTTCGGTGTTATTGCCGCGATCGGCATTATCTTTTTGTTGGGTCTGACTAATAAAAATGCCATTTTGCTTATAGACTATGTCAACCAACTGCGCCAGTCTGGGTTGACTCGCTCTGATGCGATTCTCAAGGCAGCACCAGTACGCCTACGACCGATTTTGATGACAACGGCTGCCACTATCCTAGGTATGCTACCGATCGCGCTAGGGATAGGAGCGGGTTCAGAATTGCGATCGCCGATGGCAATAACTATTATCGGTGGGTTGGTTGCCTCCACTCTCTTGAGCTTAATTGTTGTTCCAGTGGTCTATACTCTTCTAGACGATGGGCAAGTTCGACTCTTCAAGCGTCAGAGGTTTAGTTGATGGCAATACGAGCTTTCGTCACGGGTGGCACAGGGTTTATCGGTGCTAATCTAGTACGCTTACTGCTACAAGAGGGCTACGAAGTACGGGCGTTGGTTCGTCCTAGCAGCCGTCTTGATAACTTGCAGGGTTTAGAGGTAGAGATTGTCAAAGGCGACCTGAACGATCCAGATTTATGGCAGTTGATGGTAGGTTGCCAGGTACTGTTTCATGTGGCGGCTCATTATTCCCTGTGGCAGAGCGATCGCGAACCACTTTACCATCACAATGTGCTGGGAACCCGCAATGTACTAGCGGCTGCCCGAAAAGCAAGCATTGAGCGAACTGTCTACACCAGTTCCGTTGCGGCTATTGGAGTCGGTGCCCCAGGTCAAATCGTGGATGAAACCCATCAAAGTCCCGTGGAGGAATTAGTTGGGCACTACAAGAAGTCTAAATATCTGGCTGAACAGGAAGCCGTTAAAGCTATTCAGGGAGGTCAAGACGTCGTAATCGTTAATCCCAGTAGCCCGATTGGTACTAGGGACATTAAGCCGACTCCTACAGGTGACATCATTTTGCGGTTTCTGCGCCGACAAATGCCCTTTTACCTAGATACTGGCTTGAATTTTATCGATGTGCGCGATGTGGCGCGTGGGCATTTGCTGGCTTTGGAACGGGGGAAAGTGGGCGATCGCTATATACTAGGACACCAAAACCTTACTTTCAAAGAACTACTCGATCAACTTGCCCAAATCACAGGCTTAAGTGCCCCTCAACGGGCTGCACCGGCTTGGTTACCCCTAAGCGTAGCCTGGATTGATGAACGGATTCTCGCTCCTTTAGGTAAACCACCGTCGGTTCCCTTAGATGGGGTTCGCATGGCTAAGCAACCCATGTACTATGATGCATCCAAGGCAGTCCGCGAGTTAGGTCTACCCCAAACTTCCCTTACACTATCTCTGAAAGATGCCGTAGACTGGTTTTTGTCTCAAGGATACGTCAGCGAGAGAAGTCGAAAAAAGGTTGAAGTATGAAGGCTGTTAGCGTAGCGGGGCGTAGCCCAGGATGAAAGCAACGCGATGTGTAACTTGTTCTTAGCCCCCCTTAAGGGGGGGTTGGGAGGATCAACACTCCAAGCTAACAAGCGAAGATCCCCTCTAGGGTGTGTTATATCGCCCCGGAGATCCCCCTCTCATCCCCCTTAAAACGGGGGACTTTGACTGGATTCTCCCCCCTTTTCAAAAGGGGAATCACCTAGAGAGTCGCACATCGGCTGAAAGTAACGGGTAGCAAACTCTTGAGAGAAGCATATATACTTCACACTTTTGGTGTGGATACTGTGGGGAGAAATTTTAATGGGAATTCATTTACAACAAGCTTTTGAAATAGGGAAGTATCTTGTTACTCAGCGTCTGTTGGGTCGCAAACGGTTCCCACTGACCTTAATGTTGGAACCCTTATTTCGGTGTAATCTAGCCTGTCCTGGTTGTGGTAAAATCCAACATCCAACCGATGTACTTAAGAAAAACCTGACTCCCGAACAATGCTTTGCGGCAGTAGAAGAGTGTGGTGCGCCAGTCGTCGCGATTCCTGGGGGAGAGCCTTTACTACATCCCCAAATCGATGAAATTGTTCGAGGATTGGTAGAACGAAAGAAATTTATTTACTTGTGTACCAATGGGTTATTGCTAGAAAAGAACCTACATAAATTTCAGCCTTCTCCCTACCTTACCTTCAGCGTTCACTTAGATGGATTGCGGGAACTACACGACAAATGTGTTGATCGAAAAGGTGTTTTTGATATTGCAGTTCAGGCAATTCGTGCCGCTAAAGCTAAGGGATTTCGTGTTACTACTAATACCACCATTTTTGAGGGTGCTGACCCTAAGGAAGTACAAGATTTCTTTGACTTCCTAGGCACGCTGAATACTGATGGTATGATGATTTCCCCAGGCTACAGTTATGAGTGGGCACCTGATCAGGGGCATTTTCTCAAGCGTGAACAAACAAAAGCGCTTTTCCGAGAAATCCTCACTCCTTACAAAGCGGGTAAGAAAAACTGGAATTTCAACCACAATCCACTATTTTTAGATTTTCTGACGGGTGAGAAGGACTACGAGTGTACGCCTTGGGGGATGCCAAGTTACAGTGTTTTAGGTTGGCAAAAGCCTTGCTATCTGCTTAACGAAGGTCATTATGCCACCTTTAAGGAATTGTTGGAAAAAACCGACTGGAGCAAATACGGTCACAACAGTGGTAATCCGCAGTGTACTGATTGTATGATGCACTGCGGTTATGAGCCTACAGCGGCGATGGATGCCATGCAACCGGAAAACCTAACTCGTTCCATTGGAACTGTATTTGGCATGGCTAAATAGTAGAATCACCCACCTTGAGTAGGGTCAAAACTGGCTTGCCGCGATCGG
>DATNPH010000208.1:0-12362 GCA_036703315.1 Coleofasciculaceae cyanobacterium
CTCTGTAAAGCTGTATATATATAAATGGGGGACACTCCCAAGGAGTAGCTTCTCCTCGTTCAAAGCATCTACTGTTTATAGAACTCTGGTAGATTTCCTTGTTGATAATTGGTAAACCGACCTTGCTGGCTTTGCTAAAAACCTTTCGAGAAGTTATTGCACATTGGTGGTCGGAGTTTACACTCCAAACGCGGCTGATGGCAGCGGCAACACTGGCTGTCTCGTTGTTCATGAGTGGCTTGACCTTCTGGGCAGTGAACACGATTCAACAGGACGCCAGAGGGAACGATACTCGATTTGGGCGCGACCTGGGTCTGTTGCTGGCCGCCAATGTTGCACCTCAGATTGCGGAAAACAATTTGACGGAGGTGGCGCGCTTTTCCCACCGCTTCTATAGCAGCACCTCCAGTGTCCGCTACATGATCTACGCTGACGAGGATGGCAAAATCTTTTTTGGCATTCCTTTCTCTGAATCTGAAGTCCAAAACTCGCTAACGATTCAGCGTCGAATTGAGCTACCAGAGAACTACGCCAACAGTTCTGAACTACTGATGGTGCGGCAGCACTTGACGCCTGATGGGGAAGTGACTGATGTCTTTGTCCCCCTGATCCATGAGAGCAAATACCTGGGTGTCTTAGCCATTGGCATTAACCCGAATCCTACGGTTGTTGCTTCCTCAAATTTGACACGCGATGTAACGATCGCTGTTTTTATCTCAATCTGGGTAATGGTGATTTTGGGTGCAGTTTTTAACGCCCTGACGATCACAAAGCCAATCAAGGAACTGCTCAGGGGCGTTAAAAATATTGCTACTGGTAATTTTAAGCAGCGGATTGACCTACCTTTGGGAGGGGAACTAGGCGAACTGATTTTCAGCTTCAACGAGATGGCAGAGCGGCTGGAGAGCTATGAAGAACAAAATATTGAAGAACTGACCGCTGAGAAAGCCAAGCTAGAGACACTGGTTTCCACGATCGCCGATGGTGCTGTACTCATTGATACTAATTTCCAGGTGATGTTAGTCAACCCAACAGCACGGCGCATTTTCGGTTGGGAAGGAGTTGACATCGTGGGGAAAAACGTTCTGCATCACCTGCCTAACACAGTAACGATGGAACTCACGCGATCCTTGTATCAAATTGCGGCTGGTAAGACATCTACCGATCAAGGCGAAGAGTTCCGAATTACGCTTACCCAACCCTTATCTCGCACCGTCCGCATTCTTCTGACACGGGTTTTTGACCAGTACCGGGAGAGCATCAAGGGAATTGCGCTCACTGTCCAGGATATTACCCGCGAGGTAGAGCTAAATGAAGCAAAAAGTAATTTCATTAGCAATGTGTCTCATGAACTGAGAACGCCTCTGTTTAACATCAAATCATTTATCGAAACTCTCCACGAATACGGCGAAGACCTTAGTGAAACCGAGCGTCGGGAGTTTCTGGATACGGCCAATCGTGAAACAGATCGGCTCACCCGTCTGGTTAATGACGTTCTAGATTTATCGCGACTTGAATCCTCCTGTCGAATTTATCACTTTGAACCTGTAGACATTGCTCAACCCGTCGAGCAGACGCTGCGAACCTATCAGCTTAATGCCCGTGACAAAGGCATAGAACTAATTCAGGAAATTGAACCCAATTTACCGCCCGTCTTGGGTCATTACGATCTGTTGCTGCAAGTGTTTGCTAACCTGGTTGGCAACGCGCTTAAATTCACACAGCCCGGTGGACGAGTTGCCATTCGCGCTTATCTACTAGAGCCGAACCTCAATCATCAGGACGAGACTCATCAAGTACGGATTGAAATCTCTGATACGGGAATTGGAATCGATGCAGAAGACCAAGAGGCGATTTTTGATCGGTTTTTCCGGGTAGAAAATCGGGTGCACACTCTAGAAGGCACAGGGTTAGGTCTTTCTATTGTCAGAAACATCATTGAAAAACATCACAGCCGAGTGTACTTGGTCAGTGAAGTTGGCGTTGGTACAACGTTCTGGTTTGATTTGGATGTATTTGAGGAAAAAAAAATACCGCCTGATTCGATAGTGCAAGTAGATACCTCACCAACAACAGAAACTTACTCAGCGGCTGCCAGTATCATGTAAGCTTATCGAGATGTCTTATACACAGTAAGCAGGACGCTCACAACCACCAATCCCAGTAACCCTACTAAAGCTGGGTTTCGTTGACACCAGAACCTTACAGATTGAAGTAAGCTCCGACGTGGGGCATAAATTTGGTTAGTCTCTAACTGAGGTTTGGAAATGTTGTAGAGGGTACACTCCATAGCTTTGGGACGTTGGGGAAAGGTACAAGTATCATCAGCGTGGTAAGTACAGCTTTCGCACAAAGGGGTATCTTCCTGCGCCCGGTGCAAGGTAATACCTGGATGACCATAGGCTTTGACAGGTATTTTGCAATAGGGACAAGCAATCGCCTTGGCGTTAATAAATTGATGACAGCGCGGACAATTGGGCATGGATAGTAGCTCTCGTGAACTGTAAGCGTTCTGTAGCTATCCTAGGCACAAAAAGCTGTCCATGTCTCAAAAATGCTCAGTGGTGAGTAAGGAGTGGGGAAGAAAAATTTTTATGACTTCGTTGTGTGTGAACTGGGCATGGGTCTAGCTTGATACTTGGGGAAATTTTCGGACTTGATACTCACCTGTCTGAATGATCTGATGTTGGTCTCCAAACTCCTGGTTAAACTGCTGTTCAGTTTTTTCCAGTTGGTCTGCTGGAACTCCTGCCCACGCATCTTTGCTTGCCCAATGAATAACTAGGATAACCTCGGAAGGGGTTTCTGGATTGATCCAAACTTCTTTGCCTAAGAACCCTGGATACTTAGCAAGCATCGCGGTCCAGATTTGGGCATCTTTTTGAATGAATTTTTCCCGAAGTTCGGCAGAGACTCTAAACTTGAGCCACTCAATCACCATATTGACTAATCACTGGTCTAAGCCGGAAAACTAAACATAACAGGAGTTATTGTGGCATGATCCATATTTTGCGGGAAAGGTTTACAGCAGGTGTTGGTGAACATGTCACACAATAGAACTAGAGGCTAGAAATAATATCAGGTTCCTGCAAAATTGGGAACAGTCGAGGTTTAGCCGCCTGAATAAGCACCGAGTGAGAGGGAGAGAGGATGGATAATAACAACTGGCTCAAGCAGTTATTGATGGTTGGTGTGGGCACGACCTCAATCGTCGCAGAGAAACTGCGAGAGGTTAGTGATGAATGGGTAAGAGAAGGAAAAATTAACCCTGAGCAAGCCAAGGTATTTGTTGATGATATGATGCAGCAGATCAAGTCAGAGCAGGGTAATTTTGAGGTAAACATGGAACGGCAGATGCGTAACATACTTCAGGACTTAGGTGTCCCTCGCCAATCGGAAATGGATGAATTGCGAGGTCGCATCGATCGCCTGGAACGTCAACTGCGCGATCTGGAAAACAAGCTCTGGCGTTAAGGAAAATTGTATTGGAGGACAGATTTTGAGAGAAATTTTAATCAGCCTAGGGGTTATAGTAGCCTGTGGCTTGCTATTGATTGTGGGTCAACTTACTGGCGGGACAAGCTCAGCTCTCGCTGACGAACTGAACCCAACTCAACCTGCCATAGTGGCACAAGATACAAATACTAACCTAGCTGTTGACGAGACAAGGCTTATTACAATGAATACTGGTTCAGAGGGCGAACAGACCACTGGTAAGGACGCCGCGACTACGCCTTCGGGTCTGAAGTACATCGACATTAAGGAAGGAGATGGGGCAACACCGACAACAGGTCAGACTGTTGAGGTTCACTATACTGGAACTCTGGAGGATGGTACCAAGTTCGATAGTTCTCGCGATCGCAATCGTCCCTTTAAGTTCAAACTGGGCGTTGGGCAAGTGATCAAAGGCTGGGATGAAGGACTTAGCACGATGAAAGTCGGCGGGCGTCGCCAACTAATTATCCCTCCTGATTTGGGTTATGGTACCCGTGGCGCAGGTGGAGTGATTCCTCCAAATGCCACACTAATTTTTGATGTTGAACTGCTGAGAATTAGTTAAAAACAATCTCACCTCTCTCAATCAACTTAAATCATCACTGATTGGGAGAGGTCAGGTTAAACACGGCAAAGGCAACTAATTCAATAGGTTTCTTTACTAGCTAAGTTTAGAAACTTCGTTAATTCAGGTTTAAACAAAAGTTTAACCGTTCCTGTTGGACCATTACGGTGTTTTGTAATGATTACTTCTGCAACATCTCTATCAGGAGAGTCAGGATTATAGTACGAATCACGGTATAACATGATAATTAAATCCGCGTCCTGCTCAATCGAACCCGACTCTCTCAAATCCGACATCATTGGTCGCTTGTTGGTGCGAGCTTCAACACCTCGACTCAGTTGAGATAAGGCAATGACTGGAACACCAAGTTCGCGGGCTAAACCTTTTAGACTTCGCGTAATCCGAGAAATCTCTTGCACACGATTTTCACTGCCGCTACCTTCCATCAATTGCAAGTAATCGATTAGAACCAATCCCAACTTGCCACCTTTTTCTGCTTGAAGACGCCTCACCTGCGATCGCATTTGCATCACGCTCTGGTTGGGGGTATCGTCAATATAAATAGGTAAGGCTGATAACGTTCCAAGAGCATGGCTCAACTTTGCCCATTGATTCGCTGCTACGCGCCCCGTCCGCAGGTAGTTACTTTCAATTTCCGCCTCACATGCCAAGAGCCTCTGTACCAATTGCTCCTTCGACATCTCCAAGCTAAAAACTGCTACAGGCAAATCTTCAGCAATATTACGAGCAATTCCAAGCGCGAAGCTGGTTTTACCCATCGATGGTCTACCAGCAATGATAATTAGGTCAGAGCGCTGAAAACCGCCAGTCGCCGCGTCCAGGTCATAGAAATTAGAGGGAAGACCAGGCAGAGCAACACCCTCGTGACGAGTTTCTATGTCCTGAAAAGTGTGAACTAGCGTCTCAGAAATCGGAGTTAGACCCAGCTTTGGACTCGTCTGGGTGAGGCTAAAAATCTTTTGTTCTACGTGGTCTAGGATAGTTTCCAATTCTGTAGATGTTTCATAACCCAGCTGAACAATCTCATTGCCTGCCTTGATAAGCTGGCGACGGAGGTACTTATCCATCACCAACATCGCGTATCGGTCAACATTCACCGCTGACACCGTGCGCTCAACTAGCTGCGCTACCTTGCTAGTGCCTCCAACTTTTTCTAATAAGTCGTGATCATACAGCCAACTCGTGACACTCATCAAATCTGTTGGCTTATTCTGATTGTGCAGGACTATAGCCGCTTTATAGATGTCTTTGTGGGCATTAATATAGAAGGCTTCTGGAGGAAGCAGGTCAGCAACCCGACCGATTGCTTCAGGGTCTAGTAAAATACCTCCGAGAATCGACTCCTCGGCTTCAATGTTTTGAGGAGGTAGAGAGTTGCTAAATGCAGAAAAATCTAGTTCTTTAACCATAGCCAAAGCAGTGGGGAGATAAGACCAGCTTAATTAATTAAGGGGTTAAGTGACTGCTCATCTCAGCACCACTTAACCCCTTTTGTCTAACATCGCCGAGAAGACTCCCGTTATAGTCTTGGAGTTAACCAGAGATGAACGGCAACAAAACTGCTAGATTTAACTACTTAGGCGCAACTTGAATTTCTATGATCGCTGTAACGTCCGGATGCAGCTTAACTTCTGTTTTGTAGAAACCGAGTTTGCTGATATCGGGTAGAGTAATTCCTCGCCGATCTATTTCCTGACCCGTTGCCTCTTGAATCACTTCTGCGACTTCCGAGGCAGTAACGGTACCAAAGATTGCTTCATTTTCACCCACTTGCTTACGGATGGCGAAGCGACCAATAGTTTCCAGAGCCGTTTTACGCGATTGTGCTTGTTCCTTCTCTTCTAGCAAGCGTAGCCGCTCTTGCTCTTTGCGCCGCTCAACTTGCTTGAGGATGCCTGGAGTTGCTATAACTCCAATTTTTTTGGGAAGTAGATAATTGCGAGCATAGCCAGGAGCAACTTCAACCAAATCACCCGTCTTTCCCAGCTTTCTAACGTCTTGATTTAACACTAACTGCAAACGCTTCGTCATAGTCTTTATTTCAGGTACCGGCTTGTTCAAAGTCTAGAACACTTCATAGTACGAAAATCTGTTGCGCGATCGCAACCAGGTGTTGAATTGCAAATTTTGGGTTTTGGTTCAGAATTGGTCTTTCATACCCCGCAGTCGCGCAAATGTCTGCACAGCTTCTTTGGACTTAACAGCCGACTGTAGTGTCGGTTCCTCCCAGCGCAAAAATGGATTTGTGCGCTTTTCAACACCTAACTGGGATGGTACTGTTGCCTCCAAGCGACGGCGAGCCTCTTGAACTTCTGCATACCGAGTTTGTAACTCTGGGTTCTCGGTATCCACACTTAGGGCAAATTGAAGATTTTTCAGTGTGTATTCATGAGCACACCATACTCGTGTGTTATCGGGTAAAGCCCGTAACTTACTCAAGGAATCTACCATCTGCGTTGGTGTACCTTCGAAAAGCCTACCGCAGCCGCCTGCAAATAGGGTATCGCCACAGAATAACTCGCCAGGTTCACCCTTCACTTCTGGAGGAAAGTAGTAAGCGATATGCGCCCTCGTGTGTCCGGGAACGAACAAGACCTCACCTATTCTATCGGCAAACTTGACGTAATCGCCTTCAGAGCAAAACACCTGTTGTCCAGGAATCCTACCTCGATCTTCAGCCCCCCCATACACACAGACATTGGGAAAACGTTGGATCAACCGCTGATTCCCGCCGACATGATCCATGTGATGGTGAGTGTTAAAAATCGCCACTAATTCAGCACCAAGTTCTTCTAAGCACCGCAGCACTGGTGGAGCCTCTGCCGGATCAACAACAGCCGCAATGTTTTGCTTAGGGTCATGTAGCAAAAAGATATAGTTGTCAGAAAGTGCTGGAAGCCGGATTACCTGCATTGGCTTACTCCTCTTTTACATAAATTTTACAAACTATGATGAATCGACTCAATTCTAGATGCTATAAATAGACACGTTGAGCACACCTTAATTTTCACCATCGCTTTACCCTGTGCTCTCATACACAATAGACTTTATTATCTTCATAGATAGAGAATAAAATAGTCACAAAACCAAAACCTTATTGCGTGACTATCCGCCAATGGCAGGAAATAATCAGGGTCAAACGCTCAGGCAAACCGTAGATCGAATTCTTGATATCGGTCAATTGAGCCGTTTGGAGTATCTACAGTTAGTTACCACCTTCCTTTCTGACTACAAGGTCACTGATGAGGAACGCAACCACATCAATCGTATCTTTGACGATATCCAAGCCGGTCACTTGAAGCTATTTGATTAAGTAATAGCATTGAATACATAAAAGCCCCATTTTAACCTAATAGATAGATGGCAAGAGATCAGACTAGGCTATCTACTCATATTAGTGACATATCGAAAATTTTAGGCGACACTGGTTATCGAGTTACTCCAACTCTTCAGGAAAGTCTACTCTCAAAGGTTTTATGGATATTACTGTAGCTAGATACAGTTAATAACCGTAGTTATTTTGAATCTGAGTGAAAGTCTTCAATAATTAAGTTTATTTCAAGGTATAGGGTTATATTTCCTACCAGGGTCTACCGTATGTCTCCTAATCAACTACTCTTAAGCTACGCACTACGTTACCCATATTGGATTATTTTAAGTACCGTTCTTGGATTCTCCTGTGCCTTTTTTAACGGGGTTAGTACGACACTAATCGTACCGTTAGTGTTGGGATTTTTAGGAAAAGGAGACATTAATATAACAGCAGGACCACCAATCATCCAAAAAACGCTATCTCTTTTTAGCAGTCGCAATGGGGATAATAACCTTGTAGCGATGTTTTTGGTGGTTATCCTGGTAATTATCCTGAAAAATGCTGCACTTTACATCAATACATTAGTTTCTGGACATTTATCAAGAAAACTCGTTAAAGATATTAGAAAAGAAGGGATAAAGTTATTACTAGAAGTTGATTTAGATTTTTTCATAAAAAACAAGATTGGAGATATTATTAATAAAATTAGTAATGAAATCGGTCGAGCAGCGGGTGCTATACGGATTGCTATTAACATATTGACGACCTCTGCCACGATTTTGACATTTGTTTGTATCTTGATATTAATATCTTGGAAACTGACTTTAGCCTCTACCGTTTTATTACTCCTAGTAACCTTTATTAATCAATATTTAATCAGGCGAGCTAAGGTTTTTGGGAAAATCCTCTCTGACAAATCAAGGGGATATTCAACCACTTTATTGGAGATTCTGACAGGCATACGGCTAATCAAGTCTGTTGGTAATGAGGAAGCTGAGTATCACCGCATAGAGCAATTCATTGACGAACGGGAACGAGCGGACGAGCAATCGCAAGCTAACTACGATGCTATTGGACCAATTAATGAAGTTACCGGAAGCTTAGCGATTTTGGCAATTGTCTTTTTAGGAAAAGCCTTTTTCTGGGAGCAGCTTGAGTCACTGTCAACGGTTTTACTAATTTATCTCTATGTGCTTTTCCGGTTACTGCCAATGGTTAGCCTGCTGAATTCCCAAAGAAGTGGGTTTGCCAATGCAGCTCCCAGTACTGAAATCGTTGCAGAGTTTTTGCAGCGGCACGACAAACCTTTTATGGTTAATGGTCAAAAGCTTTACACACCACTTAAACAAGGAATTCGTATGGAAGGTGTGACTTTTGCCTATCCAGGTCATAGTGATTTGGTGCTCAAAGGGGTTAATTTATGGGTACCAAAGGGAACTACTCTGGCTTTAGTCGGTGCTTCTGGTGCCGGTAAGTCAACTTTAGCGGATTTATTACCAAGATTTTATGATCCGATCACAGGTTGTATCACGATAGATGGCAAGGATTTGAGGGAATACGATATCCGATCGCTCAGACAAGCGATGGGAATTGTGAGTCAGGATACGTTTTTATTTAATAGTTCGGTGCGGAACAACATCGCCTACGGGCTAGAGGATGTTACTGAGGATCAGGTGATTGAAGCCGCAAAACGAGCTAATGCTTATGAGTTTATCATTGAGTTACCTAAAGGATTTGATACAGAAATTGGCGATCGCGGTGTTATGTTATCTGGGGGACAACGACAACGGATGGCGATCGCACGGGCGTTGCTGCGTAACCCCGATATCTTAATTTTGGATGAGGCAACAAGTGCCTTAGATACAGTTTCCGAGCGGTTGGTGCAACAAGCGATCGATGAACTGTGCCGTGATCGCACGACAATTGTGATTGCTCACCGCCTTTCCACGGTGCAAAAAGCCAACCAAATTGCAGTGCTAGATCAAGGGCGAGTGGTGGAAATTGGCACTCATGAGGAACTGATCAAACAAGGCGGTTACTACTCTCGTCTGTACTCGATGCAATTTGAGCGAAGCACAGAGGATGTCATTGATAAAGCGGTCAACAACGCTTTAGTCCAAGCCTCTTATGAAGTTCGTACTCATCTCAACCCACTGATGGGTTTCTTGCGGTTAGTGGTTGATGACCTGGTAGACAACACCGGAGAGGGGCGAGAATTGACTGAGGAAGCCTATCAGTCAGCCGTGCGTCTACTCAGAAACTTAGAGCGTTTGGAAGAAAAGTCTAAGCTTGCATCCGCCGAAAAGTGACTAACGCTGATTTGATTGGGTTTTAGGCAATAAAGGCGACAAGTGAGGTAGTCAAGTCAACAATCCAGTACTTGGATTTCATCCAGTTGTGCGATCGCTACATCTGCCCTTTCCAGATGCGCAGCTGCTGGTGTCCCCCAACAGATACCAATACAACCCGCTGCACCAGCACGTCGTGCCATCTCAATGTCACCCGCAGAATCTCCTACCATTAGGGCTGACATCGGTTCAACGCCTAAGGTTTGGCACGCTTGGAGAAATAGCGCTGGATCAGGCTTACTTGGGCCTTCGTCTACACCTTGCTGTAACTGAATGTACGGCTCCAGGTGATGACGCTTGACAAAGGCTTGCACGTTTGCGGTTGCCGCTGCTGAAAGGATTCCTAGTTTCAAACCCGCCTCTGAGAGGAATTTCAGCACTTCTAGGCTACCAGCAAACAGAGGGGACGTACCGACGGTGTCTTTGAGATAACGATCAGCTTCTTCAAAGGCACTACGAGCGATCGCTAATGATTCTATCCAACCCCGACCTGTCTCAGCGATATAGGCAGCAGCGGCAATTTCATTTTCACGCTGGCTGCCGACTGCCATTAAACCAGTGGGGTCAAGGGTGTTTCCATTAATGCCAAAAGCCATCAGGAGGGGTTCACCTATTCCGGGAATTTGGGCATCAATCAGGCGCGATCGCTTTTGCCCTAGCTCTCTCAAAAAGACTTGCGAATCCTCTAACGTACCATCTTTGTCAAAAATAATCGCCTGGATATTAGGGAAGGTGAGATTCCGGCAGCGGATTGTTGCCAAGGACTAATACTCCTCTCAAAAACGCAGCAATTGACAGTGATCGGAAGAAGGAAAAGGGCTATTTCCATGCCGCTCCAAAAACAAAAAAGAGGGAAATTTCCCCTCTAAAAAATAATAGTAGGGTGTGTCAAATACACTCCCTACCAAAAATTTATTCTTCCGTCGCTGCGACGAACTCTTCTTCAGGCACTTCGTAATCAGGTTCAGCTTCAGGTTCAGCTTCAGCTTCAACTTCAACAGGAGTACCTTGCTGTTGAGCACGTAGCTTCTCTCGATACTTCTCTGCCATTTCTTCTGCCTTGTCGTAGACCAGCTCACGGTTTTTGATCATATCCCCCGGTTCTGGCTCTAACTGCTTAGTGGACAGAGAAATCCGACCTCTTTCAGCGTCCAAGTCAATGATCATCACTTTCACTTCATCATTGACATTAAAGACACTATGGGGCGTATCGATATGGTCGTGGGAAATTTCAGAAATGTGCAGTAACCCACTAACACCACCAATATCGATGAAAGCACCATACGGCTTGATACCGCGTACCGAACCAATGACCACCTCACCCACTTCTAGGCGGTTCATCTTACGCTCAACCAGAGCACGACGATGTGAAAGAACCAGACGGTTGCGGTCTTCGTCTACCTCTAGGAATTTCAGCTGGAGTTCTTCTCCCAGCAAATCTTCCTTAGGTTTGCGAGTGCTGATATGAGAACCGGGAATAAAACCACGTAAACCCTCAATCCGCACCAGTGCCCCACCACGATTGGTAGCAAAGACGAGAGAGCGAACGGTTGCATCTTCCTGTTGAAGTTGCCGTACTCGCTCCCAAGCCCGCATATACTCAATGCGACGGATTGAAAGAGTCAGTTGTCCATCTTCATTCTCGTCAGTCAGAATGAAAAATTCCCGCGTCTCGTTTGACTGTAATACTTCCTCAGGATTGTCAACGCGATTGATTGACATCTCCTGAATTGGAATATAAGCAGCCGTTTTAGCACCAATGTCAATCAGAGCGCCCCTCGGCTCCAGACTGAATACGGTACCAGCGACGATATCACCGGGACTGAAGTGATAATCATATTTATCGAGTAGGGCAGCAAAATCGTCGTGAGTAAAGCCAATATCTGTAGCGGTTTTCTGACTGAGCATCTGTGTTGTGTTTCCTAGTTTTATCTCCGTAATGACTATGCCTCCTGTCGATGTACACGCACGTCAGCATTGTGCTGCCTACACCTACAATTAGTTTGTCTCAACCCTATTTTATAAGATTTGATAAAGTCCAGACAGGTAATTATAGCCCAAAATGGGTTCCTTCGCTGTTAGCTCTACCACGTTAAACTCTATGACGGGTTCATTGCTGTAGAACTTCGACTAAACTCCCCAGCCTCTTGTGTTCCCAGGGGACACTCTCTCCATGGCATCTTTCCCGAATCGGAATGTAGCAGCTACCTTAGCGCCAATATCAATCAAAGGACTCATTGGCTCTAGACGTAAAACAGTCCCAGCGACAACTTCACCGGGACTCAAGGAAGAATCATATTTGACTAGTCGAGCCGTAAAATCTTGCTGGGTAAAGCCAATACCTATGGCTATTGAATCTTGATTTAGCATGAATAAATTTCCTCACTAACTATTATAAGCTAGTAAGAAACGGGTTAGTCAAGCCGAGTTCATTGTTAAGAATGCGTTATCAACGATGCTGATGTTTCCCGTGCGTCTGTCTCAGAGGGAGCAGTTGGTGCGATTGGAGTCCCGATTAATTCGGCGTGACTTTTGAGATGATCTAATGTTTCAACAAAATCTCGGATGCCTTGAAACTTTCGATAAACAGAGGCAAAACGCACATAAGCGACTTCACTCT
>DATNPH010000251.1:0-16369 GCA_036703315.1 Coleofasciculaceae cyanobacterium
CCAGCCCTACTTTCCCATTCACAAATAGGATGGTAGCCGACAGGGTGAACGCACTGATGAGTAAAGTATAGTTGGTTCCCAACTGAATGCTGCTAATGCGTCGTAGGATTCGGTCTGATTCGATAGACCGCACTCGAACGCGTAGATCGCCCCGTTCTAATTTCTCAATCGTATCCTCTATTCGCCGAGGCAAACCCAAAGCTGTACTACTAACCTGCGCCGCTTGGCGTCCCAGTTCATTGAGGAAGCTATTACCGTTGGGAGTATTGCCGTTTGTCATAATCTGCAATGCAAAGGGTTTTGCAACCTCCATAAAGTTGAACTCCGGGTCTAAGCCCTTCCCAACCCCCTCAAGAGTAGAGAACGCTCGCATTACGAAGGTAAAAGTTGCGGGGAAGCGAAAAGGCTGGTCATAAGCAATTTCGTAGAGGTCGTCGCTGATTGAACTCACCGACTGCTCCTCAAAGGGCTTATCCATGAAATGATCCAGCATATACTGAATCGATCGCCTTACCGGCCCCATATCGTCAACCCGAGAGAGGGCACCCAATTCAACAAGGGAAGCGACGACCCGGTCGGCATTTTTTTCGGCAATGCCAAAGAGCGTCTCCATCAATTGCTCGCGCACATTGGTCTTAATCTGCCCCATCATGCCGAAATCATAGAAGATCAGGGCACCCCCTTCAGGGCTGACGGCAATATTCCCAGGATGCGGGTCAGCATGAAAGAATCCGTCATTGAGCAGCTGTTGAAGGTACGCTTTCGCGCCAAGATTAGCCAGTAATTTCCGATCTAGACCAGCGGCTTCTAGAGCCTCGTAATGGCTAATCTTAATCCCCGGAAGATACTCAAGCGTCAAAGCCCGTGGTGAGGTATATCGCCAGTATACGCGGGGAACCTTCACCCAGTCATCGGCTCTAAAATTGCGACGAAACGTATCAGCATTACGTCCTTCGTTGAGATAATCAATCTCTTCCCATAGGATGCGGCAGCACTCCTCATAGATTCCCATCCAATCCCGACCCCGCCCCCAATCAGGATGGTTTTGAAAGTAACGCGCAATGCCTTTGAGAATTTGTAAATCAATGGTAAAAAGTTTCCGTAGACCCGGTCTTTGTACCTTGACCACCACTTCTTCGCCACTGTGCAGCTGAGCTTTGTGAACCTGTCCAAGGCTAGCAGCAGCTAGAGGGATCGGATCAAAACTGCGGAAAACTTCTGTTACTGACTTACCTAAGTCTTGTTTAATAATTCCTTCAACTTTCTCATAGCTAAAGGCAGGCACCCGATCTTGCAGTTTCGACAGTTCCTCTACATACTCGCTGGGGAATAAATCAGCACGGGTGGAAAATAGCTGCCCAACTTTGATAAAGGTTGGTCCCAAATCTAAAAACGTATCTCGAATCCAGATGGCTTGACCTTTGCGGCGACGTGCCCGCTTTTCCTCCGTCATGCCGCCCCTGTAGCTCCAGGGTTTGCTGTCGAGCCACAACCCAGTCACTAGGGTTAAAACAAAAGCCCAAATGTCAATGAATCGCCGATAACGGGAGTAGTTCTCCTGATTCCAGCGATACGCTTTATCATTGTAGGCTTTAGTTAGGCTACGCTGGCTAGACACCAAGCGTTCCTTGTCTTGCTTGAGGTTGACAGAGTTTTTAGAGAGAGCAGACACTCGGGTTCCTAAATAAATAGTTTTTCAAAAAATCTGAGCGATTATTAATAAATGCTACAAAAACTCTGATCATAATGATGGGGGTGGCGATTCCTGTAATAAATTACTTTCTTAATCGCCCCTAGAGCTCCCTATTGATAAGGTCACGGGTTTCCAATCTTAAACAGATTGTTGATTGCGGTAGGCTTGCAACTCAGCTCGCAAGCGTGCAATTTCCGCCCTGAGTTCATCAATCGTTGCTTGTATGTCACCTGAGTTAGAACCAAAGGGCACCATGGTAGTAGTGGTCTGCCCAAGCGTTGCCGCTTCAAGTTCACGCTGGGCGCTTTCCAGCACTTGTTCAGTAAACTGCCGTAGTCGCTCTCGTTGCTCCGCATCAAATTTCCCGAGTTCACTCAGGGCATTAGTCAGGGAGTTTTCGAGCTGTTCGTTCAAGGATTGAGCTAAGGCTCTACCTACAAAAAAGGCGTGGGTTACAGGATTACTCATGGAAAGATTTCTTTAGCATCCGCAACAAATTATAACTTGTTTGTCATAAAGAATGGGGGCACAGCCTTGGCTGCCCACTGGCTACTATAGTTTTCTTCAAGGTGAGAAGGCATCTGTCCCTCGGATGGGATCACAGTTGTGGTTCTACTTGTGGTTCTGAAGTAGGCCACTTACTGGTAGGGGGAAAGGATTGGTTCGTATGCAACAGTGTTGAGCCAGGTGCCGTAGAACCGTTCATCCGAAGCGCGAAGCCAAATCCTACTCCTGCTGAACCCGCGATCGCACCAGTCATCAGCAGTGCCTGTAGTAGCGATTTTATTTTAGGAGCTTTGAGTTTTTTAGGCGCAGGACTGCTATGTCCGTTTTGAGTTTCAAGTTCTGTTACTAGGGGTTGAGCAAGTCCAATCTGAGGCGTGGATTTTTTCTGTTTAGATGATCCAGGAGTTTTGCGTTTTGTGGAGGCGGCTGTTAAATCGTTCGCTACTTTAGGTAAAGATGGGGCTTTTCTTGATTGAGGAGATGAGGGTTGGGAATTAGGATTTAGTTTTTGTTCCCCATCGGCTAATCCTCGACTCTTAACCCTGTGTACTGAGTTTTCGAGGCTTGGTACTTCTGTATCGGTACCAAGCTGGACTACTGAATGCTGAGCAATTGTTGGCTGAGGCACAGAATTTTTCTCTTGACTCTTGAGTAGGTCAAGCCACGCTTCTACAGTTTGGGGACGTTTAGAAGCCGCCATTTGTAGACCGTACCTCAGCGCCTGTTTAGCAGCCAGGCTAACCTTACGTGGGCTAGAAGGCTTGTCTGGGAGAAGAGGACGATGCTCCTGAGGAGTCGCTGCACTCCCACTCTCTTTGGAGAGTAAAGCTTTACGCACTGGTGTTGGTAGCGGTGGGTGTCCTGCCAGCAAGTGGTAGAAAGTTGCCGCTAAGGCGTAGATGTCTGTCGCTGGCGATCGCTTGGCTTTGCAGAAATATAGTTCCAGAGCCGCATATCCTGCTGAAACTAAACTAGCGTGGGTTTGCATCACCTCAGGTGTAAACTGACAGGTAATACCAAACTCACATAGCACCAGGCTGTCATTATCTTGACGCCGAATGATATTCTCGGGTTTGACATTGAGGTGCAGCAAACCAGCTTGGTGAAGGACACTCAGCGCGTCGCCAATTTGACGAACATATTCAATAGCTTTCGATTCTGACAACACCTGGGATTGAACGAATTGAGCCAGAGTCTGTCCTGGAACATATTCCATCACCAGGTAAGGGCATCCAGCGTCTTCAAAGTAGTCGAGGACTTGAACTAAATTCGGATGCTGACAACGACTCAATCGCTTAGCAAGTTCTAGAAATTTCTGCTTGAATTCGTCAAAATCTGAATGCTGGTGCAGAGTTTCTGCAAGGGTTTTGATGACGACCGTTTCACTCGACTCAGTATTGGTGGCTCGATAGGTGATCCCAAAGATACCTTTGCCCAGTTGGGTTTCGAGGACATATTTACCGTTGTGTAGAGCTGTGTCAGCCGTCAAGTTCATAAAAGTTTACTCCCCATTTTCCCACTTATGCTACCGCTGAAGGGTTGAGGTTGAAAGCGTGGAAGTTATAACCTGCTAACCTACCAGTCTGCTCACTTGTTACCCCGCTAACCTGCTAACGTTCAACTCTCTAAGGGATAGTTTTTGGCTAGAAAAGCTTTAGCATCGGTCTGATCGTGAATAACTTGATCTAGGGTTGCCGCTAAGAGGGCGTCTAGGATTTGTCGATATTGCGGTCCGGGTTTGTAGCCTAGCTGTTTCAGGTCATTGCCGTTTAGCGGCGATTGAATATGAGCCCAAATGGTGAGATATTGCCAAATCTTACGTCTTACTGCTCTTGAGCTTCTCACAGCCAGCAAAACTAAGGTAGGTAACTTATACGATCGCAATAGCTGCACAACTTCACTCGTGAGCTGAGATGTAGTTAGAGACTCTACCACGTCGGCTTGGGCTTGAGCGAGTTCGTGGAGACGCTCAATACTGTCTAAAGGCAGCTGAAGATTTTTGGCTACTTTAGAGCGTTCTTCTGGAGCCAGATGAGCAATCAACACCTCTAGCCGCATTTGCCAGTGTTCAAGAGTTTTGTTGGGGTCAAATCGCCGTAGCCAACGGTCAACTAGACGCACCTGCCGCCATAACTGTTCATCTAGCGTCAAGTTCGGATGGAGACATTGTAGTGCTCCTAACGATGCCAGCAGTTGCAAAGCTCTTTCCCAGTAGAGAGCCTGCAAAATGTGTTTGAGTTCCGCTTTGAGCCGTGTTTGTAGTGCCGGTGCCCTGTCATTCTCTAAAAGAGATCGGTCGTAAACGCCACTGTCGATCGCATAGCGGATATAGGCTTCAGTTTGAGATTCAATTTGAAATCCTAGCCGCACGGCAAACCGCACAGCCCGATAAATCCGGGTGGGGTCTTCGATCAAGCTGTTGGCGTGCAAAACTCGAATTTGACGAGATCGCAAATCGAGCAACCCTCCAAAGAAATCCAACAAGGGCAACCCTCCACTCCGAGACGTCGTCAACCGAATAGCCATGGCGTTGATGGTAAAGTCTCGCCGATAAAGGTCTTGACGAATCGAACTCGCTTCGACTTCAGGGTTAGCTGCCGGATAGGGATAGAACTCTGTCCGAGCCGTAGCAATATCCACCCACAGAGAGTCAACAACTGGGTCATTATGCCACAGCAAAGCCGCCGTTTGAAACGCTCCGTGGACTTCCAAGCGAGCGTTTGGGTAAATTTTCTGGAGCGTCTGGGCAAGTGATACCCCAGCCGAGTCGTCAGCGGCGCGATGAAAGCCATCTACTACCAAGTCAATATCTTTTAGGAGCAGGGTATCAGCCCCATCAGCGAGTAACAAATCTCGGACGCCTCCCCCCACCAGATAAAGATGCCAACCTCGCTGTTGAGCCTCCTGAGCCGCTTGGGTGAGGAGTTTCCACAGCGGGGGAGCAAGACGAGTTCGTAGATTAGGGATTAGAGATTGAGGATTAGCGATCGGGAGAAGGCTTGCCTTCTCCCCACTCCCTCCTCCCTCCAAACTTCGTCCCGCTGGCTCGCTGTCGCTAACGCTGACATTAAAGCTCCGGTTACCGCTCCCCTTTTGATGCAGTTGCCGTAAAACGTCAGTGCGGGTAACAATTCCTACCAACTGCCCACCCTCCAGAACCGGTAGACGCCCAATATCGTAAGTCACCATCAGCGTCTCAATCTCCGGCAGAGACGTTTGAGGAGTAATTGTCTTGAGATTCTTTGTCATGTAGCCTTTCACTGGGGCATGACCAAACCCGTGGTGCAGTGCCAAATCAATGTCTCGCCGTGAGATAATCCCCACCAGTTGGTCGTTTTCGTCTACTACCGAGAGTCCGGAATGTCCATAGCGCAATAAAATTCTCTGAGCTTCACTAATCGTTGTTTCAGGGCGAATTGTGCGGACTGGCGACGACATTAACTCTCGTGCCGTCAGAGGTTGTGGAATTTGGTCTTTAAGTTGGTTAACGAGCTGCTCGATGATGTCTGAGGGATTGACATCTCGGAGTCTCATCGCTGCTGCCTGAGAATGTCCACCACCACCTAGGGGTTGAAACAACTCGTTTAAATTTGTCTCATCAATACTGGAGCGCCCAATTACCGTCAAGTATGAAGTGAGGTGAGGGCTTAGCTTGTCGGTTTGTTCAGCATGAGGCTGAAAATTCTCCCTTGCTCCCCTGCTCCCCTGCTCCTCTTCCCCACTACCCGGATACTCAGCCGCCAGCAGTAGTGCATCGCTTTCGGTTAGCTCAAGTAATCGTGATGCCAAACTCGATAATCCTGGTACGTAGTCTGGAGTTTTGAGTAGAACCCAGGAAATGGTGTAACCCAACTGCGTTTGTGACTGTAGGTTATTTAGGGCTTCAGTTAAGAGTTTCTGTAACTGAGGAGATAGCGCTGGACTAACGTATTCAGCAATTTGCCGCACATTTGCCCCTTGTGCCATTAACCAAGCTAAAGCGGCGGCATCTCGTGGCGTCGTCTGGTCATAAGTCAGTGAACCTGTATCAACATGGATACCCAATGCCATTACCGTCGCCTCAACCGTTGACAGCCTAATGTTGGCTTGCTGTAGGTGCTCGACAATTAAAGTCGTCGTCGCTCCTACTGGTTCAATCTGAGTGTGTGTGGCGGGGATATCAGTCTGGATATTCAGGTGATGATCGTAGACTTCAATAGAGTTCAATTGAGGTAGGTCTAACCACTCAGCGGCTTTCCCCAAGCGATCGCGCTTTTGGGTATCCACCACAACTAGGGACTGAATCTGCTCGGTGTTGACAGAGCGGCGTTCAATCAGCGCGTACTCATCCCGATGTAATGCTAAAAAATCTCGGACAGCGGGGTGAGCGCCCCCGGGTAGAACCAGCTTTGCCCCTGCCTTTAGGCGGGTAAGCCCTACGGCGGCTCCAACGCCATCAAAATCAGCTGTTGTATGACACAGAATCAGATCCATTGCTTGTAGCTGAGTTGTTTGACAAACCGGGGTTGGGGGTTAGGGGTTAAGAGTTCAACCGCGATTCAAGAATTCCCTCTCCTAAATCCCAACCTCATTACAAAACTATAAAAGCGACTCAGATTTTGGTAGCGTACTAATTAGGAAGGATTTTAATATCCCTTAAGGTTGGGCTGAATATTTTCTATCTAGTCCGTCGCTGTCTTTGGAGAATTAGGAAATGTCTGTAATATTTCAACTATCGCTTGCTGCTCTGGTTATCTTGTCTTTTGTCTTGGTTGTTGGTGTCCCCGTCGCCTACGCCACGCCCCAGAACTGGAATCAATCAAAACAGTTGATATTTTTGGGGTCTGGAATTTGGGCGGCTTTAGTCATTTTAGTTGGCATCTTAAACTTTTTGGTGGTGTAGATTGGGAGTGTAGCCAACACCCAAATTTTGACTAAAGACAGCCATGGCAGTTTTCGAGGGAAATTTTACTTCATCCACATCCTTGCGGTTTGCGATCGTCATCAGTCGGTTTAATGACTTGGTGGGCGAAAAACTTCTAGCAGGGTGTCAGGATTGCTTGAAACGCCACGGTGTTGATCCAAATCCCCATGGCACTCAAGTCGATTATATTTGGGTGCCCGGTAGTTTTGAGGTTCCCCTAATGGCTCGCCAAGCAGCGCTCAGCGGTCGCTATGATGCTGTGATTTGCCTTGGCGCAGTCATTCGGGGCCAAACTCCTCATTTTGATTATGTCGCTGCCGAAGTCTCTAAGGGGATTGCTGCTGCTGGTTTTCAAACGGGTGTACCCGTAATTTATGGGGTTTTGACAGTGGATACCATGCAGCAAGCCCTGGAACGGGCGGGTATTAAGAGTAATAAGGGTTGGGACTATGCAATGAATGCGTTGGAAATGGCAAGTTTAATGCGACAGTTTAAGGGTAATGGGATTGCCTCAGTTACCGGCTCCTTTGATGAGGGTGCCATTACTACTCAGGCGCTACCTGTGTCCTCAAATCGAGCGATCGCCGCAGAGTCAGTAGTTGAGCATACAGAGTCTAGTAGCTCGTAAGCCGTTGCTCCTCTCGTGCCGTATTGTGAGTTGCTGGCAAGATGTTGACAGATTTTCTTTATTGTGAGATTCTAAATATTATTGCAATAGTGCGGGTATAGCTCAGTGGTAGAGCGTCACCTTGCCAAGGTGAATGTCGCGCGTTCGAATCGCGTTACCCGCTTGAGACACACCATCAGAGTAGAAACTACGCATTTTAGATGAGTAGTCCGGGTGATTAAAAATTGTGTCTTGAAACTATTCAATAAAGCCATGCCCAATGCATTTTCCTATTATGGGAAACCCTACAAAGAAAAAAAGACATTTGTCGATGTTTTTTGTAAGTGTTAATACAGATATTGGGTTCAACTTAAGTCTCAGGGCTACTGAATTGATAGGAAACGCCAAAAGCGTTGCTGGGTTCGCCCAAATGCCGAACAGAAATTTGTGAAGCGAAAGGAAAGCGCTAATATTGAAGCATGGGCGCTTCATCTCCGTCGCCCAAACAGGGGTCTTAGATACTACTAATCTGTATTGTGTGCCATAACACGTAGTAGCGTGAGTAATAAGCATTACGCTTCGGGTGTTTGGGATAATCTTAGCTAGAAGTAATTTGGTTTTGAATAGAGCCTGTGCCATCTCAGAAAGCTCAGAAAATTGATTTGAATACTGAGTACCCCTGCCCTTGTCGGCGTCGGGGTTCTTTAATACCGATTACACTGACAGAAGCCTTTGGCTGCAATCGCTGTCAGCAAATTTTTGTGGTCGAAGAAAGTGGTTATGTGATTGAGCAACTATCCACAAGCTATCCCTACAAAAAAGCTTGGCGTTGGACAGGGCATCGGTGGAATACAGCTCATACCAGTATTGGTGAAAGCTATCTCCCCGTAGCCCTAGGAGTTGTCTTGGTATTGCTGATTGTCTGGCTGCCGCTAGCGCTACGCTCCCCAACAGGCCCTACCATTATTTTCTGGGCATTACTGGCGGTGCTGCTGGCGATACTTCCAGCACTAATGGTTTGGCTGGCTTACCGACGTTAGCACCAATGGATATAGAAGTCTATAGTCATGCACCTGACCCGATTACTGCCGTGAATCGGGCTTATCAGGCTTCTCTGGTTTTGGGAACCACCAAAGGAGTAGACCGTAGTCGAGGTGTCCAAGCTATGGCACAGGCGCTTGAAAAATCCTTTGATGATATTTTGGAAGCCAATACTCTAGATTTGGAAGCCAGTCGGGAAATGGCAGTGCCCGAGTTAATTTTGGAGTGGCTCAAGCTGACACCAGAGCGACTCCAGGTAGCGATTCAAATCTTACAAAGGATTGGGGAGTTATCTGATCCCATCCGGCGGGTGATGAACGCGTCCTATCAACTTGACCACTCTCAGACCTATTGCCAACTGATGCCACTGGGCGTGATTGCTTTAATTTATGAGGCATTTCCTGAGTTAGGTGCAATAGCGGCAGGTTTTTGTATCAAGACGGGTAACAGCCTGATTCTTCGAGGAGGTAGCGAAGCCAGTCAATCTAACCAGGTGATTGCCCAAGCTTTACAGACTGCCCTGTATGAGGCAGGGTTGCCAGAGGGATGCCTGGAAATATTGCCTTCAGAACAGGGCGTTTCAATTCGAGATTTAGTCACTCAAGACCGATATCTGAATCTGGTTATTCCTTACGGACGACCAACACTAGTGCAGAAGGTGACACAGCTATCAACGGTACCCATTTTGAAGTCAGCGATGGGCAACTGCTACCTTTACTGGTCGGCGACGGGTAGTCTGGATATGGTACGTTGGGTGATTTTAGATAGCCACGCTAGTGAGCCAGACCCTGTAAATGCGATTGAAAAGATTCTGATTAATCGCTATCAAAAGCCCTCCTCCTTGATGATTCTGTGGAACAGCCTCAAGGAAAAGGGTTTTGAACTCAGGGGTGATAGCGAGTTAGTGTCTGAGTTTCCTGAACAGTTGTCCTTAGCGGCAGAATCTGAATGGAACCAGCCTTATCTGGATAAGATAATTGCGTTTAAAGTAGTCGATAGCATTGAAGCCGCGATCGCTTGGATGAATCAGTATAGTAGTGGTCATGCTGACTGCCTTGTTACTGAGTCTTATCAGGAAAGCCGCCAGTTCGCCTTAGGTATCGATAGCTCTTCAGTCTACATTAATTCCTCACCACGATTTTCACGCAATCCGAAACGGGGAGACGCTGTTTTCCTGGGGATATCTAACCAGAAAGGGTACCGTCGAGGAATGATTAACTTAGAGGCGCTAACCACACTTAAGCAGATTGTTCAGGGAAATGGAAAATTTTAAAAGGTTGAACGTTGAAGGTTAGCAAGTTGAAACTAAAGGTTATATCAATTGGTCTTAAAAATGACACAAATAGTCAAGGTAGTAGGTTGTAGCTTCCTTCCTACCACCTACTACCTAACACCTAAAACCTAATCAACCTTCAACTATTTCTCGACCAGTCTCACCTTCTGTGCTAGACCCAGCAGCTGTAGAAACTGAATGGTCATCCAGGTCAGGTCAATTTCCCACCATTTCATGCCGTGCCGAGCGGAATATTGATAGGCATGATGATTGTTGTGCCAGCCTTCACCATACGTTAGTAAAGCAACCCACCAGCAGTTTTTCGAGCGGTCATTAGATTCATAAGTGCGATAACCAAATTTATGGGTAGCACTATTAACGAACCAAGTACAGTGAAACACAATTACAATGCGGGCAAAAATTCCCCACACGACAAAGGGCCAGCCTCCCAGCCAGTAGAGAAACAAGCCCAGAACTACCTGGATCGGTACAAAATAGTTTTGGAAAAACTGATAAACTGGGTCATCTGAAATGTCTTTTGTAAAGCGAGGAATGTCGTCTTTCGCTGGCATTTCATGGAGCATCCAGCCCATGTGACTCCACCAAAAACCTTGATTGGAATCATGGGGATCAGGCTCTTGATCAGAGTGCAAATGATGGATTCGATGCAGACCGATCCACTGGATTGGTCCTCCTTGGCAGGCAAGGGTTCCGCAGAAAATGAGGAAGTATTCCAGCCACTTAGGGGTCTGAAAACTGCGGTGGGTGACTAGGCGATGAAATCCCAATGTAATACCTAAGCCGCCGGTCACCCAGTGGAGAAACACCGCTAGACCAACTGCCGCCCAGCTAAAGTTGCTGGGAAGCAGTGCAAAAAGCGCTCCAATGTGTAGCACCGCCATGTAGATGATGGTAATCCAATCGGCGCGAAGTTTAGTGGATGTGGCAATTGTCATGCAGTAACCCAATATGAAAAGACAATTTTTAAGATCTTGAGCGGCTATCGAAGTTTGATGTAAGAACTTCAGATTTAGGATTAGCTCTAAAACACCAATTCGACACTTGACGTTTTAATGAACAGCTCACAACAGTTGCAAACCGCAGAAAAAGCACTATCCCCGATTTTTTACGCAATTGACACCTCAGTCAAGCAAAATCTCAAAAAAGTGCTAAATTCCTTTCGTCATCACCGCGTAGGTGTTCATCACTTTGCCAGTGTTAGTGGCTATGGTCATGATGATTTGGGGCGTCAGACGTTGGACAACGTGTTTGCTGATGTGATGGGGGCCCAGTCCGCCGCCGTGCGAGTGCAATTTGTTTCGGGAACTCATGCGATCGCTTGTTGTTTGTTTGGTGTTCTTCGTCCTGGTGACGAGATGCTAGCAGTTGCTGGGCCTCCTTACGATACGTTAGAAGAAGTCATTGGTTTACGAGGGCACAATCAAGGCTCTCTACTAGAGTTTGGCATTCATTACAGTCAATTACCTCTAACAACAGAGGGAACATTAGATTGGCACGCTTTAGGGCAAGCTGTGAGCGATTCCACGCGCTTGGTACTCATTCAGCGTTCCTGTGGCTATTCTTGGCGGGAGAGTCTGTCAATTGCTGATATTGAAAAAATTGTCCAGCTGGTCAAACAACAAAATCCCAATACAATTTGTTTTGTCGATAATTGTTATGGCGAGTTTATTGAAGATCGGGAACCACCAGCCGTTGGTGCTGACCTGATTGCCGGTTCCCTGATTAAAAATCCTGGCGGCACTATTGTAACGGCTGGTGGCTATGTTGCTGGTCGGGCAGATTTAGTAGAGGCAGCTGCCTGTCGCCTGACTGCACCGGGAATTGGCAGTTCTGGTGGCGCTACCTTTGATCAGAATCGATTGCTGTTTCAAGGATTATTTCTTGCTCCCCAAATGGTAGGCGAAGCCCTTAAAGGCAATCACTTAACGGCTTATGTCTTCCAGCAGCTAGGTTATCCTGTTAATCCTCAACCCATGGCACCCCGTCGTGATGTGATTCAGGCAATCCAGCTGGGTTCATCGGAGAAATTAATTGCTTTTTGTCGAGCCATTCAGCAGCACTCGCCAGTGGGTTCTTATCTCAACCCAGTGCCAGCCGAAATGCCGGGTTACGAAAGTCAGTTGGTGATGGCAGGAGGCACATTTATTGATGGCAGTACGTCAGAATTTTCAGCAGATGGTCCGCTAAGAGAGCCGTACATAGCATTTTGTCAAGGGGGCACGCATTGGACTCATGTAGCGATCGCTCTTGAAGCCGCTATAGAAGCCGTTGGATTCGCTTAATAGAGATTAGTTAACGTTAAGTATTGATGTTGGTACTTGTATTGCGGCACTGTATATAGTTAGGGATTGTAGTCTAGCCACAGTATTACGCCCTTCGACAACGCAGGGAACATCCTATCAAAGGTTTCGGCTTATGCTGTTTATGCCCCTCAATGTCCTGATCATCTGGTTGGTTGGACTGGTTTCCATCGCGATACTTGGCGGGGGTATTTACATTCTCTATGAGTGGTATATCGGTGAACTCGTGGAGATGTCCTACTTGTTAACCGGACTGGCAATGGTTGCCTGGTCTTTTGGGGGTCGTTTTATCAGCTTACCGCTTTGGCGTCGTTCGGGAACTGATGAACCTAAAGATACTCGCTCTAAAACAGTGCAGCGTGTGCCGCGTCCAGATGGTACGGTGCTGCAAGTGGAGTTCTATGGTCCTGAGGAGGGTCAACCGATTATCCTGTCACACGGTTGGGGCCCCAATAGTACCGTATGGTATTACGCCAAGCGACAATTGAGCGATCGCTTTCGAGTGATTGTCTGGGATTTGCCAGGGCTAGGAAAATCAAGTAAGCCGCAAAATAAGGATTACTCCCTCGAAAAATATGCCCGTGACCTCAAAGCTGTTGTTGACCTAGTAGGGGAAAAACCGGTTATGCTACTCGGACACAGTATGGGTGGCATGCTCATGCTAACCTTCTGTCGTCTGTTTCCTGAATATTTAGGGAGTCGGGTAGCTAGCTTAATTCTCGTGGATACTACCTACACCAATCCCCTGAAAACTTCTATTTTTAGCAAGTTATTACGCATTTTACAGAAGCCCTTGCTTGAACCTCTGTTGTACCTAACTATTGGGTTGTCACCTTTGTTGTGGCTGATGACTTGGTTGAGCTATCTCAATGGTTCGCTGCACATCAGTGTGGAACTGTCGGGATTTACCGGTACAGAAACGCGGGGTCAATTAGACTTCTCAGCTTTATTGTCAGCATTAGGTTCGCCGGGTGTTCTCGCTCGCGGTACACTCGCGATGTTCAAGTACGATGAAACGGCAACATTACCGATAATTAATGTTCCAGTGCTGCTCATTGTTGGCGCTTCGGATATCGCTACTAAACCCACCGCCAGTATTCGCATGAAAGCAGAATTGCCTCAATCTGATCTGGTCATCTTAAAGCCAGGTGGACACATGAGTTTGATGGAACAGAACGAGCAGTTTGCTAAAGCAATTAGGAAATTTAGTATTACCTGCCTGTAAATTATTATCACTTAGTGAGTTGTTACAAAAGTAGGCGATCGCTCTCGCCCATCTTCTTAAAAACAGACGGGGAGTGTGTGCTATCAGGAAAGGATAGTAATAGCATTTCTATTTTAGTCTGCTACAGATATTACCTCCAAACCCCTCGATATTTTGGGGGAGCAAGAAGATTATCTGTAGCAAGCATTTAGGAAATGGATATAACTTTAACGAGATAAATCTTTGTAATTACCAACTGCCTAATTGGTTTGCCTCAGGCTAGAAAAGTAGTCAACGCTTAATCATCTACCCTGACAGGAATGCTGACTTATGAAGACTCGTCTGTTAAGAAATTTCTGGATTGGTTTAGTCGGGGCAGCCGTTATGGCTTTGGGACTCTCGATACTGACGCATACCTCTGCTGCCATTACGTTCTCTTATACAATCACTGACTTAGGAACCTTCGGGGGTACTAACAGCTATGCATCTGGCATCAATGACGCAGGGCAAGTTGTGGGTTATGCCGCAACTACTAGTGGGGTTAGTGGCGATCGCCATGCTTTCTTGTGGGAGAATGGCACAATGAAAGACTTAGGTGCCCCCGCCAACTACTTTGCTGAAGCTGGGCACATCAATGACAGAGGACAAGTCGTCGGTATTGTGTACAACCGTGTGGATCATTATTTCGCGGCTTTATGGGAAAGGGGTAAACTGAAAGACCTCAACAGCCTGATTCCTGCAAATTCTGGATGGGAACTAATCAGGGCAGAAGATATCAATAAAAAGGGACAGATTGTGGGCTGGGGGTTTTTCAACGGTCAAGGCCGCGCTTTTCTCCTAACGCCTACTTGGGTGATTCAATAGGCAGAACTTTCAAGAAATTGAGAAATAATGGATTAGCGATCGCTCATTCTTGTATTGAGAGGAGAAATCGATGCGATCGCTCTGGTTTGTCCTGTTCAAACATTGTTCATCTCAACAAGACGCCTATAGCGGGTTAGCTCAGGTAGCGCTTGGTGTTCCAGAACCTTGGTCAAGGCAACAAAATGAATTTTTGTAACTAGTTGCATAATTTCATTCGTCTGAGTCGAAGTATGTAGTAAAAGCTCACTTCACCTACATGGAAGAGCAAACTAGATGAAGACTCATTGGCAAAGAAATTTTGTGCTCGATTTAGTTGGGGCAGTGGTGATTGCTTTGGGAGTCGAGATATTTGCTGTTACTAGTGCCACCCTACGTTTCTCTTAAATAAAAGGCAAAGCTAAGGGTGATAAGTACAAAAGCGACGTTGCTTTAAGTGACTTTTGCTAGGGATTTCTTGTTCACTGCCAAATGCAAGGATTCAGGGAAATGAGCAGATATAAGATTGTCCGAGAATTGGGATGCAATCGTGAAGGGGGGCGCATTACCTCCCTCGCTACTGACACCAGTCTTAATCCACCCCAACAAGTAGTAATTAAAGAATTCCGCTTTGCCCTAGTCGGTGCCAACTGGTCAGCTTTTAAAGCTTATCAGCGCGAGATTGAAGTGCTGCAACAACTGGAGCATCCTCGCATCCCCCGCTACCTAGATTCTTTTGAAACCAAATCAGGCTTTTGCTTGGTGCAGGAATATAAAAATGCGCCATGCCTCGCAGTACGACGCAGCTTTAATCCAGAAGACATCAAGCAAATCGCTGTGTCAGTCTTGGAAATTTTGGTTTACCTACAACATCGTGTTCCCCCGATTATTCATCGGGACATCAAACCAGAGAATGTCTTGGTTGACAAGAAACTCAATGCTTACTTGGTAGATTTTGGTTTTGCCCGGATTCGAGGTGGGGAACTAGCTCTCAGCAGCGTTGCCGCAGGAACCCCAGGCTTCATGCCGCCGGAGGAGCAGTTTGGTCGTCCGCTCACGGAAGCGTCAGACCTCTATAGTTTAGGGGCAACACTGATTTGCTTACTCAGTGGTACTCGATCAGTGGATGTCGGGAAGTTAATTGATGACGACTATCGCTTTAATTTTAAGGGATTAGTTCCCCAACTCAGCCCGCGCTTTGTTGGGTGGCTAACCAAAATGGTGGAACCCAACCTCAAAAATCGCTATGCCAATGCGACTATTGCCTTGGAAGCATTGAAGCCGATTCAGGTGAAGGGTGGTGCTATCGGGCTAGAAGCTTTAGTCCGTGCCATGAAACTTAGAATGCCAACCACTGTCCTAGGACTCCTCACCGTGCTTGTCCTGTTGGGTTCAGGTGTCATAATTTACCAACGAACACAAGAGAATTACCAACGGGCACAGGGAAAATACCGAGGACTACAGGGGATTTACCAACCGACACAAGAGAATTACGAACAGGCAAAGAGCGATTGCAAACGGGCACAGGCTGCTAGTTCGCTCAAGTATTTGCCGGAACCTTTTAAGTTACGTGTCAGTGAATCGGTTAAGCAGTTGCTGACAACTCATAAGTGCCCAGGATGTATGCTCGACGGTGCCAACCTGATGGGTGCTGACCTAAAAGGTGCTAACTTGAAACAAGCCACTCTGACAGGAACCAATCTGATAGGTGCTAACTTGGAGGGTGCTAACTTGGAGGGTGCCAAGATGCCATACGTCTGTCTAGGGAATGCCAACCTCAAGGGGGCAAACTTGAAGAATGCCTACCTCGATAATGCTAGCCTCCAGGGTGCCGACCTTAGGGGTGCTAACCTAGAGACTTTTTATCTCAAGGATACTAACCTAGAGGGTGCCAAGCTAAAGGGAGCAAAAATTCGTGGTGGACCCGGTGGTGGACCCATTTTTTAATAGAGGTGGCGAGGAGCAAGGGTGATGTTGCCT
>DATNPH010000253.1:0-24632 GCA_036703315.1 Coleofasciculaceae cyanobacterium
TTTAAATGAAGTAGAAGAGGTGCTAATTCAACGTTGTCGCCAAATCATTCACCAGCCTGATTTTGTACGTGGTTTAACCAATTTTTCCTGGTGGTCTGAACTAGCCGCTTAATTATGGGTGATTTACCGGACATCATATCATTGGCCCAGCGATATATTTGTGGGTGCCTTAATAGGTGTCCTAATTACCCTACTCCTACTGGTAATTAAGCCACGGCTACATCGGGTAGTAGATCCTTTACTGCTACAGTTCGAACGTTTCCCGACTATAGCCTACCCGGTTGCTTTTGTTATTTTACTTGACTTATCGCAAAAGTTTTCAGGCTTATTTAGTCTTCTATCTCTGATTTTGGGTCATCCAGTAGCTCATTAGCACTTCCACAAGCGTAATGGCAGCTTATATCAAGTTGGATTCATACAGCTTACCCTGTCTGTGTGTCTCTCCGTCTAGAAAGTGCTATCTTTGAGCGCAACTTGGTATGCACCCTGTAAGCTAGATTTTGCCTGAGTGCATCATCGATGAATAAGGTTGTACCGTGTTAGAAACTGGAGGGATATGTCTCTGGTAGTTCGTCTCTCTCCCAGTGGGAAGCGCGCTCTAGTGGCTCAAGCGCCTGTGTTTCATCAAAGTGGAGTACGGCATCAAACTGGTCAGGTAACCGGGTATAAAAGTAGTGACTAAGGCGCTCTGTTTCAGGTAAGTAGATAACACCGATCGCCCGCTCTAAACGGCGTTCACGCAAAGCCCTTACCACTTTGCTGTCATCACATAGGGTTAGCAGGAAGCGTGGCATACCTGTGTTGTGAAACAGCGCTTCGTAACTCCCTTTAATTCCTGGCCGAACACGCTTGCACTCGGCAGGTGCGCCCCAGTTTGAGGCGGCTGTGACAGTGCCTGTGTAAGTAGTTAAGCCGACGAGCACAGCGTCACGACCATACCGTTCGCGCACAAGCTGACCGACGTTTAGTTCACCCGCATCACCCATATCAGTTGCCCGTGCATCACCGAGGTGGGAGTTGTGCGCCCAAAGGACAACCTTTGTACGCCCCCCTTGTCTGTCCAAGTGAGCGACGAGCTGATCGAGGGTTTCTGCCATGTGGCGATCGCGCAAATTCCACGACGAAACCCGACCCTGGAACATCGAGCGGTAGTATTCCTCAGCGTTCTTGACTAACCGTGCGTTTTGCTCAGCATAGAAATATTCGTCCTGAGCTAACTGACCATCCCGTTGCGTATACTCACCCGCACGGCGTTGTAGTTCCAGCAGTTCGTTGACCACCTTTTTCTGGCACGATTCAGTTAAACCAAAGCTAGCAGCATAGCCATAGCTTTGAGAGTCTTCGCCATAGTGCTCTAAGCATGAATAGCGATCGCGTGCCCGCTTGGCAGCTTCTGGATCAATTTTGTCCAGATAATTGAGTACAGCTTCCCTTGAAGCATGCAGGCTATAGAGGTCAAGACCGTAAAAGCCAGCCTTTGTAGCATTTTGAGGAAGTGCATTATTGTACTCGCGCAGCCAGTCAACAAAGCTGACCACAACCGTGTTGCGCCACATCCAAGTCGGGAAACCTTCAAAGGCAGCGAGGGCATCGGTACTGGTGGCATCATCACTGATACTCCGCACGTAGCGATTAACACGATAGGCATCCGGCCAATCTGCCTCAACAGCAACAGCCGTGAAGCCTTTTTCTTGAATCAGCCTTTTTGTGATTTCGGCTCGCTCTCGATAAAATTCATGGGTACCGTGGGATGCCTCACCAATCAGCACAAAGCGGGCATCGCCGATCAAATCCATCAATGGATCGTAATCTTGCGGCGAACCTGTCAGTGGGTGAGCGCTCTCACGCACCGCATCACTTAGGTTCGTCATTGTTGCATCTGCCATGGTTGTAGTCCTCAATTGAGCTATCTATTCCTCTAAGCGCTAACAGCTGACCGTTGATGATTATTTGCAGCCGTCTTGAGCAGGTCACGAACCTCTTCATCTGTAGTTTGCGAGAAGTTGTCGTACCAGGAACCAACGCTGTAGAACGGGCGTGGCGTCTCGACACAAACAATTTCGTCTACCTCAACTCCGAGCTCACGGCAGGTTTCAGGTGATGAGACTGGCACGCCAACAACGAGTCGGGCGGGTTGCTGTTGCTGCAATGCCTTGATAGCCGCACGCATCGTTGCACCGGTTGCTAAACCGTCATCCACGAGAATGACGGTGCGTCCATGCAGTTCAGGGGCAGGTAGGTCATCCCGATATAGGCGTTCCCGTCGCTCTAGTTCCTGCTGCTCTTTTTCAGCAACTTGACTGATTGTTGCTTCAGAAAGACCAAGCTCTGCCACAATCTCCTCGTTTAGTACCCGAATACCCCCTGATGCAAGCGCTCCCATGGCTAGCTCTTCTTGACCAGGCACACCCAGTTTGCGTACCAGAAAAACATCTAAGGGAGCCTTTAGCGCTTTTGCCACTTCAAAGGCGACGGGTACACCACCTCGTGGTAGTCCTAATATCAGTACATCTGGGCGATTAGCATAGGTGGCGAGTTCTGCTGCCAGGCGTTGCCCTGCTGCGGTTCGGTCTTTAAATAGCATGATTATTACTCTCCCTTAAGAAGAACTCACAGCTTTAACACCGTTTCAAGCCAAGAAAGGAGCTATTACTGCCTGGGTTTAAAGCAGAGAAACTAAAGGCGCGAGCGCTCAACGTTTAGAGTCAGCTAAGCAATTAGCTGACAATATCAGCAGATGGATGTTTTCACTTTCTAAAAATTTCCCCGTTGCTTTAAAACTCCTTATGTTTTCACCTACATCCTAAAAATCTAGACCCATTCTCTCCTCTTTCTAATGGGTTGTGATCCTTAAGCTACTTCTCTGTCTATTGAATGATTAGCAGTTTATTACAAGATGTAGCGGGTAAAACCTTTGAACCGCTCGCACCCCAGGATAACCATCAAAGCCCTTCTGGATGAACTTGAACTGTTCCCACGTTCCATGATGGACGATGCGTTGGTCGGTGGTTTTGTCGAGTAGTGGGGGCATCGCATTCACCTCCGGCTATCCTTACCTGAATTGTTGCATGGCGTTTGCAAGCCTGATGAGCGGACATTTTGTTGTATCTTCTAGTGCTTCTAAGGAACGTTCCACGGACGCGATCGCCCACCGCCGATCACTCATTCGGGGTAAAGGAACACAACACAACATTTAGTTTCACAATAGACTGAAAGTGTAATCTTTCTACGATTGGGATTACTACCAGCATTGCTCCCAAAAAATACATTGCCACCCATCTCTAACTTTGCCCCTTCCCACTCGAACTTGTGTAACTCAAGAGCCATTGCAGCTTTACCTTTAAACAGAATTTACTCCCCTAAGCGTTAGCCTAAATGATAGGCTAACGCTTAACGCCTACCCACAACCTCAAAATTACTGTCCCATCGAGGATTCAGCGGCATAAGTACTAACTGTATAGCAGTTGCGGTATAACATTCTTGGTCGGTTTAATTTACCGCAAGCCGTGCGATCGCCAATCTTGTAGGGTGTGCTAATGATGAAGAACTTGCTTTCTCTTAACAGATATTTAAACACAAGTTGGTATTAACATCTGTTCAAAAGTTTTTGAAAGCCGAGTCTGAAAACGCTGCTGGTGCTTCAGCTTCAAAAACGGTCGAACTATTTCAAGAGTTGTAGAGTCTTTTCTCTTATCTATGACTTGAATTGAACGAAGATTGTCAAGCTGTAGTTCTTTTTTGACCATCAACTCGGAAATAGCTGCTGCACCTACACCATTCTCAATAACTGCCTTTACCATCTCGCCACTGTTCAAAACTAAAATTATGTCTAATTGTGATGGATTGATTCCCCAATTGTGCAAGGCTTGCTCGAAGCTTTGCTGTGTTCCAGAACCAGGTTCTCGCATCACCCAAGTCGTTGTATAAAGTTCCGGCAAGGAAATTGCTGAACGCTCAAACCAAGGGTGAGATTTGCCAATAACGATGAATAAGCGATCGCCTCCTACTATTTCTTCCTCTAGACAACTTTTAAGCGCGGGTTTGACATCTCCTTCCACCAAACCCAAATCAAACTGTCCTGTTGCCGTCCCTTCACAAATCTCTTCTGTATTAGCGAGAGTACAGTGAACCGAGATGCCAGGATATTGGCGCTTAAACTGGCTAATCTTGTCGGGTAACCAGTAGTTACCGATGGTTAGACTCGATCCCAATTTCAACTCACCCCGTTGCAGATCATTTAATTCCCGTAACCCCCGCTCTGTCAAAGCGACTTGATCGATAATTTTCTGCGCTTCCACTTGTAGCAATTTCCCAGCCTCAGTTATCTCAATCTGGCGTCCAATACGATGGAACAGTCTCACTCCATATTGCTCCTCTAAGTTTTGGATCGCCGCGCTGACAGCAGGTTGGCTAATGTAAAGCGCTTCCGCCGCACGGGTAAAGTGCGAGTATTCCACTACAGCTAGAAAAACTCGCAACTGGTCAAGCGTCATCCCCGCCATGGTCAGTATTCCTAAAACTTTGTATGCACGTCTTAATCAATTTAATTTATCAAGTTAACAAATTTTGCTTATCAATCGTTTTTATTTATCCAATTACAAAAAAAGTGGATTGGCGGTGCCGAGCGAGTGGATTGGATTACTGGGACTTCTACCAATCGCAATTGGTTTGAAGCAACTGGTACATCGTCAAAAAGATACGCCACAAGTGCAGACAATAACCAGTGATTTTGAGCCTTCCTCTCAGCGAAACTCTGTCGTGTCTTTTCTATCTAGTGTTCTTTCTCCCCAAACTTATAAAGTGGCGGCGGTAACCGTTGCGAATGGGGGTGACAATAATATCAGCATCTACATTCCGCTGTTCACTGGTAGTAATCTTGTCAGCCTAGGAGTAATTATTGGCGTGTTTTTTTGATGGTAGGAGTTTGCTGTGCGATCGCATAGCGATTAACCCGTCAACCTATCATTGCTCGGGTTTTAAGTCGATACGGCCATGCTGTTGTCCCTTATGTTTTGATTGGCTTGGGTCTGTTCATTATGTATGAGAGAGGGACATTCAACTTCCTACTCTGACTTAGAGGAGTTACGGGGTTGGGGGTTACGGGTTGAGGAGCACAGGTAGTCCAACCGGAGTAAAGGGTCTTCCCAGCGATTAAGATAATCTTACACGAAGGAAGAGGGGTTCCAGATTCGGAGCATTTTTTATGACATATTACTGGTTTAAAGCTTTTCACCTAATTGGCGTTGTCGTTTGGTTTGCTGGGTTGTTCTATCTAGTGCGTCTTTTCGTCTATCATGCCGAAGCTTCGCAGGAGCCAGAACCAGCCCAAACGATTCTCAAAAATCAGTATCAGATTATGGAAAAGCGCCTTTATCACATCATCACCATGCCAGGAATGGTAGTGACAGTGGTAATGGCGATCGCTCTTTTGATTACTGAGCCAGAGGTTCTCAAAGACGGCTGGTTACATATCAAGCTGGCGTTTGTTGCCGCTTTGCTCGTCTATCATTTTTACTGCGGTCGGATTATGCGACGACTGGCAGCAGGACAATGCAATTGGAGTGGTCAGCAGTTCCGCGCTCTCAATGAATTACCAACTATCTTTCTAGTTGTAATTGTCTTGTTAGCTGTGTTCAAGAATAATTTGCCAACAGATCTCACTGCCTGGGTAATCTTTGGCATGATTATTGCAATGGTAGCCTCAATTCAGCTCTACGCAAAAAAACGCAAGCGGGACAAAGAGAAACTCTTGGCTGAAGCAGCTCAAGTCGAGTCTCAAAGTAAGGATGGACAAGACTTGTCTACCGCAAGCCCTTAGTATCAGTTTAGGGAAGGAGATAAGGGAGATGGGCGAGATGAGGAGTATATAGAGATGTTTGCCCCTCTCCAGAAGTTCTGAACCAGTCAACGAAAGATAAAAATTTCTCTTGCCCACTCCCTATTTTGAGCTGAGAGCGATCGCTTTCCCTGTTTCTGCTGACTGACGCGCTGCATCGGCAACCTTAAGGGCGTAAACACTAGCCGCAACAGATGTGTACAAGGGCTTTCCTTGGACCAGGTAATCTAACACCATGACCGTATCTTTCACAAAAAGACCGCGCCGTCCACCTACTTCAATTGGTGTCTTTTCCTCTGTTCGAATCAGAGTTCCCTCATCCCCCTCAAAAACAAGGGTTCCTTGGTCTCCATGCACCTCAAAATCTCGTAACGCATGCCAGAATACTTCTCCTTTGCCGTAAGTCACTTCTGCAATTAAACCGTTAGTAAAGCGTAGTTGGGCAGTACATAGACAGGCGGTGTAGTACTCAGCAGCATCCCAAAACCTAGACTGACAGCTTACAGAGGCAACTTCACCAAACAAGTCAGTGAATCGCTGAATGCGGGAGAGAGCACCACTCAACGGAAAGCCAAATTGTTCTGGGTGGTATGTCCATCGCTGCGGTGCGGGACGCTGAGGCGTGATCGTGACATAACGTGCATAAAAAGCATTGCCAATTTTAGGCAAAGATTGCCGCAACGCTTGATGCAATCCGCCCAGTAGCTCAATATGCTCGACATGTAGAAGTTTGCCTTTGGCTTGGGCAAGGGCAATTAATGACTCGGCATCATTCGGATCAAGAGAGAGAGGATATTCGACAACGACGTGCTTTCCCGCGTTGAGGGCAGTACGAGCGATCGCACCGTGGTCGCGATTAATGGTACAAATAAACACCAAATCCACGTCAGGATGCTCTACCAACTCCTGCCAACCATCTACGGCTAGGGCTTCAAAGGTTTGAGCAAAGTTTTTTGTTTTGTCCGGTGAATGACCGCTAACAGCGACTAAACGCGATCGCGAATCTGCCTGCAACGCCTCAGCCCGTAGCTTTGCTGCAAATCCAGTACCGACAAGACCAGCCCCAATTGGAAGAGAAGGAGTATTAATCTGCGTCACCAGTAGTATCAAGGAATTTTAAGGTCATTTACTAGTAAAACTTTTATTGTGACTTTTAAGTTTTAACTTTTAACTTTTAACTTTTGACCGCGCGGGGTTGGGAAGAGAGCCTCCCGAACATGCAGCCACGCCCGGAGGGTTTTAACTTTTTGCTCACCCACTATCTCCAAAGCGATAGCCCTTACCATAAACTGTATGAATTAACGGCGTTTCACCTTGTGCCTCGATTTTGCGACGCAACAAGCGAATCAATGCTGCCACAACATTACTACTCGGTTGTTCGTCCTCAGCCCACAGATGTTGATAAATTTGCCCATGGGTCAATAATTGTCCCCCGTTGTGCATGAAGAATTCTAAAAGCTGAGTTTCTTTTTCTGATAGCTCAATCAAGCGTCCATTGCGATAAGCCAGCTGATTCTCCGAGTCAAGTTCTAGTCCAGCAACTCTTAACCGCTGGCTTCCACTGGTGTCTGTAGTAGCAGAACGTCTTAACAAGGCACGGACTCTTGCCAACAACTCCCGCAATTCAAAGGGTTTAACGATGTAGTCGTCAGCACCTGCGTCTAATCCCACCACCCGGTCATCTAAGGTATCTTTAGCCGTAAGGAAGAGAACCGGAGTAGTTCGCCCTTGCGATCGCAACTCCTGGCAAATTTCTAGCCCTGAGCGTTGCGGCAGCATCCAATCTAAAATTAGCAAGTCGTAATCACCATCAGACGCCAACTTGCTCCCCGACGCCCCATCGTAAGCGACATCAACACCATAACCTTCACGACTCAAGACTCGACTCAGGGGGTCAGCCAGCTCAACTTCATCATCAACTAAAAGGATTCGCATTGTGTCTGCTATCAGCTTTTATTATGATGTTGACTGATAAGTAATCAGATTTGTCACCAACATAACGGCTAAGTTTGCAAAAAAATTATTAAAGCAGAAAAGAGTGAGGTGTATAAAATCTCTCACTCTTTTCAAGAATTCAAAAATCTATTCAACTGTAGTCTTAGGTCAACCAGCCTTTCAATCGTCGGGCAACTTGGGGACGGCGTAGCTTACGCATCGCTTTGCTTTGAATCTGCCGAACACGCTCACGGGAGAGATTGAACATACCACCAACTTCTTCTAACGTGTAGGGTTCGCTGCTGGCTAATCCATATCGTAGAGAGATAACATCTTTTTCTCGTTCAGTCAGAACGTCACTCAAGACTTCCCAAATCTCTTGACGCATCATGCTTTCGCTCATCTGCTCTTCCGGCAATCGCAGATCGCTGTCTTCAAGCAAATCGACTAATTCCGTGTCTTCTCCTTTACCAACTCGATGGTTGAGAGAAAGCGATCGCCTGCGTAGCTGTAGCAACTGACGTAAATTAGTGGGCGTAATATCTAATGCTGCGGCTAGTTCCACTTCATTCGGATTACGTTTCAGTTGCTGCTTAAGCTCGCGTTGGGCTTTTTTAAGTTTATTAAGTTTTTCAACGATGTGGATCGGCAAACGAATTGTTCGGGCATCGTTGGCAATAGTACGCGTAATGGCTTGGCGAATCCACCAGTAAGCATAAGTCGAGAATTTGTAGCCTTTCTCTGGGTCAAACTTTTCTGTTGCGCGATTCAAACCCAAAGCCCCTTCTTGAATCAAATCCAGGAAAGGAACACCGCGATTGAGATATCGCTTCGCGATCGAGACAACCAAACGCAAGTTGGAGCGAATCATCTTGCGCTTTGCTACACGAGAACGATAGAGACGTGCCTCTAATTGACGTTCTGTCAAATTCAAAGCTTGAGCAACGTCTGCTTTTGTTGGTTTACGACCCAATTGTTCCTGTAAGCCTTCCTGGAGTTCCTCGATCTGCACTAAGAACTGGACACTCTGAGCTAACTCCACCTCTTCTTCTGGCTTTAACAGTGGGTAACGCGCCATTTCTTTAAAAAAAGCACCTACTGTGTCATCTGAGCTTGTTTTGCTGTATCCAGATGCACGACCTGCTCCCAGGCCATTCCCTGAGTCTGAAAATTCGGCTTCTACAAGAGTCAGATCGCTTTCCTCCGGTTGGATGTTGTCCGGGGGAGAAAAATCTGTATCTTCTATAAACTTGAGATCATCAACTTGGTTGAATTGAGCAGTATTCATGGCGAGGTTGCAGTTACGAGTGTATTAACAGATTTTGAGAATGGTGCCCTAAGCGGCTGATTCTGTACTGGAGCGAACAACGGATTGCCTTTGCAAGTTTCAATAACAAGCGTGGCTCAAGAGCGCGATATCCTCAAAGTGTGGAGAAGGGTTGAGCTATAGAGACCATCGCTCCCTACTCCTAAAACAATCTATTTTTAAACGTTCTCGATTGGAAAGCATTGATTCTAAGGCTACCAGAAGCATTTTAGCTAGCTGTTCTCCTGATTACAAAACGCTGAAGACTTAGTAGTATGTAGGTTCTGGGCAAACAAACACATATTGCGCAAAGGGAAGATTCTGAACAAGTCAATCAGGTAGCTTTGTGAGTCTTAATGTTGATACAAGGTTTTACAGTTGACAACAAATAAACTTAAAAAAATCTAAAGAATTAACTGGGACTGTAAGTGGAACAACATTAAGATTAATAGCGCAGAATGCGATGCTTTAAATTAAGTTTGCTATGGAAATAGAATCTCATATCCTTTTAGTCTCTTCTCTCTACCGATAGTGAGAAAATGGGTACTTTCTCAATCAGTAGATTCTCAGAGCTGGGATCAGGGAGTGAGGCAAGGCATTCCTGAAGGCAGCCCTACCTGATTTCTCACTTGTGGCAGCTAAAATTGACTGGTTGCAATGCATGACCTCCGAAAGCGTTGGAGGCATTTTGGGTTAATAGGGTTCACGATATGTCTAATTCCCCTTTGGGTCTTGTTCTGGCTGAGTCTGGGGCATCTTATCAATCTGGTAGCAGTCAGCATCGGTGGATTGAAGTGCTGGTAGATTGTCCAGGAGCGCAGGGACTTTATACTTATCGATTCCCGTCAGACTTGTCAATCAGTCCTGGGGATGTCTTGAGTGTACCCTTTGGCGCGCAGTTGCTTGGGGCGATCGCTATCCGTCTTCTAGACTCACCGTCCCCTGATTTGCCACTTGATAAAATCAAAGAGGTCGAGGATGTGGTCAGTGCTGGATTCTTCCCAGCGTTGTACTGGAAACTGTTAGAGCGAGTTGCTCAATACTACTGCACACCATTGATGTCAGTGATTCGGGTAGCCCTGCCGCCTGGGTTGCTGTCGCGATCGCAGCGTCGAATTCGCCTCAAGCCCTCTGCGCTCCCAAACAGTGCTGATAGCTTTCTCCATCAAAGTGCCCGTCAACTCTTAACACTTCTCCAAGCTCAACCGGAGGGAGACTATAGTTGGCAATATCTCCAACGTCAGGTGAGAGGCGCAAGCCGAGGGTTACAAGAATTGCTCAAACGTGGTTGGGTGCAAAGTTATCTAGAACCTCCTAGGCACTCACGCCCAAAGCTTAAACAAGCTGTGACACTGGTTGCTGGTATGTTTCCCCTGGAGGTGACGCAGCGGCAACGGGAAGTTTTGGAAGTGCTACGGCGTCGCGGCGGCGATTTGTGGGTTACTGAGTTGTTACAAATTTGCAATACAACTTCCTCAACAATCAAGAAGCTAGAAGAGAAAGGATATGTGGTCATTCAGGAAAGAGAAATCTTACGGACTGCCACAGAACCAGCAATAGCTGGAGACAGGCCCAAAGCCTTGACATCAGCACAGGCTGAAGCTTTAGAGGTTATCAATAGTCTTGATGGCTTTGCCCAAGTGCTATTGCATGGGGTTACGGGTTCTGGGAAAACAGAGGTATATTTACAGGCGATCGCACCCGTTTTAGAACAGGGAAAATCTGCTCTCGTCTTGGTGCCAGAGATTGGTTTAACTCCGCAACTTACCGACCGTTTCCGCGCTCGTTTTGGCAACAAAGTTAACGTTTATCACAGCGCCCTCTCCGATGGCGAACGCTACGATACTTGGCGACAGATGCTCACGGCTGAGCCACAGGTAGTGATTGGCACGCGAAGTGCTATCTTTGCTCCCTTACCCCACTTGGGTTTAATTATCTTAGATGAAGAACACGACTCCAGCTTCAAACAAGACCAACCTGCCCCCACCTACCACGCCCGTACTGTCGCCCAGTGGCGTGCCGAGTTAGAAAACTGCCCTCTCATCTTAGGTTCCGCTACACCGTCCTTAGAAACTTGGGTGAACATCACAGAACAAGGAAACCAGATTTTAGGGGTGGGTTTAGACGACAATCTGTCGGAAAAACCAACTATTTTCCAACAAAACCTGCCCTCTTCAGAGACAATCCCAAATCCCAAATCCCACTATCTCTCCCTCCCAGAACGCATTCAATCACGACCTATGCCGCCAGTGGAAATTGTAGATATGCGGCAGGAGTTACAGCAAGGGAATCGATCAATTTTTAGTCGATCGCTTCAAGACGCCTTGCAACAGCTACAAGAGCAAAGACAACAGGGGATTTTATTTATTCATCGTCGTGGACATAGTACATTTGTGTCTTGCCGCAGTTGTGGATATGTCGTGGAATGTCCTCACTGTGATGTCTCGTTGTCTTATCACTACACCCATGAAGGGGCGACTGAGTTACTGCGGTGTCACTACTGTAACTATGTCAAAGTCCACCCGCGTAGTTGTCCTGAATGTGGTTCCCCTTACCTGAAATTTTTCGGCAGTGGCACTCAGCGCGTTGCTCAGGAATTAGCTAAAGCGCTTCCTCAGTTGCGCTTAATCCGGTTTGATAGCGACACCACCCGTACCAAAGGTGCTCACCGAACCCTGCTGACAAAATTTGCTAATGGAGAAGCTGACCTTCTAGTTGGTACGCAAATGTTGACCAAAGGGCTGGACTTAGCTCAGGTAACTCTGGTAGGCGTTGTATCAGCAGATGGACTACTGAATTTAGCAGATTACAGAGCAGCCGAACGAGCTTTTCAGACTCTAACTCAGGTTGCAGGTCGTGCTGGTCGTGGTGATGACCCCGGTCGAGCAATTATTCAAACTTACTCGCCACACCATCCAGTAATTCAAGCCGTGCAGCGTCATGATTATGAGTCGTTCACTCAGGCAGAACTAGAACAACGTGCCGTACTAAACTATCCTCCTTATGGACATCTGATTCTCTTACGGTTGAGTGGTCTGGATGCAGCAGAAGTGGAGAATGCCGCTGAGCAACTAGCAGATAGGTTAAGTGCTGCTGAATCAGAGTACGAAATCTTGGGACCAGCACCAGCAAGTATTATGCGAGTTGCCCGTCGTTATCGGTGGCAAATTTTGCTCAAGTTTCCGCCAGATGTCCCAGTAGAAGTGCCAGATTTGGATCAGTTGCGGGCAAGTTGTCCCAAAGACATCAGCTTCAGTATTGATGTTGATCCGCTGAATATGATGTAAACAGATAACTTCTCAGTTAATATCCCTAGTTTTAATCCTTTCGATATGACTCCTATAACTGTTGCTTCACGCACTACATCTAATGCCATTCCCAGATGGCAACCCGCGACTTGGGAAGATTATTTAGCCTGTTGTGACAATCCGAATTTGGAGGAAGTTAGGCTGTTTTTTAATCAGGGGTATCTTTTCGTTGACATGGGCAATGAAGGAATTAATCATGCAAGATTCAGCAGGCTCTTCGCGATGCTGTTTTTGAGCTGGTTCGCTCGTAAACCAGAGCAAATTTTTGACGATTTAGGGGGGTGTGTAATTGAGAAACAGAAAAAGCAGGGGGCATCACCTGATTTAGTTTTATACATTGGGGAAGGTTCTCCTCAGTGGCAAGAGGGGGAGCCACGTCGAGTTAATCTGAATGACTGGCGAGTTCCCGATTTAGTGGGTGAAGTTGCAGATACGACTCTGGCAACTGATTTAGATGAGAAAAAGCAGTTGTATGCTGCGCTAGAAATTCCTGAGTATTGGGTGATAGATATTAGAGGCGAAAGGGTGCTGGCATTTCGCTTGCAGGAAGATGGAAAGTATCAGCAGTGTGAATATTCTGTTGCACTTGAGGGATTGCCAATTTCTTTGTTAGAGCAGACTTTAGCAAAGATGAATCAGGGAACTAATGGTAGTGCAGCGCTTTGGTTTGCTCAACAGATTGCCAATTTGTAAGGTATGGTAAGTATCCGCCGCCTAAAGGCGATCATACCCTCCATTCGCGGCAAAAGGGAAGGAGCGTGAAGCGTTTGCGTAGCATGGTGCAAAGCAGCAAAGCGGGGCGTTAGCCTAGCAGCATAGCTATCCCGTTCGCGTTAGCGTTCCCCAAGGGTAGCGAATTGCCTATTTGTGGCAAAAATTGTTGATTTAGAATTGGGCGGATCGCTAATTTGCAGTCACAAAGCGATCGCGTTTGTTGAGTGCTGGTGCTTGATACTAAAAGCGATCGCCCCCTCGACCATCTACAACAGCGAAGGAGCGATCACTTGCTCCACTCTCAAGCCAATCCCAGCAAGGACAGCAAGGTCTTTCACCCAGATTCCCAATCCAGTTGACCGCCCTTTGTCAAAGCTATACTGGTGGGCAGAACCAGTGCAAAACTTAATCTTCTAGAAGGAAGACGCCAATGCGTCCGAATCAAATAGACGAGCAAAGATTAAATGTGTTGGAAGACATCTTAGAGATTCAGTACGAGAAGCTAGGTGAGTTTCAAAGGGAACTCCCCATCAATGCAAGCACCAATCAAAAGTTTGAGCTAAAGCAGAGAATTAAGCGAGAGATACTTCCTGACATTCGGAAATATGAGGTTGAGTATGGGCAAATTCTGGCAGCAGGGATACAAGAAGCCTTTGTCGTTTCAGATGTAGAGGCTGAGAAAGCCATTGTTCAAGTTGTGCAGGCTGTCGAACATATAGAAAATATCCAAACTGAAAGCTATCCGCAGGAATTGACCCGTTTACTGCAAGATCTGCGTGAGATGCTTAATGAGCCAGGTAAGACTGCACAGGCAAAACTGAAAGTAGCCTTCCCAGTGATTCCGCTCATTGCATCCTATGAACTAGAAATGGATACCGAAGCATTCTTAGTCAACGCATGGCGGGGAATCAAATCTCTTGTGAGAGGTAGAGCATGAGCCAGGGGCAATTTCCAAATTCGGGTGATGCTCTTCGCATATGGAAACAAAAACTCGCCTATCTGGAGATAGAGAAGCCTAAAACGGCAAGTGCATCACAAAGATTTGAAATTATAAAGCAGATAGAGGAATGCGAAAGGGAAATCCACAGATTAGAGAGTGCCGGTTTTGTCAGGCATAAGGGGACGAGTGCTTCAACGGCTCAGGCTTTCGCTAGCCCCAACAAGTGCCAAGGTTGGGAAAATGCACCTGATGCCTCTAGATCTAGCTCATCGCCAACCAATAAAGCCATCGAAATCGAAGTTTTCATTTGTTACTCTCCCAAAGATAAAAAAATGCTAGAGCAACTAGAGATTAGTCTCAGCAGTTTTGAGAGAGAAGGTATTATCAAGATTTGGCACAGAGGCAATATGCGAGGAGGGCAACGCCGTTTAGTTGAGATTAATAAACATCTGAACTCAGCCCATATAATTCTACTACTTATTAGTCGGCGTTTTATGGCTTTGGATTCTGAACTTAACTCTCAGGCTGAAATGGCAATGCAAAGAGAAGAAGCCGGAGAAGCTTGTGTTATTCCTGTCCTTCTCAGCCCAGTTGCTAATTGGAAGAAGACAAGACATCAGTGTCTAATCAAATTGAAAGTGCAGCAAAAAAAACAAACTATGAAAATTTTGATGGTTGGATTTTTATAGGTCAAGTCAAGAATACATCATATTCTCCTACTGTTAAAAAGCCTTTAATTAGTGCTTCTAGAAGCATCAATTCACCTGTTGTTCCCTTGAAAGGAAACAAAGTGACTGTTATGAAGCGCGTAAGTCTGAGACAAAATAGACCACAAGCACCTAATTTTAATCATGAAGAAGCACAACTATTAGGTGCTATTGAGAAGGGTAAAAAAGTAATTATTGTAGATACGTTTGTAGTTCCCAGTACTTCAACTTTCACAGCAGTTTGGGCGAAAGTTCGTAAGTGTGATGTTGCTTGTAATTAGCTGCATTACGGAAAGCGCGTAATTGCAGTTAGTTACTTTGCTTAACTGGGAGGAGGTTGTCGATCGCACTCCAACTCAGCCAAGTCCTGAGAATAGCATCGCCCCCTCATACCAAGATTGGGGAGAAGCCCCCGATGTATCCAAGTTCTACGGACGCATTGAAGAACTAAAACAGCTCAAGCAATGGATTATTGATGAGCGTTGCCGACTAGTCGTATTGTTAGCTCAGGGAGGTATCGGTAAAACGGCTCTGTCCGTAAAGCTGGCACAAGAGATTCAAGGTGATTTTGAGTATGTTATTTGGCGAAGTCTGCGTGAATCTCCACCTATTGAGCGGTGAAGATGAGACCATAAAACTATGGGATATTAAGACAGGTGATTGCATCAGAACGCTGAGAGCGCCCCGACCCTATGAGGGGATGAAAATCACTGGCGTTACAGGTTTAACAGAAGCGAGCAAACGCTCTTCTCGCGAGAGCTATCGCTTCTTGCAGAAACTGCAACGGTGAAAGACTCGCATCTTCCGAAACAATCACCTCACTGTGATATCCGTGTTGAAACTATATTAGCGATCGCACTCCTACATTTGAGTCATTAACCTGTTACTCTTTATTGTTCATCCGTCCCGTAAGGAAGTAAGTAATCATCTCTCCTTTGCCCTTAACCGAAATCACTCCCCGCTCTTTAAACAGATATTGATGTTGTAAACGATTGTAAGTGGCTTCTGTTACCTGGATACAACCGGGTATGCCATGAGATTCCATTCGTGATGCTGTGTTGACGGTGTCTCCCCACAAATCGTAAATGAACTTTTTAATGCCAATCACACCTGCAATCACTGGCCCCGTATTAATGCCAATGCGGATGTTGACGGCTTTGTTAATTGCCGCATTGAAGTGAACAATTTCTGATACCATGTCCAGTGCCATTTCGGCGATCGCTTCTGCATGGTCAGGTCGAATTGTAGGCAAGCCGCCTACTACCATATAGGAATCTCCTATGGTTTTAATCTTTTCTAAGGCATGCTTTTCGGCAAGCCTATCAAAGGCTGAAAAGATGCGGTTGAGTAACTCGACCAGTTCAGTGGGAGAGACCTGCTCCGATAACCTGGTAAAGTTAACGATGTCGGCAAACAAGACGGTAACATCTGCAAAGCTATCTGCAATACTTTGTGGATTTTGCTTTAGGCGATCAGCAATCGGTTTAGGCAGGATGTTCAGCAGCAATAGTTCAGCTTTTTCCTGTTCAATCCGTAGAGATTCTTCCGCTTGTTTACGGGCTGTGATATCAGCAACAGTGCCTTCGTAGAAGAGGAGATTGCCGTGGCGATCGCGCACCGCCCGCCCTGTCTCCGAAATCCAAATCACGCTGCCGTCTTTACGATAAACCTGAGACTCAAAGTCAGAAACGGAACCCTTTTCTTCAATCAAGCGAATAAACTTGGCTCGACGGTCAGGCAAGACATACAATTGATGCTCAATGTCTGTGATACTAGTGCAAAGTTCTTCTATTGACTCATAGCCATAGAGACGGACTAAGCTAGGATTAGCACTAAGATAACGTCCGTTGGGTGTCCTTTGGAAAATGCCCTCAACAGAGTTTTCAAAAATACTACGATATTTCTCCTCCGCTTGCTGAATGATGGCAGCAGACTTTCTCAATTTGCGGATGATGTAGGCAGAAATGCTACCCACTAAGACTAGAGAAAATAAGAACAGCCAGAAACGATAAATATTGGCTGTCCTAAGAGCTTGTTGATAGTGGCGGGAGTAAGTTTCGGACAGCGCTTCCGCACGTTGGGTAGTAGGCAGTACAATAATTTGACCGACTAGATTGTTTACATAGGGTTGATACTGCAAAATGATTTTGGCATGAGCGAGCACAATCTCCAAATCAGAATCCTTCAACGATGAAGTAAGCTGCCCCCGATTTGTGAGAATGACATCAATTTGCTGATTGATTTTAGGACGGAGTCCTTCATTAGAAGAAAGATTGTAAACCAAAACGTCACGCAACAAGTTGTTCAAAAGCATTACTAACTTGCCATTTCTGGACTGTGCCGATGATTTCTTTACAGTATTAGCAATGGCTATTGGGAAATAGTAGAGGGAGTTTCTGAGAATGGCGTTTTTAGATTTAAAATCCTCTATAAGTCGCTCTTTTTGCTGCAAAACTCCTACATGAGCTTGCAGACTTTGGTGAATTTCAATCTGACTCGGTTGATTTATAAAAGTGGGAGTTTGTTTCAGACGCTTTTGCAAATCCTGTAATTTTTCTAAATCATTAACAATTGGATCGTAGTAAGTTAGTAAGCCGTATCTAGTTTGCAGAATATTTTGATTAATTCTGGTATCTAGTTCATTGAGCTGGCGCAGCACAACGACATAGCGATTATGTTGATTAAAATCAATAGCTTGGGCTTTGATAAACAGAAATGCGAATAAAATAACTCCGCTTATCACCATCAACAGGTTTCGTACACTGGATAATTGCATAAGCAGATTTAGGTTGTTAAATGAATAATTTTCAATAATATAGATGGGCTTGTCCTGATATCAATAGGCGGAAAACCCTTAATAGCTCAAATCTAGTAAAGAAGTCTTGCCTAAGTGTGGTAAGATGTGGCAACATTACTGACTTAATGGCTTCCCTTGATATTCTCCAGTCAGTGTTTTCAAAAACTGAATCATCAAATTAGTTTGCTCTGATGTGAGGGAACGACCGAGTTGGTACTCAACCATAATATTGACGGCTTGTTCTAAAGTTCTGGCACTGCCATCATGAAAGTAAGGTGGGGTTAACTCAACATTGCGTAAGCTAGGAACTCTAAAGACATAGCGGTCTTTTTCCTGCCCGGTAACATTGAAGCGTCCCCAGTCAGCTTTGGTAACCTTGCGGTGCTCAGCAAAGTAGTTACTCATAACTCCGAATTTCTGGAACATATTACCGCCTACATTAATGCCCTGATGACAACTCACACACCCATAGTCCTTAAATAGGTTATAACCCTCTTTTTCTTTTTGAGTCAGAGCGTTGCTATTGCCACGTAAAAATTGATCAAAACGGGAATTAGGAGTGTAAAGAGATTCCTCAAAGGTGGCGATCGCATCACTAACATTATCCTTGGTAATCCCATCAGGATACGCCTTAGCGAATGCCGCCGCATAGTCGTGAGAATTCTGGAGCATTGGAATAATCTTTTCCCACTTGCCACCCATCTGTATTGGATTGACTAGAGCACCATTGACATTAATAAACAAGTTTTCGCTTATCCCGTCCCAATTCAGCTTGAAGTTGAATGCACTATTAAAAACGGTTGGTGTATTGACTTGAGTGAGTTGACCATTGACACCAAGCGATCGCACCTTGCGATCCGCTCCCCCTGTATCGAACCTATGACAAGTGATACAAGCAACCTTTTTATCGCCAGAGAGACGAACATCACGAAAGAGTTTCTCTCCCAATGCGACTTTCTTCTTGTCTAGGTTGATAAATAAGGGAATCGGTTGAATCGGTTCATTCACCTGACTGACTTGTATTGGGTCAGGTATTAACCGCTGTGATGGGTTAGTAGTTAGAACTTGCTGCCACAGAATAGCAAGCAGAACAGCAAGCACAAGTCCCCAGACGAAGTAAAGCCGTTTTAGCCATAGCTTGTTAATTGAAAAATATCGCATAATACGGTTTCTCATTAAGTCAGCCCTATTAGTGTTAAGCAATTCAAGATTAAAAAGTTCCAGGTCGAGCCGCATCAATGATTGTAAAAATAAGCGATCGCCTCATTCTCAATCCTCGATCGCACCAAACGCTTTCAACGAGATCAACTGAGCTTCGGTCAACCCCCTAACTCCAGTGATGTTCATCTGCTCATAAGGTCTATCAGCTCTTAACGTTTTTAGGCACTTACCCGTCTTAACCTCCCAGAGCTTGATGGCTTCATCTTGGCTACCACTAGCCAGTATTTGACCATCGGGACTGAAGGCAACAGACCAAACTAGATTGGTGTGCCCCTCCAAGGTTTGACAACATTCACCAGTAGTCAGATTCCACAGTTTCACGGATTGGTCACTACTGCCACTCGCCAAAATATTGCCATCAGGACTAAAGACAACAGACCAGATCCGGCTGGTATGTCCTTGCAGAGTCTGATAGCATTTACCAGTTTTGACATCCCAGAGCTTCACCGTATTGTCTCCGCTACCACTAGCTAGGCTGCGACCATCCGGACTGAACGCCACAGACCAAACCCAGTTGGTGTGCCCCTGTAATGTCTGGCAACCTTCATTGGAAATACAGTCTAAATCCTGACTTTTGTTCATTTCCCCTGAAGCAGGCTGTGCTGACTCAGCCTGTATTTTGCTGAGATTCCAGAGTTTGAGAGTTTGATCATAACTACCACTTGCCAGAGTTTGACCAATCTCTTCTGAAGAGGCTGCACTGATAGGACAAAAAGCGACAGAGCAAACCCAATTCGTGTGCCCCTTCAGTGTTTTGCAGCATCGACCCGTACTGACTTCCCATAGCTTCACGGTTTGGTCAGCACTACCACTCGCTAGTGTTTGACCATCTGGGCTAAACGCAACAGACCAGATCCGGCTATTGTGTACTTGCAACGTTTGACGGCATTGCATAGTTCTGATGTCCCACAGCTTGATAGTTTGGTCGCTACTGCCGCTAGCTAAGGTTTGACTATCAGGACTAAACGCCACAGAGCTAACGGCATTGGTATGTCCTCGTAACGTTTGGCGGCACTTACCACTGCTGACATCCCAGAGCCTAACAGTATGGTCATCATTGCCGCTAGCCAAGGTTTGACCATCCGGACTGAACGCCACAGACCAGACTCGGTTCGTATATCCCTGTATAGTTTTGCGGCACCGACCCCTGCGGATATCCCAAAGCTTAACTGTATGGTCACCACTGCCACTAGCTAAGGTTTGACCATCCGGACTGAAGGCAACCGATCGCACCCAATTCCCATGCCCCTTTAACGTTTGACTGCATTGACCCGTGTCAACATTCCAAATTCTTATAGTTTGGTCTTCACTGCCACTAGCTACGGTTTGACCATCCGGACTGAAGGCGACCGATCGCACCCAATTGGTATGCCCTTGAAATGTTTTCAGGCATTCACCCGTCTTAATATCCCAGAGCTTCACAGTGCGATCGCCACTACTGCTAGCCAAAGTTTGACCATTAGGACTATAGGCAATAGACCAGAGCAACTGCGTATGCCCTCGCAACGTTTGGCAACATCTGCCGATGCTCAAATCCCAAAGCTGCACCGTCTGGTCATCACTGCCACTCGCTAACATCCTGCCATCTGGACTGAACGCAACTGACCGAACCCAATTTGTATGTCCTTCTAGTGTTTGGTAGCATTCACCCGTCTTGATGTCCCAGAGCTTCACAGTCTTGTCCTCACTGCCACTGGCTAGAGTTTGACCGTCGAGACTGAATGCCACTGACCAGATTGAACGAGTGTGTCCTCGCAACGTTTGACGGCATTGTCCAGTGTTTAGATCCCAAAGCTTCAGCGTTCGGTCATCACTGCCACTCACTAGAGTCTTGCCATCCGGGCTAAACGCGACAGACCAAACCCAACTACTATGACCTGTCAAGGTCAGTAAATTTTTCCCATCTGCAACTTGCCACAGGCGAACCTCACCATCAATATCACCTGTAGCGAAGAATTGTCCATCTGGGCTAAATTTCACCGTCAACGGAATCGCTAAGGTTTCAGTGAAAACAGATTTAGATAGATCGGAATGGGCGAAATTGACCTGATACAAATTCACATCTCGTAGGTCAGCCTGCCAGAGCGTTAAACGGGATAAATCATAGCCCCTTAAATCCGTTTGAAGTTGACAAAGCAAATTAAGGATATTTCCACCTGCATATCCGGGTTCCAATAACGGTTGATTCTGAAGCTTTGATAGGAGTTGAGTCAGTTGTTTTTCTACATTTCCCTGATTACCCAGTGTATTGACTAGACTGTCGAGAATTGGTTTTAGAATTTGGTCAATCTGGGCGTCTTCGACATAGTCTTTTCCTTGAGCTTTGAGTAGAGCATGACTATTCAAGATTGAGATTTCCTGAGCAAGAACCTCTCGGCAAACTTTCTTAGTTATGTTGTTGATTACATATTCCATTACTACGGGCTGTTGGGTGTAGCGACCCGATTGCTTCTCAATAAGCGATCGCCAACTCAAAGACTCCAATGCTTCTAATAAGTCTGCACGGGACACTGGAGGTATAATGTCTGCGACCAGCTCTGGGATGGTCGTCCACTCTCGATTGATCGCTAACCAGCTCATGATGGTCTTCTCTAGAGGAGAACAACGCTCATACTGCTGGTCAAGAAGCCTGTAAATGCCATTAAAAACTGTTGCGTTCTGCTCGACAAATACTCCAATCTCGCCGTCAAACAAGTCCTGAATCGATGTACCAACAATCTTGAGAGCTAAGGGATTGCAGCCGTAAAGCTGGCATAGCTGTTGCTTCTGGGCCTCTGAACCCAACAATCCCTTCGTTTGGATTAAAGCTTTTGCTGCTTCCAGGGAACCACTCAACCGCAAGCAGCGCACCGATAGTTCGATGCCTTCTAGGGCAGCAATCTCGGCTGGTTTTTCCCGACTTGTGAGAATTAGACAACTCTGGTGAGCCATTTCACCAATTGCTTTAAACAGCTCACCATACCCTTCATAACCAGGGCGATATTGTCCTGCCCAATCACCTGCCTGTAAGATAGTTTCCACGTTGTCCAAAATTAGCAAACAACGCGAGGCACGTAGCCAGTAAATCAATCGTTCCAGTTTGGCTTCCGTGTCCTGTTGCTCAGAGACAAAAGACACTAAATCACCTAACAGTGTTGTGAAGGCTGGAGCGTTACGAAGACTTCGCCAAATCACACCCTGAAATTCATCTTGGATCTGCTGCGCCAGTTTCACGACCAGAGACGTTTTACCAATTCCGCCCATGCCTAACAGGGCTACTAAGCGGCAACAGTCAGCTCGAATCCATTGTTGGAGGGTTGCCAGTTCTTCTGAGCGTCCGTAAAACAGGCTAACATCAGCCGATTCTCCCCAGTCTGTTCGATTTGGGATTTTGGGTCGCACCTTTGGTGCGCTTCCAGCGCAACTTGGATTTAGGATTGAAAAGTCTTCCCCTCTCCCTTGCTCCCCCTCTCCCTATCTTCCTTGTGCCATTGCCGTGCCAGTGCCGCCTGAAAGTTGGTTTTACTAACAGGTTCCCCCAAAGCCTGACTCAGCAATTTCCAGAGTTTGGGACCGATATCCCGTGTCAGGTAGCTTACAGAATAGCCGGAAGTCTCTGCGATTTGCTCATAGGTTTGGTCTTGCCAAGCTCCCCTTAGAATTGCCGTTTCCACATCACCCAGGTGTCTACCAAGATTGGTAGACACTGCTGCATTGGCTACTTCCAAAGCCTGCTCAAAATCCATTTCTCACGCCCAGCGCAACCGCTATTGCCAGATTCTACCTAGCTCTAGTGGAACTTTATGAATAGAGAGAGACAATTCTTTTAAGTTCTCATACCAATTCTGTATGTCTATGCACTCAATGAAGACCTTCGTAGGGGCGCAAGGCAAGACCTTGGTGTCAACTTAAGCCCTGGCGAATGGAATTCGCGGCTATAAAAACCAAGTCCGCCTGCGCGGACTAACGAAAAATCAACGGTTTTCAAACCCGCGCAGGCGGGTTTCGTTTGTGTAGCTGCGGTTTTAACCGCCGAATCAACGTTAAGTTGACACTGTAAGAGGGTTGGGGGATCTAATCGTCTAGCTCATCTGGCGTTACGTCAAAAACAATTTCTAAGGGAATGCTAGGCATGATTTGCTTGAGAATTCGCAGATGACCTTCTGCGTCTACTCGGCGGCGAAAGCGTCCGACAATGATGGTACGCATATCCGGGAAGGGGCGAATGATGCACCAGGGATGCAGCCGTTGTAAGTAAGTCATGTTAGCCAAGCCAGACGCGCTAGCGTCCTGCCCTCCTAATAATGTTTGTGGGTTGGTTTTTTATGGCGTGTTGAATGATGGTTTCAATAGTTTGGTAACGGGTATCGTTGTTCGGCGGGTGGAGTACCCAGGCGCTGATTGGGGCAGGTTGATAGGTCAGCTTGTAGAAGTGGTCAGGGGTGATGATGACTTTCCAAACTGGCTGTTTGGGTTGTTTGCGAAGTCGGTAGCCGCGTTTGTGGAGTGCTGCTTTTATGGCAGCAATGTCTGTGGCGACTCGGAGTGCTTCGGTCGCTTTGGATTTTTTCATGAGTAATGGTTTCTACTTAAAAAGAATGTCTCCATATACGAGACATCTAAATTCTACATCACGTCTCCATAAACGAGACATTTACGGAGTCATCAGCCTCTGACACCATGTCCTTGGGACACGCTTCGCAAAGAGGGGCATGAAAAAAGTCGGCAAAGCCCTTAAGCAGGTTTTAGAAACCTACGGAATTACACAAAATAGGTTGGCAGTAGTAATGGACACTAGACGCTCAAATGTTGGTCGCTGGTATCACGAACAGATAGACCCAACAGGCGATACCATTGCTGATATCGTTGCAGCTTTAAGGAAAATCGAGCCAGCTGCCGCTGAGGAGTTTATTAGGCTTTATCTGGGTCAGTCTATAGAGGATGAGGAGTAGTCATAGTGGAGAAGAAGGGCGATTAACTGCAACATATAAGGTGGCACTGTTAGCTTAACTGCTGACAACCAAGTGTTTTGGCTTTGCAGTGCCCACCCTACAACTAACCACTAATCTGCTGCTGGTAAGAGAGGAAGGAGATCGACTACTGTTTCTCTGAATTGGGACAAGTAGTGCGTTGTTGGTCAATCGAAACTTTAACGCGATTTGGTTCCAACTCAATGTTGACGCTCTTATGGCCGCCTGAGTTAAGAACTAAGTGAGCGTATTTCGCACCCCTTGCCAACCATTTGAAATTAGTATCAGTTGGATAACCCCTAATTCCAATTCAGGCTCAATTCTCTACCGCTCCCAAAGCTTTTAAGGTTGCCTTCTGTGCCTCTGTTAAACTCTTGATCCCAGTGATGTTCATCTTCTCGTAGGGCCTCGGTGCTCTCAAAACTTTGATGCGATCGCCTGTCTGCACATCCCAGAGTGCGATCGTCTCATCTTGACCACAAGTGGCGAGAATTGCAGAACCTGAAGCCTTGGTATTGTCTGTTAAACGACTGTAGACAACTGATTCAATCGAGCTAGTGTGACCTTTTAAGGTTTTCAGACATTGTCCGGTGCTAACCTCCCACAGTCGCACTGTTCGATCATCACCAGTACTAGCGAGGGTGGTTCCTTGAGGACTAAAAGCCAACGACCGAATCCAATTGGTGTGTCCCTGTAACGTGCTAAGACACTCTCCAGTTTTAACGTCCCATAATTTCACGAGATTATCCTCACCGCCACTTGCCAGGAGTGTTCCCTCAGTGTTGAACGCGATCGCCCAAACTCGATTCGTGTGTCCCTCCAAAGTTCTCAAGCACTCACCCGTTAGAGCATCCCACAATTTTACGGTCTGGTCGTAGCTGCCACTGGCGAGAAGTTGACCATTTGGACTAAACGCTAG
>DATNPH010000261.1:0-12600 GCA_036703315.1 Coleofasciculaceae cyanobacterium
CTAGCTCTACTTCTGATACCTGTAAGCGCAAGCAAACAGGAAGTCAGAAGCAACTAGGGCAAAAGAAGCGCCAAAAATCAGAACTTATTGGGCTGGATGCAAAAACCAGCCCTTCCACGAAGTAAGGGCTGGTAGTTTATAAGCCAATATAGCAATTTAGCCAAATAATTAATGCATTCTGGTAAGGGTTTGAAATTGTTTCGCTTAGCTCAGAATGAAGCAATTTCGTACTCAGTCCATAAGTCCTAAGTACCTGAAAATGTGGTGAAGAAGGCTCTTATGCAGAGGGCAGAGGGCAGAGGGCAGAAGGACTGCAATCAGTGTAGGTTTGAAGCCTACACTGATTGCAAGACACCAAATTGAAGATTTTGGTGTGGGGCTTCAACCCTTAGCTTCCTTCGGTCGTGGCTCCCACAGCAGGAATCAGATTCCCTTGTGCATTCTGCCTCCTGCCCGGGAGCCTTTCTTGCTAAACCGGACAGCTGGTTCAAGCGTTGGCTGAAAACCGCTTCGCTACGACTTGGCGAAATTAGGTTTTCTCATGGGTATCTTAAGCTGCCTACCAAGGGTTGCCGATCATTGTGAAAGCACTCCAGTAGTAAGGATGTCTAAGGGTCTTGTCTCCCAGTTGGGCTAAATCTGGCGGTAAGGAAACATTACCAGTGTTTGTTAACAGCTTTCCTCCCTCTATACGTACCTCACCCTTAAGCATTGCTAACTGCGCCTGCCGTAATGCCTCCGCTTTGACAGGAACTTGCTTCAATTGCCTGTAAAAGGTCGTCATTAGCCCCAGCGTTCCTTCATCACTGACGTACCACAAACTTCCCATTGCTGATTTCACTCCAGCTAGGACTGCCAACCCGGCGAAACCTAACTCCGCCTGCTCATCTCCTAATGCCGTGCGACAGCCACTCAAGACTAATAACTCCACACGCGGGTTATTCTTCCACCCCAACTTTTCTAGCTGGTCAAGTCCTAGCCGGCTGTTCCACAACTGAATGTAGGAATTACTAGCCTTGCCTGGGAGAAATTCGCCATGAGTAGCTAAATGGATAATGCCGAAATTCTCTTTGGAGCGAGCAGATTTAAGGTTTTCCAGAGTAAAGGATTCGTTGAAGAAGGACTTACCCGACCACAGGCTACCCACAATTTCAGACAACTCCAAGGGTACAGCGGGTAGGGGTTGTAGGTTATTGAATTGTGATGCTCCCATCGCCAAGACTTTTAAATTCCTCACATCCACGTAGCGAGTATCGGTCAGCGAGAGGCTAGGCATTAAGCCGACACTGTATCGTTCTACGAGAAACTCTTTTCCATTATGGAGGGCTGCGATCGGCAGAGAGCGCAAACCACTATCCATAATGAAGGAGAGATTATTGATCTGTTGACCTTGTAAATCCGACTCAATTGGAGCAATTAGCCACTTATATAGTTGCTGGGCAGGAGCAAGGTAGCCACGGGAGTTGCGGGAATTGGTGACAGTGCTATGGAATTCTCTAGCCATAGCGAGGACTTGCTGACGTGTTGCTCCCTCCACTCGCCGTCGAGTTACTGTTCCAGAGGAGGTCACCACTACCAGTTCCAGTTGATCAGTCGCCTGGGCGTTTTGGCTGTTGGGTAGAAATTGCTCAACGCTGGAGGTGAAACCATAAGAATTAAACTGCCAGAGCATTTGGTTTCGGTTGGAGGTCTGCTCTGGTAGAGGTTTGGAGTCCTGCTGTGCGCTGGCAGAGGTTTGCGGTTGAAAGAAGGCATAGACAAGGGCAGGTTTCATGCCAGTAATTTGTTCTACCTGGCGCAGGGAGGTCTGGGCTTTCTCCACAGTGACAACCACAGGAGCCTTGCTAACACCAAAATAATTCTCAAACTTACCAGTCAAGCGTTGCTCTAGTCCCGTAACCTTGGTGTCAACTACTGGTGTGGTAGAGGAGGATTGGTTTGAAGCTGGAGGTGTGGCAGGTTTTTTGTTGGTCTCAGGGGAATTATTCGACGAACTTGTTGACTCAGTGGAATTACTCGCTGACTCAGTGGAATTACTCGCTGACTCGGTGGAATCACTCGCTGACTCGGTGGAATTGCTATTCGACGGTTTATTAGAATTGCTATTCGACGGCTTATTGGAATTGCTATTCGACGGCTTGTTGGAATTGTTGTTGGAGTTATTGTTGGAATTGTTGTTGGAATTGTTGTTGGAATTGTTGTTGGAATTGCTAGGTGGGTTGGTGGAGTTGTTGGGTGGGTTGGTGGAGTTGTTGGGTGGGTTGGTGGGCGGGTTCGCCGTAATAATCTCAATGTTGCCCACTTTTTGCGGAGTCAGGAAGGATGCAGGGGGAGCTATAGTGAAGTTGCCCGAAGTGATAGCACCCTCTGTGCCGTTGGTTACAGACCTTCCAACTTCAAAGGGGACTATTCCGCTTCCTCCATGTCGGATAGAGATATCTCCACCACTGATACCGCCAGCGGTAGAGATGCTGGCTAATGTGTTATTGCGGTCTAGAAAAGTGCCTGTAGCGCGGAAGAATTGTCCTGTAGTTATACTAACGGTACCGCCCACGCCCTGGGTTCCGCCTTGGGCGTTAATCGAGGCAACTTGGATGCTACCTGCTGGGTCAAGGGTAACATTGCCACCTTTACCGATCGCGGAACTGGAGTTGATTACCCCAGCTGTGATGTTATCACGACCTATAACGGTGATTGCGCCTGCATTGCCAGATTGAGAGTGAGAGTCCAATTCTGCAAGTATGCTGGTACTGCCACCACTGCTACTAACGGTGATATTACCCCCCTGACCCAAACCGTTGGTACCAGAGTGAATGAATCCGCCGATGCCAACATTGTCTTTGCCAGCAATCGTTACATTTGCTCCGCTGCCACTACTACTGCTTGCCTCCACTGAGCCTGTCGTAACTGCCCCTGTAGTACTGTTGAGGGTAATTCCTCCAGCATTCCCCGTTACAGCATTAGAGAACAAGTTACCTGTAGCAATGCCGCCATTGGCATTTAATGTGATCGCTCCTCCATTACCAGCTATAGAGCTAGTGTTGAGTATCCCAGCCCTAGTATCGATATTGCCGAGTAAGCTGGTTAGCGTAATTCCTTGACCTGGATTAACGATATTGCCAGTAGTAATAGATTGATTGGCTAGTAGGCTAATCGTGGCATTGTCAGTTCCCGATAGAGTGCCACCTGTTGTGTTGATTAAACCTGTACCAATCGGTGATTGTAATAGTACTGGATCAGAGAACGTCGTGTTACCGGCTAGGGTAATCGCACCACTACTTAAGGGGCTACCAATAGTGATCGAGCTGAAGCCATTTTGTAATAAGGCGATTTCACTCGAAAGCAGATCTAACGTCCCAAGACCGCTATCTACAGTACCCCCAATGGCGATCGCTTGACTAGCTGTAAACGGTTGAAGCGCCAAGTTGCCAGTTCCTGTCACAGGTTTGGCAAAGTCAATTTCGTTTGCGGTTAGGGTGAGGTTGTTCGCACCGGCTACCAGAGTGTTGTTAAATGCTAGACCGGTAGGTGCCGCGATAGTGGTATTGCCAATGAGATTAACTGGGTTGTTGAAGGCGTAGCTGTTGGCAAAAACATAATCCCCTGCCAGTTGAACATTCCCAGTGCCATTAATAATTAAGTTACCTAGTGGTGCAGTATTACCTATTCCATTGAACGTAACGGTGCCAGTGCCTGAATTCAAAGTCAGATTCTGGGTTCCAACAGCTGTCCCATTGAGCGGACTGTTGAAGGTGATGTTGCCGCTGCCAGCTGTACCTGCTGTAGTGATGGTAGTGGCGAGTTGAGCGAGCGTTACTAAACCAGTTACGCTGAGCGAGCCTCCAATCCCCAAGTTTCCAGAGGTATTGATATCACCGCCGAGAGTGACTTTACCGCCTCCAGCATTCAGTGCGACTGCCCCGCCACTATTAGCTACAGAAGTGGAATTGGTACTGGAATTAATCGTGCCTGTAGTAATACCACCGGGGGCTGTTAGCGCGATCGCTCCACCTGTCCCCGAAGTATTTGTAGCACTAGCACCAGTAGCAATAGATGCAGAAGAGGAGTTAAGAGTAGTTGTATTAATGCTGCCAGTGGTACTAGCCAGAGCGATCGCTCCGCCCGTGCCAGCGGCTGATTTAGGAGTAGTACCATTAGCTACAGACGAGGAAGACGAGTTGAGCGCACCGGTGCTGATGTTGCTGGCAGCTTTGATAGTGATGTCTCCGCCTGTATTAGAAGCCGAGATAGCACCACCCTCAACTGAAGATGAGGAAGAAGAGTTAATCGCGCCGGTGCTGACAGTGCCGTTGTTGGTAGTCAGAGCGATCGCTCCGCCATTGCCAGACGTCGATGTAGCGCCAGCACCCGTAGCTGAAGATGAGGAAGAAGAATTTAGATCGCCTGTGATGATGCTGCCGTTCGTGGCACCCAGATTGATGGCACCGCCTGTACCAGATGCAGATGCAGCACCACTAACAGTAGACGAAGATAAGGCAGAGGAATTTAGATTACCTGTGCTAATGCCACCGTTGGTAGCTGTGAGTGTAATTGCCCCACCATTAGTAGCACTGGCAGTATTAATACCTCCAACCGTTACACTCGCTCCCGAAATTGTTACCGCTCTTCCCGGAGCTGTAATGGATTGCGTCGGATCCATTACAAAAGAGCCAATCCCATCACTGACTCCTGCATCGGCTTTAAACGAGATTGACCCACCATTAGGGACAAAGTTCAACGACACACCAGGAGCAACGCTAATATTGTTAGTCGCCTCAAGAATGACATTACCCGTCTGAGCGCCAAGTACGCTAGCCGAGAGAGTGAAGTCTACGGCACCGCCATCTCCAGAGAAAATCGCCCCAGCTGGGTCATTTGCAGTAGGAGTATTGGCAAGAAGTTGGTCGTCGTTGGTACCGACACCAACAATTGTAATGTTGGTCGGATCAAGCAGAATGGTTCCCGTCGCACCAGCACCATTGGTTGCACCAACATTTGCCTGTCCTTTGTATGCCAAGTCTTGCTTACTGGATATTTCTACGAAGCCGCCATTGCCAAAATTAAGACCGCCACGAGCGCTAACTTGACCATAGAAACCAGTTACTTTGTCTGCCCAGACGATAACTTTACCGCCATTGCCATTGAGCAGACTGTCTGCATTAATCACTGAGTTAGGACTGACATAGGTGCGAGAAGCTCGCGGGAGTGTTCCTTGACCCTGATAATCACCACCAATGAGTATGGTGCCACCGTTAGTACCTGAGGCATTAATATTGCCAAAGACGCCGACTTTATCACCCAAGACATTCACTGTCCCGCCATTGGAGCCTGCTGCTGTTGTGGAGGTATCAATGGTACCCGATGCGATCGCTGTTCCGGGTTGCGTGGGGATGATAGTACCAGTGGCTGTTTGTACAGTGTTATCGGCATTAACCCTTAGACCCGTATCAATATTGATACCTGTAAGCAATTTAGGCAAAGACTGCGGCGTAATTGGTAGCAGATTCCCTTGGCTATCAGTAGGCGGTGCAATCTCTAGACTCAGTATTTGTCCCGCCTGGCTCACCCGCACCCGATTGCTCCCAGGTACGGCTGCTAATGTAATGTTGCCTCCTGAGGATTGCAGAACACCTGTATTAATGACTGTCCCCCCAATTAGAGATAGACTCTCTCCGGGTTTAACGGCTAAGTTGCCAGCATTAACAATTGTTCCTGTAGAGGCAGCATCAAAATTAAACGTAGTGGGATTGCCGACAATGCTGGCGTAGTCATTGGGACCAGAAGCCTGAAACAAACCACCGCCAAATCCAATACCAGAGGCTGTAGTGGCAGTAAATGCGGCGGGGACATTGAGACTTGCATTCTGACCAAAGATAATCCCCGCTGGATTTATTAAAAATAAGTTGGAGTTGACGTCTTTGCCACCAGAGACCTGAATCAAACCATTGATAACGGAAGGATCACCACCAACAACACGACCTAAGATATTGCGAATAGAAGGATTAGACAGAAAGTTAGCAATCTGACCTTCAGAGAGTCCAAATTGCTGAAAACTCTGGAACAGGCTGGTTCCATCGCCCGAAAGAGTACCCCCATAGATATTGAAGCGGTTACCTTCAGGGGTGACAACAGTACCAGTGCCATCTGCTGCGGGTGTAATGGGTTGAGCAAGTGTGGGAGAAGTCGCATCAAGTGTTAATAAAGCGACTCCAACAGAGCTAGCTAGACCAATAGGAATTGCTCTTGTCAGAGAAATAATAAAAGATAACCAAAACTCGCGCAACCCGGTAGATTTCATGTTGAAATGCCTCTAAGACCCTCTAGTAAACAGCCAAGATTCATAGCCTATTTCATATTTAGAGTGTATTTGCCTCTACCACAAGGCTAGCAAGTTTTAGGATATGTTATGCTTTTATGACTGTAGGGGAAGATAAGCCCTAAATCTGTTGTGGCAACTGCTCTTGACCCTTTGCAAGCAGGGCAATTAACTGTTAAATCGTACATAAATCTTGTATGAATTTTGTATGAATATTTAATGGGCCACTTAACTGAAGTGATGGGCGTTTGCATTAAAACTCACACGATTACTTAAAACCATAATGGCTCAACAGATAAGGTAATGCCAATAGACTGGTTCGCCTGGCACGATTATTACAGGACGAAGCCTAGAATGAGGCAGCGATTGCAAATCGTCCGTGAGTATATTTCGACTTGTCTAAATGCCTGTCCCCCAGGAAAAATTGGTGTAGTGAGTGTCTGCGCTGGTGACGGACGGGATTTGCTGGGAGCACTATTAGATCACCCTCGTGCTTCGGATGTTTATGCACGATTTGTGGAGCTAGACTCTAGACTCGTCGAATGTGGACGAGCTGCCGCAGAATCTACGGAGCTAGCAGAGCAACTTGAGTTCGTTAATGGTGATGCTACTTTATCCTCTGTCTATGAAGGGGTAGTTCCAGCCCACCTCGTACTCGTCTGTGGTGTTTTTGGCAATGTACCTGAAACCGAACTGCCTCGCTTAATCCAGAGCCTTGGTTTCTTATGTAAGCCAGGTGGATTTATCGTTTGGACTCGTGAGCTATCTGAAAACACTGACCATCGCCTTAGTTTAGTCCGAGAACTTCTGCGCAAATCGGCATTTGAGGAAGTAAGCTTTAAGATGACTTCTACTGGAAATATGGGAGTTGGAACTCATCGTTACCTTGGTCAAGCCATGGCTCTACCCAAAAACCAAAAACTATTTGTGTTTTCTAGTCCACTCGACACCCAAGAGGATTAATTACTATCCTAGGGTCAATACTTAAAGTCGCTCATTGGCAAGCCATAAAACTGCGCTTATACCCAGTTGAGTTCATACATAGTTCTTGCTCTCCCCCTTGTCTTTGTCCTCTTTATCTACTACCTTTAACTGCAACTTGGTATTAGTAGATGCGATCGCATCCTTAATATCCTAGGTATCTATACCGCTGGACAGAGGGCAACAGCCAGTCAGGCGAGAGAGCCTGATAAAAATTAACTAAATCTTCCTCCTTGGAAAAATGACTTCATCCAAACTTTTATCGATGACTATTGGGGTAATTGCAGCGGGAGCGATTGCCGTCTTCCCTGTTGCTGCTTTTGCTCAAAACGCGCCACAATCCCCACCCGCTGCCGAACAGGCTAGACCGAAACCACCTCGCATCCGCCTAACCAATGATCAACAAGCCAGATTTCAGGAGATACAGACGACCGCTATTGGTCAGATTGAGAAAGTTCTCTCAGCAGAGCAACAGAAGCAGTTCGCTACTGGCAGACAAGATGGTCGGGGACTAGGGGCGATTGATAATCTCTCAGATCCACAGAAAGTTGAGATTCGAAAGATTTTGGAATCGGCTAACACCGAAATTGGAAACATCTTGACACAAGAACAAAAAGAGGAAATTAATCGGAGTCTAAGTAAACCGCAGTAGATGAGCGCAACTGGAAAAGCGCTGGATTTTGCTAAGTTTTTAAAAATCAACTTTCCCCGTGCTGCAACAGATAGCGCGGGGTGTTATTTTTATTATCTAGTTATTTTATTTGGGTCGCTTAGCCAAAGCGATCGCCAATTTTGTCGATAGTGGGAGCGGGTGTTGTGAAGTTCACCGATGCTCAAATCCCATCGTTGTGGATTCGAGTTTCTGTTCTCGCTGCTTGCGAAGCTTAATTTTGTTCCACAGTTTGAGCGACAAGTCTGTTTCTTCGGGAGTCAAGGGTGGGACTTTTCCCCCTCCCCACAATTGCTTTAAATCTGCCTTGCTACCGTCAAGAGCTTCAAAGGACATTAATATACCTCACTACTTTAAAGACATCTACTAAGCTCGTACGTTAATTGGCAACTCTATAGAAGTGACAGCACCTAAAGTAGTAGAAGCTCTGAAATTTACAAAGCTTTAAGTTTTCACCGACTTGGGTAGCGGTGCTTTCTTTGTCTGTGTTGTTCTTCCCTGGCTCTTTTTGGATGAAACTTGTGTTCAGGGAAGTAGCAACAGTTCACTGAATAACCGTCCCAAACCTAGACCCGATAAAGAGGTTATTGCCAAAATCACAAACGTGTGAAATTTACTGAAATTCTTCAGTAATTCATGTCCTGCCTTAGACACAGCTACAGCGCCCGCCCCAGCAACAACTCCAGCTCCCACAAACGTCCAAGCGACACCCGCAGCCATAACTCCAAACGCCGCACCGGCTATGGCCCAAGCCACACTACCAGCGAAAGTTCCTGCCACAGCCTCAAACACGAACCAAGCTCCAGCCCATGCTATAGCCCAAACTACCAGCACCACTACAACTACAAACTTCCCCTCAGCTACAGCCAAAGCCACACGCCCAGCCACAGCCCCAAACACAAACCAAATCACAGCGCCGCTCACCATCCAAGCCACAACTGTAATGGTGGCTTTAAACTTACTCCTGACAGCCCCAACCACGCGCCACGCTACAGCCCCAAACACAAACCGAGCTACAGCCCCAAACATAAACCAACAGATGGCTCCAGAGACAACGATCATCCTAGAACTAGCCTCAGTTGGAGTTCCAGACATAACCTTAGCCCAAGAACCAGCCGAAGCCCCAACACCAGCTAAAAGTACAGCTGAAGCCCCAACACCAGCTGAAGCCACGAATCTAACCCACCATCTAACACCCGCTAAAGCCACAACCTGAGCCCAAGCCCCAAGCCACGCTCCAGTAATTGCAAAAGCCACAGCAAATACTACAGCCCAAGGCGAAACAAAAGTGAGAAAGAAGCCGGCGGCTGTGTACCCTACCAAGGAGCATGCCAATGCACTCCCAGGAATAGTTCTGTGTTTCATCACAATACCTGTGTGGAGACTTCCGTTATAAGTGGTAGGGGTAGGTTTAGTTGAATTATTGACAACACTTGTTCTCTGCGTTGTTATCCTAAACCCACCCCTACATGGGAAGAGCACCATCTGGATGCAGAAAACTTTCGTTGAGCTATTTGATTGGTAAAAGTAATGCACCTCTCCAAATACTGAAGGGTTTTCCTGAGGCGGCGTAAGCCGAATTACTTCGCCTGTTTAAGCGCCGTCCCAACACTGAATCGTCGGGGGTACTGCCTAAAGGCTCAATGTATCCCCCTTGATTACACTGTGGAGCTTCTCGCAAAGATAGCTAAATTGATCTTGTAACATCTGCTGTGATCTTCTTACCCACTTTAGTGGTCTGTCAATTTTGAATTGAAGGATATTAACTTGTAGGTTGGGTTTCACTGTGTTCAACCCAACCTACGAAAAAATAAGGGTTCAGGGAGTTCGCCAACAGCATCCGTCCCTCAACCGAACCTACCTCTTAAACAACTTTGACAGAGTACTAGAGCACCCATTCGGACAGTCGCGATCGCATACCTCTCCATTGGGCATAGTGGTTTTACAGATGAGGGCACCCTTGAGGTTAGCACAACTGAGATTAGCTTCTGTGAGATTGGCATTCCTCAGGTCAGCACTGTTGAGATTGGCACAACTCAGGTTGGCACAACTCAAATCAGCACCCCTGAGATTAGCGCCGAACAGATTAGCACTGAACAAGTTGGCATCTCTCAGGTAAGCGCAATACAAGTCAGCATGTCTCAGGAGGGACTCGGTCAAGTTGGCATGATATAAGTCAGCATGTCTCAGCAGGGCTTCACTCAGATTGGCTTGATATAGATCCGCTCCACTCAGACTTGCTCTAATCAAGATAGCTCCACTCAGGATAGTTCCACTCAGAACAGCTTTACTCAAAATCGCTCTACTCAAAATCGCTCTATTCAAGTTGGCTCCACTCAGGACAGCTCCAGTCAGGACAGCTCTACTCAGAATTGCTCTAGTTAGGATTGCTCTACTCAGAAGCGCTTCACTCAAGTCCACACGAATCAGTCTGGCATCAAACAGGTTGACATCACTGAGGTCGGCACGAATTAGTTTTGCACCGTTGAGGTTAGTACTTTCTAGCTTTGGAAAATAAAAACACCTCTCTCCTGCTGCATAACGCTCCAGAAGTTCGTTGGCATCCATATATTTAGATCGGAACTACATGAGCTTTAACCTGAGCTTTGCTGAGGGCTCGTACAAGGCGTTGTGCTTGGTGTTTATACAGGGGCACTTGCAGAGTCCCTGGTAAGTTGTGCATCAAGGCTCTAGCCATGGTAAGGTCACATCCAGAAATTCGAGCGATCGCAATTGCACCCTCAAAAATTCCTTCCTGTGTCAAGGCTTTCTCTACCCGCAAGAGCCAGGTTTTTGGAGTGATACCAACTCTACCTTGTTCAATGCGTCGCAGACCCTTACTAGTTGCCAGAACAATCATGCGATCGCCCACACCAAGACGTATATCATCAGGCGGCATCACCTTTGGCGTTTCTTCCCCTTTCTGGTAGAGAATAGGCACTACCCCATAACCATAGGCGACCTCCGCTAGCAGCAATCCATTGAGTGTATCACTCGCTTCAATCTGGTATTCCGTCACCAAGATGGTTTGGTTGTTGAGGCGAAACAGGTTATTGATATTTTCTCCGAACGCTGCCCCAACAAAGGCTTCTGCCGCTAAAGCATAAGCGCACAGAACTTGAGCGTCAGGCAACAATTGTGCCAAATTATTACTCAAGCCTTGCTCAAAGGTTCGAATAACTAGACCACCAGCAGGATTTGCCGCATGAGCCATCAAGCCAACTTCCAGATTCAGCATTTCATCATCGGTTGCTACGACGACGCTTTTTGCCGTGCGGAGATTTGCCATTTTCAAGGCTTCGGCAAAGTCACCAGTAATCACCGATAGCTGCGGCAGAATGTTTGGGTCAAGTTCTATACTGCTAATCCCAACCACTGGCTGCTTATATTGTTGCAATAGAGCCGCCACTTTCTGACCCAACCGACCTAATCCAATCAGCACCACATGGTCTTGTTGTGGCACCGGTGGACGCCGCTTTAAAAACTGGAATCTAGAGCTTAGGAGCATCTCCGTGAGCAGTGCATACAACACTCCCACAAAAGCCGTGCCCGCCAATCCTAGCCCCAGGCTCAGCAACTGCAACCACCAGGGAACCGGAATCGCAAAGTTGAAACTTCCATAGAGATCTCCGAATCCTCCCAATAGCAAGATGGCAGTGGTGTAAAAGGCATGCCTAAAGCTGATGTTGGGATAGTTCAACATATACAAAAGGGTTCCACATATCCACAGGATAAGCACGATAATCGCGCAGACCATTGCCACTCGGCGCACCTGAATCTGAGAACTGGATTGCCAAAATTCGATCAGTTTCAGCTTCGTGTTGCTCCAGCTCAAACCTTGAGCAATCTCTTGCAAAAACTGTTGCCAGTTTTGCTGAGTATCTGTTGCTAATGCCTCAGAACGACCTGCCAGCCGTTGCGTCATATCAATGTAAACGATGGTATCTCCCACCCGCATGGGAACATCTTGCTCCCACTGGTGAAAACCAGCAAGCGCTTCAAGTGAATTGGGAGTGTGGCTGAGAACCCGACGCTTGGAACTATTTAGCTCATGCACTAGGTGTCTGCGAAATGGGTCACCTGGCTTGATGTGGCGCTTCACCACTCGCAGTTGGTGTCCTTCTAAGTTGAAAAATCCTAATGTTTCCGTTCCCAAAGCAGCAAGAGCAAAAGTAGTGACAGGCAGCTGATTTGGCTCAAAGGAGACAAAATTTTTAAGGTGTGCGCCCAACAGTTCATTGAGCTTTTCTTTGGCAGAACGGATAACTAAACGAGTCTGCGGATTTAACAGCCGTGCTGCAAATGCAGCTTCTGTATTCACTCGCTCACTGCTGGTGACTATAAGAACAGCTCGACACTGTCGAATCTTTGCCTGTTCTAAAATACTTTCTTGGCGACAATCACCGATGATCAATTTTTCTAACAAGTTCGGTAAATCAGGAATCTCCCAGCTTCTATGCTGATCTGCATCAATGGCAATGATGTTTACCCCAAATTCCTTGAGGGCAACAACACATTGCTGACCTAAGCTGCCAAGTCCACAAACCAAAAATCGGTCTAGTTTTACTTGATCGCTAGAAGAGCACTGCTGGAAACTCGCGGCTAGATGCATTCTTTTTTCTATTTGTCAAGA
>DATNPH010000271.1:0-2798 GCA_036703315.1 Coleofasciculaceae cyanobacterium
TTCGGCGAGGGTTAAGCGAGTAATGCTCGGATCGTCTAACCTTGGGGCAGTCTCGTGCATAAGGAAACAGTTGCTTTCCTAAGGGTCTATGCGTATTTTAGCCTTAGCATTCTACAATACCCACCGTTCGCAAATAGACGACGCGATCGCACCCTCACCAACCCCCATCAATTCAGGAAGACATGGGGAAGATGGAAGTGCGATCGCAGATTCCTTGATACTGCACCTAACCTTGTCAGATTGTCTCTCCCATAATTTTGCTGAGAGTGGTAAAAAGGCGATCGCACTTAGGCGCAGCTTTACGTACCTTGGTAACATCCAACAATTCTAAGAGCTTTGAAGCGTGTTGTATCTTTTGGTATTCCCCTTTCGATGTATTGCGAGTAGCTGCCTTCAAACTTGGCTCCAACGAAGCCTTATCAATCTTCTCTACATTTGTATTTTTCGGAATAGAATTTTCTCTGAATCCCTGCCCATAGAACTTTTTTAATGTATCAATATCGGCAATAAACCAAGCTTCCATTGCTTGAACCATTAAATGGCAATGGGTATCGTCAACGCCAGGTGAATCCCAATTGTCCCTAGATTTCAAATGCTCCCAAAATGGTTGATTTACTGCTGCTTCTGAGTCAACAAGTAGGACATTGAAAGCATCGGGGTAATCTTCCAAAGCATTTTGGAAAGACCTGAAAGCATTATTACGAGAACCACAGACAATGATATCCCATTTGATTCGCTTGCTCCGCGCCATCTGCACAAGCTCTTTCAGAAAACTACTAAATCCTTGCCGAATTTGCCTTTTTGTATCCCGATCATCTCCACCCCCTTCTATGTAAATACGAATCTCTTTTACCATCGCGTTCCACCAATCTCACCCATGCTCCAGAGTTCACCTAGAGAATAATTTTCCAGCCACTTTTTAAGCCGTTCAGGGTCAAGACGACGCAGATGAGTTCCTAGATAATCTCGCTCACACACTAAAACTGATTCAGGGGGAAGTGAGGAGACTAAAGCCTCAGAATGAGTTGTAACAATCAACTGTGTTCGCCCAGAGGCTTCGACTAACAAATCAGCGATGGTAGACATCATATCGGGATGTAACCCAATCTCTGGTTCTTCAATACAAATGAGTGGTGGTGGGGTTGGGTCGAGGAGTAAAGCCAGCAAAAATAGATAGCGAAGTGTACCATCAGATAAACGAGTTGCAGGGATTGGTTGACTCAAACCCTCTTCACGAATAAATATCTGGACTGTACCACCATAAATTTTTACTGAAAGTTCTTCTGCTTCCTCGTAAAACTTCTTGAGCTTCTCGATAACCTGTTTACTTCCCACTTGGTATTGTAAGTTGTTCAAAAACAGTCCGAGGTTACTCCCGTCTTCTACGAGAGGATGTTCTGGTAAGTCTGTTTGCTGAGGCTTCCTCAATTCCGAATTTCGACTTATATGCCAGTCGCGATATAGGCAAATGCTAGAGAATTGATTACCTAAATAGGTGAGTCCTGGATGTAAATATGGTTCTTTAATCTGAGACAAAATTGACCGATTTGGAATAAGGTTTTCTCCAGATTTGGTCAGCATTCTTCCTAAACTACTAAATCCCCGACCACGCTGGTAGCGGTAGTTAAAATAGACATCATCTTGCTCTTGCTCATTTATGTTGTTGTTTTCTATCTCTTCATCCACAATCTCTAGTCTTTGCTCAACTGTAGTGAAACAAAGCCGGTATAGCAGAGGTATAACCTCTTTGGGATACTCTATGGTTGCCTCAATCTCGGCTATAGGAGGCTCTTTTCCAGCTTTCCAAAGCCACTCGCTGATTCCTCCCCCTTTACGAATTGGGGCAGTTAAATCTGTGGGGGTTGCCTTCAGAAATCCAATCGCTTCGATTAAGTTCGACTTGCCAGATGCGTTGGGGCCAATCAGCACATTAAGGGGTTGCAGTTCGATTTCTTCACCCTCACTTCCGTAGGATAGGAAGTTTTGCAGTCGCATAGTGCGGATAAACCTTTTGCCTTCCATTTCCTTCTCCATGTAAGAGTGCAGGATTCTTTGCCCGTATCTAGCTGTCATAGAACCAGGGTAAGGGATTTTCCTGTTGCAGAAAACAGCTTGCTTGGACAAGGAAACGATCACCGATTGGACAAATTCTGAATACTGAAAGGGCTGCTTCGCATAACAGGGTGCGATCGCTTGCTAACTAGCCTTCATCTTAATTTGAGCCATCCAAGCATCAGTCCCGAACACACCTGCCAAAAGAGCAGGAACACTAAAATCCGCATCCAGCTTTAAGAAGTGCAACCCATCACCGGATGGAGTAACTTCAACCTCAGCTAAATCCTTTGGAGAAGCACCTGCTAAACCTTGCGCTAATGCTGGTGGAAAACTGTAAGTTGCCCCACTGTTCAAATTAATTACAATGCGCTAGCGAAGCATGCCGTTAGACTTATCGCTACTCTGGTCATAATATGCCGATTCAGCCCTCGGTTCCGTAGCATTCGCAAGTGCTGCTGCTTTTGTTGCTTTTGCGTTAGCGGAGCGGCTCTGTAGGAGCATCGCTGCTTTTAGAGATTCCTCATCCAAGCTTGCATTAGCCATGAATTTCCTCCCATCGTTGCAGTAGTTCTAAATGATGCTCAATTACTATTTCCACCGAGCTAGCAGCATCTTTGTCAGCCATCTTTCTTTAGTACAGTTGGCATAACTGTATTTTTACAGGTTACTGAGCGATCGCACCCTCACCAACTCCTATCAGTCCAGGAAGAGATAGGGAAGAGGGTAAATATCTTTTAGGTGAG